>NZ_JBNCLB010000017.1:34588-143105 GCF_049841815.1 Micromonospora sp. DT233 | reverse complement strand
GTCGTGAGTCTGCTCGTCGATCTCGCCGACCAGATCGGCGCGGTGGTACAGCCGCCACACCCTGTCCGCGTCCACCGGGACAGGGTAGGCGGCGCTGGGGCGGTCAGGTCCGGTGCGACCTGGGCGGCCCAGGGAGGTCGAGGGCAAGCCGGCGTAGCCGGTGCGGCAGCCGATCGCCAAAAGCTCGACGGCGCCCAGCCACCCTGGCGATCGTCACGGCCTGGTCCTGATCGTCGGCTCTGCCCGATGAGGGCGCGGCAGCCCGTCGGCTGTCGGCGGCTTCCCGCCCCGGCGTCGCAGACGGCCGGGGCGGCTTGCCGCCGGACGGGACCACCGCGCCCGCACCGCGCGCAGCGCGGTGCCTTGATCTATAAGAGCGGTATTCGGCAGTGCTGTGCCGGATCACATGTCAGGGGCGTGCTGACCGTCGATCGCGCGGAGATCATCGGTAAGCATAAGGCCTTTATTTACCTTACCGTTGTAAAGAGACCCGGCCGCACTGGCAAGCGGGCTGACGCTTTGCCCGAAGCCAGGAGCCACAGGTGCTGCAGTGGACTGATTCGTACAACTGCAGCACAGACTGGGCGAAACCGCGAGCGTCTACGGAGGTTAGCGCAAGTGAAGCGGAGTCGGAGTGCACCGTGATGTTGCGCAAACTCTTGTAGGTGTTGATCCTCTGGACCAAGTGGGACACACTGGTTCCATCAAGGTAAACACACACGGTCGGCCAAAGATCGCCGAGCGTGTATCTATCGCCGTCTTTACGGGGTACGAGAATGTGCAGTCGTCGCGTGAGCTGATCACATATCGCCTCTAGCACCTGCCCGGCGATAGCGCTCAGGGTGCGAGGCTCTGCCGTACCGACTAGCGCTCTCAGGTCTCGAGTAAGAAGGTCACTGTTGGGCTTACTGAAGCTAAGGCCGCCCTCGAATGACCACGATTCGATCCTATGCTCAATGAATGAGTGGTCATGGGCGTGAAAGAGGTCTCTTAGCTGCTCTCTCCAGAGGCGGTCGTGGACAGTAACTATTAGCTGCCAGTCGGGGAACTCGTCTAGCAGATAGTCCATAAATGCGTGTCGGATTGTAGCGTCGACACTCTGAAGTACGTCGTCAAGAATAAGTATGCGAGCTTGGCCACGCAGGGATGCCTTCTTTGCTACGGAAACAAAGAACAGCAGCGCTATCAAGTCCCGGTAGGCTTCAGAGAAGAGTTGTTGAGGGAAGCAGTTTGTGCCGTTATTTAGCCTAACCACGATGTCCAGCGACAGTGGGCCGGACTCTCCGAATACTACATCAATCCTTGAAAGGGGGTAGTCATGGCCGATTCGAGCAAGCGCCGACGTTAGCTCGGCCCCCACCTCCTCCAGTGCCGACCGAAGTTGTACAGTTTGTGCATTGTATTTTATCGGGTTTAAAATCTGTGCTGGCCGGTTGACGATCTTCTTGCGTTGTCTAAGCTCATTGTGGGTTTTTCCTAGGGCTGCGATCAGAAACCTTGTTCTCTCTGGAATGTCATCCCAACCGTTGGTCAGCTCGAAATCTTCCCAACTTATTCCTCCCAATATTTTCTGCCGTATGTATCGTTTGAAAGAGTCCGCAGCAAGGAGGTCGTCAGGTTTGGCCTTCAAAGCGTCCGCAAGCTCTGAGGCATAGGATTGACGCTTAATTCGTAGCTCAGTCATCTCGGCTTTGGCGCGGTGAATTTCATCGGCAGGACGGAGCGCGAGCGACTCGGCATCTGCGGGAAAATAGTCCAGGAGTGTGGAACCCCTTTCGAGTGCCTCGGTATCCAGGAATTGAAGAATGTCTGATCGCTTAATTGTGATAGGCGCCAGCCGGAATCCGGGACGGACGTCCGTCGGCTCCGCCATCAGGACGTTGCCGGGGGAATCCCTCGCTGTCCTTCGAATTGTGGTGCCGTCAGTTAATTCGACCGCTGCCACAGGGGGATGATTGCTCGCGATGGATCGGAGGGCTGGCCCGAGCGGAGAATCGAAGTTTGTGGACCGCCCCAATCGCCCTTGGAGGGCAAATTCAATAGCATCTGTGATGGTTGACTTCCCCACTCCATTCTCGCCAAAAATGATCGCCGATGCCGCCTGGTTGCGTTCTACAAAGGGCAAGGACGAGTCCTGTGGCGACCCCCTGAAGCCGCTGAAGGTAACCTTACGAACCCTTAGATCCACTTCGGAAAGATCGTAAGCGACGGATGTGAGCGCCGACTGCGAAACCGCAACCGCTTGGCGGTCGGCTGCATTGGCGATCAGGTCGGCCGCAGAAGGCTCTTCCGAGGGAGAGCTTGGAACCTCGGGAAGCCGCACTCCTTCAGGATGGGCCGTCAGCCCCATGCGAAGCCTCTCAGCGAGGCGGTCGAGTTGGTCTCTCCTCAGATCAAGAACATTATTTAGTATCGCTCTCGCTCCACCTCGGTCGAGTTGCAAGATTCGCTTGTCGATCTCCTGACGCGACTGCTTTGGCACTCTCACGCCGACCGAGAAGAGCCGCGCAACCTCGAGGGCGCCAAGCCGATCATTCTTGCTGTAGGACCGGCTCGCCCTTGAGATGACGACTAGGGCGAGTACTATTCGCCGAATGGCCATCCGCATATCCGCAGGGCTCTGCCTTCTCCGCGCCTCTTCTGCATAGCGTTTTGCTTGGAGGAAGAGGATGGAGGCGTGCTCGGTTGGTTCGAGTCTCTTGTTCCTGGTAAGCTCATTTATCGCCTCATGGGAGATGTTATGAACCCTCTTCTTTGCTTCCGCAGAAATTCCGTGCACCTCCTCAAATGATGCGACGACAGTCGCGATGGCGGCTGATGCATCTTCAATCGGCGTACGGATGGTGTCAGAGGGGTGGCTCATCAAAACTCTCCGTGTGAGGAATCACCGGTCCTGCGAAGGCGCGTAAACATGGCATTATGCTTCGGCTGTGCCTAACCGATACGCCCTGACAACCGACTCGACTTGCTGATACCGGCGGATCACTGTCTCACGCTCGATCAACGGCGTTCCGACTGCCACCTCAAAAAGGGCTGCCATGCGGGCATCGGCAGGTACCTCCTGTTGCCTGGCTTCCCGGTTGCCTGAATGGTCATAGCTGGAGCCTGTCGCGTACGTGCCTCGGCCGTGTTCGGTAGCGGCGTACCCGTCCTCCCGCAGTACGTCGATCGCCTTGCGGATGGTGCCGCGGGCTACCCGGAACTCTGCGGCAAGAGCGCTTTCCGCAGGTAG
This sequence comes from Micromonospora sp. DT233, assembly GCF_049841815.1. Lineage (NCBI taxonomy): Bacteria > Bacillati > Actinomycetota > Actinomycetes > Micromonosporales > Micromonosporaceae > Micromonospora > Micromonospora sp. DT233. The sequence goes on along the minus strand of NZ_JBNCLB010000017.1, from coordinate 139,873 downwards.
CAGGCTGCCCGGCGGCATGATGCCGTTCTCGATTCGCTCGCGAAGCTCGGCGGCTATGGCGAGATAACGGGGTTGTCCATAGTGCGGGGTGGGCACCTGCTCACCGTACCTGGCACTTGTCTTAGCAAGTGCCAACCAAGCGACCCGTTTTGGCGTATGGACAACTCGTCCACTTGTAGGTACGTTTCCTGGTGTGCGGCCAGGGTGACGGCTCGTAACCGGGGTGGCTACCTGCCGACCCTGGTCGCACCTGGTGCGCGGCGTCCTGTCGGACCGGTTGCGGTAGCCGCGCGTACAAGTTGGCTCGGCGATACCCGACCCGTCTGCGTCGGACGGTGCGCCGTGCCTTCATCCGGGCCGGTGGTCGGCCGCCTCCCCCGCGACTGACCACCGGCCCCCTACTTGTGGAGGTGCGATGTCCGGCTCTCACCGTCGGCGCGGTTGGTTCTTCTTCCGGGGGCCTCGGAGCCGCCCGCCAACTCGGCCGGTGAACAGCAACGCTTCGTCGAGTCCGCGCAGCGTCCCTGCCCCGCCATGGTGGTCCGTCGGTCCCACGCGGGAGCTACCCGTGCTGCGGTACGCGCCGCTGACGACGTTGGCCCAAGCCGAACGGGGCAAGGGCGGGCGGTGGGCACGGTGAGGCGCCCGAGCAAGCCGGCCGTGATCGCCCGCCACCCTGACTGGTGCGCCTCGGATCGCTGCGGCTACCTGGTGCCGCCGCTGATGCCGCACATGGCCCGCCGTCATCGCAGCCCGATGCACCAGGTCGGCGACAAACGAGCCGGCGGACTCATCGCCACCTACCTCATCGGTTCCGATGCGCTGGGTGCCATGGTCGGAATCCACGCGACGTGCCGGGGCGGGAACGGCTGGGCGGAGTTGTCCTTGCCCCAGGCGGCCGAGCTGGTCGACCAGCTTCGCGGACTGTTGGCGCAGGCTGCCGGCGACCAGGGGGCCGACGATGAGTGAGGGCGTACCCATGACGGGCGGCCGGCCGGCGTCGTCGATTGCGCCGGCGGTGTGCCCCGCGTGGTGTCGGGGCTGCGGACCGAACGACCCGATGCATCGAGGGCTGCTGGCCACCATCGGGCGGGAGCGGACCGGCTGGGTCAGCGTGCAACTGCTCGTCGACCGGTTCGCGCGTCGGGACCTGGCCGTCAAGCTCGGCGCGACCCGCTACGGCGCAACCCAATCCGTGCTCCTGCTGCCGGGACAGGTGGACCGGCTCATCGAGGAGCTGACGTACGCGCGAGAGTTGATGCGCCCGACGGCCGGTCCGCGCGAGCAGGCGGGGGAGACGCGGTGAACGCGGGCAACCGTCGGGGCGTCGCCGCCCCTCGTACGCCTGGTGCTCGTCGTGCGCAGTCACCGCGAGCGGCCGTCACGGTTCCTCCGGTTCCTGAGCGGCCGGCCAGGGGGACCGCCTGGCAGACGTTGGAACGTCTAGGCGGTACGGTGACCGGTGTGCATGGCCGGGACTGGCGCCCTCGCTACCTGCAACTCGCCGAAGAGTTGCGGGTCAAGATCATGGGCGGGGAGCTCGCCCCCGGCACCCTGATGCCCAGCGAGACCGAGTTGGCCGAGTCCTCCGGCCTGTCCCGCACCAGCGTGCGCAACGCCATCCGACAGCTCCGCGAATGGGGCCTCGTCCGGGCCGAGCAGGGGCGCGGCACCTACGTGCGCGCTCCCCGCCAACGGGTACGCCGGCGCAACACCGAGCGGTACCAGTGGGAAAAGGATCGGGTCCTGCTCGACGAGGGCGAGCGGTTGAAGACCGGCGCCACCGAGCACGACACCGGCCTGACCGTCGACGACCTCAAGTTCCACGCCGAGTACAGCCGTGTGGACGCCGATGACGAGATGGCGGCGGCCCTGCAGGTCGAGCCGGGCACGCCGCTGCTGCGCCGGGTCTACTGGACCTCCTCCCGGCACGAGAACGCGCCGCTGACCGTGTCGTACTCGTACCTGCCGTATGACCTGGTGGCCGCGAACCCGGACCTGCTCGACGAGAGCAAGGAACCATGGCCGGGCGGTACGCAACACCAGCTCTACACGCTCGGCATCGAGCTGGACCGGATCGACGACGAGATCCGGGCGCGTCCGCCGTCGCCGGATGAGGCCGAGTTGCTGGACATCGATCCGGGTGTCTCGGTGCTCACCGTGCGGAAGACCTCGGTCGACACCACCGGCCGGGTCGTCGAGGTCGCCGACGTGGTGATGCCGGGCGACCGCACCGAGCTTGTCTACTCCCACAAACTCCAACGGTGGAAAACGTGACGCAGCTCGTCTCGGTCATCACCCCGGTCCACGCGCCCAGCATCGCCTACCTCGCTGGCGCGTACGCCTCCCTGTCCAAGCAGGAAATGCCGGCCGGGTGGGACTGGCAATGGCTCGTCCAGGAAGACGGGCAGACCGGCGCCCTGGCCGACGCGCTGCCCGACGACCCCCGGATCAGCCTCGGCACCGGCCGTCCCGGCGGGCCTGGTGTTGCCCGGACCCTCGCTCTTTCCCGCGTTGCCGGGCAACTCATCAAGGTCTTAGACGCTGACGACCAGTTGACCCCCGGCGCGCTCGCTCGGGACATCGCCGCGTTCGACGCGCACCCGCACATCGGCTGGACCACCTCGCGGGTACTCGACCTGCTTCCCGACGGGTCAACCGCCGGATGGGACAAGGACCCCGCCGGCGGGCTCATCGACCGCGGTGCGGTCCTGTCGTTCTGGCAGGCCAACGACTACCGGGCATCCGTGCACCCCGCGACGCTGTGCCTGCGCCGGGATCTCGTCTTCGCCCTCGGCGGCTGGATGGCCCTGCCCGCCTCCGAGGACACCGGCCTTCTCCTCGCCGCCAACGCGGTCAGCGCGGGCTACTTCACCCGCGAGTACGGGTTGCTCTACCGCAAATGGCCCGGCCAGGTCACCAGCCAGGCCGCGCACCGGGAACCGGCCGAGTATCAGGCGCGCATGAGGATCATCGAGGCCAGAGCCAACGCCCTGGCCTCGATGATCCCGAACGGCTTCGGCGGCGCCACGGCGTAGCCTCGTGCGACCGTCGGCGTGAAGGCGCGGGGAGACTGATAGCCTCCCCGCGCCGGGTGGCTAGATGATGACAGGCGTAACCCCCAGTACGATGATGATCACTATCAAGATGTGGATCACCACCGCCTGCGGTGCACGCAGCGAGAACGTCAGCTCGGCCAAGTTTCACCTCCTCGGCTTGTTAGCGCACTGGCAATCACCTGCGCCAATAGATGCCCGACGATGAGACGAGCAGACTCGCATTCCGCCCTCTCAGGGAGCATCCCTTCGGTCGCCGCAAAATCATTGCACGACCCACCCCGCATCTCCAATTCACCCCCCGACGGTTGTCTACTTCTCGAACCGGCGGGAGGTCGCTTCTGGTTGCGCCGGGGCGACGCGCGCCCACCCCCACCCCGGCCCAATGTCGCCCCTGCGCGCGACGGCGGCCCAAGCCGCGATCCATGTCCGTCCAATCCGGACAACGTGCAGGTCACAGCGTTGATTCATTCCTGCAATGAGTACACCCTTCAGCCAAGGAAATTTCTCTTGTCTCAACCATTTCAGCCCTTGTGGGTGCCTTAGCTAAGATAACCAAATCCGGATTGAGTTAATCTAGTCAAGGCCCCCCGGTCGTGGCTCTACACCTAATTCCTTCCCCATCTTGCGCCTAAATGGCGTAATGGCTTACTCGTATGGCATACTCTCAACGGCAGCTTCAGACGTGACACGCCATGCGTGACCTGCGACGAAGCGGCCCTGTGGTTTGTTCGGCGCACTGGGCGAACCAATAGATTGAAGGCCTCTCCGCTCGCATCGGAGGGGCCTTCGCTCATGCAGGGCGGGCAACACTGCTCCACCCCAAACGCGGGTGCCAAGAGGAGCTACGCGACCCACGCCCAGCGGTCACAGGAGCTGCATCACGCTCAGTTGCGGGCGGCATGTTATGGCAGCAGTGCGACTTGCGCTCACTGGCGACTACCTCTTATGGCGTGATCTGGCTGCAGCGTCGCCTAATTGGTAACTCGAACGAACCCTCTCGCGGCCACCTCGTCAGAGTTGTTGACTTGTCTGCCAAGCTCCGTCTACCTTGGAGTCTCAACTTGGCAGACATGCCAATAACCTGGAGGTTGAGCGATGGCTCTGCGTGGCGGTACGAGGTTCGCCGTGCGTTGTGAGGACGTGTTCCCGGCGGGATGCGCCCTGGTCCCAAGAGTCCCTGGGTGAGGTGGAGGACTACGACGAGAAGACGGGCCGGCGTTCCCCGGCGAAGGACAAGCTGACCGGCCAGCGGGTTTGGCAGGTGCGGGTGATGGACCTGGACCCCGAGTTGGGCAAGCGGTCCCGCGAGACGACGGTGAAGATCTCGGCGGACTACCAGCCGGTCCCGCCGACGGGTGCCCCGTTCGAGGGCGTCGAGTTCGAGGGCATGACGGTCACGCCGTACGTATCGAACAACGGTCGGATGGCGTACTCGCTGCGGGCGACCGGGATGCGCGCCCCGGCGGGTGTGGCCGGCAAGCAGAAGGCGGCGGCGTAGCCGCATCAGGTGGGGGCGGGGCTGTCAGGTCTTGGCGGACGGCAGCCCCGCCCTCTGTCTCTTCCCCTTGCTCGTGACGAGAGAGGTAGTGACGTGTCCAAGCGTAGGCGTTCGCCTGCCCCGGCTCAGCCTCGGTGCGGCGTGTGTCAGTCCCGGTTCGACCCGGCCACTGGCGTGCGGCACCCAGTCACCGTGGGCCTGGCCATGGCCGCCGTCGTCCTCTACGCCAAGCACGGCTGGCCGGGTTTCGTCGTGCCGCTGGTCCTGGCGTCGGCGGTGTCGGCGCTGTGGCGGTGGCGCGACGAGGCGTCGTGGTGGCGGTGGTGCGCGGGGCCGCTGCTCGGCCTGTTCCGGCAGGTCTTCGTGTACCGGCGGGCGTGGCGTGAGGCCATGGACCCTCTGTGGGCTGGTCGAGACGTACGACCACCGGCCCGTCCTGCTCAAGCTGCTGCGGGTGCGCTCGGATCAGGCCCTCGACGAACCGCCCGACCACATCCGTACCCGCGTCAACCCGGCCCGGAGGTAACCCGATGTCCCTCAAGCGCTTCTTCCTCGGCACCCACCGACTCAAGCCGCTGCACATCAACCTCAACGACTCCCCGGACCGCCTCGCCGCCGCCCTCCACGGCCTGGCCAACATGGTCCACCGCCGCGACGACCTCGACGGCCAGCGCATCCGCATCACCCTGACCGTCCGCATCCCCGAGGACTACTACCAATGACCCGCCACCGCGCCGAGTCCGGCATACGGCATGGTTGTTGACCATGGGAACGCCGAAGGCCCTGGCTGGGACCGAAGTCCTGACCAGGGCCTTTCGCGTGGAGCGGGTGACGGGAATCGAACCCGCACTGTCAGCTTGGGAAGCTGATGTTCTGCCATTGAACTACACCCGCGGGCGGCACCACTGTACCCGACGTCGACGCCGGGCGCACCCAGGTCCCCCCTTGCGGTGCCGGCCCCGTCGCACCTCAGGGCCGGCGCCGGCTCAGGCCGCCACGAAGTGCGCGCCCCGCACGCGCCGGGCCGGCAGCGGCTCCGGCACCTCCGCCCGCAGCTCGTTGGCCCGGGGGTCGAGCCAGACCTGCACGGCCGGCCGCCCCGGGCCCTCGCCGGGGTAGACGAGGGGAGCCTCGCCGCGCCGGGCCAGCATCGCCACGTCGACGGTGAACTCGAAGAGCCGCCAGTCCACCCGGGGGGCGGCCCGCCCGAGCTCGGCCAGCCGGGCCACCCGGGCCGGGTCGGTCACCGGCCGGGCGTGGCCCGCCACGTACGCCTCGTCGTCGCTCTCCTCCGGCGGGAAGGAGTGCAGGGCGTAGCGGCCGTCGCGTTCGAGGTCGCGCCGCTTCGGCGAGTCGACGACGAAGCAGAAGAGACCGTCGTCGGTGATCACCGGGGAGACCGGGTGCACCCGGGGCCCGCCGTCGGCGCGGACGGTGGCCAGGTAGCCGAAGCCCGGCCCGTACTGCTGCATGAGGAAGCGGATCCCGTCGGCGAGTCGTGGCTCGTCAGCGGCGAATTCGGACCAGGAAGCCATGAGCACATCCTATCGAACACATGTACGACAAGCGAGCGCGACGCGCCGATCGCCGGGCCGACGACCAGGGCCGGCGCGCGGGCTCGCTAAGGTGTGGCGATGCTGCTCTCCGACCGGGACCTCGTCAGCGAACTGAAGGCTGGCACGCTCGCGCTGGAGCCGTTCGAGCCGAGCCTGGTGCAGCCGTCGAGCATCGACGTACGCCTGGACAAGCTCTTCCGGGTCTTCAACAACCACCTGTACACGCACATCGACCCGTCGCTGCAGCAGGACGACCTGACCTCGATGATCGAGGTGCCCGACGGCGAGCCGTTCGTGCTGCACCCCGGCGAGTTCGTGCTCGCCTCCACCCTTGAGGTGATCTCGCTCGGCGATCAGCTCGCGGGCCGGCTCGAGGGCAAGTCGAGTCTGGGGCGGCTCGGGCTGCTCACCCACTCCACCGCCGGGTTCATCGACCCGGGCTTCTCCGGGCACGTCACGCTGGAGCTCTCCAACGTGGCGAACCTGCCGATCACGCTCTGGCCGGGCATGAAGATCGGCCAGCTCTGCATCTTCCGGCTCTCCTCGCCGGCGGAGCACCCGTACGGGTCGGCGGTCTACGGCTCGCGTTACCAGGGGCAGCGCGGCCCGACCCAGAGCCGGTCCTGGCAGAACTGGCGCACCTGGCCCACCCGCTGAGGCCCCCGAAAACAGAGCAACCGCGCGAAGGGGCCCCGGCCCGAAGGCAGAGGCCCCTTCCCACAGCTCAGTTCGGGCGGCCGTAGCTGTGCACCTGGCCGTCGTCGGCGCGCTTCATCTTGATCGGCTCGCCGGCCCGGGAGGCGTGCACCACCCAGCCGTCGCCGACGTACATGCCGACGTGGTGCAGGTCGGCATAGTAGAAGACCAGGTCGCCGGGGCGCAGGTCGGCGCGGCTGACCCGGGCGGTCACCGACCGCTGCTGGGCGGCGTTGTGCGGCAGCGAGACGCCGGCCTTGGCCCAGGCGGCCAGCATCAGCCCCGAGCAGTCGTACGAGTTCGGGCCCTCCGCGCCCCAGACGTACGGCTTGCCGATCTGGGCGCAGGCGAACTTGACCGCGACGCCCGCGGCGCCGCCGGGGTAGGTCGACGGGCAGGGGGCGGGGCGCAGCGGGCCGCCGCCACCGTTGCCGTACACCTTGAGCCGCAGCTTCTGCAGCCGGTCGATCTCGCCGTTGATCTGCTTGCGCTTGGCGGCGAGCTGCGCCTCGGTGCGGGTGAGCTGGGTGACCATCTCGTCGAGCGGTCGCTTCTTGGCGGTCAGCTCGTCGCGGAGCTCGATGACCGCCCGCACGTCGCGCTGCTGGCGCTCGGCGAACTGGTCGAGGATCTCCAGTTGCCCGAGCAGCCGGCTGGGCGAGCCGCCGCCGAGCAGCGCGTTCACCGTCGAGAGGTTCTCACCCTTGTACGCCTCGACGGCGAAGCCGCTGACCTTCTCCATCGCCTCGTCGACCCGGCGTTGCAGCGGCCCGATCTGCTTGCCGAGCGCGTCGGCCTTGCGGCGCTTGGCGGCGAGGTCCTGGCGGGTGGCGTTGTGCCGCTCGATGAGCGGTTCGAGTTTGTTCCAGTCCTGGTCGATCTGCCGTTCGATCTCGGCGATCGAGGGGTCGGCGTGGGCCACGGTCGGGGTGCCGGTCAGTGCGACGGCGGCACCGGCGAGGGCGGCGAGGATGGTGGTGAAGCGGGACCAGCGTGGACGCGGCACGGCCGGCATCCCGTCGGCCGGAGCCGAACGGCGTGCCGGGTGCCGCGGGGCATGGAGTGCCACCGGGCTTCGTTCTCCTTCTTCCCTACCGCCTACCGGGTTAGCTGACGGGTTCGGGCGGAAGGGAGAGCGCCCTACCGCAGCGGTGCTGCGGATTCACCCCGGTGGAACCTGGGTCCCCGGCTCGCCCGGAGGCGACTCGGCGGTGTCGGGCCGTCACCGCCCGGCTGGGCGGTGCAGCTACCGGCCGACGATTGATCAGGATAGAGACGACCGTTATGGATCCGCAACCCGCCGGGCCGTGCGACCAGCCACCTGACCCGACGGTGCAAGTTTCCTTCACATAAAAGCACCAGCCGGAAGGCTATTGACGGCGGGCGTGCGGCGGCGGGAAGGTGACCTCAACCGAAGACCCCTCAGGAGATTCGATGCAACGTCCCGTCATGCCGGCGAGCAGGCGAATCCTGCTCGCCGCCGCCGTGGCCGCCACCACGGCCCTCGTGCCCCTGGGCACCGCCGCCGCCCCGGCCGCGGCCGACCAGGCCCTCACCCGACAGCAGCAGTACGCGGCCGCCGCCGCCGAGTTCGGCGTGCCGGAGAGCGTCCTGCTGGGCGTCTCCTTCCTCCAGTCCCGCTGGGACACCAACGCCGGCACCCCGAGCACCGGCGCGGGATACGGGCCGATGCACCTCACCGACGCCGCGTACGTGACCGCCCTGCCGGGCGGCACCCACCACGACGCCGGCACCGAGGACCCGCGCGGGGACAGCGCCCGCCGCACCCTCGCCCCCGCCCCGCCGCAGGCCGACCCGGCCCCGAGCACGCAGTCGTTGCAGACCCTCGACACCGCGGCCACCCTCACCGGGGCCGACGAGGCGGCGCTGCGCAGCGACACGTCGACGAACATCCGTGGCGGCGCGGCGCTGCTCGCGTCGTACCAGCGGCAGATCGGTGCGCCGGTCGGCGCCGGCACCGACCCCGCGGCCTGGTACGGCGCGGTGGCCCGCTACTCGGGCGCGGAGCGCACCGACGCGGCGGCGGCCTTCGCCGACGAGGTCTTCGGCACCATCGCTCAGGGCGAGAGCCGGGTGACCGACGACGGGCAGCGGGTGACCCTCGCCGGCCGCGCGGTGCGCCCGCAGAAGTCCTGGCTGGACCTGCTCGGCCTGCTGGCGCCGCCGCGCGCCGACGGCGTGGAGTGCCCATCGGCGATCTCCTGCGAGTGGATCCCCGCGCCCTACCAGGACCTGGGCGGTGGCGACTACGGCAACCACGACCTCGCCAACCGGTCGAAGCAGCAGAAGGTCGAATACATCCTGATCCACGACACCGAGGGCAGCTACGCGGGCACGGTCAACATGGTGCAGGACCCGACCTACGTGAGCTGGCACTACACCCTGCGCTCGTCCGACGGCCACATCGCCCAGCACGTCAAGACCAAGGACGTGGCCTGGCACGCCGGCAACTGGTACGTCAACTCCAAGTCGATCGGGCTGGAGCACGAGGGCTTCGCCGCCCAGGGCACCTGGTACACGGAGGCGATGTACCGCACCTCGTCGAAGCTGGTCCGGTACCTGGCGCTGCGCCACGGCGTCCCGCTGGACCGGGCGCACATCATCGGCCACGACAACGTGCCCGGCATCCTCCCCGCGAACGTGGGCGGCATGCACTGGGACCCGGGCCCGTACTGGGACTGGTCGCACTACTTCGACCTGCTGCGCGCCCCGGAGCTGAACACCGGGACCCCGCTGACCGGCATGGTCCGCATCGACCCGGACTTCACCACCAACCGGCCGGCGTTCACCGGCTGCGACACGGCGGGCGTGCCCTGCCCGTCGCGCGGTTCCTCGTCGGTGGTGCTGCGCTCCGCGCCCAGCGCCGACGCGCCGCTGGTCAACGACATCGCGCTGCGCCCCGACGGCTCGCCGGCCACGATGCACATCTCCGACCACGGCGCCCGCGCCTCCACCGGGCAGACGTACGCCCTGGCCGGCCGCTCCGGTGACTGGACGGCGATCTGGTACCTCGGGCAGAAGGCGTGGTTCCACAACCCGGCGTCCGCGCCGACCGCCAAGTGGACGCTCGGCCTGGTCGCCACCCCGAAGGCCGGCAAGACCACGATCCCGGTGTACGGGCGGGCGTACCCGGAGGAGGCGGCGTACCCGGAGGGCGTGCCGTACCAGCCGATCACGCCGCTGCAGTACACCCTCTCCGCCGGCCAGCGGTACTCCGTCGGGGCCGTGCTGCCCGGCGAGTACTACCGGGCCGTCTCGTTCGACGGCTCCGCACCGGCCGACCGGACGGTGATCAAGGGCGACAAGAAGTACGTGCAGATCCAGTTCGGTCACCGGATCATGTACGTCGACCGCGCCGACGTGGACCTGGTGGCGTCGCCGCTGGGCGCCCCCCGCTGACGGCGGTCGTCACCTGAGCACGAGAAGGCCCCCGGTCGAGGTGACCGGGGGCCTTCTCGTGTCCGCTGCGCCGGGTGGCCTTCGCGGGGGCCAGGGCGGTGCGCGGCTGGGCGCGGCCTTCGCGGGGCCGCGCCGTGGGTCAGCCGGGTCGGCGGAAGCCGGCGACCGGCATGTGGTTGATGCTCGCCACCTGCACCGGCTTACCGGCGCGGGGCGCGTGCACCATCATGTCCTTGCCGAGGTAGAGGCCGACGTGGTGCAGGTCGCTGAAGAAGAACACCAGGTCACCCGGTCGGGCCTCGGAGCGCGGGATGGAGCGGCCCTCGTTCCACTGTGCCCCGGTGAAGTGGGTCAGCGAGATCCCGGCCGCCCGGTAGGCGAACTGGGTCAGGCCGGAGCAGTCGAACGAGTTGGGGCCGGTGGCGCCCCAGACGTACGGGTCGCCGACCTGGGCGCAGGCGGTCTTGATGGCGGTCCGGGCCGCCGCGCTGACCACGCCCGTGATCGTCGGGCAGCCGGCCACGGAGACCACGGTCTTCGGCATCGACGCCTGGAGCCGCTTGATCTCCGAGTTGATCTTTGTCTTCTTCGCCGCCAGTTCCTTGCTCTGCTTCTCCTCGGCGACGATCAGCGCGTCCAGCTTGTTCTTCTGGGCGTCGTACTTGGCCCGGACGGCGAGCACGCCCTCAAGCTGCCGGCGCTCCTCGGAGGCGAGCCGGTCCAGCATGGTGAGCTGCTCCGCGAGCGTCCCCGGCCGGGTGCTGACCAGCAGCGCGCCGAGCTCCTGCGACGGGCCCGACATGTAGTAGCGCGACGCCAGGTCACCGACCCGGTTCATCGCCATCTCGGTCTCCAGCGCCAGCGGCTGGATCTTCTTTTCCAGCTCGGCCGACTTCTTCTTGTTCACCTTGAGCTGGGCGCGAACCTTGTTGTACTGCTCGATGGTGGGCTCGAGCTGCTCCCACTGCTTGTCGATAGCGGCTTCGATCTCGTCGACCGAGGGCTCGGCGTACGCGGGCGCGGCCAGCGCTCCCGCGCCCACGGCGACCGCCGCGACCAGGGTGAGCAGGCGACGTACGAACCGGCGGGCGCCACCCGGACGAGCAGGTGACTGTCCCGGGGCACGACGATGAGGGGGCGTGGTTGCCACCGGCACCGACTCCTTCGCAACCGACCGCCGGGCGCCTCGCGAGAGGGAAGATCGAGGCAGACGACCCAGGGCGGTCAGCGCCTCACATTAGGCGAGGTCCGCAGCGGGAATCAAGGCGGGCCGGCGTGCTGTGACGCTCCGGCTCCGGGCCCGCACGCGGGGTGTCGAGATGCGACCGTCGCCGCTCCCGAGCCGCCACCCGGCCGCGCCGCGCCGCACCCGGCCGCGCTCAGCCGACGATGGCCGTCAACACGTCGTCGAGGGTCACCACACCCAGCGGCAGGCGGCCGTCGCTGACCAGGACCATGTGCCGCCCCTCGCGGCGCATCGACAACAGCAAATCCGCCAGCGTACGGTCCGGCGGGACCACGGCCAGCGGGTGGTACACCTCGGCGGGCACCGGGGCACGGCGCTCCGCCCCCGCGTAGCCCAGCACGTCCTTGACGTGCACGAAGCCCAGCACCCGTCGGGTGGTCCGCTGCACCACCGGGAACCGCGACCGGCCGGTGCGGGTCGCCAGCACCTCCAGGGAGGCCGGCGAGACGTCCTCGGCCACAGTGGTCACCGTCGACCAGGGCTGCAGGGCGTCCGCCGCCGTGCGGGAATGCAACGCGAGCGCCCCGGTGATCCGCGCGTGCTGCTCGGCGTCGAGCAGCCCCTCCGTGCGGGCCTGCGCCACCAGCCCGGCCAGCTCCTCGGCGGTGAAGACCGTCTTCACCGCGTCGGTCGCCTCGACCCGCCACAGCCCCAGCACCCGCTTCGCCGCCCACTTCATCGCCAGCAGCAGCGGCTTGGTCGCGGTGCAGAACGCCAGCATCGCCGGGCCCAGCCAGAGCGCCGACGGCTCCGGCCCGGCGAGGGTGATGTTCTTCGGCACCATCTCCCCGACGACGGTGTGCAGGAAGACCACCACCCCGAGGGCGATCAGGAAGGCCACCGGGTGCACGGCCCCGGCCGGCAGCCCCAGGGCGTGGAAGGGCACCTCCAGCAGGTGCGCCAGCGCCGGCTCGGCGATCGCGCCCAGCCCCAGCGAGCAGATCGTGATGCCGAGCTGCGCCCCGGCAATCATCAACGGGATCTGGTTCATCGCCGACAGCGCCCAGCGGGCCCGCTTCGACGTCGCCGCGAGCGGCTCGATCACCGTCCGCCGGGACGCGATGAGCGCGAACTCACTGCCCACGAAGAACGCGTTGCCGAGCAGCAAGAGCACGGTGACCAGCAGCTCAGCCATGCTCGCCGGGCTCCTCCGGGCGGACCACCCGCACCTGCTCGATGCGGTGCCGCTCCACCTCGACCACGGTGAACTCGTACCCGCTCTCCTCGACCGTCTCCCCCGTCAGCGGGATGTGCCCGAGGCGGGCCATCAGGAAACCGGCCAGCGTCTCGTACGGCCCCTCGGGCAGCCGGAAGCCGGTCTGCTCGGCCAGCTCGTCCTCGCGCAGCACCCCGTCGACCAGGACGGTGCGCTCGCCGCCCGGCACGGTCAGCTCGGCCGGGCCGACGTCGTCGACCGCGTCCGGGTCGAACTCGTCGGCGATCTCCCCGACCAGCTCCTCCACCAGGTCCTCCATGGTCACCACGCCGTCGGTGCCGCCGTACTCGTCGACCACGATCGCCAGATCCGCGCCGGCGGCCTTGAGCGCCGCGAGAACGCCGTCGAGGTCGAGGCTCTCCGGGACGTACACCGGCTCGCGGGCGACCGACGCGACGCTGGTGATGGCCCGGCGGGCCGGCGGTACGCCCAGCGCGTCCGGCACCGCCGCGACCCCGGTCACCAGGTCGAGGGTCTCCTCGAAGACGGGAAACCGGGTCCGGCCGGTCTGCCGGGCCAGGGTGAGCAGGTCGGCCACGTTGGCCGTGGCGCGCAGGGCGATCACGTCCACCCGGGGGGTCATCGCCTCGGCGGCCCGCTTGTCGCCGAAGCGGATGGTGCGGCGCAGCAGCATCGCGGTGTCCGGGGGCAGCGCGCCGGCCCGCGCCGAGATCACCGCGAGCAGGCCGAGCTCCTCCGGGGAGCGGGCGCTGGCCAGCTCCTCCTGCGGCTCCACGCCCAGCGCCCGGACCAGGCCGTTCGCCGAGTTGTTCAGCCCCCTGATCAGCCAGCCGAAGGTGCGGGAGAAGCCGCGCATCCCCCGGGTGGTGGCCAGGGCGGTGGGCATCGGCCGGGCCAACGCCAGGTTCTTCGGCACCAGCTCGCCGAAGAGCATGGAGAGCAGCGTCGCCAGGGCGAGGGCGAGGAACGGGGTGAACCGGTCGGCGGCGGCGCCCAGCGGGTGCAGCAGCGGGGTGAAGAGACGGGCCAGCGCCGGCTCGGCGAGGTAGCCGGTGAGCAGGGCGGTGATGGTGATGCCGAGCTGCGCCCCGGAGAGCTGGAAGGACAGTTCGTGCAGGGCGGTGCGGACGGTGGCGGCAGCGCCGTCGCCGGCCTCGGCCCGCCGGTCGATCTCCGGTCGGTCCACGGTCACCAGGGCGAATTCGGCCGCGACGAAGAACGCGTTGCCCGCCGTCAGGAGCACGAAGCCGACCAGGGGCAACACCGTGACTACGAGAACACTGTCGATGATCGCTTCACCTCGGCGCGATTGTTCCACGACGGGCGGACTCGCACACGGCTGCGCCCGGCCGGCGGCGTCACCCGTGCGGCCGGGTGACGCCGCCGGCCGTCAGCTTCCGGCGGGGGCGGTCTCCTTCGCGCCGGCGGCGTCCGCCGGCTTGACCGAGCGGAGCAGCACGCTGGCCACGTCGACGACCTCGACCTGCTCGCCGGCGCCCTTGCCGTTGACCCCGTCGTTGAGCATCGTCGAGCAGAACGGGCAGCCGACCGCGATGGTCTTCGCCCCGGTGGCCATGGCCTCCTCGACCCGGTCCACGTTGATCCGCTTGCCGATCTTCTCCTCCATCCACATCCGGGCGCCGCCCGCGCCGCAGCAGAAGGAGCGCTCGCTGTTGCGCGGCATCTCGGTGATGCCGCCCTCGATGGAGCTGTCGAGCACCTCGCGTGGCGGGGTGAAGACCCGGTTGTGCCGGCCCAGGTAGCAGGGGTCGTGGTAGGTGACGCCGCCGTCGACCGGCTGGACCGGGGTGAGCTTGCCGGTGCCGACCAGGTGGGCCAGGAGCTGGGTGTGGTGCACCACCTCGAACTCGCCGCCGAGCTGCCCGTACTCGTTGCCCAGGGTGTTGAAGCAGTGCGGGCAGGTGGCGACGATCTTGCGCTTGCTCTGCTCCCGGCCCTCGAACGCCTCGTTGAGGGTCTCGACGTTCTGCTGGGCGAGCATCTGGAAGACGAACTCGTTGCCGATCCGGCGGGCCGGGTCGCCGCTGCACGTCTCGCCCTCGCCGAGGATGGCGAACTTCACGCCGGCCTCGTTGAGCAGCGTGGCGACCGCCCGGGTGGTCTTCTTGGCGCGGTCCTCGAACGCGCCCGCGCAGCCGACCCAGAAGAGGTACTCGAAGTCGTCGACCTCGCCGACCCGGGGCACCTCGAAGCCGAGGCCCTTGGTCCAGTCCTCGCGGGTGTTCTGCGGGGCGCCCCAGGGGTTGCCCTTGTTCTCCAGGTTGCGCAGCATCACGCCGGCCTCGGAGGGGAAGCTCGACTCGATCAGCACCTGGTAGCGGCGCATGTCGACGATGTGGTCGACGTGCTCGATGTCGACCGGGCACTGCTCGACGCAGGCCCCGCAGGTGGTGCAGGACCAGAGCACGTCCGGGTCGATGACGCCGCCGGCCTCGGCCCCGCCGATCAGCGGCTTCTCGGCCTCGGCGAGCGCCAGCACGTCCACGTGGGCGAGCTGCGCGGCGGTGGCCTTCTCCTCGCCGGTCAGGTCCTTGCCGCCGCCGGCCAGCAGGTACGGCGCCTTGGCGTACGCGTGGTCGCGCAGGCTCAGCACCAGCAGCTTCGGCGACAGCGGCTTGCCGGTGTTCCAGGCCGGGCACTGCGACTGGCAGCGCCCGCACTCGGTGCAGGTGCTGAAGTCGAGCAGGCCCTTCCAGGTGAACTGCTCGGCCTGGGCGACACCGAACTGGTCTTTCTCCGGGTCGGCCTCCTCGAAGTCGAGGGGCTTGCCCTCGCTCATCATCGGCCGCAGCGCGCCGAGGCCGGAGCCGGCCCGACCCGGGTTGCGCTTGAAGAAGATGTTGGGGAAGGCCAGGAAGCGGTGCCAGGCCACACCCATGGTGACGTTCAGCGAGATCACGATGAGCCAGGTCATCGAAATGACAATCTTGATCAGCGCGGCGACGCTGACGCCGGCCTCCCAGTCGGGCAGCACGTTGCCGATCCCGTGGCTGATCGGGGTGGCCCAGAGCGGGTACTCGAACTGGCCGGTGGCGACCTTGAAGCCCCGGATCAGGAAGCCGAAGATCAGCACCAGCAGGATGACCCACTCGACGAAGTAGCCCTGCCACATCGTCGAGCCGGTGAACCGGGAGCGCCCGCCGGGGCGGGTGGGCCGGTTGCGCAACCGAATGGCCATCAGCACCAGGACGCCGGCCAGGCCCAGCGCGCCGATGAGCTCGGTGGCCAGGCCGAAGACCGTCCAGTGCCCGATCACCGGCAGCCCGCCGCCGGGGCTGACCACCTCGAAGTACGCCTCCAGCACCAGCAGCGAGAGCACGAGGAACGCGACCATCACGAACCAGTGCGCGGCGCCCACCACACTCCACCGGAGCATCCGCGTGTGGCCGGCGATCTCCACCAGCATGGTCTTCGCGCGGGTGCCCTTGTCGGCGAAGCGCTCCGGATCCGGCCGACCCAGTCGGATCACTGCCGTCATCTTCATGACCGCGCGCACCGCGAGCCACACCGCCACGGCGGTAATGGCGGCCGCGAGGATCGTGGTGACGATCTGGACGCTGCCCATCGAGTTGGCCTCCCCGGTCTGCTGCCTGTCGAGGGCTCGGCGACCGGGGGGCCGGGTCAGGGACGCGACCGGCGTAGCGCCGTGGCCGCACCCCGACCGGACCGGTCGATGACCTCGCCCCGCTCGGTCATGCAGTGCAGCCTACGCGCAAGGTTACCCAGCAGTAACGTGAGTCTTCTCGCACCCCGGCCGCGCCGCCCTGCGCACACCATAGGGTGCCCGGCGGCGAAGCGCCGGGCAAGGGCTAGCCGAGAGGCGGAGTGCCGGGGTGCCGGGCGCGCGCCCGGCACCGGCGACGACGGGCGGGGTCAGCGCCAGCGGGAGAGCAGGACCAGGGAGCCGACCATCGCGCCGAAGCCCACCGCCAGGTTCCAGTAACCCCACGCCATGACCGGGTAGGCCTGCTCGGAGAGGTAGTAGATCACCAGCCAGGCGATGCCGGCCACGATCAGTGCCACCGCCGTTACGGGCAGCCAGACCGGGCTAGGCTTACGCGTCGCCGCTGTCGCCGTCGGACGGGCGTCCGTCGGCGGGGTGTACACCTTCTTCTTACGGACCTGAGACTTGGGCACGACGCTCTCCAGAGGGGTGACGACCTCGTCCGGCCTGACAACCGGGCGCGGGGGCGACGGTCCATGGCCAATAATGTTTCGACAGTCAGCGTAGTCCCGAAGACCCGCTCAGGCCATGAATGGGGTCAGTCCGATGCGCGGAGTGACCGAAAAAGGCGGACTCTTCGGGTCGCCGCACCGGCCCGCGTCGTGGCGGGCCGGCCCGAACCACAGCGGAAGGAGGGCCCGGTGGAGTACACGTCCGGCGCGGCCTCCTGGCAGAAGGTCCTCCGACGGGCGGTCGTCGCCCTCGTACCCCGACGGCGACGCCAGCGCCGACGGGGCTGGTCGATCGGGGTGCCGCTGATCGCCGCGGCGGCCGGGCTGCTCTTCACCACCACCGCGACGACCGCCGGCGGCACCGCGCTGCGCGAGGACCGCCGCCCCCAGCTCACCCAGCTCATCGAGGACCGCCGGCAGCAGGTCGCGGCGGGCGAGCAGCGGGCCGCCCGGCTGCGGGCCGAGGTCGAGGACTCCACCGCCGACCTCGCCGGCTCCGACTGGCCGATCCGGGAGCAGCGCAACCGGGCCGCCGCCAGCCGCCAGGCCGCCGGATTCACCGCCCTCACCGGCACCGGGGTCACCGTCGAGCTCAACGACGCCACCCAGTCGCCGGAGCAGGGGCTGCCCAAGGGGGCCAGCAACGACGACCTGGTCGTGCACCAGCAGGACGTCCAGGCGGTGGTGAACGCGCTTTGGGCCGGCGGCGCGGAGGCCATGTCCATCATGAACGTCCGCGTGCTCACCACCAGCGCGGTACGCTGCGTCGGTAACACCCTGCTGCTGCACGGCCGGGTGTACTCCCCACCGTTCAAGATCGTAGCGATCGGCGATCCCGCTGCCCTCCAGCAGTCCCTCGCCGCCTCCGAGGGAGTCCGGGTGTTCAAGGGCGTGGCCAACGACTTCCACCTGGGTTACCGGGAGACCGTCTCCACGGTCACCGTGCCGGCCTTCGAGGACTCGACCGCCCTGCGGGCGGCCACGGTGCCCAGATGAACCGGACGCCCGACGAACGCTGGGACGACGAGCCGACCGACTTCCTCCCCCCGATCGGCCGCTCCGACCCGGCTTCGACGGAGCGTGCCGGGCCGCCCTCCGCCGACCGCTCCGGGCCGGCCCCGGCCGAGCGTCCCGGCCCCGCCGGTCCCTGGCCCGACCCGGTGCTGCCGCCCCGCCCGGCGGCCCCCCGGGCTGGTGACCCGGCCCGCCGGCCGACCCCGCCGAACGTGCCCCCCGACCGGCGACCCACTCCACCGGGCACGCCCCCCGACCGGCCCGGCACCGCCCCAGGCCGGCCCGGCACCGCCACGAGCCGGCCCGTCGCCGCGCAGCCGGCGGGGTCGCCGGGTGCCCCTTCGACGGGCGCTCCCCGGCAACCCGAGCCGCACCCCACCAGCGGCCTCGGGCGCGAACGCGGGCCGGTTGGCGAGCCCGGCCCTCGCCGCGCCACGGCCGGGCGCGGCACCGCCCCCGGACGCGAGCCCGCCTCGCCCCCCGCCCGGTACCCCGAGGCCGCCTCACCTCCCGCCCGGTACCCCGAGGCCGACCACGCACCCGCAGCGGGGCCGCCGGGTCGGGGAGCCCGCCCCGGGTCGGGCCCGCCCGCAGCCGACGCCCGCGCGTACCCGGGCGACGGGCCGGACCGGTCCCTCGACCTGGCCGCCACCGCGCTCATCCCGGTGGTGCCGGGCCGGCGACCGACGGCCGATCCGGCCCTGGACGCGACCGCGCTGATGGGCGCCGTACCCCGCGTGGAGGGCGTCGACCCGGCCGGCGACGACGGGCCGGTCGAGCCGCCCCGGCCGCGTCGCGGCGAGCGGGTGGTCCCGCTGCGGGCCCAGCAGACCGCCGAGGGCTACCGCAGCGTGCACTCCGACCTGACCCGACCGACCGTCTGGACCCGGCTGCGCACCGGGGTACGGGTCGCCGGCGAGTTGCTGATCACCTTCGGTCTGGTGATGCTCCTCTTCGCCGGCTACGAGGTGTGGGGCAAGTCGGCCATCGTCGACGCCCGCCAGAACGACCTCGACCGTCAGCTCGCCCAGGTCTGGGGCCCCAGCGGCGCCCCGACCGTGGGGACCGGCCCCACCGAGAAGCTGAAGGCGCCACCGCACGGCGAACCCCTCGCCGGGCTGCACATCCCCAAGCTGGACAAGAACTGGGTCGTGGTCGAGGGTGTGGCCCCGGACGACATCCGCTACGCCCCCGGCCACTACCCGGACACGGCGATGCCCGGCGAGGTCGGCAACTTCTCCGTCGCCGGGCACCGCAACCGGGCCACCTTCTGGCGGCTGGACGAGCTGACCGCCGGCGACGCCATCGTGGTCGAGGGCAAGACCGAGTGGTACGTCTACAAGGTCGGCCAGAGCCGGATCGTCAACCCGAAGCAGGTCGAGGCCGTCGCCCCGGTGCCGATGGAGCCGACCGCGAAGCCGACGAGGAAGCTGCTCACCCTCACCACCTGCAACCCGAAGTTCGACAACTACCAGCGCCTGATCGTCCACGCCGAGCTGGACCACACCCAGTCCAAGGCGGCCGGCCGCCCGGCGGAGCTGGAGGTCTGAGGTGTACGGCTGGATCTGGCGCAAACTGCCGCTGGGGCTGCCCGGCAAGCTGGCCGGCTCGCTGCTGCTGGCCACCGCAACGGTGGCCCTGCTCTGGTACGTGGTCTTCCCGTGGGCGGAGCCGCTGCTCCCCTTCGACGACGTGCAGGTGACCCAGGACTCCGGGGTGCCCGGCGGCACCCCGGGCCCGGAGGGCAGCCCTCCTCCCGGCGAGGGGCACGACCTGCCGTACAGCACCGACCAGAACAACACCCCGCCCCCCTCGCCCGACAGGTGAGCCGAGGCGCGTCCTGGTGATCGGCTCGGGGTGGAGTGCGAGGTCCGGCGGGTGATGGGCGCCCGTCCACCGCGCGGTCAGCTCCTCAGCGCGTCCCGCACCTCGGAGTTCGCGGGCGAGTGGACCGCCGGCGGCCGACCCCGCAGCGCGTCCCAGGCCGCCTTGCCGCTGGCGAAGTAGTCACGGATGGCCTTGCCGACGAGCAGGGCGGATCCGCAGCCGGGACAGCGGGCGGCCACCCCGTCGACGTCGAGGCCGAGGTGCCGGCAGAGCGTCACCGCCCGGGACAGGTGGTAGGACTGGGTGACGATCAGGGCGCGTTCGACGCCGTACACGTCGCGCGCCCGGGCGCAGGTGTCGTAGGTGTCCAGGCCGAACGGGTCCGCCACGACGCGGCGCGCATCGACACCGAGCGACGTGGTCAGGTGGGCCGTCATCGCCGCCGTCTCGTCACCGGACGTGCCGCCCCCGTCGCCGGAGACGAGGACGACCCGGGCCCGTCCGCCGGCCACGAGCGCAGCGGCGGTCTCCAGGCGGCCGGTGAGCCGGGCACCCGGTTCACGGCCGTCCGCCGCGACTGCGGTGCCCAGGACGATCACGACGTCGGCAACCGGCGCGTCGGCCTCGCCGTAGAGGTGGCCCTGGGCGGCGATCGTCGTCCAGAGCCAGGGAAGGCTGGCCAGCAGCAGCGCCACCAGCCCCAGGGCCGCCGCGCGGATCAGCCGTCGACGCCACCGGTGCGGCCGGCCCGCTGCGCCTGCCCACCGGTGCGGCCGGCCCGGCGGACCGACCGCCGGCCGCCCGTCGTCGACGTCTTCTGGCCCTCGGCCAGCGGGCCCGCCCTCGCTCACGAGCTTGTCAGGGCTCGAGCCTGGCCGGTGGGGTCGGTAGCGGGAACCCCGCGCCGCGCCCCTGCGGCGGGCTCGGGCTGCCGCTGGGGGTCGGGGCGCCCGTCGTGGGCGAGTTGGTCGGATCCGGGGTGGGCTCGGGCACGTCGACCTCGATCGTCACCTGCCGGCCCTTCTCCAGGCTCGACCCGCCGCGCGGGTTCTGGCCCGAGACCCGACCGGCGCGGTCGGCCGGCACCTCGTTGCCCTCGACGACCCGCACGCTGTAGCCGGCCTGCTCCAGCTCGCGGCGCGCGTCGCTGCCGGAGGAGCCCACGACGTTCGGCACCTTGCGGATGTTCCCCTTCGACACGGAGACCGTCACCTCGCTCTCCTCGGCGACCTCGGTGCCCGAGGGCGGGTCGACCTCCGTGACGAGTCCCTCGCCGACGGCGCTGTCGACCTCCTTCTTCTTCACCTCGAGCTTCAGCTCCTTGAGCTGCTTCTCGACGTTCTTGAACGGGGAACCGACCAGGGCCGGCGGGATCGTCACCTCCGGCTTGCCGCCGCAGAGTTGGATGGTGACCTTCTCGCCCTTTTCCACCTCGGCGTCCGGCAGTGGTTCCTGCTTGACGACCGTGTCCTTCTTGCAGTCGCTGTTGAAGATCGGGGCACCGACCGTGGGGACCAGGCCGGCGCTCTCGATCGCCGCGACCGCAGCGGCTCGGTCCTTGCCGGCCAGGTCGGGGGTGCCGATCTTGTCGGGGCCGCCGCCCTGGTTGAGCAGGATGCCGGCGACCAGGGCGATCACGGCGAGCACGCCGAGCGCGGCGAAGGTGGCGATCACCCAGGAGGATGCCTTGCGCTGGCGGGGGTCGCCCACCCGGGCGGCCGGCTGCTGGCGGGTGGTCGCGCCGCCGACCTGGGTCGGGTACCCCGACGCGGCGGCCGCCATCGGCGCGGTCTCGGCCTCCTGCATCACCGGCGTGGCCAGCACCGGCCGGCCCGCGGCCGCCCGGAGCATGTCCGCCCGCATCTCGCCGGCGCTCTGGTAGCGGTTGAGCGGGTTCTTCGACAGCGCCTTGAGCACGATCGCGTCGATCGCGGGGGTGACGTCGGGATTGATGTCGCTGGGCGTCGGTGGGGTCTCCCGGACGTGCTGGTACGCCACGCTGACCGGGCTGTCCCCGACGAACGGGGGGTGGCCGCAGACCAGCTCGAAGAGCACGCAACCGGCGGCGTACACGTCGGAGCGGGCGTCCACGGCCTCGCCGCGCGCCTGCTCGGGGGAGAGATACTGCGCCGTGCCGATGACCGCGCTGGTCTGGGTCATCGTGGTGACGCCGGAGGCCAGGGCCCGCGCGATGCCGAAGTCCATCACCTTGACCTGGCCGGTCTGGGTGAGCATCACGTTGCCGGGCTTGATGTCGCGGTGGATGATGCCGTGCCGGTGGCTGAACTCCAGCGCCGCGCACGTGTCGGCGCAGATCTCCAGCGCCCGGCGCGGCTGGAGCCGCCCCTCGACACCCAGCAGCTCCTTGAGGGTCCGCCCGTTGACGAACTCCATCACGATGAACGGCAGCGTCTCGCCGGTCGGCCCGGTCTCCTCGCCGGTGTCGTAGACGGCGACGATCGCCGGGTGGTTGAGCGACGCGGCGTTCTGCGCCTCCCGACGGAACCGCATCTGGAAGGTGGCGTCCCGGGCCAGGTCGGCCCGGAGCATCTTGATCGCGACGTCGCGGCCGAGCCGGAGATCACGGCCGCGGTGCACCTCGGCCATGCCCCCGTAGCCGAGCAGCTCGCCGACCTGGTACCTGCCACCGAGCAGGCGGGCCTGCGCTGTCATCGCGTCTGTCGTCCTTCGCTCGTCGTCGTCTCGCCGCCGCCCGGCAGGAGCCGTTCCACCCGACGGTACGGCGTCCGGGACGAATCGTCGCGCCCAGCCGCCGGCACCGCGCCGGGTGTCACGACCCGGAGGCCGACCGCGCCCGGTGCGCCCACTGCCGACTTGTCGGACAGGTTGTAGGAAATCACGCCGGAGCAAACGAGGACCAGCACGGCCAGCAGGATGAACAGCAGCACCGGCCCTGACCTGGAACGTTGCGGCGGGGGCGGGGCGGGCTGGTGGGCGTACCCCATCGGGGTCACCTGCCGGGCCTGGGGCACGCTCGCCGCGCCGCGTGGGTACGCCGAGCCGGTGGCGGCCGGCGGACGCGCCACGGCCGGCGGCGGGTACGACTGCTGTTGGTTGGTCTGCGGGCGCGGCGGCTGGGCGACCGGCGGGCGGGGGTGCGGCGGGCCGGACGTCGGGGCCGGCCGCTGCGCCGACACCGGCGGGCGGGGCTGCGCCGCCACCGGCGGGCGGGGCTGCTGGCGCGACGTCGGCGGCACCTGCGCGCGGGCCGGCGGGCCGGCGGGGGACGACGGTGCCGCGGAGATCTGGCTGAGGTGCCCGGCGCTGCGGGACCGCTGCCCGAGCACGAGCTTCGCCTGCCGGGCCGCCCCGGCCAGGGCGGCGGCGCTGGGCCAGCGGGCGGCCGGGTCCTTCGCCATCGCCCGCTCGACGATCGCGCGGACCGGGGGCGGGATGTCCGCCGGAAGCGGCCGGGGGGAGTCCCGGACGTGCTTCATGGCGATCTCCAGCGGGTTCTCCCCCTCGAACGGCCGCCGCCCGGCCAGGCACTGGTACGCGACCACGCCCAGGGCGTACACGTCGGAGGCGGGGGTGGCGACCGCGCCGGTGGCCTGCTCCGGGGAGATGTACGAGGCGGTGCCGAGCACCGAGCCGGCGGCGGTGAGCTGCCCGACCAGCTCGGAGCGGGCGATGCCGAAGTCGGTCAGGACCAGCGTCCCGTTCGGCCGCACCAGCAGGTTGCCCGGCTTCACGTCGCGGTGCACGATGCCCTTGCAGTGCGCCGCGTGCAGCGCGTCGGCGGCTTGGGCCAGCAGCGCCATGGTCCGGGCGGGGGTGAGCCGGCCGACCCGGCTCAGCGTCGAGGAGAGCGCGTCGCCCTCGACGTACTCCATCACCAGGAAGGCGATGTGCTGGTCGTTGCCGAAGTCGTAGACGTCGACGACGCCGGGGTGGTTGATGGTGGCCATCGTGCGCGCCTCGCCCCGGAACCGCTCGGCGAAGCCCGGCTCGTCGAGCAGCGCCGGGAGCAGGCTCTTCACCGCGACGGTACGCCCCAACACCTGGTCGGTGGCCCGCCACACGTCACCCATGCCGCCACTGGCGATCCGCTCGTCGAGGCGGTAGCGGTTGCCGAGCTGAACGCCGGGGCTGAGCATGTCAGCGGCCCCCAGCGTCGGCGGCGGCCGCCTGCATGATCTTGCCGGCGATCCTCGCCGCCTCGGCGCTGCCGCCGCTGCCCGCCTCCTCCAGCACCACGCAGACCGCGGAGACCGGGGTGCCGTTCTTGTCGAGCGCGAAGCCGATGAACCAGCCGTGGTCGGGGGTCTGCGGGCCGGACTGGGCGGTGCCGGTCTTGCCACCGACCCGGTAGCCGCTGAACTGCGCGTTGCGGCCGGTGCCGTTCTGCACCACGCTGACCATCATGTCCCGCAGGTCGGCGGCGACCGGCCCGCTGACCGGCCGGCGCAGCTCCCTCGGCTTGGCGGTGTAGTAGCTGGTGGTGCGGTCCGGGGCGAGCTGCTGGCGGACCAGGTACGGGCGCATCTGGCTGCCGCCGTTGGCGACCGCCCCGGCGATCAGCGCCCCCTCCAGCGGGGTCATCTTCACGTCGCGCTGCCCGATGGAGGACTGCGCCAGGGCCGCCGGGTCGGTCGCGCCGTCGGGCGCCTCCATCGACCCGGTGCGGCTGGGTGCCGTGGGCAGCCCGTCCTTGCCGAGCTGGCCGACCGTCAGGTCGTCCTGCTCGAAGCCGAACTGGCGGGCCTTCTCCTTCACCTTGTCGGGACCGAGCCTGACGCCGAGCTGGGCGAAGCCGGTGTTGCAGGACTCGGTGACCGCGTCGAGCAGGGTGACCTGGTCCTCGGGGCAGATCGACGGGGCCGCGTTGCGGATCGGGGTGCCCGAGGTCGGCGGCGTCCAGCTCGGCCCGGCGGGGATCTCGGTGTTCTTGCCGATCCCGTTCTCCAGGGCGGCGGCGGCCACCACGACCTTGAAGGTGGAGCCCGGGGGCAGCACCTCCGACAGCGCCCGGTTCTTCAGCGGGCCGCCCTCGGCGCCCTCCAGCCTGTTGTACGCCGCCGTCGCCTCGTCGGTGTCGTGGCTGGCCAGCGGGTTCGGGTCGAAGCTGGGCATGGAGACCAGCGCCTGCACCGCCCCCGTGCGCGGGTCGAACGCCACCGCCGCGCCCTTCTTCGCCCCGACCTGGTTGTCTGCCAGCCCGTCGTACGCGGCCTCCTGGGCCCGCTTCGAGAGGGTGAGCAGCACGTTGCCGCCGCCGGTCTCGTCGCCGGTGAACATGTCCTTGATCCGGTTGGCGATCAGCGCGTCGCTGGTGCCGGCGAGGAAGCTGTTCTCGACCCGCTCGATGCCGGTGTCGGCGAGGTTGACCGGCTTGTAGCCGAGCACGTGCGCGTACTTCTCCCCACCCGGGTAGGTGCGCAGGTACCGCAGCTTGCCGCTGGTCTCCTTGCTGGTGGCCACGGCGGTGCCGCCGGCCTCGATGTTGCCGCGCTTGCGCTCGTACTCGGCCACCTGGACGCGGCCGTTGTAGTCGCTGTTGCGATATTCGTTGGCCTTGTAGGCCTGGACCCAGTTCAGGTTCGCGAAGAGCAGACCGAACAGGACCATCGCGACCACGCCGACGCGGCGAAGGGGTGCGTTCACGGTCTGATCACCTCCGTGGGGGCACCGTGCAGCTGCTCGGGTGGGCCACCGCCCCCGGGTCGGGACGCCGCGCTGCCGGTCGTGGTCACCGGCCGGCGTGCGCCGTCGGAGATCCGCAGCAGCACCGCGATGAGCAGCCAGTTCGCCATCAGCGACGAGCCACCGGCGGAGAGGAACGGGGTGGTCTGACCGGTCAGCGGGATGAGCTTGCTGATCCCGCCGACGATCACGAAGACCTGCAGGCCGAGGGTGAAGGCGAGGCCCCCGGCCAGCAGCTTGCCGAACGAGTCCCGCACGGCCAGCGCCGCCCGCAGCCCTCGCTCCACGATCAGCAGGTAGACCACCAGCAGCGCGGAGAGCCCGAACAGGCCGATCTCCTCGCCGATGCCGGCGAAGATGAAGTCGTTCTGCACCTCGGGGATCTCCAGCGGCTCGCCGCCGCCCGGCCCGGCGCCGAAGAGGCCGCCGCTGCCGAGCGCCAGCAGGCCCTGGACGAGCTGGTAGCCGTCCTCGTACGGGTCGGCGAACGGGTCGAGCCAGATCTCGGCGCGCAGGTGGAAGTTGGCGAACGGCCCGCCGATCACGCCGCCGAGCACGTACGCCAGGTAGACCCCGCCGAAGAAGAGGAGCAGGCCGATGAGCAGCCAACTCACCCGTTCGGTGGCGATGTAGAGCGTCACCACGAACATGCCGAAGTAGAGCAGCGAGGTGCCCAGGTCCTTCTCGAAGACCAGGACCAGCACGCTCAGCACCCAGACCGCGAGCACCGGCCCCAGGTCGCGCCCGCGCGGCAGGTCGATGCCGAGCACCCGGTGACTGGCCAGCGAGAGCACCTCGCGCTTGCGCACCAGGTAGTACGCGAAGAACACGAGCAGCGCCAGCTTGGCGAACTCACCGGGCTGGATGCTGAACCCGCCGATGCGGATCCACAGCTTCGCCCCGTAGATCTCCGAGTACTTCGCGGGGAGCACCGCCGGGATCATCACCAGCACGATGCCGGCGAGGCCCAGGGTGTACGCGTACCGGGAGACCGAGCGGTGGTCGCGCATCAGCGCCAGCAGCCCGGCGGCCAGCACCACCGAGGCGAGCGTCCAGGCGAGCTGCCGCCCGCCGTTGCCGGCGAAGACGGCCAGGGTCTCCCGCTCCGCCGGGGCGGCCCGCGCCAGGTCGAGGCGGCGCAGGAAGCCCACCCCGATCCCGTTGAGCAGGGCCACCGCCGGCAGCAGGGCCGGGTCGGCGAACGGCGCGAGGAACCGGACGGCCACGTGCATGGCCAGGAAGACGGCCGCCAGGACGGCGGTCGGAATCCAGAAGTCCGGGGTGACCGTGTCGAGCACGGTCGCCTCGACCGTCGCGCCATACGCGCCGACGATCACCAGGGCCAGCAGCAGCAACGACAGTTCGGCGTTGCGCCGCGACCGGCCCAGGCGTACGCCGGACTGCTCGCCCGTCGAGGCGGGCGAGACTGCCGGTGCGGCCGCTGCGGTCACGAAAGTGTCCTCGAAGTTCTCGACCCGAGGCTCACTCGGCCGACCGGCAGCCCGCCGGGTCGACCGGCGGAACCGTGTCCGAGGGCAGCGCGTCGGGCGTGGTGGTCGGCTCCGGCGTCGGGGGGGCGACGGCCCGGCGACTGGCGGCGGTCGAGCGGGTCGCCTTGGGGGTGGGCGCCCCGGTGGTGGCCGCCTCCGGAGTCGCCGTCGGGGTGGGCGGGCAGATCGGCTTGAGGTTCGGGTTCGTGGGGTCGTCGCTGGTCAGCTCGGCCAGTCGGCGCTCGGCGTCCGGCTCACCCTTGGCCGGAATGCCCTGCTTGACCTGCTCCTGGGCGGCCAGGGTGAGATCGTCCAGGCGGGCCGGGCTGGTCGAGTGCACGGCCGAGAGGTCCAGGCCGGCGACCTGCCCCTGGACGCCCCGGAAGACCGCCACCTGACCGTCGTCGGTGGCACCGACGTAGTACTGCCGCTGGGTGTAGCTCCAGCCCCCGAAGAGCGCCCCGCCGAGGATGACCAGCAGCGCGACGAGCAGCGCGACGGTCCGCAGCGGCCGGCGCTTCGGACGGTCGTCGTCGCCGTCGTCGGCCGGGTCCTCGGGTGCCGGCGGCCGGGGCGCGGAGAGCGCGGAGGCCCGCGCGGCGGGAGTGGAGACGTCGGCGGAGGTGGCCATGCCGCGATCCTTGGCGGCGGCGCCGCCGACGATCGGGCTCGCCTCGACGATGTCCTGGTCGGTGGCGTCGGCGATGATCACCGTGATGTTGTCCGGGCCGCCGCCGCGCAGCGCGAGCTGCACCAGCCGCTCGACGCACTGCTGCGGGTCCGGGTAGTCGCGCATGGTGTCGGCGATCGTCTCCGAGCTGACCACGCCGGAGAGGCCGTCGCTGCAGATCAGGTAGCGGTCACCGCGCAGCACCTGACGGACGCTGTATTCCGGGTCGATGTCACGGCCGTCGAGCGCCCTGGTGAGCAGCGACCGCTGCGGGTGGCTGCTCGCCTCCTCGGCGCTGATCCGGCCCTCGTCGACGAGCATCTGGACGTACGTGTCGTCCTTGGTGATCTGCGCGAACTCGCCGTTGCGGAGTAGGTAGGCCCGGGAGTCACCGATGTGGACCATGCCCAGCTTGGTGCCGGAGAAGAGGGTCGCGGTGAGCGTGGTGCCCATCCCCTCCAGCTGCGGGTTGGCGTCCACGGTGTCACGGAGCTGCTGGTTGGCGGTGCCCACGGCCGAACGCAGCAGGTCGACCAGGGCGTCCCCGGGGGCGTCCTGGTCGAGCGGCTCCATGGCACCGATGACGATGTTGCTGGCGACGTCACCGGCGGCCATGCCGCCCATGCCGTCGGCAACGGCGAGAAGCCGCGGTCCGGCGTAGACGGAATCCTGATTACCGTCTCGGATCAGACCGCGGTCGCTGTGGGCCGCATAGCGCAGGGTCAGAGTCATGGCCGTAATTCGAGAGAGGTGCGGCCGATACGGATCGGCACGCCGAGGGGGACGGGGGTTGGTCCGGTGACCTTATCGCGATCGAGGTAGGTCCCGTTAGTCGATCCGAGATCCTCGACGAACCACTGCCCGTCACGGGGCAACAGTCGGGCGTGTCGCGCCGACGCGTAGTCGTCGGTGATGACCAGCGTCGAGTCCTCCGCCCGGCCGATGGTGATCTGGGACTGGCCCAGGGTGATCCGGGTGCCGGCGAGCTGGCCGGCGGTCACCACCAGCTGGTGGGCCGCCCTGCCCCGCTTCGCCTTGGCCGGCTTGGCCGCCGGCTGCCCGGTCGAGGCGCCCACCGCCCGTGGGGCGGCCACCAGCCGCCCCGATCGGGCCCCGGCGAAGAGGTCCCGGCGAATGACGCCGACCACCGTGAACACGAAGATCCACAGCAGGATGAGGAACCCGAAGCGGGCGACGGTGATGACGAGTTCCGGCAAGGCGGATCAGCCGTCCACGCGGAAGGTCAGGGTGGTCGTGCCGA
Organism: Micromonospora sp. DT233; assembly: GCF_049841815.1. Lineage (NCBI taxonomy): Bacteria > Bacillati > Actinomycetota > Actinomycetes > Micromonosporales > Micromonosporaceae > Micromonospora > Micromonospora sp. DT233. The sequence continues at coordinate 111,098 of NZ_JBNCLB010000017.1, read as the reverse complement.
GCTGGATCATGTCGCCGGGGTTGAGGGCGACGGCGGAGACCCGCTGGCCGTTGACCATGGTGCCGTTGGTCGACCCGAGATCGGTCAGCACGACCTGCCCACCGTCGAAGTCCAGCCGGGCGTGTCGCCGGGAGATGCCGACGTCCGGCAGGCGCAGGTTGGCCTGGTCGCCCCGGCCGATGACCGTGGAGCCCATCTGGAGCGGGTAGGTGCGCCCGTCACCGGAGACCAGCCGCACGTTGCGCCCACCGCCGTGCCCCGGCGGCGGGCCGTAGCCGCCGCCCTGGTCGTACGCCGGGTATCCGGGCGGGCCGGCGTCGTAGCCGCCCTGGTCGTAGCCGGGCCCGGAGACCGGGGCGACGTCGCCGCCCGTGTAGACCTCGGCGGTGACCCGGAACATCCCGGTGTCGAGGCCCTCGCCCCGCTCGATCTCGACGATCACGTCGCCGTAGACCGTCCAGGCCTGCTCGCCGATGAACTCCGCCTGCGACTGGGCCAGCTCCTGGGCCAGCGCGGCGGCGTACGGCGCCAACCGACTGTGGTCATACGGCGAGAGATCGATCACGTAGCGGTTGGGCACCAGAGTGCGCCCACCGGCGAGGATCGCCTTGTGCGCCTCGGCCTCCCGCTGCATGGCATTGAGGATCTCAACGGGGTGAACCACCCCTTTGAAGACCTTGGCAAAGGCTCCCTCCACCAGGCCTTCCAGACGCTTCTCGAAGCGTTGCAGCACGCTCACCGGCTCCTCCTCGGGTCCCGAGGACATGATGGTATCCGGCCGGCGCGCGCGCAGCTCACACGCCGCTCGGCCGCCCGGTGTCGACCCGCTCGGACGGGTCGTTGCCCTCGTGCTACAGTTTTGTCCGCCACGAACGGTAACCGGTCGTGGCGAGGGCCGGAAGGCCGTAGGATGTGTCGACCCGCTGGAAACAGCGGATCCGGGACGGGCTACAGTTTCCGGTGTCATGCCGCGGGGGAGTGGCGGAATGGCAGACGCGCACGGTTCAGGTCCGTGTGCCCGAAAGGGCGTGGGGGTTCAACTCCCCCCTTCCCCACCAGAGCGAGGGCTCCGCAGAGATGCGGGGCCCTTTCGCCATTTCTGGGCCCCAGCGCCGCGTCCGGTCGGTCCCGGACGTCACGCTATGCTCCGATCGTTTCCCTGCCTCCGATTGACCAGGAGTGGCTGTGAGCGTCGCATTGGTGACCGGGTCGGGCGGCCTGATCGGTTCCGAGGCGGTCCGGCACTTCGCCGGCCTCGGCCTCGACGTCGTCGGCATCGACAACGACATGCGGCAGGAGTTCTTCGGCGCCGAGGCGTCGACCGCGTGGAACGTCCGGCGGCTCGCCGAGGACCTCGGTGGGGCGTACGCCCACCACAGCATCGACATCCGCGACCGCGACGCGCTGGCCAAGCTCTTCGCCCGGTACGGCCGCGACATCGCGGTGGTGATCCACACCGCCGCGCAGCCCTCCCACGACTGGGCCGTGCGCGACCCCTTCACCGACTTCGACGTCAACGCCGGCGGCACCCTCAACGTGCTGCAGAACGTCCGCGAGCACTGCATCGAGGCGCCGGTGATCCACTGCTCCACCAACAAGGTCTACGGCGACCGCCCCAACAGCCTCCCCCTGGTCGAGTTGGAGACCCGGTGGGAGATCGAGCCGGGGCACCCGTACGAGCAGGGCATCCGCGAGGACATGTCGATCGACGCCTGCCTGCACTCCGTCTTCGGCGCGTCGAAGGTCGCCGCCGACGTGATGGTGCAGGAGTACGGCCGCTACTTCGGGATGCGGACCGCCTGCTTCCGGGGCGGCACGCTGACCGGCCCGGCGCACTCCGCGACCGAGCTGCACGGCTTCCTCGGGTACGTGATGCGGGCCAACATGGAGCGCCGGACGTACAAGATCTTCGGTTACCAGGGCAAGCAGGTCCGCGACGCGATCCACAGCTCCGACGTGGTCTCGGCGTTCGAGGCGTTCTTCCGCAACCCGCGCTCGGCGGCCGTCTACAACCTCGGCGGCGGGCGGCACTCCAACATCTCCATGCGCGAGGTCTTCACCCTGGCCGAGGAGATCACCGACCAGCAGATGATCAGCGAGTACGTCGAGGCGAACCGGGTCGGCGACCACAAGTGGTGGATCGGGTCGAACGAGGCGTTCCAGGCCGACTACCCGGAGTGGAAGCAGGTCTACGACGTGCCGATGATCGCCCGCGAGATCTACGAGGCCAACGTCGACAAGTGGGTGCCGGGGGCATGACCGTCGACAGCAAGCGCAACGTCCTCGGCGTCGGAGTCGACGCCACCGACTACGCGGACGCGACCGAGCGGGTGGTGGCGGCGGCGCAGCAGCGCCGACCGCTGGCCCTGACCGCGCTGGCCGTGCACGGGGTGATGACCGGGGTGCTCGACCCGGCGCACAACGCCCGGCTCAACTCGTTCGACGTGGTCACCCCGGACGGGCAGCCGGTGCGCTGGGCGCTGAACCTGCTGCACCACGCCGGCCTCGCCGACCGGGTCTACGGCCCGCTGCTGACCCTGCACGTGCTGCGCCGCTTCGCCGAGGAGGGCCTTCCGGTCTACCTCTACGGCTCGACGGAGGAGACCCTGGGCCGGCTGGTCCCGAAGCTGGCGCAGATGTTCCCCGCGCTGAAGATCGTCGGGGTGGAGCCGTCGAAGTTCCGCGCGGTGCGGCCGGGTGAGGACGTCGAGATCGCCGACCGGATCCGGGCCAGCGGCGCCCGGCTCGTCCTGGTCGGGCTCGGCTGCCCGCGCCAGGAAATCTTCGCGTACGCGATGCGGCCCCTGCTGGACATGCCGCTGATGGCCGTCGGGGCGGCCTTCGACTACCACGCCGGGCTGCTGCGCAAGCCGCCACCGTGGATGCAGCGGGCCGGCCTGGAGTGGCTCTGGCGGCTCGGCCTGGAGCCGAAGCGGCTCTGGCGGCGGTACGTCATCCTCAACCCGGCATACCTCGGCCGGCTCGCGGCGCAGAAGACCGGGCTGTGGAAGGCGAACCCGCCCGCTCCGGCCACGGAACGGCTCTCCACCTTCGACGTCTGACCCGGGCCCGCGCGACTCGGCCCGGCCGGTCTCAGCGGGCCCGGCGCGGCCGGTCTCAGCGGGTGCGGCCGGGGCCCTGCACGTAGAGCAGCTCCAGGATCGCCCGGGTCGCCTCGAACCAGCGGTCCAGCCAACCGGGCGGGGGGACACTCCCCTTGGGCGGCAGTTCCATCAGCAGGCCACGCAGCAGCGGGTGGTCCACCAGGGACTCGGCCTGCCCGACCGCCCAGCCGTCGGACGGGAACGACGGCTCGGTGAGCGGGTTCGGGTCCAGCGAGGGCAGTGACAGCGGCGGACCCGGCTGTTCGGAGATCGAGGAGCCGACGTCCCGGCCGCCGATCTCGGTGTCGCCGGAGACCACCTCGGTCAACACGGTGTCGCGGCGGGCACCGCGGTACTTGCCGCCGAACCGTTCCGGCTTGCCCGGCCCATTGGTGAGGTTTTCTGACCCGATCGTCGTCATCGTCTCGCCTGCCTCGCTCGGTTGCCGATCGGTGCGGCGGGTTTCGGACCAGCACCGTACCGAGGGGTACAACGACCCGGAACGGTGGTGGCGACGGGTCGGGCCGGGATCCGATGCCCGGACGGCGGACACGCGACGGGCGCGGGCCGTCCGGCAGCTGCCGGACGGGCCGCGCCCGTCGTGTTCGGGGTGTCCGATCAGCCCAGGACGAACATGCCGTCCCTCGTACCGGCGACGAAGGCGTGCCAGTCGCCCGGAGCGAAGACCAGTGCGGGGCCGCTCTTGTCCTTCGAGTCCCGCACTCCGACCGCTCCGGTCACGTACGCCACCTCGACGCAGTTGTCACAGTTCGGCCCGCTCTTCGAGCTCTTGAACCACGTCGCCCGCGTCAGGTCCCCATGGAACCCCTTGGTCGCCAATTCCACAACGGCTCCTCTGCCAGTTCTGCGATTTGTGCAATGGAGTCCTCCGGGCGTGTGGCTGCTGCTCGAATGTGATCGAAGATGAAGTTGTACTTCTGAAGCTCGTCGCTCTTCTCGAGGAAGAGCCCACCCGTGGCGTTCTCCGCGTACACGACATCGGGATCACCCGCTTCGGGGAAGCTGAGGATGGTGAATGTGCCGTCCATGCCGGCGTGCGCTCCCACCGCGAACGGCAGGATCTGGAGCGTCACGTTCGGCAACTCCGCCACCTCCACCAGCCGCCTGAGCTGACCACGCATAACCGCGTCGCCGCCCACCGGCCGGTGCAACACCGCCTCATCGAGCACCACCCACAGATCGACCGGATCTTCCTGGGTCAACAACGACTGGCGGTTGATTCGGACACGCACCCGTTGGGTGACTTGGTCGGGCTCGATGTCCGGGCGGGCGGCCCGGATCATGGCGGAGGCGTACGCCTCGGTCTCCAGCAGGCCCGGCACCACCTGCTGCTCGTAGGTGCGCATCGAGTTCGCGGCGGACTCCAACCCGACGTACGAGCCGGCCAGCACCTTGCTGTACGGGTGCCACCAGCCCTTCTGTCGGGCCTCGCGGGCGATCTGCACCAACTCTTCGCTCTCTGCGGCGGACAACCCGTAGATCAAGAGCATGTCGCGGACGTCACGCGGGCTGGCGGTGGTGTGGCCGGTCTCGATCCGGGAGATCTTCGACGCGGAGCACTCCAACTTCTCGGCGACCGCCTCGATGGTGATGCCGGCCGCGTCGCGGTGCCGGCGCAACTCGTTGCCGAGCCGGCGTCGGCGGATGGTGGGACCGCGTCGCTCGCTCACGGCGTCCCCCCGTGGGGCACTGGGCCGGACCGATCGCTGCTCGCGCTCACCCGGTTACCTCCGGTCGATCGCGCCCGGGGTCGATGCCCGCCGGGGGCGCGACCGTCGAGGCGGCGGGCGAGCTTCGCGGCGGAGAGGGCACCGGCCGACGGCCGGTCGCGGCGGCGAAACCGGCGTCCAGTGTGCCGCTCGGGTGACGGCGGCATCAAGCGTCTATTTCCGCGAGCCACTCACGTATCGGCAAAAATCAACATGCAACTTGCAGTGGAGGGACGGCTGGTGCACTCTGTCCGTATGGCTCGGGTGACTGAGAGTTTCGGTCAGCCCCCCGCAGGAGGGGCGCTCCGTCGGCCACGGAGCGTCCGGCCGAGGGACCCGGGCCCAGGCACCACGCGACGGACCTGCCCCGGCTCAAGACCCCGTCGCCGCACGCCGGACGGCTGCGGTGGCGGGCGTGACCAGGCGGAGCAGTCGGGTGATGGTCGGGTGCGGGCACGCCACCAGCGGGCACGACCCGACCACCACACCCCGACCGGTGCCCGGGGCACCAACCCCGCACCGCGCGGCGACAATCCGAAAAAAAATCCCCGCCGGCATTCGTGCCGGCCGATCCTCTCCGGGAGTTCTCTGTGCTTCCCCGCCCAGGTGACGTACTGCACGTGACTCGCGCGGCAAGTGTCCAGTTCGCCAGACCGATCATGTTCCGCGTGATCCGGGTGCACGACTGGCCCACGTACGACGGCTGGGTGTGGCTCAACGGCTACGAGTTGGACGCGGCGGGGGACGCCGTCGACCGGCGGTCGATCTTCGTGCAGGTGGCCGGGCTACGTCAGCTCCGGACCGCCCCGCAGCCCCGGCAGCGCACCGCCCACCAGCGCCCTCCCGTGACCCGCACCCCCATACGGGTGGGCTGACCGCCGAAAACCCAGGTAGGGGGGCCTGCCGGCGGAATACGATCGGTGGGCCACCCCGGCGAACGTCTCCACCCCGCGCGTCCCGGACCCTGAACCTGGGATGGTCATGGCCATACTGCCTGCCGCGCGGCGACACCACCGGTCCCGTCTCCGCTACGCCCTCGGTCTGCTGGCGCTTGCCGGCACCGTCGGCATGCTCCTGATCCTGGCCCGCCATCCGACGTTCTCCGCCACCGAGCTGAGCGCCCCGGTCCCGGCGCCGGAGATCACCGTGATGGACGCCGGCCCCGGCCCCGACCCGCTCCGCGACGTCCCGGCACCCGCCCCCGCCGAGGGCGTCGGCCTCTCCGGTCGACCGGCCGTCGCCGGGCAGCCCGTCGATGTCGCCGGCCAGGCCGGCACGCAGGCGGGATCGGGCGCCGGGACCGGCGGCGATCCGGTCTTCGAGGCCCACCGGGTGCCGGGCGGAAGGACCACCCACCCGGACGACGTCGGCCGCTCGCTGTTCTGGTCGGGGCTCCTGGGCCTCGTCATCTCCCTGGCCGGGCTCGGCCTGGTCGGGGCCAGACGCCGCCGGTGGTGAGCGGGCCCCGGCCCGCCACGCCACCTGCCGGCCGGCGTGGCGGGTGCGGTCAGGGCGTCGGGGTGACCGTCGGCGTCGGCGTCGGCGTCGGCGTCACCGCGCCGGGCGTGCTCGTCGGTGCCACCGCGACCACCAGGGTGACCTCCTGCCCGGCGGCGACCGGCTCGCCGGGGCCGGGATCGGTGTCGAGCACCGTGCCGGGTGGCCGATCGGACTCCCGGCTCTCGATCCGGTACCCGATGCCGGCCTGGCCCAGGACCCGCACGGCCACCGCCCGGGGCAGCCCGACCACGGGCGGCATCGGCACCGAGGCGGCGGTGCTCGGCGGTGGGGTGGTGGACGGCCCGCCGGTCGTCGGCGCCCCGGTCGTCGCCGGGGCGGTGCTGGCCGGCGCCGAGGGAGTGGGCTCCGGGCCGGAGTCGTCGTCGGCCGACAGGGCCAACCAGACACCGGCTCCGATCACACCGAGCAGCAGCAGCGCCAGGATGCCGAGCAGGATCGGCAGCCACCAGGGCCGACCGCGCTGCTCCTCGGCGTACCAGTCGTCGCTGGCCGGGTCGCGGTAGTTCGCCGGGCGCGGCGGCGGGACCCCGGCCCGCCCGGACCAGACCGGCGGCGCGGCCGGCTGCTGGGCGGTCTCCCCGGCACCGGGCAACGGCCGGGTCCGGTCCGGCGGGCGGGGCAGGGGACGGGTGCGGTCGTCGGCGTCGTCCGCGCCGTCGGGGGGCAGGCCCTGCCGGTCGTCGCTCATCGCACGTCCTCTCCCCACCGGGGCGGGCCGCCAGGCCCTCGCCGTCCACGCTAACCGCTCCCGCCGAGATCGGCCGGGATCAGCGCGGCGAGCCGCGGTCAGGAGGTCGGCGTCGGCTCCACGTCCGGCTCTTCCGGCTCTTCCGACTCGTTTCCGCAGGTCAGGGAGACCTCGCCGTTCCAGTACGCCGGGCTGTCAGGTGCCGGGTCCTGGGCGGTGACCGTGCCGGTCCGCCCGGTGCGGTAGCGCGGGTACAGGCCCTCGTCGACCAGGTCGTCGGCCGCGTCCGAGCAGTCGTCGCCGAGCAGGTCCGGGACGCTGACCCGGGGTGCCGGCCCGGCGACGTAGAGCGCGACGGTGGTACCCCGCTTGACGGCCGTCCCGACGGGCGGGTCGGCGCTCAGCACGTCCCGGCCCAACCCGGTGCCGAAGACCAGCCGCCAACCGAGGCGGCGGTCCCGCAACTCGTCCCGGGCGTCCTCGAAGTCGGAGCCCACCACGGGCGGGACGGTCAGGCCGGTGGCCGAGGCGGGTGCGCTGGTCCGGGTGGCGGGCCGGGTCGTCGGGGGCGGGCTCGGGGTGGCCTCGGTGGCAGCGGGGGTGGGGGAAGCGGCGGAGCTGGCCGCCGACGGGGGCGGCGGTGGGGAGCCCTCCCTGCCGGCCAGCAGCCAACCGCCGACCGTGCCGACGACCGCGAGGAGCGCGAGGGCGAGGCCGCCGCCGATCAACCTGGACCGCCGCCCCGCGCCGGCGTCCCGGCCGGGCTCCTCGGCGTACGTCCGCCCAGCGCTGTCTTCGTCCGTCATCGCGCCCACCACCTCATCACCGGCGACGGTACCGGGCCGGGCCAAGCCCTTCCAAGCGGCTCGTCGCCACGACTCGCCGGGGTGAGCTCGGGGCGTTACGCTGCCCCGCATGGCCGGACGGCGCTGGGGAGGATCGATCGCCACGGCGGTCGGCGTGGCTGCCGGCACGGGCGCGGCCCAGCTCGGCTTCGGCTACGGGCTGGGCATCATCAACTGGGCGGCGACGGACGCCGCCGCCGGCGACCAGACCGCCTGGGTGGCCAGCCTCGCCTGGGCCACCTGGATCGCTGGTACCTCGACGATCGCGGGCGCGGCAAGCGCCCGATACCTGCGGCACCGGCATACCGCCGACGACGGGGAGCCCTCGCCCGCCGACCCGCACCCGGCCAACCCGCAACCGGCCGACCCGCAGCCGACCGACCCGCGCCCCGCCGGCCCGGCCACCGTCGCCGCCACCACCGGTGGTGACGGGCCCTCGCCGGCCCACGCCGGCCCCGGTCGGGGCGGGGACCGCGGATTCGCCTCGGCGGCGTTGGCGCTCGCCGGTGGCCTCGGCGCACTGGTCACCGTGCTGCTGGTGGCCGTGCCGGCCCGGATGGCGGCCGTGCCGGACGTCTCCACCCCGCAGGCGGTGGCCGCCGCGTACGCGGGCGTGGGTGTGCTGATCGGGGTGCTGATGGCCGGGTGGGTGCTGCGTTCACCGGCAGCGGCGGCCAACGTGATCGCCACCATCGGCTGGCTCTGGCTGCTCGCCGTGGTCGCCGTGGTGGACGGGGTGCTCTCCGGGCGTGGGTTGACCACCGCACAGCTCGGCATCTGGCAGCTCAGCGGGGATCGCTCCGGCTTTTGGCTCCAGGACTGGTTCTACTGGCCGGGGGCGCTCCTGGCGCTCGCCTCGGCCCTGCTGATCGGGGCACTGGCCGCACGCCGCGCCGCCCGGTCCCCGCAACACCGGCTCGGGGCGGCGGCCTCGGGCGCGGCCGGCCCGCTGCTCGTCGCGCTGGCCTACCTGCTGGCCACGCCCGGCCTCGCCGACATCGGCAGGGCGCAGGTGTCGGCGCACCTCGTCGCGCCGTACGCGGTGGTGGCCGGCCTCGCCGGGTCGATGCTGACCGCCGCGCTGGCCCAGCGCGCGACGGCCCGGCGCACCGGGCCCGCGCCGCAGACCCCGGCCCTCGGGGTCGGGGCGCAGGCGGCGATCCCCCGGCAACGCGGTGGCGAGAGCGACGACGCCCCGCACCGGCCCACCGCCAGCCAGCCCGACGCCAGCCAGGCCGGCACGACCGAGGCCGGCACGACCAAGGCCGGCACGGCCGAGCCCGGCACGACCGAGGCCGGCACGACCCAGGCCGGCACGACCGAGGCCGGCACCAGCGGGCCCGGCGGCGCGGCAGTCGCCGAGCCCGGCGGGGCCGGGGTCACCGCCGAGCCCGGCGGGGCCGAAGACCTGCCCGAGGGCGGAAGCTCGGTGGCCGCCGAGCGCCGGCCGGCGACGACGCCGAAGCCCCGCGCCGGACGGCGCGCCCGGTGATCTCGGATCAGTCGACCGGCCAGGTGTGCACCGGCTCGTTGCTGCGCTGAAGCGTGGCGTAGCGCTGCACCATGTGGTGCAGGGCAGCGGGGCGGTCCAGGCCCCGGTGCCGTTCGGCCGCCCAGACGGTCTCGGTCTGCCACGCCGCGCCGTTGCGCCCGGTGCGGCAGCGCTGCTCGATGATGCCGAGCAGCCGGTCCCGCTCGGCGGGTGCGACGCCGAAGCGGTCCAGGCCGCTCGCCGCCGTCGGCAGCAGGGTGTCGAGGACCAGCCGGGTCACCGGCACGTCCCCGAGGCCGGGCCAGTGCAGCACGGCGTCCAGGCCACGCCGGGCGGCGGTGTGGAAGTTCTCCTCCGCCGAACTGAAGGTGAGCTGGCTCCAGATCGGCCGGTCGGCCTCGGCCAGCCCTCGGGCCAGCCCGAAGTAGAAGGCGGCGTTGGCCAGCATGTCGACCACGGTCGGGCCGGCCGGCAGCACCCGGTTCTCGACCCGCAGGTGCGGTCGGCCGTCGGTGATGTCGTAGACCGGGCGGTTCCAGCGGTAGACGGTGCCGTTGTGCAGCCGGAGCTCCGCCAGCTCGGGAACGCCGCCGGAGTGCAGCACCTCGACCGGGTCCTCGTCCTCGCAGATCGGCAGCAGCGGCGGGAAGTAGCGGACGTTCTCCTCGAAGAGATCGAAGATCGAGGTGATCCAGCGCTCCCCGAACCAGACCCGCGGCCGTACGCCCTGGGCCTTGAGCTCGTCGGGGCGGGTGTCGGTGGCCTGCTCGAAGAGGGCGATCCGGGTCTCGGCCCAGAGGTGGCGGCCGTACAGGAAGGGGGAGTTGGCCCCGAGCGCCACCTGGACCCCGGCGATGGCCTGGGAGGCGTTCCAGTAGTCGGCGAAGCTGTCCGGGGCGACCTGGAGGTGGAACTGGAGGCTGGTGCAGGCAGCCTCCGGGGCGATCGAGTCGGTGTGGGTGCGCAACCGCTCGACGCCGCTGATGTCCAGCTCGATGTCCTCGCCCCGGGCGTTGACGATCTGGTCGTTGAGCACCTGGTAGCGCACGGCGGTGGAGAGGTTCTCGGCCACCAGGTGTCGCTCGGTGAGCGTGGGCAGGATGCCGACCATGACGATCCGGGCGTCGGAGGCCGCCGCCTGCTCGTCGGCGTGGGCCAGGCTGGCGCGCAGGTCGTGCTCGTAGTCCGCGAAGCCGCTGCCCTCGATCAGCCGGGGCTTGGCGTTCAACTCGAGGTTGAACTGCGCCAACTCGGTCTGGAAGAGCGGATCGTCGATGTCGGCGAGGATCTGCTCGTTGCGCATCGCGGGCTCGGCCGCCGCGTCCACCAGGTTCAGCTCGATCTCCAGCCCGGTCATCGGCCGGTCGGCGTCGAAACCGAAGTCGTCCAGCATCAACGCGAAGACGTCGAGGCAGCGCCGGACCTTCTGCCGGTAGCGGACCCTGTCGTCTCGGGAGAAGGCGCCCTGCTCGACGTCCCTGCCCATGTGTCCTCCCGGCGCGAGGCGCGACGGGGCGGTGCCGCCCTGCCGCGCGTGGTGAACCTTCCACGGTAGGAGCGCCCGCCGCGCCGGGCCAGAGGCCGACGCCGGGCGATCACCGCGACGAACGACCGGGACCGGGACCGGGACGCGCTTCCGCGGGATACCTACCCAGGTGGGCCCGCCGGCCACCGCTCACGAGCGCCGCCCGCCCGTGACAAATCGCACGCTCTCGCCGGGCGGGTTGCGCTCGCGGTGTCGTCGCCGATGAGCGCGCGGCGGTGCCGGTGCCGACCACCGGCCCGCGCCGACTGGTGCGACGCGGGCCGGTGGGGTTTCCGTACGACGGTGAGCGGCTCTGCCGGCCGGAGATCAGGCCTGGCGGACGGCCTCGCCCTCGATCTCGATCTTGATCTTCTTGCCGACCAGCACGCCCCCGGTCTCCAGGGCCACGTTCCAGGTCAGGCCGAAGTCCTCGCGGTCGATCTCGGTGCTGGCGGAGAAGCCGAAGATGTCCTGGCCGAAGGGGCTGCGGCCGGCGCCCTCGAACTCGACCTCCAGCTCCACCGGGCGGGTCACGCCCTTGATGGTCAGCTCGCCGGAGAGGACGAACTCGTTGCCGTCGTGGGACTTCACGCCGGTGCTGCGGTATTCCAGCGTGGGGAAGCCCTCGACGTCCAGGAACTCGGGGCTGCGCAGGTGGGCGTCCCGGTCGGCCTGGGCGGTGTTGATGCTGGCGGCCTGGATGGTGGCGACGACCGAGGACTGCAGCGGGTCCTCCGCGATCGTCAGCGTGGCGGTCGCGTCGGTGAACTCACCACGGACCTTGCTGACCATCATGTGCCGGGCGACGAAGCCGACCCGCTTGTGGGCGGTGTCGAGCAGGTAGGTGCCGGCTGCGGGGATCGTGAGGCCGGCCCACTCGCGGGTGACCGATCCGGTGCTGCTGGTCATGGTGCTGCCTCCAGGGGGGAAATTTTGTTAGGAACCGAATGGCTGGTGAAGCAACTATAGCTACAGCAATATTCCTCTTGTCAAACACTGTTAGGCTGGGTCCGTGGACCAGAACATGTTCGACGACCCCCGGATCACCGCCGTCGGCCTGCTCATCGAGGCGCACGCCGGGTTGACCGCCCGGTTCGCCGCACAGTTCGAGGAGCACGGCCTCTCCCCGGTCGAGTTCGACGTGCTGACCCGGCTCGCCCGCTCACCCGGCAACCAGCTCAGGATGACCGACCTGGCCGCGCAGACCTCGCTCTCGACCAGCGGCGTGACCCGGGTGGTGGACCGGATGGAACGCGACGGTCTGGTCTGCCGCCGGGCCTGCCCGTCGGACCGGCGCAGCTCGTACGCCGTGGTCACCACGACCGGCCTGACCCGGCTCGACGAGGTCCTCCCCGGTCACCTCGGCATCATCGAGCAGTGGTTCACCGGCCAACTGGAGCCGGCGGCGCTGCACGCCCTCCTCGACGGCCTCCGGCGGATCCGGGACGCGACTCACCCGGGGGCGACGGCGGGCAGCACCACCCCGCCCCCGCACTAGCCGCACGCCGACCGACCGGGTGCCGACGGCACTACCGGCAGAAAGACCGGCAGAATCCGTCGAGCGAGATGGCCATTCGGGCCTAACGGACGGAATCCCCCATCAGAAGTGGCTACTGTGCTCATCCACGGGGGCGCACCGGGGGGTGCTGGCGCGAGCGAGGTGCGAGGGATAACACCAGGGGGCTACTTCGCTCGCGCCGCCTCCCCGCGTCACCCCCGCGTCGCGTCGACCCGCAGGGTCGCCAACCGCGCGGCCTCCCGGGGCAGCAGGCTGACGCCGCCCTCCCGACAGACCCGGTCGATCCGGTCCAGCACGCTCGAATCGTCCGTGCTCGCCGCCAACCCGACCAGGGCCTCCACCACGTCCCGCCGGTCCCGCTCGGCCGCGCCCGCCTCGGCGGCGGCGGCGAACCACACCGCCGCCAGGTCCCGGTCACCCCGACACAGGGCGATGTTCGCCTCGATCAGGGCGCAGCCCGCATCGTCACACCGGGCCCCCGCGTGCCGGCCACCGGCCGGATCGCAGCCCAGGTCCGTCCCACGCTCGGTCGGCCCCGGCCGGAGGGTCGCGTCCCCGGCCGCGCAGGAGCGCAGGGCGATCAGCACCTCGGCCGCCTCGTCCGGACGCCCGTCCTGGGCCAGTGCCAGCCCGACGGTGCCGAGGGCCCGCCTCCGGTGCCCCGGATCGCCGATCTCGGCCAACCCGGCCAGCACCCGGCGGCCCTGCGCCACCGCCTCGGCGTAACGGCCCTGCAACCGGGTGACCTCGGCCAGGTTCGCCCGCGCGAGCACCCGCAGCCGCCGGTCGTCGCACTGCGCGGCCAGCCGGTCCATCGTGGCCAGCCGACGCCGGGCCCCGGCCAGATCGCCCAGCCGGGTCTCGTGCCAGGCGAGACTGTTCTGCGCCACCGCCATGTCCCGGGTCCGGGCGTGGCGGGTGGCCAGGGCGAGGACGGCGAGCGCCTGCTCCCGCGCCTCGTCGTACGCGTCGGTCGCGATGAGCAGCCCTCCGAGCACCACCCGCGCCTCCAGCTCACCCGTCACGTCGCCCGTGCGGTGGAACAGCGCCCAGGCCGCCCGCGCCGCCGGCAGCTCCTGCTCCGCCGCGCCCTGCTCGGCGGCCAGCCGGGCCGCTCCGAGCGCCGCCCACGCGCGCAGCGTCGGATCGGCCTGCGCGGTACGCGGATCGACCAGCAGCCGGCGCAACCACTGCCGCCCGATGACCTCGCGGCCCCGGAACCGCCACCACCGGGTCAGCCCGGCGGCCAGCCGCAGCGCGGTGACCGGTTCGTCGACCGCCGCATGGGTCAGCGCGGTCGCGATGTCGCTGCTCGCCTCGTCCAGCCGGCGTACCGCCGAGGTGAGCTGGGGACCGGCCAGCTCGGCGCCGGTGCGGGCCACCAGGCGGGCGAAGACCTCGGCGTGCCGCCGACGTACGGCGCTCAGCTCGCCGGCGCCGATGACCTGCTCGGCGGCGAACTCCCGGACCGCGTCGAGCAGCCGGAACCGGAACGGCCCGGCCCCCCGGACGCTGAGCAGGCCGAGCTGGAGGAGCCGGTCCAGCAGCGGCACCGGGTCGACCGACACGGTGCCCTCCGGGTCGGCGTCGTCGGCCAGCATCTCCTCGGCCAGCTCCACCGACCAGCGGTTGCGGAACATCGAGAGCCGACGCAGCGCCGTCCGCTCCTGCGGAGCGAGCAGGCGGTAGCTGGCCGCCACCGCGTCGCGCAGGGTGACCGGCGGCCCGCCCCCCGCCGCCGCCCCGCCGGAGCACGCCGTGTCCCCGGAGGACGAGGCCGCGCCGCCCGGGTCGGTGGCCGCCCAGCCCGGCGGCGAGGTCGGCGCGGCGGCGAGGTCGAGGACGCGGTCGCCGTACCGGTCGAGCAGCTCGTTGAGGTCCAGGATGCGCCCCCGGGCGGCCATCAGCTCGATGGCCAGGGGCAGCCCGCCCAGCCGGCGGGCCAACGCGGCCAGCGCCGGCAGCTCGGCCGGGTCCGGCGGCTCCCGCCGGACCCGCGCCAGGCGCGCGGTGAAGAGCGCCACCGCCGGGTAGCCGGCCAGCACGTCCGGCTCGGCCGGGTCGAGCTCGGGCGGGGGCACCTCCAGCGGCGGCACCGGCCAGACCCGCTCGCCGCTCACCCCGACCGGATGCCGACCGGTCACCAGCACCCGCAGCGTCGGCACCGCACGGGCGAGCCGGTGCAGCGCCTCGGCCACCGGGTCCGGCGCCCGCTCCACCGCGTCGATCAGCAGCAGCGCCGGGCGACCGGCGAGCCGGAGGGCCAGATCCGCCGGGCGGGCGCCGCCGAAGACGGCGGTCACCGCCGAGAGCACGTCGGCGGCGTCCGAGCCCTCCCCGGCGAGCACCCCGGCCACGCCGCCCGGCGCCCGACCCGCGACCGCGTGGGCCACCGCCAGGGCCAGCGCCGTCTTGCCCACCCCGGCCAGCCCGACCAGGCTGACCACCGGCGGGCCGTGGTCGGCGGTGAGCAGGTCGACCAGCTCGGCCACGTCCCGCTCCCGGCCGATCAGCTCGCCCGGGGGCGGGAGCGCGATCGGCGTACCGGCGCAGTGGGGGACCGGCGACGGCCCGCCGCCGGCCGGGGCGGGGCCGCCCGTCGGCGCGGGGCAGGGCTGGGTCGGCGGGGCCCCGGCCGCCGCCCGGGGTGGGGTCGCGCCCCGGGCGGCGGCGGCGAACTCCGCCCGCGCCGGGCCGGCGAGGCCGAGCGCGGCGGCCAGCAGCTCGACGGTGGTCCGCTGCGGGCGCGCGGAGCGACCCCGTTCCAGGTCACGGACCGTCCGCACGCCGACGCCCGCCCGGGACGCCAGCTCGGCCTGGGTGAGGCCGGCCGCGCGCCGATGCGCGCGCAGCAGTTCGGACAGTCCGGTACGACCGCCCGCGTCCGGCGAGCGATCATGAGCGGCAGCCATGGGCAGGAAGGGTACGGATCGGGTGCGACGACCGGCACCCAAACGTCGTCCTGCCGACGAAACCGGTCAGAGACCCAGGTCGCGGGCGATGATCATGCGCTGGACCTCGCTGGTGCCCTCGCCGATCTCCAGGATCTTCGAGTCGCGCCAGAACCGGGCCACCGGGTACTCGTTCATGAAGCCGTAGCCACCGTGGATCTGGGTCGCCTCCCGGGCGTTGTCGACCGCGACCGTGCTGGCGTGCAGCTTGGCGATCGCCGCCTGCCGCTTGAACGGCTCGCCGGCGAGCATCCGGGCCGCCGCGTCGTAGTAGGCGAGGCGGGCGGTGTGCGCCTTCAGCTCCATGTCGGCGATCTTGAACTGGATCGCCTGGTAGTTGCCGATCGGCTGGCCGAACGCCTGGCGCTGGCGGGCGTAGGCCATGGACTCGTCGACG
Source organism: Micromonospora sp. DT233 (assembly GCF_049841815.1). Taxonomy (NCBI): domain Bacteria; kingdom Bacillati; phylum Actinomycetota; class Actinomycetes; order Micromonosporales; family Micromonosporaceae; genus Micromonospora; species Micromonospora sp. DT233. The sequence goes on along the minus strand of NZ_JBNCLB010000017.1, from coordinate 95,326 downwards.
CAGCCCTGGGCGAGGCCCACGGCCAGGGCGGCGATGGCGATGCGGCCCTCGTCGAGGATGCGCAGGAACTGGGCGTACCCCCGGCCGCGCTCGCCGAGCAGGTTGGCCGCCGGGACCCGGCAGTCGTCGAAGGTCAGCTCGTGGGTGTCCGAGGCGTTCCAGCCGACCTTGGAGTAGCCGGGCGCGACGGAGAAGCCCGGCGTGCCGGACGGGACGATGATCGTGGAGAGCTCCTTCGACCCGTCCGGCCGGGTGCCGGTGACCGCGGTGACCGTCACCAGTGCGGTGATGTCGGTGCCCGAGTTGGTGATGAACGCCTTTGAGCCGTTGATCACCCACTCGTCGGTGGCCGGGTCCAGGACCGCCCGGGTCTGGGTGCCGCCGGCGTCCGAGCCGGTGCCCGGCTCGGTCAGGCCGAAGGCGGCCAGCGCCTCGCCGCTGACCAGCCTCGGCAGCCACCGCGCCCGCTGCTCCGGGGTGCCGAAGCGGAAGATCGGCATGGCGCCGAGGGAGATCGCCGCCTCCAGGGTGATCGCCACGCTGGAGTCCACCCGGGCCAGTTCCTCCAGGGCCAGGCAGAGCGCGAAGTAGTCGCCGCCCATGCCGCCGTGCTCCTCCGGGAAGGGCAGCCCGAACAGCCCCATCTTGCCCATCTGCCGGACCACCTCGTACGGGAAGGTGTGCTTCTCGTAGTGTTCGGCGATCACCGGCGCGACCTGCTCGCGGGCGAATTCCCGGACGCTCTCCCGCAGCGCCTCTTGCTCCTCGGTGAGCCGGAAGTCCATCGGTTTCCTCCTGTGCGGGTCCGCCGCCGGGCGCTCGTGACGCCGACGGGTGGGGGTGGGGCCTGCTGAGTGCCCGGGGGTGCCCGACGGCGCTCAGACCGGGGTGACGCCGTGGCGGCGGCGGGAGAAGTGCCGGTCCTTGGTGCGGGCGGCGGCGAAGCGCCGGACCAGCTCGGCGCGCAGCTCGGGCGGCTCGACGATCGCGTCGACCACCAGCTCGCTGGCCAGCCGCAGCACGTCGATGTCCTGCTCGTACTCCGCGCGCTTCGCGGCGACGAAGGCCGCCCGCTCGGCCTCGTCGCCGATCGCCGCGATCTTGTTGGCGTAGACGGCGTTGACGGCGGCCTCCGCCCCCATCACCGCGATCTTCGCGGTGGGCAGGGCGATCGTGGCGTCCGGTTCGAAGCCGGGGCCGGCCATCGCGTAGAGACCCGCGCCGTACGCCTTGCGGACCACCACGCAGATCTTCGGCACGGTCACCTCGGAGATCGCGGTGATCATCTTGGCGCCGTGCCGGATGATGCCCTGCTTCTCCACCACGCTGCCGACCATGAACCCGGGCACGTCGGAGAGGAAGAGCAGCGGCACGTTGAACGCGTCGCAGAGCTGCACGAAGCGGGTCGCCTTGTCGGCCGAGTCGACGAAGAGCACCCCGCCCTTGAACATCGAGTTGTTGGCGACCACGCCCACGACCTCGCCGTCGAGCCGGCCGAAGCCGATGGTCAGCTCCCGCGCCCAGAGCGCCTGGATCTCGAAGAACGAGCCCTCGTCGAGCAGGCCCTTGACGTACCGGCGCATGTCGAACGCCTGCCGCTCGCTGGCCGGCACGAGCGCGGCCAGGTCGGCCTTCGCCGGTGCGGGCACGGCCTGCGCGGCGGGCGGCGGCTGGGTCCAGTTCGCCGGGAGGTACGACAGGTAGCGGCGGACCACGTCCAGCGCGTCGGCCTCGGTCTTGCAGAGGAAGTGCCCGACGCCGGACTCGGCGCAGTGCACCCGCGCCCCGCCCATCGCCTCCAGCGTGGTCTTCTCCCCGGTGACCATCTCGACCATCCGGTCGGAGCCGAGGTACATGCTGGCGTTGCCCTCGACCATCGCCACCACGTCGCAGAACGCCGGGATGTACGCCCCACCGGCCGCGCTCGGCCCGAAGAGCGCGCAGACCTGCGGGATGGAGCCGGAGGCCCGGACCTGGTTCCAGAAGATCTTCCCGGCGCCGCGTCGACCGGGGAAGAGGTCGACCTGGTCGGTGATCCGGGCGCCGGCCGAGTCGACCAGGTAGACCATCGGCACCGCGGTCGAGTAGGCCCGCTCGATGATTCGGATGATCTTCTCGACGGTCCGCGCGCCCCAGCTCCCGGCCTTGACCGTGGAGTCGTTGGCCATCAGGCAGACCGGCCGGCCGTCGATGGTGGCGGTGCCGGTGACCACGCCGTCGGCGGGCAGGCCCTCGGCCATGGCGTTGGCGTAGAGGCCGTCCTCGACGAAGGAGCCCTCGTCGACCAGGAGCGCCACCCGCTCGCGGGCGAAGAGCTTGCCCTTCGCGGCGTTCGCCGCATGGTACTTGTCCGCGCCGCCGGCCCGGGCGCGCTTGCGCAGCTGCTCCAGTGCCTCACCGTCGAACGTCACGCCGACTCCCCCAACTGCCGCCACCAGCGCCGGCCACCCTGCGAACTCGCCGACCGACCTAAACGATCGTTAGGCTAACGCATCGAGGCGCGCTCCGGGGATCCGAACCGCCGCCGGCCCCGCACCCCGACGAGGCTCGGGGCGGTCAGCGCGCCAGGCTCGGGGCGGTCAGCGCGCCAGGCTCGGGGCGGTCAGCGCGCCAGGCGGGTGCGGGGGCCGGCGCGGAGGACGCCCGAGGGGAGCTTCTTGCCCAGCAGCTCCTCGGCCAACTCGGCCGCCTCGATCAGCGCGTCGAGGTCGATGCCGGTGTCGATGCCCATGTCGTGCAGCATGTGCACCGCCTCCTCGGTGGCCAGGTTGCCGCTGGCCCCCGGCGCGTACGGGCAGCCGCCGAGACCGCCCACGCTGGCGTCGAACTCGGTGACCCCGAGCTCCAGCGCGGTCAGCAGGTTCGCCAGCGCCGTGCCCCGGGTGTTGTGGAAGTGCAGCAGCACCGGCAGCTGCGCGTTGCGGTCGCGTACGGCGGTCAGCAGCTCGCGCACCCGGCGCGGCGTGCCCATGCCGGTGGTGTCGCCGAACGCCACCCGGTCCGCGCCGTCGCGGGCCACCCGGTCGACGATGCCGGCGACCCGCCCGGGGTCCACGTCCCCCTCGTACGGGCAGCCGAAGCTGGTCGCCACGATCACCTCGGCGGTCGCCCCCGCGCCGTGCAGCAGGTCGATCAGCTCCGCGATGTCGTCCAGGGACTGCTCGGTGGAGCGGTTGACGTTGCGCCGGTTGTGCGTGTCACTGGCCGAGACCACCACCTCGACCTCGGTGAAGCCGGCCGCCAGGGCCCGCTGCGCGCCCCGGACGTTCGGCACCAGCGCCGAGTAGCGCACCCCGTCGACCCGGGCGGCCCGCCGCCACACCTCGTCCGCGTCGGCCATCTGCGGGATCGCCTTCGGGTGCACGAACGACACCGCCTCGATCCGGCGTACCCCGGTGCGGGAGAGCGCGTCGATCAGCCGCACCTTGGCGTCGGTCGGGATGGGCTCCTCGTTCTGCAGCCCGTCGCGCGGCCCGACCTCACGGATCGAGACCGCCACTGGCATCTGGCTCATGCTCACCTCAATGGGACGTCGGGTCGCCGGGCACCGTCGCGCCGGGCCGCCTGGAGTGCAGGCGACCGGCGGTCGACACCGGCCGGCCGGTGGTCCCCCCAGGGAACCAGAAGGCCGGCGCCGACCGCCAGACTGCCCACCCAGCGGCCGGGCACTACGCAAGGCGAGCGCATAGCGGCATCGATCGCCGGCAGGCCGGACACAGGGTCCGTCAGCCGCCCGCCGGGGTAGCCCGTCCGGCCGGTACCGAAGGCTCGTTCGCCGAAACGGGAGAGCGGACGGCCAAATTCGTTCCCGCCGCATCGATGGCCGGCGGCTCGGATAGTTAGGTTTGGCATGCTCCGGCTCACCACGGTGACCGGGGCGGTGAGGAGGCCGGCTGGCCGGCCGTCCCCCTCACCACCCGCCTCCGGGGATCAGGGCTGCGACGGTCCTTCCAAGAGCTCAGCAGCACTCCGGAGCGCGGCCGAGAGGGCGCCGGCGCACGCGACGGCGTCCTCTCGGCTCATGACCAGAGCCACCGCCCCCGCGCCCTCCGCAGCCACCGACAACCACCGGAGCCGCCCGGCTGACCGACGACGGCGGGCCGGTTGGCCCGCCGGGCCAGTCGTTCTTCCTCGCGTCATTTCTCCACCCTTAGTTGCACGTTGCACCGATGGGATTTCCATCGGCAAAATTCGCGCATCCCGATAGCGAGCCCGCCCACAGATCGCAGCCGCATCGGTCACGCGAGAGAAACAACGAGGCGGTGGTAGTGGCGGCGCGGGGTTTTGGCCGGGTGCCGCAGGCCGGTGGCAGGCCAAAGTAGACGGTGCGGGCGGCGCATCCAGAACTCAGTGGTGACAGCGCAATGCGCCGGGACTCGGGCACCACGCACAAACCGTCCTACCCGGACGGCCCCCACCCGGCCAAAACAAACCGCGAGGGGCGGCAAATTTGGTCGTGCCATTGATCAAAGGGGGTACAACTACGAGTTACCGCGTCATGTAGCTCTTGGAAGGACCGACATGACCCCCCAGAACAACACGCCGACCTTCGGCGGGGAGCCGCATGTGCGGCACCGGCTCCTCCCGCCCGAACGGCTCGCCGCCGCGTACGACGAGCGCTGGCGGTCCCCGGCGGTCTCCGCGTACGCGCTGGCGGTGCGCGCCGTCATCGAGGACTGCCCGGAGATCGGCCCGGTCAACACCTGGAGCAGGCTGGCCGAGCGGATCTGCCAGGGCCGACCCGGCCGCGATCGCGACGTCTGGCGCAAGAAGCTCTCCCGGCACTTCGCCCCCGAGTTGAAGGGCCCTCCGTGGCAGACGGTGGAGATGATCGTGCGGTACGTCGTCCCGGAGTCCGAGCGTGAGGCAACGCTCGGTCGCTTCAAGCGGCTGCACGACGCGGCCCGGGAAGGCTCCCCGCGCAAGGGCTGCAACCCGGGGCGCTTCCCCGCTGGCACGTCCGCGGCCCAGTACCTCCCCGCCGGGCCGTCGCCGACCAACCACGCCCCGGCTGGTCGGCGACGGGCCACCCGGCTCGATCAGGTCTGGGCCACGTCACGGCCAGCAGGTCCGCTTTCCGTCCACCACCAGGTCGACCCGCTTCCGTACGCCCCCGACGGTGCCCGGCGACGCTGACGCGCCGTGCCCACGGGAACCCGGTGCCCACGTCCGGGGGTGTACGTCTACGCCGGAGGAGCGGCCCTCACGTTCCTCGTCCTCGTCACCGAGCGGGGCCGCGACTTCTGGGTCGCCGAGCGCCACGGCAGGGTCCGCCGCTGAGCGGGGCCCATCGCTGAGCCGTCCGGGCCGCAAGGCCCGGGCAGCCCGCAGCGGTCAGCGCATCCGGCCGACGATGCCGGTGTCGTAGTCGCCGGAGCGGAACTCGGCGTTCTCCAGCAGTTCGGCGAAGAACGGCAGGTTGCACTTCGGGCCGCCGATCTCGAACGCCGCCACCGCCGCGCGGGCCCGCTCCAGGGCCTCCGCCCGGTCGTCGCCGCTGACGATGAGCTTGGCCATGAGGCTGTCGTAGTACCGAGGCACGGTGTTTCCGGCGACGTAACCGGAGTCGACCCGCACGCCGTCGCCGGTGGGCTCGTTCCAGGTGCTGATCACGCCGGGGCCGGGCAGGAACCGCTTCGGGTCCTCCGCGTTGATCCGCAGCTCGATGGCGTGCCCGCGCGGGGCGAGCGCGTCCGGGTCGAACGTCGGGGCCAGCCCGGAGGCCACCCGCAGCTGCTCCTCGACCAGGTCGACGCCGTAGACGTACTCGGTGACCGGGTGTTCGACCTGGAGCCGGGTGTTCATCTCCAGGAAGTAGAACTCCTCGGCGCCGGGGGCCGCGCCTTCGGTGTTCCGCTCACGCGGGACCAGCAGGCACTCGACGGTGCCGGCGTTGCGGTAGCCGACCGCCTCCCCGGCGCGCACGGCCGCGGCGAGCAGCCGCTCGCGCAGCTCCGGCGAGACCGCCGGGGACGGGGACTCCTCGACCAGCTTCTGGTTGCGCCGCTGCACTGAGCACTCCCGCTCGCCGAGCGCTACCACCCGGCCGTCGGCCAGGCCCAGGATCTGCACCTCGACGTGCCGCACCCGGGGGAAGTACCGCTCGATCAGCACCGACCCGTCGCCGAACATCCGCTCGGCGAAGGCGCGCACCTTGTCGTACTCGCTGCGCAGCCCGGCCTCGTCGGTCGCCACGCCCATGCCCATCCCGCCGCCGCCGGCCGCCGCCTTGACCATCACCGGGTAGCCGATCTCGGCGGCGGCGACCACGGCCGCGTCCAGGTCGGCCGCCGGCTCGGTGGTCCCGGGCGCGACCGGCACCCCGGCCGCCGCCATCAGGTTCCGAGCATTGATCTTGTCGCCCATCGCGGCGATCGCGTCCGCGTCGGGCCCGACCCACACCAGCCCGCTGGCCGACACGGTACGGGCGAACTCGGCGTTCTCCGACAGGAAGCCGTAACCGGGGTGGATCGCCTGCGCGCCGGTCGACTTCGCGGCGGCGAGGATCGCCTCGACGTTGCGGTAGCTCTGCGCCGGGTCGGCCGGGCCCACGCAGACCGCCTCGTCGGCCTCGGCCACGAACGGCAGGTCGCCGTCGGCCTCCGAGTGCACCGCGATCGTACGGATCCCGAGCCGCTTCGCGGTGCGGATGATCCGGCGGGCGATCTCGCCCCGGTTGGCGACCAGCAGCGACTCGATCATGTTCTCCTCCAGCGTCCAGCATCCGGCGTCCAGAAGGTGGGACGAGGAAAGGAAACCATGACCGACCCGCTCCCCACGAGTCGAGCGCTTCGCCGGCCGGGCAGATCCCGCTCTCGGATACGACATCAGCCACGTCCGCCGCGATCGGCGGCCTCCAGCGGACGGCCCGACGGGCACCGGGTAGGGCGACAGCGGCAACCCGCCCGGGCCCTGATGACGTAAACGACTCAGCTCCATAGGCGCCGCGACACGACACCGACCGCCGCGCCCACGGCCCCGCCGCTCCCGGGCCGACCGGGGACCACAGCCGGGCGACACGCCTGGCCCTTGCGCTCGGACATGGCACAGGCCCCCGACGTATGCGAGGGCCTGTGCTCGAAGGGGCCAAACGTTGAGCGGCGTCAGCCGACGCTCTGCGCCAGGGCGACGAAGCCGCGCCAGGCGGCCGGCGAGAAGGAGAGCATCCCGCCGGAACGGTCCTTCGTGTCGCGGACGAGGACAACACCGGGCAGGTTGCCGGCGACCTCGACACAGTCGCCGCCGTTGCCGCCGCTCTTGGTGCTCTTGCGCCACTGCGCGCCAGTCAGGTCCATGATGCCGCCGCCTCCCCCAGAAGGCCCAGGGACTGCGACCGAGGCAGGGCCTCGCCTCGGATGCGCTCCCACCGCCGCTCGAGCGTAGCTTCGCGGCCGGCCCGGCGGCCCGACGCCTCCGGAGATCGTCAAGCGCTTCCTGTGGTTCCTTCCGCTCACCGACGACGCGCCGGTGCCCACCCGGCAACCGGGGTCAGGCGTCCGTCTCGGCCAGCAGGGCGGCCAGCGTGGCGGCGCGCAGCAGGGCGGCCCGGCGCTGCCGGTCCACCTCGCCGCCGAGGAACGGGGTCGAGTTCATCAGGCCGAACGCGGCGTGCGCCAACACCCGTGCCTCACCGGCGGGCAGGCCCGGGTGCAGTGCCGTCAGCACGGTCACCCACTGTTCGACGTAGAGCCGCTGGAGCCGGCGGATGGTGCGGCGCGGCTCGTCCGGCAGCCGGTCCAGCTCGTGCAGGTGCAGGGCGATCACCGCCGGGTTGGCCAGCGCGAACTCGACGTGGAAGTCGATCAGCGACTCCAGGGTGCCGCGCGGGTCCTCCGGGTGGGCGGCGGCGCGTTCCCGCCCGCCCTCGAGCAGCCCCTCGCTGACCGGGATGAGCGCTGCGGCCAGCATCGCCTCCTTGCCGGCGAAGTGGTGGTAGAGCGCCGGGCCGGTGACGCCCGCCGCCGCGCCGATGTCGTCCATCGATACGTGGTAACCCCGGGTGGCGAAGAGGCCGACCGCGATCTCCAGGATCTCGTCCCGCCGGGAACGCCGTCGGCCCGACCCCGTCGCGCCACCCGCCGCTCCGCGTGTCTGCTGTCCCACCGTCACCGGGTTAGCGTAAACCCGGTGTTGGGGGGCGCATCGCTCCGGTTCCGGCGGATCGGTCAGTTTTCGTCGTCGTTCAGCCCGTGCTCCGCGCGGATCGCCGCCGCCTCGTCCGGGCGGCCCAGTTCGTCGAGCGTTCCGGCCAGCAGCCAGGCGGCCCGCAGGGCCGACCGGGAGCCCTGCGGCATGCCGCCCAGCACCTCGCGCAGCAGCGGCTCGGCCTCAACGGGGCGGCCGGCCCGGCTCAGCGTCTCGCCGACGAGCAGTTCCACGCGCGCCGCCTCACCGAACGCCTCGATCGACCGCAGTCGCGCCGGCACCCCGGCCAGCCGCTCCAACGCCTCGTCCGGCCGGCCCGCCCCGTTCAACACCAGGCCGGCGACCTCGGCGACCAGCGCCACCTCGTACGTCACCGCCGGCGGCTGCTCCGGCTGCCCGGTCAGCGCGACGGCCAGGCCGTCGCAGAGCTCGACCCCGCGCTCCGCCGCCGGCACGTCGCCCGCCCAGAGCAGCGACTCGGCCTCCCGGCGACGGGCGCGCAGCTCGTCGACCGCCGCCCCGGCCAGCCGGTACGCCGTGGCGGCCTCGGCGAACCGCTGTGCGGCGAGTGCATCCCGGTCGGCGTCGTAGAGCAGGCCACCGGCCTCCTCCAGCATCTGCGCCCGGTGCGGCAGGTTGTCCGGCCCGTCCAGGTTGTGGGCCAACTGTTCGAGCAGGGCCAGCGCCGGGTCCAGCTCGCCCAGGTCGACGTAGATCCCGGCCAGCAGGTGCCGGCACCCGTCCGCCTCGGCCTGCGCGCCGAGCCGGTCCAACCCCAGCACCGCCTCCTCGGCGACCTCGGCGGCCTCCGCCGGCCGCCCGGCGGCCCGGTACGCGCTCGCCAACTCCCAGCGCAGGAAGGCATCGCCCTCCGCCCCCTGCTCGACGCAGAGGGTGACCGCCTCGACGAAGTCGTCCACCGCCTCGGCCGCCCGGCGCGCGGCCAGCAGCGCTCGGGCCCGGAACACCCGCACCGGCAGGCGGGCCTCCGGCGGCGCGGCGCGCAACGCCTCGTCGCAGGCCGCCACCTGCTCGGCCGGTGCCTCCACCGCGCGGGCGCAGGCCAGGGCGGCGGCGGTGACCAACTCGCCGACGCCGACGTCCCGGGCCAGCCGGCGGGCCTCGTCGGCCGCCGCCCGGAACTCCTCCGGCCGGTCCAGCTCCTCCACGGCGTGCGCCCGGTGCAACGCCACCCGGGCGGCCAGCCACGGGTCGTCGTGCGGCTCGGCGGCGGCCCGGTCGGCGGCGGCGAGGGCCTCGTCCCAGCGCCCGAGGTGCGCCAGCGCCAACCCGAGCCGGTCGTGGGCGGCGGCCCGCTGTCGGGCGTCGCCGTGGGCGGCGAGGAAGTCGTCGGACTCCCGGGCCAGCGCCAGCCCCTCCTCGCCCTCCCCGGTCAGGCAGAGCAGCACCCCCAACCGTCCGGCGACCACCTGCGCCCGGACCTGGTCGCCCAGTTCCCGGTACGCGGTCAGCGCCGCCCGGGTCGCGTCCCGTACCGCCAAGGGGCCCTCGGCGTCGCCCAGCTCGCCCGCGCGCAGCTCCAACCGACGGGCCACCACCGGTGGCGGGGGCTCGGCGTCGGCGAACCGCTCGTCGTAGGCGGCCAGCGCGGCGACGAACCCCGCCCGGCGGTGGGTGCGCAGGCACTCGTCGGCCAGGTCGAGCAGTTCCTCGGCGGTGGCCCCGGCAGGGACGGGCGTCTCCACCTCCGGGGTCGCCGCCGGCCGACCCGACCCGGCCGAACCGACCGAGCCAACCGAACCGGCGGAACCCGCCGGGCCGGCCGGGCGGCGGCGCAGGCTCGCCGAGAGCGGCAGGTGTTCCCCGACCGGCTCGGCGGCCAACCGGCGGGCGATCAACGTCGACTGGTGCGCGGTGCCGTTGCGGGCGTCGAAGCGGGCGGCCAGCTCCGTCGCCGTGGCGGTCAGCTCGGTGGCGAGCGCGGCGGCCGACACCTCGCCCGCCGGCCGGTCCCCGGTCGCCCGCCGGTGCAGGGTGACCCCGCCACCCCCGGCCGCCCGCCGCAACGCGGCGGCGGCGGTGGCCGCGAAGTGCATCGCGGCGGCCTGGGTGGGCGCCCGGTCCAGCCAGTCCAGGTGCCGCTCGACGATCTCCAGCGCGCGGGCGTCGTTGCCGGTCAGGGTGCAGAACTCGACGTGATCGGCGATGTCCCACAGATCGGCCAGCCGGTCCCGCTGCCGCCGGTACGCCTCCCGGTGCGCGTCGCGGGCCGCATCGAGGCGCCCGGTGCGCAGGTAGGGCACGAGCAGCGCGGTGAGGATGGCCTGCGGCTGCTCGGTGCAGGCCAGCCGGCCGGCGAGGACCGGCTCCGCCAACGCCACCGCCTCGCCGTACCGGCCCACCTGGGCCAGGTACGCGACCTGGGTGGTCGGGTCGCAGCCGGCGCAGTCGGAGAGGTCGTCGCGCGGGGCGGTCAGCCACTCCCGGTGCCACCGCTCGGCGGCCTCGGCGTCGCCCACGTGGTCGGCGACCAGGTAACGGTGCTTGTAGACGGCCTGGAGGCTGTGCCCGCCCTCGGTGTATCGGCGTTGCATGTCGTCGAGCACCGCCAGGGTGCGGTCCAGCGGCAGCTCGGGGAAGCGCAGCATGGCGTTGACCATGTACTTGAAGTGCCACAGCAGCAGGTGGGCGAAGCCTTGGTGGTAGGGCTGCGGGTCCCGGTCGAACTCGGCCAGGCACCAGGAGAAGGTGACCAGCGACTTGGCCGGCTCACCGCCGGAGACGTACGCGGTGGTGGCCTCCATCCGCACGGCGAACGCCAGGCGCCGGTCGTCGCCGGCGTCGGCCCGGCGCATGATCTGCTCCACCGCGGCCGTCCGCCCGGCCCCGTACGGCAGCGCGGTGCTTTCGCGCAGCATCCGCCACAGGTCGCCCTCGCTCATCGCGGTCTCACTCCCGTCCCGGTACGGCCCGGCCCAGCAGGCCGAGGAAGGAACTGTTCAGCAGCGCGGCGTCGGCCGCGCGGATGGGATGGTGGCCCAGCAGCAGGGCCTGCCCGTACAGCGCCTCGACGGCGAGCCGCACCAGCTCCGGGTCGTCCAGGGTGGTGATCCTGCGGACCAGCGGGTTGCGGTGGTTGAGCACGAGCTGCGGGCGGTCCGGCGGGGCGGAGGCGGCGAGCGCGTCGAGCACCCCGCCCCACAACTCGTCGGCCTTGTCCCGGGTCGCGGCGAGCTGGTCGTTGAACGCCGCCGACCGGCTGACCAGGTAGAGCGCGGGCAACGACACCGGGTCGTACGCCCGGATCACCACCTCGCAGCCGAGCCGTTCCAGGGCCCGCTGCGCCCCGGCGAGGAACGGCCGCAGGGTCAGCTCCACCCGCGCGTCGACCGCGTCGAAGCGGGTGGTCAGGTCGCTGGGCTCCAGCCGTTCGATGAGCACCGACCGGTCCACCGACGGCAGCCGCTCGATCAGCTCGCTGTCGTAGGTGTAGCCGGCGTTGACCACGGCCAGGTCCTGCGCGGCGGCGACGGCGGCGAGCTGACGGAACTCGTCCAGGCCGGCGGCGTAGCGGAGCAGGCCGTGACGTTGGCGGAACTCCGCCAGGGTGAGGGTGCCGACGTTGGTCTCCATCGGCCACCACTGGTCGACCAGCCGCAGCATCTCGTCGTCGTGCAGGGCCAACGCCTTGACCCCGAGGTGGTGCACCTGGAGGAACTCGCCGAGCCGGCGCGGGTCGTGCCGGGCCAACCGGACCAGCCAGCCGCGCACCTGCTCGCCCAGGGCGTCGCGGGTGGTGGCGAGCAGGGTGTCCTCGTAGAGCGCCTCGCGGCTGGCGGTGGGGCGCAGCTCGGCGGCGTCCACCACGCAGTGGGCGAAGAACGCCCAGTCGGGCAGCAGCGCGTCGGCGTGCTCGGTGAGCAGCATCCGCTTCAGGTAGACCCGGTGGCCGGCGCGGGCGGCCGGGTTCACCGGGGCGGACAGGATGAACGCGACCCCGGTCAGCCCCGCCTCCGGCACCGACAGCGGCACCACGTCGAACGGGTCGACGCCGAGGAGCCGCCGGGCGTACCCGAGCAGGGCCGGGCGGTCGGCGGGCATCCCCGGGGCGGTCGGCCAGGGCGGCTCGCCGACGGTGGTGACGACGTCGCCGACCCGGACGGTGACCGGCAGCAGCGAGCCGAAGCGGCGGGCCAGGTCGGTGACCGTGGCGGTGTCGAACCACTGGCCGGCGTCGCGGCGCGGCACCAGCGTCACCGTGGTCCCCGGCTCGGGGCGCTGCCGGCCGGCGGGGGCGACCGCCACGGCGTAGCGGCCGTCGGCGTAGCCGGTCCAGAGCACCGTCGGCTGGTCGGCATGCCGGGTGACCACCCGGATCTCGTCGGCGACCACGAAGCAGGAGAGCAGGCCGATGCCGAACTGGCCGAGGAACTCGTGCCGGGAGAAGCCCAGCTCGTCCCGTTTGGAGCTGCGGCCGATGGTGGCCAGCAGCTCGTGCACCTGCGCCTCGGTCAGGCCGATGCCGGTGTCGTCGACCCGCAGCGTGCCGTCGCCGGTCAGCTCCGGGGGCAGGATCCGGACCAGCGCCGGGGCGTCCGGCTCGGTGGCGCGGCGGGCGGTGATCGCGTCCACCGCATTTTGCATCAGCTCGCGCACGTAGACCCGTGGGCTGCCGTACAGATGGTGACTGAGCAGGTCGACCACGCCTCGGAGGTCGACCTGGAAGGTGCGGTCCACGCTGCGCTCCCCGGTCCGATGCCGGCGCTCACCGTACCGGGGCGCCCGGTCGCCCGGCTGCCCCCTGTTGCGCAGTGCGGTCAGGCGCGGCGGTGCACGAGTCGACCGGCGAGGATCGTGGCGAGGCAACTGCCGTCGGCGGCGAAGACGGCCAGGTCGGCCCGGCCGCCCACGACCAGCGCCGGCGGGCGTACCGGATCGAGGACCCGGACGCCGCTGCGGCCGGCCGCCGCCCGCAGCTCGACGTCTTCGAGCGCCCCGGCCGGGACCACCGCCGCCCCCGCCCGGAACAGGGCGTGCACCCGCTCGCGCGGGGTGGGCGCGGCCGGCAGCGGCCCGTCGTGCACCAGCGCCGGCCCGAGCGTCCCGGCCCACCGCCGCACCCGCACCCCCGGGTACGCGGCCAGCAGCTCCTCGGCCGGCGCGACGGCCTCGATCCGGTCGCCGGCCACCAGGACGGCCCGGCCGGGCGTCGGCGGCTCGTCGAGGGTGGCCCGCAGCAGCGGCGCGGTGTGCAGGGTGAGCATGTCAGTCCGTGACCGGGCCGAGCAGGGGCCGCTTCGCGCTGACCGTGTCCCCCGACGACCGGCCGGTCAGCCGGCGCTTGACCCACGGGGCGAGGTGCTGGCCGACCCAGCGCACGTCGGCGGCGCGGGCGGCCAGCCACGGCGTCGGCGCGGGGTGCGGCGGCACCAGCAGCCAGTCCTCCTCGCAGCCGACCCCGAGCGCGGTCAGCACCTGCGCGGCCACCCGCCGGTGCCCGGCCGCCGACATGTGCAGCCGGTCGGTGCTCCAGAGCATCGGGTTGAGGTAGGCGTCGTCGGAGTAGAGGTCGACGAGGATCGCGCCGTGCCGCTGCGCGGTGTCGCCGACGGTCTGGTTGAGCAGCTTGACCCGGGGGGCGACGAGGCGTTGGCCGGGCAGCCGGGCCATCACGTCGGCGAACCGGAACAGCACCACGTCCGCGCCGCCGGAGCGCAACCGGCCCACCACGTCGTCGAAGCGGGCCACCAGGGCCTCCGGGTCGAAGGTGCGGCGCAGCACGTCGTTGCCGCCGGCCGCGAAGCTGATCAGGTCGGGCTTCATCGCCAGTGCCGCCGGCACCTGCTCGGCCGCCACGTTGGGGAAGAGCCGACCCCGGATGGCCAGGTTCGCGTAGCGGAAGTCCGGGCCGGCCTCGGCGGCCAGCCGGGTGGCCACCAGGTCCGCCCAGCCCCGGTACGTCCCGTCGGGATAGGCGTCGTCCATGCCCTCGGTGAAGCTGTCACCCACCGCCACGAAACTGCGCCAGCGCACCGCGCCCTCCCCGATGTGAAGGAAGGGCACCCGATCGACGCGGGTCCCTTCTTGACCTCCGTCAGTCTGGCACCGAACGACCGGGTCACACCGGCGCGACGGCGGCAACGTGAGGGAGTTCATCGCCCGGCGGGCCGGGAAAACCTCGTCGCTGCGCCGGTCCGTGCGTCGTACGCTGCGCTGATGTTGCTGCGCATGTCGACCCTGCTGCTCCGGACCCTGCGCGAGGATCCGGCGGACGCGGAGGTGCCGAGCCACCGGCTCCTGCTGCGCGCGGGCTACGTCCGCCGCGCCGCACCGGGCGGCTACACCTGGCTGCCGCTGGGCAAGCTGGTGCTCGACCGGGTCACCGAGATCGTCCGGCAGGAGATGGCCGCGATCGGCGACCAGGAGGTGCACTTCCCGGCGCTGCTGCCGGCCGAGCCCTACCGCACCAGCGGCCGGTGGACCGAGTACGGCGACGACATCTTCACCCTGGCCGACCGCAAGGGCGCCGAGCACCTGCTGGCCCCGACCCACGAGGAGATGGCCGCGCTGCTGGTGAAGGAGGTCTTCACCTCGTACCGGGACTTCCCGGTGACGCTCTTCCAGGTGCAGACGAAGTTCCGCGACGAGGCCCGCCCCCGCGCCGGGCTGCTGCGGGGCCGCGAGTTCCTGATGAAGGACGCGTACTCGTTCGACCTGGACGACGCGGGCCTGGTCGAGGCGTACCAGCGGCACCGCGCCGCGTACCGGCGGATCTTCGACCGGTTGGGGCTGGACTACGCGGTGGTGCACGCCGTGTCCGGGGCGATGGGCGGGTCGGCGTCGGAGGAGTTCCTGGCCGACACGGCGGTCGGCGAGGACACCTTCGTCGGCTGCACCGCCTGCGACTACGCGGCGAACACCGAGGCGGTCGTCACCCCGGCCCCGCCCGCCGGCGACCCGTCGGCGCAGCCGCCGTCGGTGGTGCACGACACCCCGGAGACGCCGACCATCGCCGCCCTGGTGGAGCTGGCCAACGCCCGCCGGCTCGCCGACCGCGCCGACTGGACCGCCGCCGACACCCTGAAGAACGTGGTGCTGGCCGTCCGCCGGCCGGGCACGGAGACCGCCGAGCCGCTGGTGATCGGGCTGCCGGGCGACCGCGAGGTGGACCTGAAGCGGGTCGGGGCGGCGCTCGCCCCGGCCGGCGTGGCGGTCTTCGACGACCTCGCCGCGCACCCGGAGCTGGTGCGCGGGTATATCGGCCCGCAGGTCCTGGCCAAGCTGGGCATCCGGTACCTGGTCGACCCCCGGGTGGCCGTCGGCACCGCCTGGCTGACCGGGGCGAACGAGCCGGGCCGGCACGCCACCGACGTGGTCTGCGGCCGGGACTTCACCCCGGACGGCACGATCGAGGCGGCCGAGGTGCGCCCCGGTGACCCCTGCCCGGCCTGCGCCGACGGCACGGTGACCATGCGGCGCGGCATCGAGATCGGGCACATCTTCCAGCTCGGTCGCCGCTACACCGACGCCTTCGCCGTCGACGTGCTCGGCCCGGCCGGCAAGCCGGTGCGCCCCACCATGGGCTGCTACGGCATCGGGGTGTCCCGGGCGGTCGCCGCGATCGCCGAGCAGCACCACGACGACCGGGGCCTGGTCTGGCCGGCGGCGGTCGCGCCGTGCGACGTACACCTGGTGGCGGCGGGGAAGGGGCCGCAGCTCGACGCGGCCCTCGACCTCGGCGGACGCCTCGCCGCCGCCGGCCTGCGGGTGCTGGTCGACGACCGCACGCACGTCTCGGCGGGGGTGAAGTTCACCGACGCGGAGCTGATCGGCATTCCCCGCGCCGTCGTGGTCGGCCGCCGCCTCGCCGACGGATACGTCGAGCTGCGCGACCGGGCCACCGGCGAGCGGGTCGAGCTGCCGGTGGACGAGGTGGTCGACCGGCTGGTCGACGAGACGTCGCAGGGAGCGGAAGCGGGCATGCTCACAGAAAGGGTGTAGCGAACGCCGCACAGGGTACCAGTTACCAATCGGCACGGTTATGCATTCGGAGGCTTCTCATGACCGGTTACCGCGTCAGCGACGTGATGACCAAGCAGGTCGTCTACCTGTCCACGGACACCACGCTGGACGAGGCGGCGAGGGTGATGAAGGAAGCGGACATCGGCGACGTGGTGGTCACCGACGGGGCCAGCCTCGCCGGCATGTTGACCGACCGCGACATCGTGGTCCGCGCGGTGGCGGAGCGCAGCGATCCGGCCACCACCACCATCGGCTCGATCATCACCCGTGAGGTGGTGATGATCGAGCAGCACTCCACCGCCGGTGAGGCGGCGGCGCTGATGCGGGAGCGCGGCATCCGCCGCGTCCTCGTCTGTGACAGCGATCGCAAGCTCGTCGGCATCGTCTCCCTCGGCGACCTGGCCATGCAGCTCGACCCCAACTCGGCCCTCAGCGACATCAGCGAGCAAGCCCCGACGGCCTGACGAGCCGACCCCGCCGTCCGCGCGCCTCCGCGCCGACGGCGGGGTCGCCCGGACGGCGGTAACCTGACCGGATGCCCGAGATGCCGACCAAGCTGGCCGAGATCGTCGACGAGTTCGCCACGGCACCGCGCGACGTGGTGCTGGAGATGCTCCTCGAGTACGCCGACGTCATCCCCGCGCTGCCGGCGGAGCTGACCGACCGGGCGGGCATGGAGCAGGTGCCCGAGTGCCAGTCCCCGCTCTTCCTGCGCGCCGAGGTGGCCCCGGACCGGACGGTGACCGCCTGGTTCGACTGCCCGCCGGAGGCGGCCACCACCCGGGCCTTCGCCGGCATCCTCGCCGAGGGCCTAACCGGGGCGAGCGTCGAGCAGGTGCTGGCCGTGCCGGACGACCTCTACCAGCGGCTGGGGCTGACCCAGGTGGTCAGCCCGCTGCGGGTCCGGGGCGGCACGGCGGTCCTGACCCGGCTGAAGCGCCAGGTCCGCGAGCAGACGGGCTGACCGCTGCGGCGCCGCGTCCCCGCGCCGCGCCGCGTTTCCATGGCGCGCGCCCTTCGGGGGAACAGCCGAGCCCGCCGGCGGGTTGACCCCGGTCATGGAGATCGAAATCTACGCCGACGTGGTCTGTCCCTGGTGCTACATCGGCAAGCGCCGCCTGGAGCAGGCCCTGGAGTCGTACGACGGTGAGGTGACGATCCGGTACCGGCCGTTCCAGCTCGACCCGTCGCCGGTGTCGACCCCGCAGCCACTCATCGACGGGCTGGCCGCGAAGTTCGGCGACCGGGCCCGCGCCGAGCAGATGCTCGCCCAGGTGACCCAGGTCGCGGCGGGCGCGGGGCTGCGGCTGGACTTCGACCGGGCGGTCACCGCCAACACCTTCGACGCCCACCGCCTGGTCCGGTACGCCACCGGGCGGGGCCGCGCCGCCGAGGCCGTGGACGCCCTCTACCGGGCCTACTTCACGGACGGCGTGGACGTCGGGTCGCGTCCGGCGCTGGCCCGGATCGCCGCCGAGGTGGGCCTCGACGAGAACGATGTGCGGACCTTCCTCGACTCCGACGCCGACGTTGCGGAGCTCACCGCCGAACTGGCCGCCGCCCGGAGTCTCGGCGTCACCAGCGTCCCGACCTTCGTGCTGGCCGGCAAGTACGCCGTCACCGGGGCGCAGGAGCCGCAGACCCTGCTGGCCGCACTCTCCGAGGTGGAGCAGCGCGAGGCGGCCACCCGCTGACATCGACTGCCGTGATGTTTCACGTGCAACGACATCCGCGCTGATCGATCGCTAGACGGCCCTGGCCAGGCCCTCCAGCACCTGCGCACCGGGCAGCGCGCCGAGCGCCGGGCCGGGAAGGGCGATCTTGCTGTGCCGCACGCCCGATCCGACGATCACGTGCGGAGCGGCGATCACCCGTGCGTCGACCAGGATGGGCCACTCCTCCGGCAACCCGATCGGGGTGATCCCGCCGTACTCCATGCCGGTCGCCTCGACCGCGTCGGCCATCGGGGCGAAGCTCGCCTTGCGCAGGCCGAGCGTCCGGCGGGCCACCCCGTTGACGTCGACCCGGGTCGTGGCGAGCACGACGCAGGCCGCGTACCGGAGCACGCCCTCGCGCTTGCCGGCGACCACCACGCAGTTCGCCGACACGTCGAGCCCCACCTCGTACGCGGCGCAGAAGGCGGCGGTGTCCGCGAGGTCCGCGTCGATCGGCGCGACCAGCACGTCGTCGACGTCCACCGGCGCGTCGGCGGCCCACTGCCCGATCGCCGCGGCCACCGGCGAAGCCAGCAGGTCGGGGCGGCTGCGGGCGGGCTCGGTCTTCAGCGTTCCCATCACGGCTGCGATCCTCGCACCCCCGGACGAAGCCCGCCCGCCGGGCCACCACCTGCCGCCGGGTGCCGTGCCCGTCAGGCCGGGCGGCCGTCAACCGTTGGCGACGAAGGGGTTCTCGCGGACGAAGGACCGGTCCTGCGCGGCGGCGGCCTCCTGGCCGCGCAGCAGCCCGGGACGGCGGGTCTCCAGGTCCTCCAGGGCGTGCCGGACGGCGAGCCGGATCACCCCGTAGAGGAACACGAACCCGCAGACGTAGAGGATCACGGTGGCGACAAGAACCAACATGGCGTCACGGTAGGCGGACGCCCGACCGGTGAACTTCTCATCTTCCGCCGGTTCCCCCGTACGTGTCCGGCCCAGGTCACCGGCCCGCAATTCCGGCCGCGCGGGAGGCGCTCAGCCCGCGGTCGCCGGCTCGGTCGGTCGCCGCGTGAAGAAGCGGACGATGTCGTCGGCGGCGGTGGGGGAGAGCATCATCGCCTGGACCCGCGCGGACATCTCGGCGATCGGGTGGATCCTGGCGAACATCGCCTCCTCGTACGCCAGGATCGCCGAGTCGGGGTCGGCGGGATCGGCGGCGATAGCGGCGGCGAGTTCGGCGGCGTCGAGCATGGCCTGGTTGGCGCCCTCGCCGACCGGCGGCATGAGGTGCGCGGCGTCGCCGAGCAGGGTGATGCCCGGCCGGTGGGCCCAGCGGGTGCCGCGGGGCATCGCCTCGATCCGGCGCGGGACCGGCGCGCCGTCGCCGGCTTCGACGAGGGCGGTGAGGCCGGGATCCCAGCCCTCGAACATCTCCAGCAGAGCACCCTTGCTGCGCAAGGTGTCGAGGTCGCGCTCCTCCGCGCGCAGCGAGACCCCGACCTGCAGGCTGCCGTCGCCGAGGCGTTGCGCCGCCAGGACCTGGTCCACGCCCACGCACCACAGGTTGCCGGGGCCGACCAGCTCGGCGAGCGCCGGGTGGCGCCGGTCGACGTCGTCGATCCTCAGCTGCACCAACGTGGCGACGTAGGAGAGTTTCGCGTCGGTCAGCAGCGGTCGGACGACCGAGCGCGCGCCGTCCGCGCCGACGAGGACGTCGCAGTCGACGTGGTGGCCGCCGTCGAACGTCAGCCGAAAGCCCCCGCCGGGTCGTGGCGTCGCCGCGACGAGCCGGTGCTGCCACGCCACCGTGTCGCCGGGGAGCGAGTCGAGCAACAGATCCCGCAGTACGCGCCGGTCGATCTCCGGGCGTCCGGCGAACGAGCCGGGTCGTGGCTTGTGGTGCACGAGGGTGCGTCCGGCCGGGTCGAGGATGCGATGCTCCTCGCCCTCCGGCCGCGCCTCGGAGCGGAACCGGGCGGTCAGCCCCGCCTCGGCCAGGGCCCGCTGCCCGGACTCCGGGTGCAGGTCGAGCATTCCGCCCTGCGACCGCGCCGATCGGCTCGCCTCGCGTTCGTAGACCACCGCGTCGACGCCGTGCCGGCGCAGGATCCGGGCCAGGGTCAGGCCGCCGAGGCCGCCACCGGCGATCGCCATTCGCATCGTCAACTCCCTTAACGTACGCTGTATCTTATGGATACGCCGTACGGTAGCGCGCCGCTGCCCGTCTGGGAACGGCCCGAGCCTCAGCCGCGAGCGGCCCCGGTGCCGCTGAGCCGGGCGAAGATCGCCGACGCCGCGATCCGGCTCGCCGACGCCCACGGCCTCGACGGGCTCTCCGTGCGCAAGATCGCCAAGGAGCTCGGCGTCGGCCCGATGCGGCTCTACGACTACGTGGCCAACAGATCCGAACTGCTCGACCTGATGGTCGACGCCGTCTATGCCCGGATCGCCGAGGCCGACCAGCACCCCGAGTGGCGCGACACGGTCCTGGCCATCGTCCACCGGACCCGCGCCGCCGCCCTCGACCACGAATGGTTCGCCGACCTGCTCGGCGCGCGGCCGCACCTCGGGCCGCACGCGCTCGCGGTGGGCGAGTCGACCGCGGCGGCGCTCAGCCAGGCCCCCGGCGTGCGGAGCCTCGACGACCTCCAGCGGGCCACGGGAGCCCTCAACGCCTTCCTCGTCGGAGCGCTCCGCAGGGAGGTCACCGAGCGACGCACCGCCCGTGCCACCGGCACCGACGTGACCGCCTGGCAGGCCGCCCTCGGGCCCTACCTGAACCGCATGCTCGCCACCGGCCGCTACCCCACCATCGCCCGGCTCGTCGTCGACGGCGCCCACCTCGACGCCGAGGAGACCTTCCGCCACAACCTGACTACCGTCCTGGACGGCATCACCGGCCACCCCCACCCCTGACCTGCTGCCCGCCTGACTGTGCGGCTGGCCGGCCAGCGATCGGCCGACGTCACGTCGTTGCCGCCACGTCCGCCGACCTGCGGCCTTCTTCCCGCCGCCCAGGCAGGGTGGTCAAGAGTGGTCAAGGGAAGACGCCGCCCGGGCACGGCGATTCCGGCTGTCCGATCGAGGCGTATCGGCAGCGGGAAGGTGGTGGCCCGTGGATCCTTTGGAGCTGATGTCGTAAGTGCATCACCGTGAAAGACCCCGATCGAGCGCGCTGATGTCGTAGGTGACTCAGCTCCAAAGGGCCCGCAGTAGCGCAACGCTCAGCTCCAGAACAGCCGCAGTAATCCACCGTCGACGAAGGCAGGGCGCCCGCCGTAGCCCGCGCCGAGGCAGACCGGCGGGCAGCCCGGCAGGCACGGTCGATAGGCACGCAGGCACGGTCGATAGCCACGCAGGCCCGCTCGGATAGGGCCGTACTCCCCCCGCCGTCCGGGGTCAGGGCCGGGGCCGGGGCAGCGGGACGACCCGGCCGGCGAGGAGGACCCCCACCGTGGCCAGGCCGGCGGCCAGCGCGAGCGTCGTGGCGTAGCCGGCCCGGCTCGGAGCCGCTCCTGCGGCCAGCACCGCGCCGGTCAGCGCCAGTACGGTCGCCGCGAAGAGGGAGTCGCCCAGTTGCAGCGAGGAGCTGTTGCGGCCCTGCTCGCCCGGGGCCGACAACTCCAGGGTGAGCACCGACAGCGACGGGTAGAGCAACCCCATCCCGAGCCCGGCGACCGCCCAGCCGAGCACGCCGACGGCCAGCGGCACCCGGGGCCACACGGCGAGCGTCACCGTCGCGGTCCCGACGGCGATGCAGACCAGGCCGGCGCGCACGAGGGTGGCCGGCGAGCCCGTCAGGGACAGCCGGACGGCCCGCCGTCCGCCCACCGGGACGGTCCCCGGGGCGGGCAGCCGGCCCTGGAACCAGGACCCGGCCGACCAGGAGAGCGCCCCGACGGTCAGCACCAGGCCCGCCCCGGTCGCCGACAGCCCACGCTCGCGGGAGAGCATCAGCGGGATCACCACCTCCGCGCCGGCGAAGGCGGCGGAGGCCAGCCCGCGCAGCCCGACCACGGTCGGCAGTCCCCGGCCGGCGCGCAGGAAGCCGGCCGGCAGCAGGCGTGGGGCACAGCTGAGCAGGCCGGCGATCCCGGCCCCCACGAGGCCGAGCGCGAGAGCGCCGCGCTGCTGCCCCCCGTAGTGCAGCAGTGCGGCGCTCACCCCCGCCCCGCAGGCCCAACCGATCCGGGCGGCCGCGTGCGCCGCCGGTCGGACGGCCGACGGCGCGATCCCCCGCAGCCCCGGCTGGATCAGCAGCGCCGCCGGCACCGCCACCACCGGCACCGCCAGGAAGACCCAGCGCCAGCCGAGGTGCTCGACGATCAGCCCGGCCAGCGCCGGGCCGACCAGCGAGGGTACGACCCAGGCCGCCGCGAACGCGGCGAAGATCCGCCGGTGCAGCGCCTCCGGGTAGACCCGTCCGACCACCACGTAGAGCGCCACCATCAGCAGGCCGGAGCCGAACCCCTGCACCGCCCGCCCCACCACGAGCACCCCCATGGTGGAGGCGGTGCCCGCCAGCAGCAGCCCGGCGACGAACCAGCCGACGCCGTGCCACACCGGTGCCCGGGGTCCCCGCGCGTCGCACCAGATCCCCGACACCACCATCGCCACCACGCCGGAGGCGAAGGGGCCACCGAACGCAAGCCCGTACAGCGACAGGCCGTCGAGGCTCTGGGCGACCGTGGGCATGGCGGTGCCGACGGCCAGCGACTCGAACGCGAGCAGCGACACCAGGGCCACCATGCCCACCGTCATGGCCCGCAGGTGCGGGGAGAGCAACCGCTCGGCGGCGACCGGGGGCCGCCGGGCCGCCAACATCAGTGGTACGCGCGACATGCGGCCAGCGTCCGCCGTGAACCCTGCTTCAGGTCAAGCCCGGACCCGAAACTTTCCCGCCCGGCAGGGGCATGACCCCCGCGCGGATGGGAAGCCAGCCCGCCGGGACCGAGTGCGGGAGGCGCGATGGGCGACGGCGGGGGCAACGACGGCACCGGCCGTCCCGGTCGGCGTCGCGGCCGTACCCCCCGATGACGTCGCTGGGCCGGATGGCCGGCCGCCTCCTGCCGGCGCTGCCGGCACCCCACCTGGTGGAGGAGGCGTCCCGGGCCGTGCCCCACCTGGTCGGGGAGGCGACGCGTACCGCCGGCACCGCCGCGACCCGGCTGGCCCGGCTGGCCGGGCTGACCCGGCGGCGGGTCTGGTCACGCCCCGGGCGGCACCACATCGAGGTGCACGGCGTCAGCCAGGACGGCGGCGACACGCTGGCGCGGCAGGTGGAGTGGACGTTGGAGCGGCTGCCCGGGGTGGCCTGGGCCCGGGTGAACGCGCCGTCGGGCCGGGTGGTGGTGGCGGTCGAGGAGCCGGAGCCGCAGCTGCGCGACCTGATCGCCACGGTCGCCCGGTGCGAGCGCAACTGCGAGCACGAGCCGGACCCGGAGGTCCCGCCGCCGCACCCGCCGGAGGAGGGGCCGCGCACCCCACGGACCCTCGGCGCGCTGGCCTCCGACGCGCTCGGCCTGGGCATCCTGGCGGCCACCCGGATCCTGCCGCTCGCCCCGGTCCCCGCCGAGGTGGCCGGGTTCCTCGCCGCCGTCGACCTGCACCCGAGGCTGCACGCCCTGATCAGCCGGAAGGTGCGCGCCGACCCCCGCGCCGACGTGATCTTCCCGCTGGCCGAGGCGGTCGTGCAGGGCCTCAGCGGCGGTTGGATACCGATCCTGTTGGACGGCGCCCAACGGGTCGTGCAGTGGGGCGAGGCGCACGCCCAGCTCGCGGCCTGGTCGAGGGCGGAGCCTTGGCTCACCGGCGATCCGGACCGGGCCGTGGCCCGGGTGCCCCGGGCGGAACGCCCGAACCCGAAGCCCGACGGCCCCGCCGAACGCTTCACCGCCCGGATGTTGGCGGCGGGCGCGGCGGCCGGCGCGGCGGCGATTCCGGTGGTCGGCCCGAAACGGGCGGCGGCGCTCGGGCTCTCCAGCCTGCCCAAGGCCCCGGGCAGCGGCCGCGAGGGGTACGCGGCCCAACTGGGCCGGATGCTCGCCCGGCGCGGCGTCATCGCCATGGACCGCAGCGTGCTGCGGGAGCTGGACCGGATCGACACGGTGGTGCTGGACGCGGCGGTGCTCGGCTCGGGCCGGGGGGTGCTGGCCGACCTGGCCCCGCTCGCCGGGGCCGACACCACGGCGGTGGCGACCCGCGCGTTCGCGCTGTTCGACCCGGCCGCCCCCGCCGGGCTGCGGCGGGCGGACGGCTGGCGGCTCGGCCCGCTGGACGAGATCGACGCCACCGACCCGGGCGACACCGACGACAGCCGCCGGTTGCGCGGCACCGGCGGGGCCCTGCTCGGCCTCGCCGAGACCGACCGGCTGGTGGCCCTGCTGCGGGTGGATCCGGAGCCCGCCCCCGGCGTGGACGCCCTGCCCGGCGCCGCCCGCCGGGCCGGCCTGCGCCTGGTGGTCGCCGGCGACGACGACGACGGCCGGTACGACTTCGCCGACGCCGTACGGCCCGGCGGCGGCGAGCTCACCGAGACGGTACGCGGGCTGCAACGCGAAGGCGCGGTGGTGCTGCTGCTCTCCGCCGACCGGACGGCGCTCGGTGCCGCCGACTGCGGCCTGGGCCTCTCCGGCCCGGACGATCTGCCGCCCTGGGGCGCGCACCTGCTGATCGGCACCGATCTGCGCAGCGCCGCGTTGATCATCGAGGCGGCCGGGGTGGCCCGCCGGATGACGGCACAGAACATCCGACTGTCGGCGGCCGGCACCGGCCTGGCCGCGCTCGGCGCGCTCACCGCCGACCCCCGCCTGTTGCCGCGCCGGTCGCTGGCGGCGGTGAACGGGGCCGCCGTCCTGGCCTTCGCGCACGGCATGTGGCGGGCGGGCCGGTTGCCGGACCACGCCGACGGGCCGGTGACGCCGGTGACGCCGTGGCACCTGATGCCGGTCGACGCGGTGCTGCGCCGGCTGAACACCGACGCCGACGGCCTCAGCTCGGCCGAGGCGCAGCGCCGCCACGGCGACGGATCGCCGGACCCGCCGGGCGGGACGTCCGGGCTGCTGCACGCCTTCGTCGACGAGTTGGCCAACCCGCTCACGCCGGTGCTGGCCGCCGGCGCGGTGCTCTCCGCGAGCTTCGGCTCGCTGGTCGACGCGGCCCTCGTCGGCGGGATCGTCGGCGGGTCCGCCCTGGTCGGGGCGGTGCACCAGCGCAACACCGACCGCTCCCTGGCCGACCTGCTGTCCCGCTCGGCGGTCACCGCCCGGACCCGACGCGACGGCGCGGAGCGGATGGTGGCCGCCGAGGA
Source organism: Micromonospora sp. DT233 (assembly GCF_049841815.1). Taxonomy (NCBI): domain Bacteria; kingdom Bacillati; phylum Actinomycetota; class Actinomycetes; order Micromonosporales; family Micromonosporaceae; genus Micromonospora; species Micromonospora sp. DT233. The sequence continues at coordinate 70,234 of NZ_JBNCLB010000017.1, read as the reverse complement.
CCTGGTCTGCGGCGACGTGGTCGTGCTCGGCCCCGGCGACGCCGTGCCGGCGGACTGCCGGGTGCTGTCCAGCGCCGGGTTGGAGGCGGACGAGTCGTCGCTGACCGGCGAGTCGCTGCCGGTGGGCAAGACCGCCGCCCCGGTGATCGCCGCCTCCGTCGCGGAGCGGCGCTGCATGGTGTACGAGAGCACCACGGTCGCCACCGGGCACGGCGTCGCCGTCGTGGTGGCCACCGGAGCGGGCACCGAGGCGGGGCGGAGCCTGGCGCTGGCCCGGCAACCGTCCCCGGCCAACGGGGTGGAGGCCCGGCTCAGCCGGTTGACCGCCCTGGCGGTTCCGGTCGCCGCCGGGTCGGCCGTGGCGGTGGCCGGGGCGGGGCTGCTGCGCGGCGTACCCCTGGCGGAGACGGCGGCGACCGCCGCGAACCTGGCCGTGGCGTCGGTGCCGGAGGGGCTGCCGTTCCTGGTCAGCGCCGCCCAGCTCGCCGCGGCCCGGCGGCTGGCCGAGCACGGCGCGCTGGTCCGCAACCCGCGCACCATCGAGGCGCTGGGCCGCGTCGACGTGCTCTGCTTCGACAAGACCGGCACCCTCACCGAGGGCCGGCTGCTGCTGGCCGGCGTCGGCGACGGCACCCGGTACGCCCCGCCGGAGCGGCTGGAAGGCCCGCTGCGGCTGGCCCTGGCCGCCGCGCTGCGGGCCACCCCGGGCGGCGACCCGGACGACCTGCCGCAGCAGACCGACCGGGCGGTCCGCCGGGGCGCCGAGGTGGCCGGGGTCGACGAGCGGGCCGGCGCGGAGGGTTGGCGGGCGGTCGGTGGGCTGCCGTTCGAGCCGTCCCGGGGCTACCTCGCCACCGTCGGCAGGACCGGTGCCGGCCTGCTGCTCAGCGTCAAGGGCGCGCCGGAGACCGTGCTGCCCCGGTGCGCCGCCCGGCGCGGTGGCGACGGCGGCGACCGGCCGCTGGACGACGCCGGACGCGCCGAGCTGCATCGGCTGCTCGCCGACCGGGCCGGGGCCGGGCACCGCATCCTGGCCGTCGCCGAGCGGCCGGCGCCGGCCGAGACGGTGACCGACGACGAGGTGGACGGCCTGGTCTTCGTCGGTTTCCTGGCCCTCGCCGACGGGGTACGCCGCTCCGCCGCGCCCGCCGTGCGGCGCATCCGGCAGGCCGGCGTGCACACCATCATGATCACCGGCGACCATCCGGCGACGGCGGCGGCGATCGCCGCGACCATCAGCCCCGACGACGGCGAGCAGCGGGTGGTGACCGCCACCGAGCTGGACCGGCTCGACGACGCGGCGCTCGCCGAGCGGCTCGCCCGCACCGACGTGGTGGCCCGCTGCACCCCGGCGCACAAGGTCCGGATCATCCAGGCGTTGCAGGCGTGCGGGCGGACCGTGGCGATGACCGGGGACGGCGCCAACGACGCGCCCGCGATCCGGCTCGCCGACGTCGGCATCGCCCTCGGTCGACGGGGCACCCCGGCCGCCCGCGCCGCCGCCGACCTGGTCGTCACCGACGACCGGCTGGAGACGATCATCGCCACCCTGGTCGAGGGGCGGGCCATGTGGTCGTCGGTGCGCCACGCGCTGAGCATCCTGGTCGGCGGCAACCTCGGGGAGATCGCGTTCAGTGTGCTCAGCGCGGCCAGCACGGGCCGTTCCGCACTCAACGCGCGGCAACTGCTCCTGGTCAACCTGCTCACCGACCTGGTGCCGGCGCTGGCCATCGCGGTCCGGCCACCCGCCGCCGACCACGCCGCCGACCTGCTGCGGGAGGGCCCCGACAGCTCGCTCGGCGAGACCCTGAACCGGGAGATCGCGCTGCGGGCGGCGTCAACCACGCTGGGCGCGACGGTGGGTTGGACGCTCGCCCGGTACACCGGGCGGCGACGCCGGGCCGGGACGGTCGCGCTCGCCTCGCTGGTCGGCACCCAACTCGGGCAGACCGTGCTGGCCGGTGGGACCAGCCCGACCGTGCTGGCCTCGACGGCCGCCTCCGTGGGCGCGCTGGTCCTGGTGGTGCAGACCCCGGGCGTCAGCCACTTCTTCGGCTGCACCCCGCTCGGGCCGGTCGGCTGGGGCATCGCCGTCGGCTCGGCCATCGGCGCCACCGCCGCCAACGGCGCCCTGAGCCGGGTCCTGGACGGCACCCCGCAGCCGCCGGTCGACCCGGCCGCCGAGGCCCCCACCGGCGCGGCTCCCGAGGACCCCGCCGGCCCAGCCGCCGAGGCCGCCGCCGGCCCGCCCGCCGAGGCCGCCCGCTGAGGCGCCGCATGGGCCCGCCGGCTCGGGGTACGGCTTGGTGCGGAGGTGGAGAATGATGACGCAACGACCGGAGGTCACCTTCGTCGGCACCGCCACGACGGTGCTGCGGATCGGCGGGTTCACCCTGCTCACCGACCCCAACTTCCTGCATCGCGGGCAGCGGGCGTACCTGGGCAGGGGGCTGTGGTCGCGGCGGCGCACCGACCCGGCGCTGGAGATCGCCCAGCTTCCGCAGCTCGACGCGGTCATCCTGTCCCACCTGCACGGCGACCACTTCGACCGGGTGGCCCGCCGGGAACTCGACCGGGAAGTGCCGATCCTCACCACCCCCGCCGCCGGGCGCAAGCTGCGCCGCTGGGGGTTCCGGGCCGCCGAAGGGCTGCCCACCTGGCGTACCCACGAGCTGCGCCGCGGCGACGAGACCCTGCGGCTGACCGCGCTGCCCGGCAAGCACGGGCCCGGCGCCCTCGACCTGGTCCTGCCCGACGTGATGGGCACGATGATCGACCTGGAGCAGGGCGGCGTCCGGTCGTTCCGGCTCTACGTCACCGGCGACACCCTCAACAAGCCGCTGCTGGCCGAGATCCCCCGCCGGTACCCGGACATCGACGCCATGCTGATCCACCTCGGCGGCACCCGGATCGCCGGGATCCTGCTCACCATGGACGCCCGGCAGGGCGCCGACCTCACCGAGCTGATCCGACCCCGGCTGACCGTGCCGATCCACTACGACGACTACCCGGTGTTCCGCTCGCCCCTGGCCGACTTCCTCGCCGAGGCCCGCCGCCGCGGCCTGGGCGACCGGATCAGGCCCGTCCACCGGGGCGAGACCGTCCCCCTGACCCCCTGACCCGCCGGCGCGCGCCCCGGGGCCGGTCGGGCGCGCACCCGGCGGCGGCCGGCCCGGCGGCTCAGTCGTGTCCGCGCCAGGTCGCGGCGGCCCGGCCCAGCCGGTCGTTGATCGCCCGCCCCACCCCGACGTCCGGGACCCGCTCGGCGACGATCTCGCCCACCCCGGCCGCGTCGAGCCGGTGCAGCGCGTCGAAGAGCCGGGCCGCCGCCGCCGTCAAGTCACCGGCGGGCGAGAGCACCTCCACCGCCGCCCAGTCGCCGCCCGCCGGGCGCTCCCGGAACGCCAGCAGCCCCCGTCGGCCGCCGCCGGCCGCCGGGCCCGCATGCTCCACCACCCGCAGCGGGGTACGCGGGGCGTAGTGCGCCGCCAGCGTGCCCGGTGCCACCGGCTGACCGGAACTGCCCGGCCGCACGGTCACCGGGCCGACCGCCTCGACCAGCGCCTCCACCGGCAGCGCGCCCAGGCGCAGCACCACCGGCCGTCCGCTCCGGGCGTCCACGATGGTCGACTCGATGCCGCACCGGGTCGGCCCACCGTCGAGCACCACGTCCACCGCCGCGCCGAGCCCGGCCACCACGTGCTCGGCCCGGGTGGGACTGAGCTGGCCGAACCGGTTGGCGCTCGGCGCGGCCACCGGCACCCCGGCAGCGGCGATCAACGCCCGCGCGGAGGGCTCGTCCGGCACCCGGACGGCCATCGTGGCCAGGCCGGAGGTCACGATCGCCGGGATGGTGACCGGCCGGTCCACGATCAGCGTCAGCGGCCCCGGCCAGAACCGCGCGGCCAGCGCGGCCACCGCCTCCGGCACCGGCCCCACCAGCGCAGTCAGGTCGGCCGCGTCGGCCAGGTGGGTGATCAGCGGGTCGAAGCTCGGCCGCTGCTTCGCCTCGAAGATCCGCGCCGCCGCGCGGGCGTCCAGGGCGTTCGCGCCCAGCCCGTAGACCGTCTCGGTGGGGAACGCCACCAGGCCCCCCGCCCGTAGGGCGGCGGCGGCCTCGGCGATGCCGCCCTCGGCGGGCAGGACACGTGGGGATCCGGTGCTCACGCACCGACGCTAACCGCCCGCACGGACGGCGCGGCCGGTGGGGACCCATCCGTGCGCCCCCTTCACCTCGCCGCGCGGGTGCGACAGGATGCGGGGATGCTGCGAACGCCACGTGCCCTGCTGCTCGACTTCGGTGGCGTCCTCGCCGACTCACCACCCCGGTCCCCCGCCCCACCCGAGCTGGTGGAACGCCTGGCCCGGCTCACCGACCTGCCCGCCGACCGGATCACCCGGGACCTGATCGACGGCGACCGGGCGTACGCGGCGTGGCGCGACGACGAGAGCGACCGGGAAGAGCCGGTCGAGCTGCCCCACGCGCAGGTCTGGGCCCGGTTCTTCACCGGCGGCTGGCCCCCGGCGGCGGCGGCGGCCGTCGCGCGGGAGGCCACCCCGCTGGCGTACGTCTGGACGTGGCGCGACGCCTGGGCGGTGCGCCCCGGCATCCCCGAGGCGTTGGCCGCCGCCGCGCGGGCCGGTCTCCCGCTGGCGGTCGTCAGCAACACCACCTGCGGCGCCGCCCACCGGGACTTCCTGGCCGCCGCCGACCTCGACGGGTTCTTCGCCGCGCAGCTCTACAGCGACGAGGCCGGGCCGCGTAAACCCAACCCGGAGCTGGCCCGCCGCGCCGCCCACGCCGTCGACGTGCCGACCGGCGAGTGCTGGTTCGTCGGCGACAGCCGGCACCGCGACGTGGCCTGCGCCCGCCGGGCCGGCATCGGGGCGGCGGTGCTGATGCGCTCGCCGCGCACCGACCGGGAACCCGCCGCGCCCGATCTCGAACCCGACGCCCTGGTCGAGGACGGCCACGGCCTGCTCACGCTGCTCCGGGACGCCGGCCTCGCCTGATCTCCCCGGCGGTCCCGGCGCCGCCGACCCGGCCGCGACGCTCGACGCCGCGGCTCCCCAGGTTGTGTCGGGCCGGTCAGCGGCGGGTGCGGGACCGGTTGACCGCCCAGACCCCACCGACGATCGCGGCCACCGTCGGCAGGAGGCAGAGCAGCATGACGACCAGGTGCCACGGCTTGATAGCTCCCATGGTCAGAGGGTAGGCGCGGCGACCCGGAACCGCTGTCCCGCCGCACGGCCCGGGGTCGACGCCCGCACCGGCGTCCGCCCAGGGGCCCGAGCCCGGCGCTCGGGCATTGCCGCGCCGGCGTGCCTGCTCGACGATGGGCGGATGAACGATGCCGTCGACCTCGCCGCCGCCCTGTCCACCTTCGCCGAGCCGTGGTCACCCCGCACGGTCGCCGTCCTCAACGACTACGACGTCCGCGTGGTCAAGACCAAGGGCGAGTTCACCCGACACAGCCATCCGGAGACCGACGAGTTCTTCCTCGTCCTGCGCGGATCACTGACCATCCGGATGGACGCCGGCGACGTCACCCTCGGCCCCGGGCAGTTGTACGTGGTGCCGCGCGGAGTGCCGCACCAGCCCGTCTCCGTCGAGGGCGCCGACGTCGTGCTGATCGAGCCCAGCACGACCGTCAACACCGGCGACACCCCGAGCGAGCTGACGGCCGAGCGCCGGCTGGCCTGAGAACCAGTCGTCGCCGTCTCGCCTCGCTGGGTACCGTGTCGAAATGCCGACGGACGAACACCAAACGAAGCCGGCCCCGCACTCGCAGTTCCCGCGCAGCCGGGTGGCCGGCCGCGGGCGTGCCTGGTACCGAGGTGACTGCCACGTGCACTCGGCACGCTCGAACGGCGGGGAACTGACCCCGGAGCAGCTCGCGGCCGCCGCCCGCGACGTCGGGTTGGACTTCATCGCCATCACCGAGCACAACACGGCCGACACCCATGGCGCCTGGGGACCGTTCGCCGGTGACGACCTGCTGGTGATCCTCGGGCAGGAGGTCGTCACCCGCACGGGGCACTGGCTGGCGCTCGGCCTCGCGGCGACCGACGTGGTCGACTGGCGGTACGGCGTGCGGGATGACGCGATCGGCCGGCATCTGGACCAGGTGCACCGAGCCGGTGGGCTCTGCGTCGCGGCTCATCCGCACGCGCCGTATCCCGCCGGTGTCTTCTCGTACCCGTTCCAGGGGTTCGATGTGGTGGAGGTGTGGAACGGGCTGTGGAGCTCCGACCGGCCGTGGAACGCCGACAACGAGGCGGCGCTGGCCGAATGGGGACGCGGCCTGGCGGCCGACATCCACAACGGCCGCTGGCGACCGGCGATCGGCAACAGCGACGCGCACGTGGCCGGCCAGCTCGGCGTCCCACAGACGGTGGTCTTGGCCGAGGAGTTGAGCAGGGACGCGGTCCTCGACGGCATCCGCGCCGGTCGGGTCTGGATCGCCGAGTCGGCCACGATCGAACTACTGCTCACGGTCTCCGCCGGTGGGCGGAGCGCCGGGACTGGCGAGCGGTTGGCGACCCACGGCGAGCCGACGGTCGTACGCGCGGAGGTGCGCGGTGTGCCGGCCGGCAGGGTCAGCTTCCACACCGATCGGGGCAGGGTGCACAGCGAATCGCTGCCCGCCGACGGGGCCGGGGCCGTGCAGTGGCAGACCGACGCGGCGGAGTCGGCGTTCGTCCGCATCGAGGTACGCCACCACGGAGGGCAGATGGCGGCGCTCACCAACCCCGTCATCCTGGCCTGAGCGTCATCGGAGCAGTCGCTGCCCTGCTGGTCACCAGGGGATGACACCGTCGTCGTTGACGAACGACCCGGTCGGCCCGCCGTCGGGGAGCGTGGCGAGCCGGATCGCGGTCGCGGCGGCCTCCTGCGGAGGCCGGCCCTGGAGTCCGGTGAAGTCGGTCGCGACCAGGCCCGGGCAGACGGCGTTGATGAGGATGCCCGTCCCGGCGAGCTGCCGCGCGTAGTGCACGGTGACGGCGTTGAGGTACGACTTCGTCGGCGAGTAGGCCGCCATGATCGGGCCGACGTCGATGTTCGGGTCCGACTGCCAGGTCATCGAGCCCACGCTGCTGGAGATGTTGACGATGCGCGGGGCGGCCGAGCGCCGCAACAGCGGCAGCATCGCGTTGGTCACCCGGATCACGCCGTAGACGTTGGTCTCCACGACCGCGCGGACGACGTCGAGGTCCAGCGCGGTCGGGTCCTGCGCCCAGCCCGGCCCAGTCTCCCCCGAGATCCCGGCGTTGTTGACGAGGACGTCCAGGCGCCCGCCCTGCCGTTCGATCAGCTCTGCGGCCTCGGCGACGCTCCGGTCGCTGGTGACGTCCAGTGGGACCGCGTACGCGTCCACGCCGGCGGCGTGCAGCATCTTCACGGCCGCCTCGCCCCGGGCCTTGTCGCGGGCCCCCACCGCCACGCGGTGACCCCGCGCGCCCAGCCCCGCCGCGATCTCGTATCCAAGTCCCTTGTTCGCGCCGGTCACCAGCGCGGTCTTCGTGTCGCTCATGACGCCGATGGTGGCTCGTCGGGCAGCGGTCTCCTTACACCGTTCAGGTCCGCTGTCATACCCGACCGGTATCACCGCAGTATCGTGGCCCGATGGACACCCTGGAGACCCGCGAGCTCAGATACTTCGTCACGGTCGCCGAGGAACTGCACTTCAGCCGGGCGGCCGAGCGGCTCGGCATCGCCCAACCGCCCCTGTCCCGAGCGATTCAGCAGCTCGAACGGCGCCTCGGTGTCACCCTGCTCGAACGCAACCGCCGCAGCGTCGCCCTCACCGACGCGGGCCAGGTGCTGCTGGACGAGGCCCGCGCCATCCTCGACGCCACCGCCGCGGCCACCCGCCGCACCCGACGCGCCGCGTCCGCCCCGAACCGGCTGTCGCTGGCGACGAAGGCCGGCGCGAATCACGAGTTGTTGCGGAAGCTCCTCGACGCCCACACCGCTGAGCCCGACGCGGCCGAGATCGAGGTGCTGCTCTGCGGCATGGGCGACCAGGCGCGGATGCTGCGCGACGGCCGCGCCGACGTGGCCTTCATGCAGCGGCCCTTCGACGCCCTCGCCGGGTTCGACACCGAGGACCTGCTGACCGAGCAACAGGTCGCCATCCTGCCCGCCGGGCATCCGCTCGCCACGCGTACGTCGCTGACCATGGCTGACCTCGGCGGCGTGGCGGACCTGCCGGTCGCCCGCTGGCCCCGCCAGGACGGCACGTACGAGCCGGGGCCGGGCCCCGAGATCCACGACCAGTCGCAGTTGGCGCAGTTGATCGCCCTCGGGCACACCATGGCCGTCCTCTGCGCCTCGTCCCGGTCGTGGCTGTGGAGCGCGCACGCCGCCGTCCCGTTGACCGACGCGCCGTACGTCACCACCGTTCTCGCCTGGCCCCCGCAGAGCCGCTCCCGGGCCGTCGCCGGGCTCGTCCGCACGGCAGCCCGGCTGCGATGAGTCCCTCGACGCCGGTGCCGTCGAGGCGGCCCCGCTGCGCCCCGGAGATCTTCGGGAATACGCCCGCGTCGGCTGGGTCTACGCCCACCGGCTTGGTGACTACGGGTGCTGCCCCTCCTCCGCGCCGGGTTTCCCGCCGAGGGACTCCTGATAGCTCTCCGCGTGGGTGCGCGAGTCCTTGACCAGGTCGTCGCAGAACGCGGCGACGTCGGGGCCGATGAGTTCCGAGACCCCCTTGCCGGCCGCGACGCCCTCCTCGAAGAAGTCGACGATCCCGGGGAGCAGAGGCCCGTCGGCCAGGCCGACCGGCCCGACCTTGAACAGGTACCTCTGCATCTCCTTGTAGACGATCTGGTAGTCCGGCGGGAGCGCCTTGACCCGAGCCAGGTGCGCCCGCCACTGCTTCTTGCCCTCGATGATGTCCTGGATGCCCACGTCAGCCTCCTAGCCGGCCCAGTTTCCTTGCCACGTTTCGGTTCAACTGCTCGCGCCACCGGTCCCGATAGGTCCGGGCACCCTCGCCGCCGGCGAGCGCCGCGCAGAAGCCGGGGATGTCGTCGCCGAGCACCTCGCGGACGCTCAGCCCGTGTGCCGACGCCTCTTCGAGCAGCCCCAGCGCGGCGTCGAGGATCGGCAGCAGGCCGCGACCGGTGAAGTCCCCGTACGGGAAGAGGTGGGTCTTGATCTGCCCCCACGCCGCCTGGTGGTCGGCCGGCAACGCCTGGGCCCGGGCTTCGAACGCCTTCCATTCCCTGGTGAGATCGCTGCCCGTGATCCGCTCCCAGAAGTTCATCGGCTGCCCTCCTTGAGCCTGTCGATGCGCGATGAGACGTACTGCCACTTCGCCCAGAACGTCGCGAGCTCCCTGCGCCCGGCGTCGTTCAGCGCGTAGAACTTGCGCGGCGGGCCGACCTCCGAGGGTCGTTTCGTGACCTGGACGAGGCCGTTGCGCTCCAGCCGCAGCAGGATGGTGTACACGGTTCCGTCGACGACGTCGGTGAAGCCGAGCTCGTTGAGCCGGCGCGTGATGGCGTACCCGTAGGTCTCCTCGCCGCGGATGATTTCGAGCACGCAGCCCTCGAGCGTGCCCTTCAGCATCTCCGTCAGGTCGTCCATCGCGGCCCCTCTCCGCTCCAGCTACCTCGTACCACTGGGTACCGCTATACCGTAACACTAGGTACCGGTACCTGGTGGTCCTCAGTCGATGCGCCGTGGCGAGGCACCGCCGGCTCCGCTGCATCGCGGGCTAATTCCGATGACGGCCCCCTTGGCGGGCAGCAAGAATGGCGCGTCGAAGGGGGTGCGACCGAAGGATGGCACGCACGGCTGGCACGGATCAACAGCATCGCCCCGTCGCCCTGGTGACCGGCGCCGGCCGCAGGGCTGGCATCGCGGCATCAGTGGTGCTGACGCTGGCACGGAGCGGATGGGACGTCGGCTTCACCTACTGGACCCCGTACGACGAGCGGATGCCCTGGGGAGCCGATCCCGACGCCGTGACGCAGCTGCGCAACCAGGCCGTCGAGCACGGGGCGAAGACCGCCGCCATCGAGGCGGACCTCGGGGATCCGCACGCGACGACCGGCATCTTCGACGCCGTGGAGCGAAAGTTGGGCGCGGTCGGCGCGCTCGTCCTCGCCCACTGCGAGAGCGTCAACTCGGGCCTGCTGGACACCAGCATCGAGAGCTTCGACCGTCACTTCGCGGTCAACACCCGGGCCAGCTGGCTCCTGATCCGCGAGTACGCCCAACGGTTCCAGGGGCCACCTGGCACCGGACGGATCGTCAGCCTGACCAGCGACGCCACCGTCGGCAACCTTCCCTACGGGGCCAGCAAGGGCGCTCTCGACCGGATCACCCTGGCGGCTGCTCAAGAGCTGGCCCACCTCGGCGTGACCGCCAACGCCATCGACCCGGGCCCAACCGATACCGGCTGGATGACCGCAGAGATCAAGGCTGCCGTCCTGCGGTCCACGCCGCTCGGTCGCCTCGGGCGCCCACAGGACTGCGCAAACCTCGTCGCGTTCCTGTGCTCACCCGACGGGGGCTGGATCAACGGCCAACTCCTACACAGCGACGGCGGCATTGCCTGACCGTGACTGCGGTAGGAGCTGGCGCAAGGATCACCAGTTGGGGCACTGCGACCGCCGCCCCCATGCTTGGGGCTTGCCGCTCCTCACCTACGGGCCATCGACCCAATCGGCTGGCATCTACGCAGCGCCGCGCTGTTGCTCATGACCCCGCAGTCTCCGCTCGTTCTCCACTCCCGGGGCACTCCTCGGGCGGGGCGTAGGCACGAATGGTGCCGTTGTGCCGCGCAACCCTTCCGCCAGCGGTGAGGGCTACGACGCGTTTGCAGACGGGGCACCGACCCCGCTGGTGCTGCGAGCGCTGAGCCACCTTGCCTCCTCGGGTAGGCCATTGCACCTCTTCAGTTCTACCCGCCACGTCCCGAGGTGCCGACCCACAGAACCGTTCTAGCACTGAGGTGCGCGGGGGCCGTCCGGTCGGTGTCGGGAGCTGCCCCGCGTGCGCCCAGTTGCGGCCGGCTGCGGCTGTCGACTGGGTGGCCGAAGCGGCAGCGTCCGAGGGCCCTGGTCGGCACGGTGCTACAGGCTGCCGGGGATCGAGCGGCGGAATCCAGGTGACGTGTGCCCGTTGATCTTCGGCGGGCAAAACGCCTGGTCAAAGGCGGTAAGGGTGGAGCCCAGGGGACTTGAACCCCTAACCCCTGCCTTGCAAAGGCAGTGCTCTGCCAGTTGAGCTAGGGCCCCGAGAGCGGCGAAGCCGCCGCGAGCTGGCCGTCGGAGGAACGCCTCAGCGCAGGTCGGTGGTGGCGGTGGTCGCCTCGTGCCACACGGCGCGATCGTGGTTCGAGGTCTTGATCTTCCTGGCCACCACGGCAGCCACTCCGACGACGCCGGCCAGGATCAAAAGCTTCTTGAACATGGGGATATCCCTCGCGCTCGACAGCCGTCGGAACGATGTGCGGTGGGGCTAGCTGGAATCGAACCAGCGACCTCAGAGTTATCAGCTCTGCGCTCTAACCGACTGAGCTATAGCCCCGCGTGGCGACGGCCAAGGTTAACGCATCCGCCCGGCGCCCCCCAAATCGGGGGTCACCGCCCGCCGCCTGCCCCGCCGCGCCCCTGAAACTACCCGGACGTACGACGCCGGGGCGACCGCTTTACGCGGCACGCCCCGGCGTCGGGTGGGTCAGTCGCGCTCGGCGAGCGTCAACTCGATCCCGCCGACCAGGTCGGCGCAGACGTTGTAGACGAACGCGCCGAGGGTGGCCAGCGCCGTGAACAGAACCACGTTGACCAGGCCGATCAACGCGGAGCTGAGGATCACGCCCTTGGCCGTGACCTGGAAGCTGCTGGTGCCGGCCTGCCCGCCGGCGCTCACCAGGTCGGCCAGGCTCTCGTTGACGCTCTGGAACACACCCATCGCGTCCAGCGCCAGGTAGAGCACCGAGGTGGCGACGACCACCACGATGAAGAGCACCACGGAGACGGCGAAGGCGAACTTCATCACCGACCACGGGTCGATCCGCTTGAGGTTCAGCCGGGCCCGGCGCGGCCCCCGCGAGGCGGCCGAGCTGACCGCGGTACGCGCCGCCCGTACCGCGTCACCGACCCGGGCGGCCCCGACGGCGGACGAGCCGGCCACCCCCGGCGGCAACCCACCGCCGTTGGCGGGCCGGTTTGTGCCCCCCGTACGCCCGCCGTCCGGCTGTGGCTTGGCCTTGCCGGTGCCCACTCGCGGGATGCTGCCGGTGGACGTGTTGCCGGCCGGCTGGCCGCTCCCCGTCCGGATCGGCTGGGTCGTCCCCGGGCGGGCGGCGTCACCCGCCCCCACGACGGGAGTCGTCACGGAGGTGGGTGGATCGATGTCGGATGTCTCCGGCCGATCACTCGTCCCCGAGTCGTCGCCGGGGGACTCCGGTGGCGGCGCCATGCCGGGGGCCCGGGTGAACTTCGGGGCAGGCGCGTCGGCGGGGACGGTTGCCCGGCCCACGGCCGCGCGGCCGGTCGCTGGTGCGCCGCTCTTCGCGGCGGCCTCCTCGTCGACCGGGTTGGCCGAGGTCCCCTTGTTCCCCGACTTCGCCTGTGTCTCCGTCATCAACTAGTCCTGTTCGTCAGGCTCGTCGGCATTGCGAGCAATCGCCACGATAGTCACGCCGTCCGGGAGGTCCATCAGCTTGACCCCCATTGTGTTCCGGTCACGGGTACGGCGTACAGGCTTCACCGGAGTCCGGATGACGCCACCGTTGCTGGTGATCGCGAACAACTCGTCGTCCGGGTGGATCACCACCGCACCGACCAGACCACCGCGTCGTTCGGTGATCTTCGCGGTCAGCACGCCCTTACCTCCCCGGCCCTGGACCGGGTATTCCTCGATCGGGGTACGTTTGGCGTATCCCCCGTTCGTGGCCACCAGCACGTCCAACCCCTCGCGGACGACCTCCATCGCCAGCAGGACGTCGTCGTCGGTGAACCGCATGCCGATCACGCCCGACGTGGCCCGCCCCATCGGCCGCAGCGCCTCGTCGGTCGCGTTGAAGCGGATCGCCTGGGCGTTCTTCGACACCAGCAACAGGTCGTCGGACGGCGCCACCAGGGCAGCACCGACCAGCTCGTCCTCATCGCGCAGGTTGATCGCGATGACTCCGCCGGAACGGTTGGAGTCGAACTCCTCGAGCCGCGTCTTCTTCACCAGGCCGTTCTTCGTGGCCAGTACCAGGTAGGGGGCCACCTGGTAGTTCGGAATTTCGATGATCTGCGCGATCCGCTCGTCCGGTTGGAACGCGAGCAGATTGGCCACGTGCTGGCCCTTGGCTACCCTACTGGCTTCCGGAAGTTCGTACGCCTTGGCCCGGTACACGCGGCCCTTGTTCGTGAAGAACAGCATCCAGTCGTGCGTGGAGCAGACGAAGAAGTGGCTGACGATGTCGTCCTGCCGCAGCGTGGCCCCGCTGACCCCCTTGCCGCCGCGCCGCTGCGAGCGGTACAGGTCCACCTTGGTCCGCTTCGCGTACCCGGTGCGGGTGATGGTGACCACCACGTCCTCGCGGGCGATCAGGTCCTCCATGGAGACCTCGCCGTCGAACGGCATGATCTTCGTACGCCGCTCGTCGCCCCACTTCGCGACGATCTCGCCGAGCTCCTCGGAGACGATCCGCCGCTGCCGTTCCGGCTTGGCCAGGATGTCCTTGAGGTCCGCGATCTCGATTTCCAGCTTGGCCAGGTCGTCGAGGATCCGCTGCCGCTCCAGGGCGGCCAGCCGGCGCAGCTGCATGTCCAGGATCGCGGTGGCCTGGATCTCGTCGATGTCCAGCAACCGGATCAGGCCCTGCCGGGCGTCGTCCACCGTGGGCGAACGCCGGATCAGGGCGATCACCTCGTCGAGGGCGTCCAGCGCCTTCGACAGGCCGCGCAGGATGTGCGCCCGCTCCTCGGCCTTGCGCAGCCGGAACGCCGTCCGCCGCCGGATCACCTCGATCTGGTGCTCGACGTAGTAGCGCAGGAACTGGGCCAGGTTCAGCGTGCGCGGCACGCCGTCGACCAGCGCCAGCATGTTGGCGCCGAAGGTCTCCTGGAGCTGGGTGTGCTTGTAGAGGTTGTTGAGCACCACCTTGGCGACCGCGTCGCGCTTGAGCACGAGCACGATCCGCATGCCGGTACGCCCGGAGGACTCGTCGCGGATGTCGGCGATCCCGGCGAGCTTGCCCTCCTTGATCAGCTCCGCGATCCGCTCGGCCAGGTTGTCCGGGTTCACCTGGTACGGCAGCTCGCTGACCACCAGGCAGGGCCGGCCCCGCTTGTCCTCCTCGACCTCCACCACGGCCCGCATCCGGATCGAACCCCGACCCGTGCGGTACGCGTCCTGGATCGCCTGGGTGCCGACGATCAGGCCGTGCGTCGGGAAGTCCGGGCCCTTGACGATCTCGATGAGCGCGTCGAGGGTCTCCGCCTCCTCCACGTCCGGGTTGTCCAGGCACCACTGCACCGCCGCGCCGATCTCGCGCAGGTTGTGCGGCGGGATCTTGGTGGCCATGCCGACCGCGATCCCCTCGGAGCCGTTGATCAGCAGGTTCGGAATCCGCGACGGCAGGATCGTGGGCTCCTTGGCCCGGCCGTCGTAGTTGTCCTGCATGTCGACGGTGTCCTCGTCGATGTCCCGCAGCATCTCCATCGCCAGCGGGTCGAGCTTGCACTCGGTGTTGTGGCTGACGAAGCCGTCGGAGACGAACGAGTGATCGTCGGTGTCCACCCGGATGCTGTAGACCGGCTGCACCCCGGCGTCGGTGACGCTGGCCACCTCGGCGTAGTAGAACCGGCCGTCGACCAGCGGCTCGACCACGTCGAGCACCTCGCGCTCGGTGATCCGGGCGGCGATCTCGTCGCGGTCGCGCTCCCAGCGCTCGATCCGGTCGACGTTGTGCCGGCGCAGCCAGTCCCGCTCGGTCCACCGGGTCGCGCCGTGCTCGCGGATGAAGTCGCCGACCAGCGGCACGAAGTCGCCGGAGAGCGCGGTGCTGCTCGCCGGCACGGCGGCCAGCTCCGACTCCAGCTTGGCCTGCTTGCGGCCGAGGAAACCGACGTGGGCGGCGAAGATCCGCGCGTCGCGGCGGTTGGTGACGACCACCTTGATCTCGCCCGAGTCGTACCGGCACTGCCGGCTGATCACGCCGAACTCCAGCAGCAGCTGCTGGACCTCCCCGGCCAGCCGCTCGCTGCGGGTCGAGTACGAGACCTGGATGCTGTTGCGGGGCAGCAGCGAGGACGAGCCGTCGCCCTCGAAGAGCGCCTGGAGGAACGCCCGCTTGATCGCCGCCGGCCCCTGCCAGACGAACTCGGGAACGAACTTCGCGGCGCTGCCCGCCCCGACCAGCTCGCCGAGGATGCTCGCCCGCAGCGCGGAGAGGTCCTGGATGTCGATCTCGTGCAACACGCTGCCGGAGGCGATCGTGCGCTGGCTGACGTAGCGCGGGCCGCCGACGGCGAGGTCGTAGGCCGCGAGGACGCGGACGAAGAACTCCCGGTCGACGTTGTTGAAGCCGGCCCGCTCCTGCGACACCCAGCCCTCGCTGACGAACGCGCCGGCCAGCACCGCCGCCTCGACGTGCTCGAGCATCGGGTAGCCGATCTCGTCCGGCACCGTCCGCTGGAGGACCACCCGGTCGCCGGGGGACGTCTCGGCGAGCAGCTTCCACAGCAGGGTCGGCACGCCGGCCACGTCCACCAGGCAGAGCACCGGGTGGTTGTGGGTGCCGGTCAGCTCGTACCCCTCGCGGGTGCGCAGCCGCAGGGTGGCGTGCTCGCCGGAGTGGAAGAACCGGGAGGCGTGCACCAGGTCGCCGTTGCGGTCGCGGACCTTGAGCGAGACGTCGGTCTCGCTGCTCGGTGCCGCGCCCGGCACGAGCTGGTCGATCCGGACCGACCCATCGGCCGTACGAATCCGGACATCTCCCGAAATACAGTAACGCATCGCGGCAGCCGGATCGTTGCCCGGCGAGCCGAAGTTGCCGTTGCCGTCGACCAGCGGGTACCGCAGCGACCAGGACTGCGCCATCCGGACCAGCGCGTCGTAGATGGCCGAGTCGCCGTGCGGGTGGAACTGGCCCATCACGTCGCCGACGACCCGGGAGCACTTCACGTATCCCCGGTCCGGCCGGTAGCCGGAGTCGAACATGGCGTAGAGGATCTTGCGGTGGACCGGCTTGAGCCCGTCCCGGACGTCCGGCAGCGCCCGCCCGACGATGACGCTCATCGCGTAGTCGAGGTAGGAGCGCTGCATCTCCACCTCGAGGCCGACCGGCTCGACGCGGTCGTGCTGCACGACTGCGGCGAGGGCCTCGGGGACCTCGGGTTCGCTCGGGGTGGACTCGGGGGTATCGGTCACTGTTTAACCCTTATCAGAATCAGAGTCGGTTTCATGCTGTGGATAACCGCTGTGGAAACCGACCGTGCTGTGGATAACTCTGTGGATGAGCGGGCGACCCGGTGGAGAACCGGCCCGCCCGCCCGGTCCGTCAGATGTCCAGGAAGCGGACGTCCTTGGCGTTGCGCTGGATGAACGAGCGGCGTGCCTCGACGTCCTCACCCATCAGCACAGTGAACAGCTCGTCGGCGGTCGCCGCGTCGTCGAGCGTCACCTGACGCAGGGTGCGGGTCGCCGGGTTCATCGTGGTCTCCCAGAGCTCGGGATAGTTCATCTCGCCGAGGCCCTTGAAGCGCTGGATGTCGTCCGGCTTGGCGTTCGGCTTCTTCTGCTGGCGCAGCGCGATCAGCCCGTCCCGCTCGCGGTCGGAGTAGGCGTACTGCGCGTCGTCGCCCTTCTTGTTCCACTTGATCTTGTAGAGCGGCGGGGCAGCCAGGTAGACGTGGCCCAGCTCGACCAGCGGCCGCATGAAGCGGAACAGCAGGGTGAGCAGGAGCGTCTGGATGTGCTGGCCGTCGACGTCGGCGTCGGCCATCAGCACCGTCTTGTGGTACCGCAGCTTCTCGATGTCGAAGTCGTCGTGGATGCCGGTGCCCAGCGCGGTGATCAGCGCCTGGACCTCGGCGTTCTTGAGCACCCGGTCGATCCGGGCCTTCTCCACGTTGAGGATCTTGCCGCGGATCGGCAGGATCGCCTGGGTGCGCGGGTCCCGGCCCTGCTTGGCCGAGCCGCCGGCCGAGTCGCCCTCGACGATGAAGACCTCGGACTCGCGCGGGTCGGTGGACTGGCAGTCGGCCAGCTTGCCCGGCATCGAGCCGGACTCCAGCAGCGACTTGCGCCGGGCCAGCTTGCGCGCCTGCTGCGCGGCGATCCGGGCCCGGGCGGCCTGGGACGCCTTCTGGATGATGGTCTTCGCCTCGGCCGGGTTCCGGTCGAACCAGTCCACCAGCCGGTCGTTGCAGACCCGCTGCACGAAGCTCTTCACCGGGGTGTTGCCGAGCTTGGTCTTGGTCTGCCCCTCGAACTGCGGGTCGGTGAGCTTGACCGAGATGATCGCGGCGAGCCCCTCGCGGATGTCCTCCCCGGAGAGCCGCTCGTCGCCCTTGAGCAGCTTCTTCTCCGCGCCGTAGCGGTTGACCACGCTGGTCAGCGCGGCCCGGAAGCCCTCCTCGTGGGTGCCGCCCTCGTGGGTGTTGATCGTGTTGGCGAAGGTGTAGACCGACTCGCCGTACGACTCGTTCCACTGCATGGCGATCTCGACCGACATGCCCTCTTCCTCGGACCCGAACTCGACCACCGTCTTGTGCATCGGGTTCTTGGAGGCGTTGAGGTGCCGGACGAAGTCGGCGATGCCGCCCTGGTAGCAGAAGGTGACCTCGCGGATCCGGCCGTCCTCGCCCTCGGCGACCCGCTCGTCGAGCAGGTGGATGGTG
The DNA here is from genome assembly GCF_049841815.1 of Micromonospora sp. DT233. Lineage (NCBI taxonomy): Bacteria > Bacillati > Actinomycetota > Actinomycetes > Micromonosporales > Micromonosporaceae > Micromonospora > Micromonospora sp. DT233. The sequence goes on along the minus strand of NZ_JBNCLB010000017.1, from coordinate 52,375 downwards.
AGGCCGCGGTTGAGGAAGGCCATCTCCTGCAGGCGGCGGTAGATGGTCTGGAAGTCGAACTCGACGGTCTCGAAGATCTCCGCGTCGGGCCAGAACTCGACGGTCGACCCGGTGTGGTCGGTGGCCTCGCCCTTCTCCAGCGGTTCTGGCTTGGAGTAGACGTACTTCTGCCGCCAGACGAAGCCGGACTTGTGGATCAACACCGCCATCCGGGTGGAGAGGGCGTTGACCACGGAGACGCCGACGCCGTGCAGACCGCCGGAGACCGCGTACGCCTTGCCGTCGAACTTGCCGCCGGCGTGCAGCACCGTCAGCGCGACTTCGACGCCGGGCTTCTTCAACTTGGGGTGCAGGTCGACCGGGAAGCCACGGCCGTTGTCGACGACCCGCACCCCGCCGTCGGCCAGCAGCACCACGTCGACGCGGTCGCAGTAACCGGCCAGCGCCTCGTCCACGGCGTTGTTGACGACCTCCCACACCAGGTGGTGCAGACCGCGTTCGCCGGTCGACCCGATGTACATGCCGGGCCGCTTGCGGACGGCCTCCAGCCCTTCCAGGACGGTGATCGACTCGGCGCCGTACTCCTGCTTGTCCTGCGCTGCCACCCTCGGCCACTTTCTCGCGCCGCTCGGGCCGCTGCTAGCGGCACGGCGGGCGCGGGTTCGGCGGACAGGACGCGACGTCGGCGTGCGGACCGACACCGGGGACACTCTCCCGGGCACGGGCCGAAACGCCGGTCGCCGCGGTTGCCCGCGGATCGCGATCGGCTCGACCCGGCGTGGGACAATCATCGCGGGCCGGTGGGCCCGTGTCCGTCGCTCCGTGCCGGGTCTTCGTCTCAACCTCAATCTTACTGTGCGCGGACGACAGAACCACCACTCGGCACCTCTTCGCGGCGGCTGAGAACTTCGTAGCCGGCCGAACCGCGCCACCCACGGCCCCCCCTACACGCCACGACCCGATCGGGAAATCGCGCCGCAGCCGGGTCGGGCCGCAACACGGGGGCCGGGGTCGCGCCGGACCGGGCGGTGGGCGTACCTTTGCGGCGCCACCGTGGCCGTTCTTGATCTTTTCCGGTCGGAACCGGACGATCGACGGCGAACGCTTCGACACGTGCTCAAGGGGTGACACCAGATGGGGCTGGACAACGTCGCGGTGCACTGGCCGCGCACCGGCCGCTTCTACGACCCGGTCGCGCCGGCCGAGTTCGTCGACTTCGGCGAGATCGTCGAGGTGCCGGGCATCTCCGCGCCGACGGCCGCCCTCGCGGAACACATCGCCAAGACCGGGACCGTGCGGGCCACGGCCTACACCGAGCTGGTCGACCTGCTGCTCGGGCTGGAAAATGTGCTCTACGCCACGGACGCCGCCGCCGAGGACGAGGACCCGGTGATCGACCCGGACGGCTGCTCCTGGATCGCCGGCGGCGTCGAGCGCTTCGTGGCCGGGCACCGCCCGCACGGCGAGACGGTCACCTTCGACTCGGTCAGCGCCGTGCTGCGCGGCCTGCTGGCCGACGGCCGCCTCGCCGAGCAGCAACTGCGCTGGCTGGCCAGCCGCCTGGACGCGCTGCGCGACGAGAACGGCGATCCGCCGCAGTGGGACTTCAGCTGCGCCGAGTTGGGCGTCCTGGCCGCCTTCTACCGCCGCTGCGCCGACCGGGGGTTCGCCGTCTACGCCGACGCCTGAGCAGGCCGCCCCGCCGGTGGTGTACGAATTGTGGCGTACAGCGGATGTCCTGGCGACACGGGAAAGGCCACGCGGATGAGCGGCGACGAGCAGGCGACCGGCGACCCGACGGGTGGGGGCGGCCGGATCATGGGTTGGGTGTTCCGCCACCTCGCCGGCCCCTCCCAGGTGCAGGGGGCGGTGCAGGGCGGCTCACGGCACGCCCGGGATGCCTGGAAGCAGGACCTGGAGCGGCGCAAGCAGTGGAGCCGGGAGCAGCGGGAGCGCAAGCGCGCCGAGCGGGAAGCCCGCCGCGCCGAGCAGTGAGGCTCAGCCGTACGTGTCGCGGGGGCCCCGCCCCCGGACCCGGCGCGGCCCCTTGGACCACGACGGCGCGGCCGGGCCGTGGATGTGCAGCTTGCGCACCACGTTGTGCCCCACCTCGCTGGCGATCTGCCGCAGCAGGGAGGCGGCGAGCAGCCGGAGCTGGGTCGCCCACGCGGTCGAGCGGGCCTCCACGGTCAGCTCGCCGTTCTCCAGCTTCACCGGTCGGCTGTTCTGGGCGACCTCCGAGCCCACCACCCGCTCCCACGCGCCGAAGACCGTCGCCTCGGCCGCCGGCTGCGCCCAGCCCCGCGCCTTGACCAGCCGGTTGAGCACGGCGCTCAGCGGCTGCGGGTCGCGCGGGTCCGGGCCCGGCCCGGAGTAGCCGCGCAGCCGTCGGCCGCCCTCGCCGTCGCCGGAGACCGCGCTGCGCTGTCGGGTGCGGGCCGTCGCCGCGCGCCGGGCCTTCGCGGCGTCGAGCACCGCCCGCGCCAGCTCCGGCCCGGCCGCCCCGCCGGCCGGCTCCGCCCCGCCGGCCTCGGCCGCCGGGGCGGCGTCGGCCGCTCGCCCCTCGGGCCGCCCGGTGGCGGCGTTCGGCCGCGTGGCGGCAGCGTCGTTCGGCTGCGCCGCCTGGCCGCCGGCCCGCCGCCCGGCCCGCCGCGGCGCGGCGGCCTCGTCGCCGCCCGGCTGGGCCTGCGACCCGGACGTGCTTCCGTCGGCGGCCGCTCCGGTCGGGGTACGCCCCCGGCGGGGTGGCCCGGTGCGGGCCGGTGGAAGTTGCGGCTCATTCGACACGGCGTACCGTCCCCTCGCCCACCCGGTACCGGGTGCCCCGCAGGCCGTCCGGCACGTCGTCGTCCACGGCGCAGGTGACCAGCACCTGGCTGGCCCCGCCGACCAGCTCCGCCAGCCGGTCCCGGCGGCCGGCGTCCAGCTCGGCGAAGACGTCGTCGAGCACCAGCACCGGCTCGATGCCGTCGGAGCGGAGCAGGTCGTAGCCGGCCAGCCGCAGCGCCAGCGCGAACGACCAGGACTCGCCGTGGCTGGCGTACCCCTTGGCGGGCAGCGGGCCCAGGTTGAGCACCAGGTCGTCGCGGTGCGGGCCGACCAGGGTGGTGCCGCGCTCCACCTCGGCGGAGCGGGACTCGGCCAGCGCCGTGGTCAGCGCCGCCGCGAGGGCCTCCCGGTCCGGCGTCGGGCCGGGCAGCTCCACCGACGGCCGGTAGGTGATCCCCGCCGCGCCCCGGCCCGCCGCCACCGCGTCGTACGCCTTGGTGACGTGCGGGCCGATGGCGGCGACCAGCTCCAGCCGGCCGGCCAGCAGCTCGGCGCCGTGCCGGGCCAGGTGGGTGTCCCAGACCGCGAGGGTGGAGAGGTCACCGCCGCGCGACCCGCCGGTCTTGCGGGCCAGGTACGCGGTGCGCAGCAGGGCGTTGCGCTGCTTGACCACCCGCTCGTAGTCGGCGCGTACCCCGGCGTAGCGGGGCTGGCGGTTGACCAGCAGGTCGTCGAGGTAGCGGCGGCGCTCGGCCGGGTCGCCCCGGACGAGTTCCAGGTCCTCCGGGGCGAAGAGCACCAGCCGCAGCGCGCCGAGCACGTCGCGCGGCCGCCGGGCCGGGGAGCGCCCCAGCCGGGCCCGGTTGGCCTTGCCGGGGACGATCTCCAGCTCGACCAGCAGCTCGCGCCCCTCGTGGGCCACGGCGCAGCGGATCACCGCGGCGGAGGCGCCCATCCGGACCAGGGGGGCGTCCGTGGCGACCCGGTGCGAGTCCAGGGTCGCCACGTAGCCCAGTGCCTCGACCAGGTTGGTCTTGCCGACGCCGTTGGCGCCGGTCAGCACGTTCGGACCCGGCTCCAGGTCGACGCCGACCCGCTCGTAGGAGCGGAAGTCGACCAGTTCGAGCCGGCGGACGTACACAGGTTGTGGGTGCCGCTCAGCGCTTGTGCACGGCGTGGCCGCCGAACTGCTGACGCAGCGCGGCGACGGCCTTCATGGCGGGCGAGTCGTCCTGCCGGGAGGCGAACCGGGCGAAGAGCGACGCGGTGATGACGTTCAGCGGCACGGCCAGCCGGACGGCCTCGTCGACGGTCCAGCGGCCCTCGCCGGTGTCCTCCGTGTAGCCGCTGAGCTCGGCGAGCTCCGGGTCCTCGTCGAGGGCTCGGTCGAGCAGGTCGAGCAACCAGGAGCGGACCACGGTGCCCTCGCGCCAGGACTTGAACACGCCCGGCACGTTGGTGACGAACTCCGACTTGGCCAGCAGCTCGTAGCCCTCGGCGTAGGCGTGCATGAGGCCGTACTCGATGCCGTTGTGCACCATCTTGGCGTAGTGCCCGGCGCCGACGGGGCCAGCGTGCACGAAGCCGAACTCGCCAGCCGGCTTGAGCGCCTCGAAGATCGGCATCAGCCGGTCGACGTGCTCCTGCGCGCCGCCGACCATCAGGCCGTACCCGTTCTTGTTGCCCCAGACGCCGCCGGAGACGCCGACGTCCAGGTACCCGATGCCCTGCTCGGCGAGGCGCTCCGCGCGGGGGGCGTCGTCGCTGAACCGGGAGTTGCCGCCGTCGATGATGATGTCGCCGTCGCCGAGCAGCCCGGCGAGCTCGTCGATGGTCGTGTCGGTGACCCCGGCCGGGACCATCACCCAGACCGCGCGGGGGGCGGCGAGCTTGTCGACCAGCTCGGCGAGGTCGGCGGCGTCGCTCAGCTCCGCGTTGCGGTCGTAGCCGACGACCTCGTGCCCGGCGGCGCGCAACCGTTCGCGCATGTTGCCGCCCATCCGGCCGAGTCCTACGAGGCCGAGCTGCATCTGTTCCTACCTCCGCTGCGTCTGGATCAAGGGGGGTGCGATCAGCGGGAGACGCGGATCGGCATGATCAGGTATCGGTACCCGGGGATGACGTCGCCATCCTCGCCGGAGGGGGAGATCACGGCCGGCTTGAACGCGTCGACGAACGACAGCACCGCGAACTGGGCGCCCAGGTTGGTCAGGCCGTCGATCAGGTACTGCGGGTTGAACCCGATGGTCAGCGGCTCGCCGGTGAAGGTGGCGTCCATGGCCTCGCTGGCGCGGGCCTCCTCGGTGCCGCCGGCCTCGACGACGAGCCCGTCGGTGCTGAAGCTGAGCAGCACCGGGGTGGTGCGCTCGGCGACCAGGGCGACGCGCTTGACGACCTCGATCAGGGCGCTCACCGCGACCCGGGCCTCGGCGTTGTGGCTGGCCGGGAAGAGCGAGCGCACCGGCGGGTAGTTCGCCCCGTCGAGCAGCCGGCTGGTGGTGCGCCGGGTGCCACCGGAGAAGCCGATCATGCCCTCGCCGGCCGCGCCCTGGGACAGCGACACGGTGACCTGGCCGCCGAGCGGGCCGAGGGCCTTGGCGGTGTCGTGCAGGGTCCGGGCCGGCACCAGGGCGTTGATGCTCACCTCGGGGTCGTCGGGGTTCCACTCCATCTCGCGCAGGGCGAGGCGGTAGCGGTCGGTGGCGAGCATCGCCACGTTGCCCCCGGAGAGCTCGATGCGCACGCCGGTCATCATCGGCAGCGTCTCGTCGCGGCCGGCGGCCACGGCCACCTGGGCGACGGCCGCGGCGAACGCGGCGGCGTCGACGGTGCCGGCGCTGGCCGGCATCTCCGGCAGCGAGGGGTAGTCCTCCACCGGCATGGTGGGCAGGGTGAACCGCGCGCTGCCGCAGACCAGCTCCAGGTGCGCGCCGACGGCGGCGATGTCCACCGGCTTGGCCGGCAGCGCCTTGGTGATCTCGGCGAGCAGGCGGCCGGAGACCAGGGCGGCCCCGTCGGCGTCGCCCTGCACGTCGACGGTCACCTGGCTGGAGACCTCGTAGTCGAAGCCGGAGACCTGCAGGTTGCCGTCGGTCACCCGCAGCATCACACCGGCCAGCACCGGCACGGACGGCCGGTTGGGCAGGCTCTTCGCCGTCCACGCCACGGCCTCGGCGAGCGCGTCGCGCTCCACTCGGAACTTCATAACTGCCTCCGCGTCGACGTCAGCGCCAACTCTCTCATGCCGACCGCTGCCCACCGTCCCGCCCGACCGTGCGGGTCTCATCGCACCTTAGGGCGCGAGGGCATCGGCTGTACGCCCGGCCCCGTGCATCGCTCGGTGCCGGGCCGGGTGTCTCCGGGCCGGTTGCGAGCCCATCCACAGCAAGCCCAACGGTGATGATTGGTTTTTGTTCTCTTAAGAAGAGAACCTCATAGTCTTCATCGGTCCTGTGCAAACTGTGGAAAACCCGCGTTTGCGCTGGTAGGAGCGTTATCCACCGGTGAATTGGCTGTGGAGAACCTGGGCTTAACCGGCCCCTGCGTCCACAGGCAGCGGGGGCGGGCCGAGTTGTCCACCGTCGTCCACCGGTTATCCACCGGTTATCCACCGACTTTCTCCCCAGTCCTGTGGACAGGCGAACCGGCCCGAGTCGTCGTTGTCCCCAGAACCTTCAACAGGAAATTCACAGGCCACCCGGGAACGGTGGATGACGAGCGGCGTCGTCCACAGCCGTCCACAGGCATCCACAGGGTCGTCCCCAGGGTTTTTCCACAGCCTGTGGGTAACTGGCCTGAGACGCCGCGTAGTTATCCACCACCGGTGGATAACTTGCTGTGGATAACTTGGGGGCGTTGTGGACAACCTGGGCGGATTCGAGGGCTCCGGCGGGCCTCGCTGGGGGCCTCGGCCGGCCAAGGGGTGCCGAGCAGCTCCGGCAGCGGTCTGTGGACGGCGGGCGGTCCGGGCGAAAAGTGGCGCGGGTCACACCGCTGTGCGCCTCGGCGGAGACACCGGTCATTCGCCGGGACACCGGTCATCGCAGGGGACACCGGTCATCGCCGGGGACACCGGTCATCGCCGGGATCGTGCTGCGGTCGGATTCGGACACCCGTTATCCGGGCCCGTGCGCACGCCCGCGCGCCGTGTCGTGGCCGGGCCGCCGGTGGCGGCCCTGGCGCGCGGTCCCGGCGCGTAGCGCTGGTGGGGAGCCCCGGCCGCGTCGGCCGTCGGCCACGACCGGCCCGCTGCGGTCCGGGCTGTCGCGGACGGCGAACCGCCGGCTGCCGGCCGAACGTGATCGACTTCTTGTGCGGTATGTGGTGGCGTCCGGGTCTTGTCAGGCCGCGTTGTGCCGCACATTGAGCTGATCAACCCGCCGCTGCCGGGGCGGCCGGGCGTCGACGATCGGACCACCGGCCCGAGCGCCGGCCCGAAAGGCGGGGCTCAGGTGGTCTGCTTGATCCGGTTGGTCAGCTCGGCGATCTGGTTGTAGAGCGAGCGGCGCTCCGCCATCTGCTGCCGGATTTTCCGGTCGGCGTGCATGACCGTGGTGTGGTCCCGCCCACCGAAGGCCTGCCCGATGCGGGGCAGCGACAGGTCGGTCAGTTCCCGGCACAGGTACATGGCCACCTGGCGGGCGTTGACCAGCACCCGGGACCGCGAGTGCCCGCGCAGGTCCTCCAGGCTGACGCCGAAGTACTCGGAGGTGGAGACCATGATCTGGTCGGCGGTGATCTCCGGGCCGGCGCCGTCGGGGATGAAGTCCCGCAGCACCTCCTCGGCCAGCGACAGCTCCACGGTCGATCGGGTGAGGCTGGCGAAGGCGGTGACGCGGATTAGCGCCCCCTCCAGCTCCCGGATCGAGTTCGACACCCGCGACGCGATGAACTCCAACACGTCCGGCGGGGCGTAGAGCCGCTCCTGCGCCGCCTTCTTCTGCAGGATCGCGATCCGCGTCTCCAGGTCCGGCGGCTGGATGTCGGCCAGCAGCCCCCACTCGAACCGGGTCCGCAGCCGGTCCTCCAGGGTGGCCAGCTGCTTCGGCGACCGGTCGGAGGTGATCACGATCTGCTTGTTGGCGTTGTGCAGGGTGTTGAACGTGTGGAAGAACTCCTCCTGGGTCCGCTCGCGGTTCTCCAGGAACTGGATGTCGTCGATCAGCAGGATGTCGACGTCGCGGTAGCGGCGCTGGAACGCACTGGTCTTGTCGTCGCGCAGCGAGTTGATGAAGTCGTTGGTGAACTCTTCGGTCGAGACGTACCGGACCGAGCGGGCGTTGCCCAGCGTGGTGGCGTAGTGGCCGATCGCGTGCAGCAGGTGGGTCTTGCCCAGCCCGGAGCTGCCGTAGATGAACAGCGGGTTGTACGCCTTCGCCGGCGACTCGGCGACGGCCACCGACGCGGCGTGCGCGAACCGGTTGGACGAGCCGATGACGAACGTCTCGAACATGTACTTCGGGTTGAGCCGGTTGCCGCCGCTCTCCGTCCCACCGGGCAGCCGCCTGTCGTCCCGGCCGCCGGGACGGTGATTCGCGCCACCGCGCCCGGGCCCGCTGTCCGTGCCGCCGTCGCGGGGCAGCCGGGGGCCGGCGTCGCGGTACCGGGGCTCGTACGGCCGGGTGTCGGTGCCCGGCCCCTCGTAGCCGCGCCGGTCCTGGCCCGGCCTCGGCGGGGCCAGCGGCTCGGCGAAGGCCGCGCTGAACAGCGGCTCCTGGGCGTCCCGGCTGTTCGGCACGAGGCCGGGCCGGTGCCCGTCGGCGGCCGTCGACGGGCGGGGGTCGCCACCCTCGGCCGCCTGGTGCTCCGCCGTGCCGCGCTGTGGATAGTTTCCGTCGTGCCCGGCGTAGTTTCCGTCACGCTCGGCGTAACCGTCGTCACGTCCGGAGTACCCGCGGTTGCGGTCCGGGTAGCCGGCGTCGCGCCCGCCGGCCGGCCGGCCGTGGCCGCCGTGGTCGCCACGATCGCCGTGGTCGCCGTGCTCGCCACGATCGGGCTCCCTGCGGTCCGGGTAGCCGGGGGTGGAGAAGCCGGCGGTCTGCTCGTGCCGGTTGCCCGGCCCGTCGTAGCCCCGCGCGTCGAACGTGGGCGGGGCGTCGAAGTTGGGGGGACCGTCCTGGTCGCCATCGGGGGTGCTGCGGTAGACCGTGCCGCCCGGCCGGCCGGCCGGGTCCTCGGGCGCCCGCACGGTGACCGCCACCTGTATCGGCCGGCCGAGCCGCCGCGTCAACGCCTCGGTGATCGCCGGCCGCAGCCGGGACTCGATCACGTCCCGCGTGAAGGCGTCCGGCACGGAGAGCAGCGCGGTGTCCTCCACGATCGCGCGGAGCCGGGTGAGCCGCAGGTACGCGCGTTGCTGCGCGGAGATGATCTCATCGGCGAGCTCGTCCGTGGCCGCAGTCCACACCGCGGCAAGGTCGGTCGTACCGGCCACCGTCGTGCCACCCCCTCGCCTCTGCTCCCGACCGCCGCTGTGGTCCAGCCCGAATGGCTCACCGGTCGGCGTTGTCCACAAGTTATCCACAGCCTGTGTGCCGACCGATCGGGGCCTCCCGCCGGAGCGGGTCGGACCTGCCCCTGGCTGGGCAGGCGCTGAAGCGGGTTTCACCGTGCCGAACGATTCACTACCCTGTCGGGTCTTGCCCGCCGGCGGCAACCGGTGCCGACACCGACCAGCCTGGCCACCGACCAGCCTGGCCACCGACCCGACCGGCCGCGACACCGACCGCAAACGCGCACGGTAACAGCGGGGGGCGGGGGCCATCAACCGCCGGCGCGTGGCACCCTTGTCGGCATCAGTGAAAACCGCCGCTTCGGTCGTCCGCAGGGGCAGGTGATGGGCGTCGGCGAGGTGTTTGACGGTCATTGTCCCGCTGCGTAGGCTGGAACGGCTGCTCTGCCGCCCTCTGCTAGGGTGGTGTGTGCTTGCTGTCCGTGGTCGTCATCCTCGCCTCGTCGAGGCCCGCGCCGCCGGGCAGCACCGATCGGGGGCCACCGCCGAGGTGGCCTGGACCACCACACGACCCCGGCGGTCCAGCGCCCGGGGCGTACGAAAACGGAGAGCCTGACGTGAGCAAGCGCACCTACCAGCCGAACAACCGCCGGCGCGCGAAGACCCACGGCTTCCGGCTGCGCATGCGCACCCGGGCCGGCCGCGCCATCATCGCGACCCGTCGCTCCAAGGGCCGCACCCGCCTGTCGGCCTGAGCCGACCGGTCTGATTCGGGGGACGTGGGCTCGTGCTGGCGGCCGCGCAACGACTGCGGCGCAGCAGCGACTTCGCCGCAGCGGTTCGCGGTGGCAGACGTGCCGGGCGAGGCGCGGTGGTCGTCCACCTGAGCCTGCCCCACACACCCGGATCGACAACCGACACGCCGCCGGAGCCGGCGCGGAGCACCGGTGCGGAGGAGACCTCCGCACCGACCCGCGCCGGCTTCGTCGTCTCCAAGGCCGTCGGCCCGGCCGTCGTCCGTAACACCGTCCGCCGCCGGCTGCGGCACCTGGTCCGCGAGCGACTGACGGCCCTGCCCCCAGGCGGCACCCTCGTCGTACGCGCGCTGCCCGCCGCCGCCGAGGCGTCGTACGCGGGGCTCGCCGCCGACCTCGACGCGGCGCTCGCCGCAGCCGTCCGCACCCCTCGGGGGCGGCGATCCCGATGAGCAGCGGTTCCACCGCATCCCGGCCGCCAAGCCCGGGTGCCCGGGTGCTGACCTGGCCGATCATCGCGTACCGTCGTTGGATAAGCCCGGCGTTGCCGGCCCGCTGTCGGTTCCACCCGTCGTGCAGTGCGTACGCCGTCGAGGCCCTCTCCCGCCACGGCGCGATCCGGGGGTCCGGCCTCACGGTCCGACGGTTGTCGCGCTGCCACCCCTTTCACCCTGGTGGATACGACCCGGTGCCCGAGCCGGGCGGCCGCCGCCGCGCCGATGTGACTGGAGCCTGAGAATTGTTCAGTCTGGACTGGATCTACTCCGCGATCTCGTGGATCCTGCTGACCTGGCACTCGGCCTGGGACGCCATCGGGGTGTCGGCCGGCACCGTAATCGGCACGAACTGGTCCTGGATCCTGGCCATCATCTTCCTGGTCGTCACCCTGCGGGTGATCCTGTTCCCGATCTTCGTCAAGCAGATCAAGTCCCAGCGGGCCATGCAGTCGTTGCAGCCCAAGGTCAAGGAGCTGCAGGAGAAGCACAAGGGTGACAAGGAGACGCTCCAGAAGGAAATGATGGAGCTCTACCGGAAGGAAAAGGCCAACCCGCTCATGGGTTGCCTTCCGATGTTCCTCCAGATCCCGGTCTTCCTCGGCCTCTTCCACGTGCTGCGCCGCCTCGACCCGGCCAAGTCGGAGGACAAGAAGACCCTCTACGGCTGGACGGTCGAGCAGTTCAACAGCGTCTCGCAGGCGGAGATCTTCACCGCGCCGATCGCCGCCAAGTTCGGCTCGACCGCCGACGAGTTGGCCCGCCTGGGCGCCAACGGCACCACCGTGAAGGTGATCGCCGGCATCCTGGTGCTGTTCATGATGGGCACCACGTACCTCACCAGCCGCCAGATGATCCTCAAGACCGGCTGGGCCGAGGACCCGCAGCAGCGGATGGTGCAGCGCCTGATGCTCTACGGCATCCCGCTGTCGCTGCTCATCTCCGGCGCCATCTTCCCCATCGGCGTGGTCATCTATTGGGTCGTCAACAACCTGTTCACCCTCGGTCAGCAGCAGTGGGTGCTGCGCAAGTACCCGCCGCCGCCCAGCCCCGTGCGCCCCGGCGCGACCCCGTCCCGTAACCCGGTCCAGCCGGCGAAGACCGCCGGGCTGTTCGGCCGCAAGGCCGCCCCGGCCCCGGCGAAGCAGGCCCCGACCACGCCCAAGGTCGCCGGGCCGAAGCCGGGTGCCAAGCCGATCAAGCCGGGCACCAAGCCTGCCACCCCGGCCACCCCGGCCGCGAAGCCGACCACTCCGGCCGCGAAGGCAGCCGGCCCGGGTGCCAAGGCGGCCGGACCGAAGAAGAGCGGCCCGGCCAAGCGCCAGGGCTGACCGCGCCTGCCGTGCGTCGCCGGTCGGGTCGGCGGCGCACGGACCGCCCCAAGGCAGCCGCCCGCGCAGGGCCGGCGCCGGGGCGGAACCCACCGCGCGCAGCGCGGTCGCGGGCGAAACTGGCCCGTACAGACGTGCCCGGGGCACCGCCGGTCTCCCGCCGGCCGGCCCCGGGGAATCCAGCGGACCCGACGGTCCGGCGAGCGAGTACGGAGATGAGACCGTGACCGAGACCAGCATCCCCAGCGCGGACCAGTCGGTGGAGGAGGAGGACACGCCGATCGAGGCCACCGCCACCGGCGACACCGAGTCGGCGGAGCCCGAGACCGGGCCGGCCGCGCGGGAGAAGAAGGCACCGGCCGAGAGCGAGCTGTTCCAGCAGAGCGAAATCGCCGCCGACTACGTCGAGGGGCTGCTCGACATCCTCGACTACGACGGCGACATCGACGAGTTGGTCTCCGGGGGGCGCCCGGTCGTCGAGGTGGTCGGTGACGGGTTGCAGAACCTGGTCGGCCAGCGCGGCGCGACGCTGGAGGCGCTCCAGGAGCTGACCCGGCTCGCGGTGTTCCGGCAGACCGGCACCCCGAGCCGGCTGCTGCTCGACGTCGGGGGCTACCGGGCCAACCGCCGCAAGGAGCTCGGCGCCGTGGCCAAGAACGCCGTCGAGAAGGTCAAGGAGTACGGCGAGCCGGTGCGGCTGGAGCCGATGTCGGCGTTCGAGCGCAAGTGCGTCCACGACGTCGTCAACGCGATGACCGGGGTGGAGAGCGAGTCCGAGGGCGTCGAGCCGAACCGGCGCATCATCATCCGGCCGGCGGACTGATCGAGTGACGCGCGACGACCGCACGGCTGCTGCCGTGTCCGGCCCGGGTGGCACGCCACCCGGGCCGTCGCCTGTCCGGCGAAGCAACGACCGGCAGGACAGGATCGACCGGCCGGGCGGAGACGATCGCCCGGCAGACCTGCACGATTCCCCGCCCGCACCGGCTTCGAGCTCCGCGCCGGATCCGGCTTCCGAGCCCGATTCGGCCGCCGGGCCGGATCCGAGCTCCGGGCCGGATCCGAGCTCCGGGCCCGACCCGAGCGCCGCGGCGCTGCCGCCGGAGTTGGCGGTCGCGGCCAGGACCCTGTTCGGCGACCGGCTCGACCTCGCCGCCGCGTACGCCGAACTGCTGGCCACCGACGGCGTGCTCCGGGGTCTGATCGGGCCCCGGGAGGCACCCCGGGTCTGGGACCGGCACCTGCTCAACTGCGCCGCCGTGACGGAGCGCATCCCGCAGGGCGTGACGGTGCTCGACGTCGGTTCGGGAGCCGGCCTGCCCGGTCTGGCGATCGCCATTGCCCGCCCCGACCTGACCGTGACGCTGATCGAGCCGCTGGCCCGACGCACGTCCTTCCTCGTTGAGATCGTCGAGCGGCTCGGGCTGGCGAAGACGGTCCGGGTGTTCCGCGGCCGCGCCGACGAGGCGGCGACCGGGTCCGCCGGGGTGGGGCCGTTCAGCGGCGACATCGTGACGGCTCGGGCGGTCGCCCCACTGGACCGGCTCGCCGCCTGGTGTCTGCCGCTGACCGTGCGCGGCGGACGGGTGATCGCGTTGAAGGGGGCCTCCGCCGCCGACGAGATCACCGAGCACGCCCAGGCGGTCGTCAAACTCGGCGGCGGCGAGCCCGCGTTGCATCGGTGCGGGGTCGGCGTGATCGAGCCGCCCGCCACCGTGGTGGAGATCACCCGGGAGCGGGTCCTGAAGCAGCCCAAGCCGACGCCGAAGCGCGCGCGCGGCGGTCAGCGCCGGGGTCGCTGATTCGACTTCCTCGACCTGCGGCCGGCTTCCGGCCGCAGGTCGAGTCGTTGAATCGGGTACGGGGTGCGGTCGAGGGCGAAGCCCGACGTGGACCGGCCGAGCCCGTCCGCCGTAGGCTGGCCGCGTCGACAGTGTGGAGTGGCCGTCAGCTACGGGCCGAGGGGTCCCGGTCACCCGCACCGGGCCGTACGCTCCGTGGTGCGACGCGCGGCCAGGACGACGGGGTGCGGACCGACCATCCGGAGCGGGTAGGGATGACAGGTGCATGACGACGGCAGGTACGACGACGATCCACGGGTGACGAGCGGCTACGTGGGGCCCTCCGCAGCCGTACCCGTTTCACGTGAAACCGACCGCCGCGACCGGGGCGGGGAGGTGGCGGCTCCCGCCTCGCTCGACTGCGCGCCGGTGGTTCACCGCGAGGCACCGACGGGCGTTCCGGCCGATTCTCCGACATCTGCGGCCCACGGGTCGGTCTACGGCGCGGCGAACCCCGACGATCCCGTCGCCGAACGTTCTCCCGTAGCCAGCCGCCGCGACGCGGCCGCACCGGAGCGGGCCGGAGCGCCGCCCACTGGCAGGGCGGCCTACCCCCGCCGACCCACCCACGATGCGGCTCCCCCGGCCGCCGTTGCTGTCGACACGCCGGCACCGCCGGCCGAGGCCTACCGGACCGATCCGGTGGAGGCCGCGTACGTTTCACGTGAAACCCCGACGCGCGAAGAGGATGACCCACCGTTGGCTATGGAGGCTATGCGCGCCGTGCAGATCCTTAATCCGAGTGGCGAGGTGACCATGCCCCGCCCCGAGCGGACCCGGGTGATGTGCGTCGCCAACCAGAAGGGTGGCGTGGGTAAGACCACGACCACGGTGAACCTGGCAGTGGCGCTCGCCCTGCACGGCAACCGGGTCCTCGTGGTCGACCTGGACCCGCAGGGCAACGCGTCGACGGGGCTGAACGTCCCCCACCACACCGGGATCCCGGACGTCTACGACTGCCTGATCAACAGTGTGCCTCTTGAGGAGGTCGCCCAGGGCGTCGAGGGCATCCCGAACCTCTGGTGCGTGCCCGCCACCATCGACCTGGCGGGTGCCGAGATCGAGCTGGTGTCGGTGGTGGCTCGGGAGTCCCGGCTGGTGCGGGCGATCGACGCCTACCCCGGGCACTTCGACTACGTCTTCATCGACTGCCCGCCCTCGCTCGGCCTGCTCACCGTCAACGCGTTGGTTGCCGCGCAGGAGGTGTTGATCCCGATTCAGTGCGAGTACTACGCACTGGAGGGGCTCAACCAGTTGATCAACAACATCAACCTGGTACGCCAGCACCTCAACCCGAAGCTTGACGTCTCCACCATCCTGCTCACCATGTACGACCGCCGCACCCGGCTGGCCGACGCCGTCGAGCAGGACGTCCGGAACCACTTCGGCGACAAGGTGCTCCAGGCGGTCATCCCCCGAAACGTGCGTGTCTCGGAGGCACCGAGCTACGGGCAGTCGGTCATGACCTACGATCCCGGTTCGCGGGGGGCGACGAGTTACTTCGAGGCCGCCCAGGAGATCGCCGAGCGTGGGGTCAAGGAGCCGAGCCGGAATGCGTAGTGCGGACGAGTCGCTGGGAGGCGTCGTATGAAGAACCGTCCTCGGGGCGGTTTGGGCCGGGGTCTTGGGGCACTGATCCCCACCGGCCCGGTCCCGCCCACCGCAACGGCGACGCCGGACGGCGGTGAGGTCGCCTCGATTCCGCCGGCGATGGTCCCGTCGCCGCCGGCCCCGGCAGGCGAGGCAGCCGCCGACGGCCCCACCGCCGACGCCTTCGACACCGCCGAGACCAAGACGGCCGTAGCGGCCGTCGCGGCGGAGCCGGAGTACCAGCTGAGCCCGGTGCCAGGGGCCCGGTTCGCCGAGATTGCGGTCGACGCGATCATGCCCAATCCGAAGCAGCCCCGGCAGGTCTTCGACGAGGATGCCCTGGAAGAGCTGAAGACCTCCATTCAGGAGGTGGGCTTCCTCCAGCCGATCGTGGTTCGCGCGCTGGACGGCGAGAAGTACGAACTCGTCATGGGTGAGCGCCGGTGGCGGGCCGCACAGGCGGTGGGCCGCGAGAGCATCCCCGCGATCATCCGGGACACCCGGGACGACGCCATGCTGCGGGACGCGCTGCTGGAGAACATCCACCGGGCGAACCTCAACCCGCTGGAAGAGGCGGCCGCCTACCAGCAGCTCCTGGAGGAGTTCGGCGCCACCCACGAGGAACTGGCCCGGCGGATCGGCCGCAGCCGCCCGCAGATCTCCAACACGATTCGCCTGCTGAACCTGCCCGCCCCCGTGCAGCGGCGGGTCGCCGCCGGGGTGCTCTCGGCCGGGCACGCCCGCGCCCTGCTGAGCCTGGACGAGTCGGAGGCGCAGGAGCAGCTCGCCAAGCGCATCGTCGCCGAAGGGCTCTCCGTCCGGGCCACCGAGGAGATCGTCGCCCTCGCGTTGGCCGACGGCCCGGCCAAGGCCCCCGCCGCGCAGCGACGGGCAAAGCCGCACGCTCCCGCCCTGACCGATCTTGCCGATCGGCTCTCCGACCGCTTCGACACCCGGGTCAAGGTGGACATCGGCCGGAGCAAGGGCAAGATCACCATTGAGTTCGCCACGGTCGACGACCTGGAACGGATCGTCGGCATCATCGGGGTCGGCCAGGAGGAAGCCCCCGAGGACTGATCCGTCCGACGACCACCACCTTCGGCCGCGCCGCCCGCCAGGGCGACGCGGCCGGTGCGCTTTCCGGGCTGCCGTCGACTTCGGCTTTCGGGGCTGCGGTCGACGGCTTTCGTGCCGGCGTGGCACTCGTCGGGTGCGGTCGATCGCCGTGCCGGCCCGGCTGGTGGTCGGCGTGGCCGGTGGCACGCTCGCAGGCACATTTCGGATGTCGGGTTACGCCCGCCCGGCAGTGCAATGGAGGCGATCGCGCGGCCGACCCGTCGGTGACGCGTGCGCGGGTGATCGGCTCGGGATCGGAAGGCAGCGAGAGCCCGCTGTACGCGGCCGTGCAGCCACGGGACAGCGAGACGCACCCGACACGGCGCTGATGCGATCTTCGGCCCGCTGAGGGCCGTCTGGCGCCTCGAGCCTAGGGCTCGGTGCTTCTGGTGGCGAGGCGGAAGCTGTGCCGGCGGTCAACCCGTCAACCGCCGGGGGGTGACTTAGCGGCGTGGCACAGCACGGGAGAGACGTGTACGCCCCCGCTCGGCACGCTTGCCCCCGCAGAGCGCGGTACGGCAATCACGCCGTTATGCCAGTCATGCCCCCGGCCCGGCCCGACCCGATCCCACCAGCACGGCGAGGCACGGCACGGCGAGGCACGGCACGGCGAGGCACGGCAGCGACGGACCGCGTGAAGGGCTAGCCGGTACCCGAGGCCGCGAAGGAAAGGACGCGGTTTCACGTGGAACCGTCCGCCTCCCGCCTCCCGCCTCCCGCCTCCCGCCTCCCGCCGACCTCTCGCCACCGCATGACGCCGGGCAGAGGCGTCGGGGCGGTTTCACGTGGAACCGCCCCGCCCTCACGAGGAGCCATCGGCCAGGCCGGGGAGCTGACCCGCCGACACCCCTTGCCGCTGTTGGCGAGCCGGGGCGGCCCGGTTTCACGTGAAACCGCCAACCGTCATCGACGGGCCAGGCGCGGTTTCACGTGAAACCGGGCCGCCCTTCGTCGCGGGGGAGTCCGGGGGCGGGGCACGTTCCACGTGAAACCGCCGTTCGTCGTCCCGGAGGCGGGCGCGGTTCCACGTGAAACCAGGGACCGGTGGCCGCTCGGCGGCGCACCCCGGCCAGACACGTGGACCGGGAATCGCCGCGTGGGCATCGCCTGTTCGATCCGGCTCGTCACCGCGATCGAGGCCGTCTAGCCGACTCACGGAGGCGTCGAGCGCCAATTGCGCATTCGATGGCGCGTCTGCCAAAGTCCCATCGTTCGACCGCCCTGCCGGACGTGCCACCGTGGCCGCCATGCAGCGGCCCCAAAGGTGCCGCTCCCCGTCGCCCGTCCGTAGGTTCACTGCCAGCCCGCCCCGCTCCGCTGGCACCCAGCACCACATCCAAGGAACAACCCGCCCTGCGACGCCTCCCGCAAGCGGAGGGACGCGGTCCAGAGGGCAGGGAAAGCGCGGAGCGGAAAATGTCGAGCCGGAGACGTGGAGCC
>NZ_JBNCLB010000017.1:0-34490 GCF_049841815.1 Micromonospora sp. DT233 | reverse complement strand
CCACCGGAACGCCGAGCCACCGGAACGCCGAGCCACCGGAACGCCGAGCCACCGGAACGCCGAGCCACCGGAACGCCGAGCCACCGGAACGCCGTCCGGGTGTCCTCGGCTCGTCAGACCGCCCACCGAGGAAACGAGCGCGCGGAGCCCCGCCGACCGGCGGGGGCGGCGCAGAGCGAACTCCGCCCGCTGGCACCCCTCCCCGACCCGACGGGACTCACATTCGGGCCGGCCACCGCGCGACCCACAGGCGGCCGGTTCGTTAGGAACGAGGGAGGACATCTGCCTGTGCACAACTTCGCCGCGAAGCGGCAAAGTTATCCACAGCGGTTTTCCACAGGCACCCCCTGTTTCACGTGAAACCCCGCGTGAAACGTGGTGTGAGCCTGTGGATGAAGCGGAGGGTCGGGCACCCCGAGTGCCTGTGGATAACTTGTGGATGACCGTTCGTGGGGCGCATCGGCCGGGGGTGGTTGAGCTGCCCAGGGCGGCCTGCGGGGCCGATCGGGGACGAACGAGGTAGGGACAGCTCTGGCTCGCTCGGTTAGGGTCAGCTTCGTGCAAGACACCCCTCCTTCAGTCCCCGATTTCACCTCCTGGCCCTCCTTTCCCTTCGAGGGGGACCTGCGGGTCAAACACCTCAACGACCCCGTCGAGGTCGAGCCCCCACGCAAGGGCGAGGGCTCCCGGGAGTGCACGTCCTGCGCTGCGCCGGACGATGCGTACATCTGGGTCGGCGAGCGGTGGCGCGTCCGTGCCATGGACCGACCGACCGGGCTGCCGATGGTGCTGATCCTGGAGTCCCGGACCCACCTCGACCTCGGCGACCTGCCCAACCTCCTCGCCGCCGAGCTGGGGGTGATGACGGTCCGGTTGGAGCGGGCCATCCGCTCCCTCGACGGCGTCGCGCGGGTGCACGTGAACCGCTGGGGCGACGGCTCCGCCCACCTGCACCTGTGGTTCCTGGCCCGGCCCTACGGGCAGCTCCAGCTTCGGGGCACGTTCTTGTCGCTGTGGGACTCGATCCTCCCGCCCATCTCCGAAGAGCAGTGGCGGGAGAGTCTGGCCATGGTGGCGGCTTGGCTTGCCGAGTTCGGCGGGCGTCCGCTGGCGGAGCCGCCCCGCATCCACTGGCAGGCACCGTCGAGCATCGCCGCGCAGTCGTCCTCCACGCCGTACGAGTCCTCCACGCCGTACGAGGAGGATGCCGGCGGGGTGATCGAGGCGGCCGAGGAGTCCCCGGAGCCGGAGGGCGACGAGCGTTCCCGCCCCGCCGACGGGTGAGCCGCGCCCCGGCGGAACGCGGTCGCTTCCGCCGGGGAAGGACGATGCCGCTGCGGGCCGGGACCGCGCGCTCCGCAGCGGTACTGGCTCCCCGACGCGCCGGGTGAAGGCCGGGTCAAGGAGTCGGGCGAAGGCTCAGGCGCGGCGGGCGGCGGCTCGGGTCACCAGCGCCCCGAGCATCCGGCCCAGATCCAACCCGGCGGCCTGGACGGCGAGCGGCAGCAGCGACGTCTCCGTCATCCCCGGCGAGACGTTGACCTCCAGCACGTGCGGGCGGCCGTCGGAGTCGACGATCAGGTCGACCCGGGAGAGGTCGCGCAGGCCGAGCGCGGTGTGCGCCGCCACGGCCAGCTCGGCGACCGCGCCCGCCACCTGCGGGTCGAGGCGGGCGGGCGTGTGCCAGGTGGTACGGCCGGCGGTGTACCGGGCCGCGTAGTCGTAGACGCCGTTGCGGGGCACGATCTCCACGGCCGGCAACGCCTGCGGCCCCTCCCCGGTGTCCACCACCGAGACCGCCACGTCCACGCCGGGCACGAAGCGCTCGACCAGCGCCGTCGAGTGGTACGCGAAGCAGCCCACCATCGCGGCCGGCAGCGCCGAGGCGTCCCGGACCGCGACGGCGCCGAGGCCGGAGCCGCCCTGCGCGGGCTTCACCATCAGCGGCAGCCCCAGCCGGTCGACGATGCGGTCCAGCACCGCCACCGCACCCAACTCGGAGAAGCGGTCGTGCGGCAGCGCCACCCAGTCCGGGGTGGGGATGCCGGCCTCCCGGAGCATCGCCTTGGCGGACGGCTTGTCCCAGGCGACGCGGGACGCGCGGGCGTCGCAGCCGACGTAGGGGACGTCGCAGAGATCCAGCACGCCGCGCAGCGAACCGTCCTCGCCGGTCGCGCCGTGCAGGGCGATCACCACCGCGTCCGGCGGGTCGGCGGCCAACGCCGGCAGCAGGGCGACGTCGGCGTCCCGCAGCTCCGCCTGCACCCCGACGGCCCGGAGCGCGTCGAGCACCCGGCGGCCGGACCGCAGCGACACGTCGCGCTCGTAGGAGAGCCCACCGGCGAGGACCAGGACGTGCAGGTCCGCGGCGAGAGCGGGGTCGGTCACGGGAATTCGCTCGGCAGGGGTCGAAGCCATGCCGGAATCATGCCAAGTCGGGTCCCGGCGCGTCCGCACCGGCCTGCCCGCGCCGCGCCCCGGGGCGGGTCATCGGCCCGAACACCCGACGCATGGCGATGTCCTGCTCCATCACGCCGGCCAGCCGGCGCACGCCCTCGCGGATCCGCTCCGGCGGCGGGAAGGAGAAGTTCAACCGCATGTTGCCGCCGCCGGTCCCGTCGGCGTAGAAACCGGTGCCCGGCACGTACGCGACGCGGGCCGCGATGGCGCGCGGCATCATCGCCTTCGAGTCCAGGCCGTCGGGCAGCGTGGCCCAGACGAAGAGGCCGCCGGCCGGGGTGGTCCAGGTGGTGCCCGCAGGCATCAGGTCCGCCAGCGCGGTCAGCAGCGCGTCGCGGCGTTCCCGGTAGACCTCCCGGTAGACCTTGAGCTGCTCGCGCCACGGCATCGTGCCGAGGTAGGTCGACACGGCGGCCTGGGCGTATCCGCTGGGGCAGAGGATCTGCGCCTCGCTGGCGATGACCAGCTTGTCGCGGACCGCGTGCGGGGCCAGGATCCAGCCCACCCGCAGGCCCGGGGCGAAGGTCTTGGAGAAGGTGCTCAGGTAGAAGACCCCGTCGCGGCGGCGGGCCCGCAGCGGCCGGGGCGCGTCGCCCTCGAAACCGAGCTGACCGTACGGGTCGTCCTCGACCACCAGCAGCCCCGCGCGCTCGCAGATGTCGAGCACCCGCTCGCGGCGTGCCTCGCTGAGCGTCACGCCCATCGGGTTCTGGTACGTCGGGATGGTGTAGAGGAACTTCACCCGCCGGCCGGCGCGGGCCAGGTCGGCGACGGCGACCTCCAGCGCCTCGGGGATCAGCCCCTCGTCGTCCATCGGCACGTGCACCACCTGTGCCTGGGCGGCCTGGAACACCCCGAGCGCGCCGACGTAGGTCGGCCCCTCGGCGAGCACCACGTCCCCCGGGTCGAGGAAGAGCCGGGCCACCAGGTCGAGCGCCTGCTGGCCGCCGACGGTGACCACCACGTCCTCCGGGGACGCGCCGCAGGACGCGTCGATGCCGGAGAGCGCCATCACCTCGCAGATCCGCTCGCGCAGCTCCAGGGTGCCCTGGCCGATGCCGTACTGCAGGGTGGTGGTGCCGTGCTCGGAGCCGAGTCGGCCGAGCATTTCGCCGACCGCGTCGAGCGGCAGGGCGGCGATGTACGGTGCGCCGCCGGCGAGGGAGACCACCTCGGGGCGGCTGGCCACCGCGAAGAGCGCGCGGATCTCCGAGGCCGTCATGCCCCGGACGCGCCGGGCGTACCGGTCGGTGTAGTCGTCAAGCGTCGTGCCGGTCATGACATCACCTCGATCGCGGGTCGGGCGGCTCCCGCGCCCGGCCGGGCTTACCCGGGACGCCGCAGACCATGGCGGCACGGGACACAGCCCCTCGATGGTAGTCCGGGCCGCGCCGCCCGGCCTCCGCCTTCCGGCCCGTAGTCCACATCCCGGACCCGAGGGCCGGGGGTCGGCGAACTCGCCGCGCCGGTTCGCGCTTCCCCTCCCGTAGGGCCGCCGGGCGGCGTACGATCGCTCGTCGGGGGCCCGAAGGCGGCGGCGTTGTTCCGCGCCGGCCTCGCTGCCGAGCCTATTTTTGGGGATGCGTCAATGTCGCGACGTCTGGTCAGCTTGACCCTCGACACCCTGGAAGACCTGCCTCGCTCGTGCCGGCAGTGCGTCTTCTGGGAGCTCGACCCGGTGGCGGCCGAGCGGGCCTGCGCGGCCGGCGACCCGGGGCTGGAGAAGGAGGCCTGGGTCTCCCAGACGCTGTTGGAGTGGGGCTCCTGCGGCAAGCTCGCCTACGTCGACGGCATGCCCGCCGGGTTCGTCATGTACGCCCCGCCGGCCTACGTGCCCCGCTCGATGGCGTTCCCCACCTCGCCCATCTCCGCCGACGCGGCCCTGCTGACGACCGCGCACGTGGTGCCCTCCTTCGCGGGCGGCGGCCTCGGCCGGATGCTCGTGCAGGGGGTGGCCCGGGACCTGACCAAGCGGGGGATCAAGGCGATCGAGGCGTTCGGCGACGCGAAGTTCGGCGACGACGGCGACCCGTCCGGCAGCTGCGTCGCCCCCGCCGACTTCTTCCTCTCGGTGGGCTTCAAGACCGTCCGTCCGCACCCCCGCTACCCCCGGCTCCGGCTGGAGCTGCGCACCGCGCTGAGCTGGAAGACCGACGTCGAGTACGCGCTGGAGAAGCTGCTCGGTTCGATGAGCCCGGAGACCCTGCTGCGGCCGGTCCGCCCCGCGGCGGCCACCAGCTCACCCACCGGCTGACCCAGGTGGACGGGCTCAGGCGGTCGGCACGCGTCCGGCCGCGATCGAGGCGCGTAGCGCGCTGACGTCGATGGAGCCGGTGGGCACGTCCCGCTCGATCGGGAAGTACATCCGCTGCACGGCGGCGACCAGGGCCTCGACGATCCGGTCCCGGAACCGGGGGTCGACCAGCCGGTTGCGGTCCGCCGGGGAGGTCAGGTAGCCCACCTCCACCCGCACCGCCGGCATCCGGGTCAGCCGGAGCAGGTCCCACGCCTTGGCGTGGGTGCGGCAGTCCCGCAGCCCCGTCCGGGCGACGATCTCCCGCTGCACCAGCCCGGCGAGCCGCTCCCCGGTGGCCGAGGTGACGCCGTTGTCGGTGCCGTAGTGGTAGGTCGCCACGCCGTCGGCCTCCGGGTTGGCGTGGCCGTCGGTGTGCAGCGAGATGAACACGTCGGCGCCGAGGGAGTTGGCCAGCTGCGCCCGCTCCACGTCGGGCAGGCAGCTTCCCGGCGTCGGCCCCCGGGTGAGCTGCACCCGCACGCCGGACGCGGCGAGCCGCCCCTCCAACCGGCTGGCCAGGTCGTGCACCAGGTCGGCCTCGGTCCAGCGCAGCGGCCCGTCCGGCACCACCACGCCGGGGTCGGTGCCGCCGTGGCCCGGGTCGATGACCACGGTCCGGCCGACCAGGGCGGGACCGGCCTGCCGGATCGCGTCGGACTCGCGCAGCCACTGCGGCCGGCCGCCCACCACCTTGCGCCCGAGCCGGCGCAGCGCACCCATCGTGTACGGCCCGCAGGAGCCGTCGGGCTTCAGCCCCATCTCCCGCTGGAACTGGGCCACCGCGCGGGAGGTGCGGATGCCGTAGACGGCGTCGGCGTTGCCCACGTCGTACCCCATCTCCAGCAGGCGTTCCTGCAGCAACCGGACGTCCTCGCCGGTCAGCGGCTCGGGCACGGCGTGGTAGAGCGTCCGCGCGCCGAGCCGCCAGCGGGCGGCGTCCAGGGCCCGCCAGGTCTCCGCGCCGACCCGCCCGTCCACGCTGAGCCCTCGGGACTGCTGGAACGCCCGGACGGCGCGTTCGGTCTCGGCGTCGAAGTGGTCGCCGTCGCCCACGGTCGACGGGGCGAGCAGTTCGAGGCCGGTCAGCACGCCGCGGATCTCGGTCACTGCGGGCCCCCGGTCACCGGGGCGGATCGGACGCACGCTCGACCCCCTCTGCACGGTCGCCGCCGGTGCCTCCCACGGCGCGGGAGGCGGGCCTGTGACCCGGACGCCGACGGGGCGCGGCACGGGCGGCCCCCCGCGTTGAGGTTATGCGCTGCGCCGGGCCGAGGTGGCGGTCTCCGCGCAGGTCAGGACCGGAAAGCGAAAACCCCGCACCCCGAGAGGGGTACGGGGTTTCCGTGGTCGCGTGGGCTCAGAGCGCGGACTGGATCAGCTTGACCAGCTCGCCCTTGGGCTTGGCGCCGGCGATCGACTGGACCGGCTGGCCACCCTTGAAGACCGTCAGGGTCGGCACGGACATCACCCGGTAGGCGCGGGCCGTCTCCGGGTTCTCGTCGATGTTGAGCTTGACGATGCTCACCTGGTCGCCCATCTCGCCGGCGATCTCCTCCAGCAGCGGCGAGACCTTGCGGCACGGCCCGCACCACTCGGCCCAGAAGTCGACGAGCACCGGCTTGTCGGACTGCAACACGTCGGCGGTGAAGCTTGCGTCGGTGACTGCCTTGGTCGCTCCCACTATGACCCTCCTCCGGGACTTCGGTTCAGTTCGGTCGATCGTTGCGTGTCACGGCGTGGGCCGTGCTCAGCCCTCGATGGTGGCGATGAAGCGCTCGGCGTCCAGGGCGGCGGCGCAGCCCGTGCCGGCGGCGGTGATCGCCTGCCGGTAGGTGTGGTCGACCACGTCACCGGCCGCGAAGACGCCCGGGATGCTGGTCCGGGTGCTGGGGGCCTGCACCTTCACGTACCCCTCGTCGTCCAGCTCGACCTGGCCGTGGAAGAGCTCGCTGCGCGGGTCGTGACCGATCGCCACGAAGACGCCGGTGACGTCGAGGATCTTGCTCTGCCCGCTGTGCACGTCGCGCACCCGCACGCCGGAGACCTTGCCGTCGGCGCCGAGGACCTCCTCGACGACCGAGTTCCACTCGACCTTGATCTTCTCGTTGCTCAGCGCCCGCTCGGCCATGATCTTGCTGGCCCGGAACGAGTCGCGCCGGTGGATGATGGTGACCGACGCGGCGAAGCGGGTGAGGAAGCTGGCCTCCTCCATCGCCGAGTCGCCGCCGCCGACGACCACGATGTGCTGGTTGCGGAAGAAGAAGCCGTCGCAGGTGGCGCAGGACGACACACCATGGCCGAGGTATTCCTGCTCGCCCGGCACGCCCAGCGGACGCCAGGCCGAGCCCGTGGAGAGGATGACCGCCCTCGCCCGGTACGCGGTCTCGCCGACCCAGACGGTGCTCACCGCGTCGGAGCCGATGCTGCCGGTGTCGACCAGCTCGACCCGGGTGGCGTCGTCGGTGAGGAACTCGGCGCCGAAGCGCTCGGCCTGCTTGCGCATGTTGTCCATCAGCTCGGGGCCGAGGATGCCGTCTGCGAAGCCGGGGAAGTTCTCCACCTCGGTGGTCGTCATCAGCGCGCCGCCGGACTGTGCGCCCTCGATGACCAGGGGCTTGAGGTTGGCGCGCGCGGCATAGACCGCCGCCGTGTAGCCGGCCGGCCCGGAGCCAATGATGATCAGGTTGCGGACCTCGTCCACTGCCGTCTCCCGATGTGTGTGGTCGCCACCGGCGCGCTCACCGATGCGGTCTGAGTGCCGCCGCCGCGCGGACGCCGGCTACCTGACTTGCGGAACGTCATCGTACGAAGTGGGGATTCCCGAGCCACTCATCCGGTGGGTCACGTCACGTGGGGCGACGGCGGCCACGGCTGCCCGCGTCGACCGGGCGCGGCCGGCCACCCGTCGCGGTGCGCCGGCAGGCGAACCGCGATCTCACCCTACCCGCGCCCGGTAGCGCGTGTCGGCACCGGATCCGGGTACCCCGCACTCCGGGCCGCTGACCCACGCCCAGCGCGCCCCGGACGGGTCGACGAACCGCAGGACCAGCGCCGGGGCACCCCGGAACCGGGCGTAGTCGACGAGGTCGACGGTGAGCAGGCCGGCGCCGTGCTCGGCGCTGACGGCCGTCAGGCAGGAACCCAGGGCCGGCCGGGTGCCGAGCCGGTCCAGGCTCCCGACCGCCGGGAGGCGTTCGTCGCCGGCGACCTCCGGGCCTAGCGGCTCCCGGCCCGACGACTTGCTGGCATCGGTACGCGGCGCGGCGGCCAGCGCCTCCGGCGTCCAGTCGGTGCCGCTGCGCTGGGGTGCCCCGGCCGTCCGGAACGAGCCGTTCGGGTTCGCCCCACCCGGCGCGGCCTGCTCGCCGATCGTGGTGCTCACCCCGCTGTCGGACTGGCTGTTGCCGTCGACGAGGTGGTTGAGCCCCAGCCCGACGGCGAACACCGAGGCCGTCGCCAGCGCCACCGGCCCGGCGATCCGGGCCCAGCGCCGCCCGCGCCTGCCGGGACCGGCCCCGGTGGGCCCGGTCGCGGGGCGCGTGCCGCCGACGGGACGGCGTGCGCCGGGCGACGGCTGGGCGGGCACCAGCGCGGGCCGCACACCGCCGGCCGGCCGGCCGTTGTCGACCCCGCCGTTGTCGACCCCGCCGGTGTCGGTCCCGCCGGTGTCGGTCCCGCCGGTGTCGACCCCGCCTGCGTCGGTCCCGCCTGCGTCGGTCCCGTCGGCGTCGGCCCCGCCGGTGTCGACCCCGCCTGCGTCGGCCAGCGCGGCGGCGATCCGGTCGGCGACCGCCGGCGGCATCTCGACGGGCGACTCGGCCCAGGTCGCGAGGTCCAGGCCGACCCGGGGCAGGGCCGCCGCCAACGCGTCGTGGGCCACGGCCCAGGCCGGCTCCCGCTGCACCAGCCCGGCCACGACCGCCTCGTCGGGGGTGCCGTCGAGCGCGCCGCCGAGGTAGTCGGCGAGCAGGTCGTGGTCGACCTCCCTGAACCCCCCGGCCGTCACGATTCCTCCTGGGTGGCAGCTTGCCGGGACTGCCCCGACCCCGATCCGACGCCGCGGGACGGCCCGGGGTTCCCCCGGGTGACGGCCGGCACGTCCGCCGCCGGGCCCGCGCCGCCGCCGGTGGTCGCCCCGGCGGGGACGACGCCGGGGCGCAGGTGACCGAGCGCCACGGCGAGCCGGGCCCGGCCTCGGGCGCACCGGCTCTTGACCGTCCCCTCGGCGACCCCGAGCATCCGGGCCACCTCGGCCACCGGGTAGCCCTGCACGTCCACCAGCACCAACGCGCTGCGCTGCTCGACGGGGAGGCCGGCGAGGGCCTGGCGGACCACCAGGGCGGTGTCGTGGTCCTGGACGGGGGCCGCCGGCTCCACCCCGCCGGTCGTCGGGCCGCCCTCGGGGCCGCGCGTGCCGTCCGGCAACGCGACGGTCGGGTGCGCCTGCCGGCGACGGATCCGGTCCAGGCAGGCGTTCACCACGATCCGGTGCAGCCAGGTGGTGACGGCGGAGTCGCCCCGGAACCGGGCCGCCGCGCGATGGGCGGAGAGCAGTGCGTCCTGGAGCGCGTCGGCGGCGTCCTCGCGGTCACCGATCGTGCGCAGGGCCAACGCCCAGAGCCGGTCGCGGTGCCGGTGGAAGAGCTCCGCGAAGGCGTACGGGTCGCCGGCGACGTGGGCGCGGAGCAGGTCGGCGTCGCTGGCCGAGGACCCCGGGGCGGAAATGGCGACCGGTGGACGGCGTTGGCCGTCCACCGGTACGTCGGGCGTCCGCTCGCCGTGACCGTCCATCACCCCGTCCGATCGGTATGGCAGCCCGGCGTCGGCCGCCGGGTCACGACCCCTGAACCGTGATCTCCTGGACGCCGAGCCGGTAGCCATGCTCGTACGGGGGCAACTGGGTGACCCAGAAGAGCAGGTAGCGGTACTTGGTGTCGGCGTCGAAGCCGTTGAAGGTCATCGTGGTGCCGTCGTGCTCCTCGAACGGCTGCCCGATCGGGCTCTTCTTGTAGCTGTTGAACAGCGAATTGTCCCCGGCCGAGGTGGAGGGTGGGTCGGTCCGGCCGGCGAAGAGCTGGGCGGACGCCCCGGTGGCCGAGAGACTCACCTGCACCGACTTGACCGTGCGCTCCTCGCCG
Organism: Micromonospora sp. DT233; assembly: GCF_049841815.1. Classification (NCBI taxonomy): domain Bacteria; kingdom Bacillati; phylum Actinomycetota; class Actinomycetes; order Micromonosporales; family Micromonosporaceae; genus Micromonospora; species Micromonospora sp. DT233. Next base: position 24,596 of record NZ_JBNCLB010000017.1, on the reverse strand, counting down.
AGGTCGACCCAGACACCCATGCCGCGCTTCAGGTTGCCGAAGTTGGAGCGACCCTGGTAGGTGTCGGTCTCCCAGCCCTCGTCCTGGTTGCCGTCGATGACCTTCTCGGCGCCGTTGAGCTCGCTGCGCTGCTTGCTGTCCGGGTCGATGATGCGTACGTCGCTGACCGACAGCTTGCGCGGGGTGGCCGGGGCGGGGGTGGCCTCGTTGACCGGGGCGCTGCTGGAGGGCTGGGCCACCGGCTCGGTCTGCGGGGACTTCTCGTCGCCGTCCAGGGCGCTGATCCCGATGAGCAGGCCCACCAGGGCGACCGCCAGCAGGCCGGCGATGCCGACGGCGACCTTCCGGCCGCCCACCGAGGCCAGCGGCGACGGCTCGTCGCCGGTCTCGGCGGCGAAGCGCAGCGGCCCGGCCGGCTCCAGGTAGCTGTCGTCCTCGATCGGGATGTCGAGGCGGTTCAGCTCGGCGGCGAGCACGTCCGACGGCGGCGGGGCGATCGCGGCGTCGAGCAGGTCCATCGTGAGGTCGTCGAGGTAGGCGGGCACGCCGGCGCGGATCTGCCGGGGCGCGGCGATCGCACCGCTGGCGTCGCGTACGGCGTCGGGGATCGCGGCCCGGCCGTGCCCGGCGGTCGCGCCGCGCAGCGGGGCCTCGGCGTGCGGCCAGTGGCCGGTCAGGGCGTAGTAGAGGACGCCGCCGACGGCGCGGACGTCGCTCTCCTGGCTGGCGGCGCTGTCGGTGCGGGCGTCGGCCAGGACCACGCGGCCCTCGTCGCTGATCATCACGGTGCCCGGGTGCACGTTGCCGTGCACCATGCCGGTGCTGTGCACGGCGGCCAGGGCGCTGGCGACGGCGTTGCCGATCGCGGTCGTCCGACCCGGGTCGAGCGGCCCGTCGGCGACCATCTCCCGCAGGGACTGGCCCTCGACCCACTCGCGGACCACGTACGCCCGGTCGGCCTCGTCGATCGCGTCGTAGACGCCGACGAGGTTCGGGTGGATCACGCGGCTGGCCGCGACGGCACCCTGGAGCATCTCGGTGGCCGAGTCGCCGCCCGGATAGCGCAGCACGACCGCGACGGGACGGCGGAGCACCACGTCGACGCCGCGCCAGACGAGTCGGCCCGCGCTGTCGTTGTTGATGTGCTCGACCAGTTCGTACCGCTCGGCGAGAATCTCACCGGCCGTGGGAGCACCGAAGGTCATGATCGGCGGAGCGCTCTCCTCCGCCGCCTGACCCTCGCCGACCTGGGTCACCCGTCCTCCCTCGGTGATCGTATCGATCGATGGACCCGCGCTGCTGGCCATGTGGCTTTCCGCTCTGCCTGTGGGGAACCGGCCGACGATGTCGACGCGGATCGCCTTCGGTCAGCCGTACCCATCCGAGAGCGACCTTACCCGTGTCGCCCGTCTCCCCGACATGTCATCTTCCCGCCGCAACGGGCCAAGCCGGCGCGACATGCCGGTCTCGTCCGGTTACGTACCTTCTTGGCCGCGTTGCTGGCACATGTACTAGCCAATCTAGAGGTTGACCGCACGTAGTCGTCGCAGGGGCCGCGCCGGTGTGGCGGGGCCGGTGTCGGCGAATGATTCCCCGCCGAACGGCCGCACATGCTCAGCCTTCCGGTTGGTTGTCCACAGGCACTAACGGGCGCTGAGCGGCGAATCGCTGAGTTATCCACAGGTTCATCCCCAGCCCTGCGGTGATCCACGGTGACGCAGCGTGCCCCGGGTCAGCGGCCGAGCCGGCGGCGGACCATCCCGACCACCTCGGTGATCTCCTTGATCCGCAGCACCACGGCCAGCCCCAGGTAGGTCCCGCCGATCACGGCACCGCCCACGACGAGCTGGACGATCGCCTCCAGCCGGGTCGGCGTGTCGTCGCCCGGCAGCAGCTTGACCACGAGCAGGCCGACCAGGGCCGCGCCGAGCGACGCGACCGCGACGCGACCGCCGGTCCGGGCGATCTCCCCGAGCCCGATGCGCCCCACCCGGGGACGCAGCAGCCAGGCGGAGACGATGGCGGCGGCCACGTAGGAGACGGTGTTGCCGATCATCATGCCGGCGCCGGCGAAGCTCGCCGAGAAGGCCACGAAGAGCACCACCTGCACGGCCACCCGGAGCGCCACCACCGGAATGTTGATCAGCGCCGGGGTGCGGGTGTCCGGCAGCGCGTAGAAGGCGAAGGTGAAGAGCTGGCTGACCGCGAACGGCACCAGGGCGAGCGCGGCGGCGAGCAGCACCACGGAGGTCGCCGTGGCGTTCTCCGCGTTGAACGCGCCGAACCGGAACAGGGTGAAGGCGATCGGGGTGGCGAGCACGGCGTAGCAGACGGCGATCGGGGCGAGCACCGCGGTGACCATCCGGGTGCCCCGGGACAGGTCGGCGGCCAGGTCCGCGTACCGGCCGTCGGCGGCGGCGGCGCTCATCCGGGGCATCAACGCGGTGATGATCGAGACCGCGATGATGCCGTGGGCCGTCATCAGCAGCAGGAAGACGTTGTTGTAGATCAGCGGGCCGGCGGCGTTCTCCTTGCCGGCCCGGTTCAGCAGGTTGAACAGCACGATCAGGCCGATCTGGCTGACCGCGACGTAGCAGAACATCCACGCCCCGAGCCGGCCCAGCTCGCGCAGGCCCAGCTCGCGGAAGTCGAAGCGCAGCTTCCAGCGGAAGCCGACCTTGCGCAGCGCCGGCAGCAGGCCGACGGCCTGGATCGCCACGCCGACCAGGGTGCCGCCGCCGATGAGCAGGATGCGCCCCGTCGTCATCTCCCCCGGCGGCACGATCTCGGCCCCGAAGACGGCGATGTAGAGGCCGGCGGTGGCGATCACCACCAGGTTGTTCAGGATCGGCGCCCACATCGGCGCGGCGAAGTGCCCCCGGGTGTTGAGTACCGCGCTGATCAGGGCGCTGAGCCCGGAGAAGAAGATCATCGGCAGCATCAGCCGGGCCAGCGCGGTGACCAGCTGCGAGTAGTCGCCGCTGGCCTCGCCGCTGCCGTAGAGCCAGGTCAGCTGCCCGGCGAAGGCGACGGCGAGCAGGGCGGCCACGCCGAGCGCGAGCACCGCCAGGGTGAGCAGCCGCTGCGCGTACGCCTGGCCGCCGTCCGCGTCGGCCTTGCGCCGACGCACCAGCACCGGGATCAGCACGCTGGTGAGCACGCCGCCGAGCAGGAACTCGTAGACCATCCCGGGCAGGATCTGCGCCGTCGTGTACGCGTCGCCGACCAGCGCGCCGCCGAGCGCCGCCGCGATCACCAGGTTGCGCAGGAAGCCCGTACCCCGGCTGACCAGGCTGCCGATCGCCATGACCGCGCTGTTCGTCGCGGCGCTGGCCTCGCCCGCCTGCTCCTGCGGCGGCGCGGTCGACTCCAGGGCGGGCTGGTTCAGCGGCTCCGCCGAGATGAAGGTGGCGTCGTCCCCGGGCGGCCGGCCGCCGTGCTGCGCGGCGTTCGCGCTGCGGTACAGACCGCCGCTCATCTCCAGCCTCCAAGGGGTACGTCGGAGCCGGGCGCCGGCCCGCACCCCCTGACCATAGTCAACGTCTCCTGCATACCCGCGCCCGGCGGATCGGTTCCCGCCCCGGCCCGATAGTCTGGCGATCCCATGTCCGATGCCTCCGTTCCTCACGCCGCCGACCGCCGCGAACTCACCGCCGCGCAGCGCAACGCCGTCGCCGAACTGCTCCGCGTCTCCCCGGTCGCCGACGAGCTGGGCCGCCGTTTCGCGCGGGCCGGTCACGAACTGCACCTGGTGGGCGGTTCGGTGCGCGACGCCCTGCTCGGGCGGCTCGGCGACGACCTCGACTTCTGCACCGACGCCCACCCCGAGCAGACGCTGCGCATCGTCAAGGGCTGGGCCGAGTCGATCTGGGAGACCGGCCGCGAGTTCGGCACCATCGGCTGCCAGCGCGACGGGCTCCGGCTGGAGGTCACCACCTTCCGCGCCGAGGCGTACGACCAGGTCAGCCGGAACCCGATCGTGGAGTACGGCACCAGTCTCACCGAGGACCTGCGGCGGCGGGACTTCACCATCAACGCGATGGCGGTCAGCCTGCCCGACCACCGCTTCACCGACCCGCACGGCGGCCTCGACGACCTCGCCGCCAAGCTGATCCGCACCCCCGGCACCCCCGCCGAGTCGTTCGGCGACGACCCGCTGCGGATGCTGCGGGCCGCCCGGTTCGCCGCCCAGCTCCGCTTCGCCGTCCACCCGGACGCGCGCGCCGCGATGACCCGGATGGCCGCCGACCTCGACCGGATCACCGCCGAGCGGATCCGCGACGAGTTCACCAAGCTGCTCTGCGGCGCGGACCCGATCACCGGGCTGCGGCTGCTGGTCGACACCGGCCTGGCCGACCGCTTCCTGCCGGAGCTGACCGGGCTGAAGCTGGAGATCGACGAGCACGCCCAGCACAAGGACGTCTACGAGCACACGTTGACCGTGGTCGACAACGCCGTGTCGTACGAGGCCGACGGCTGCGACTTCGTGCTGCGGATGGCCGCGCTGATGCACGACGTCGGCAAGCCGGGCACCAAGGCGGTCGGCTCCGACGGCCGGGTCAGCTTCCACCACCACGAGGTGGTCGGCGCCCGGCTGACCAAGGCCCGGATGAAGGCCATGCGGTACCCGAAGGACGTCACCGCCCAGGTGGTCAAGCTGGTCGGCCTGCACCTGCGCTTCTACGGGTACGGCCGGGGCGAGTGGACCGACTCGGCGGTGCGCCGGTACGTCACCGACGCCGGCGACCTGCTGACCCGGCTGCACAAGCTGACCCGCTCCGACTGCACCACCCGCAACCGGCGCAAGGCGGCCGCCTTGGCGGCGGACTACGACGCGCTGGAGGAGCGGATCTCCCGGATCGCGGCCGAGGAGGACCTCGCCCGGGTCCGGCCCGACCTGGACGGAAACGCCATCATGGAGCTGCTCGGCGTGCCGCCGGGGCCGGTGGTGGGCAGCGCCTGGAAGCACCTCAAGGAGCTGCGCCTGGAGCGCGGCCCGCTGGACCGCGACGAGGCCGAGGCGGAGCTGCTGCGTTGGGCCCGCGAGCAGGGCATCACCGCCTGACGCGCACGCCCGCGCAGCGCCGGCCGAGGCGAAAGCTCCGCCAAGGCGCGGTCGGTGCCGAATGTCCGTACGGTCGGGAATTTGACGACGCGACGGCGGCGTATCGACCGATCGGATGAGGTAATTATCAGCGTCAACCCCCCATGATGGTGCAACATCGTCCGGGCCTCCTGTCGACCAGTGTGAGGCCCGAACCATCGGTTCCTCGACCGTCCGACGTGGTCGGTCGATGCTGCAACGGGGAGAATTCTTTGACACGTCGTGGCGTAATGCGCCGCTCCGCGGTGGCCGGCCTCGCGCTGGTCTCCGCCACCGCCATCGTCGGTGCCACCACCGGTGGCGCCGCAATGGCAGAACCCACCACCCCGGCCAGCCCGGCCGCCTCGGCGGACTCGGTCGCTCTGCAGGACGCTCCCGTCCGACCCAACCTGCGCGTCGAGCCCCGCACCGGCCGGACCACCCCGGGTGCCCGCCAGGCGGCCGCAGGTGCCTCGCAGGCGCGTCCCGGCCAGGTCCGGCCGGGCAGCTCCAAGGCGAGCGACCGCGCCGGCAAGATCGTGCCGGGCAAGTACATCGTGAAGCTCAAGGACGGCAAGGCCAGCCCGAGCGTCACCCGTGGCACGGTGAAGGCCCTGACGAAGGCCAACGGCGGCACCGTGGAGAAGGTCTTCACGAAGGCCCTGCACGGCTACTCCGCGAAGCTCACCGCAGCGCAGGCGAAGCAGTTGGCCGCCGACCCGGACGTCGCCTACGTCGAGCCGGTCCGCTGGTACTCGGCCAGCGGCACCCAGACGAATCCGCCGTCGTGGGGTCTGGACCGGATCGACCAGACCACCCCCACGCTGGACAAGTCCTACACCTACCCCTCGACGTCGGCGGCGGACGTCACCGCCTACGTCATCGACACCGGCATCAACATCGACCACCAGGACTTCGGTGGCCGGGCGAGCTACGGCTACAACGCGGTCCCCGACGGCCGCACCGCCGACGACTGCGACGGACACGGCACGCACGTGGCGGGCACCGTCGGTGGAAAGACCTACGGCGTCGCCAAGGACGTCAAGCTGGTCGCGGTGCGCGTGCTCAACTGCGACGGCGAGGGGACGACCGACGAGGTCGTCGGCGGGATCGACTGGGTGGCCCAGAACGCCCAGCAGCCCGCAGTGGCGAACATGAGCCTGGGTGGCGGGGCGAGCGCGGCGATCGACGACGCCGTCTCCATCGCCGTGGCTTCGAACATCAGCTTCACGGTCGCCGCCGGCAACGAAGCGTGGGACGCCTGCGCCTTCTCGCCGGCAAGGGCGTCGGCGGCGATCACCGTCGGGGCCACCGACCGGACGGACCTGCGGGCGGGGTTCTCGAACTCCGGCTTCTGCCTGGACACCTTCGCCCCCGGTGTGAGCATCACCTCCGCCTCGATCGGGAGCACCACCGCGAAGGCGACGATGAGCGGGACGTCGATGGCCGCGCCGCACGTGGCCGGTGCGACGGCGTTGCTCCGCGCTCAGAACCCGAGCTGGACTCCTGAGCAGGTGCGCAACTCCGTGGTCACCAACGCCGTCTCCGGGGCGGTCTTCGCCCCCGGCATGACGTTGGCCTTCAGCGACGGCTCGTTCGCCGGGTTGTACGGCATCGACCGGCTGCTGCACGTCGGTGCGGCTCCGGTGACCCGTAGCTCCGTCGGCCTCCGGGCCTGGATCAACGACGGCCTCGTGGCGGCCGACGGCGGCGGCAGCAAGCCGCTGATCGCCAAGAGCTGGACCCTCGGCTCGTGGGAGAAGTTCGACATCGTCTCCGCCGGTGGCGGTCTGGTCGCCCTCAAGGCGAAGGTCAACGGCAAGTACGTCGCGGCCGACGGCGGCGGCAGCAAGCCGCTGCTGGCCAAGAGCACTGCGATCGGCGCGTGGGAGAAGTTCCAGCTGGTCCACAACGTCGACAGCAGCGTCAGCCTCAAGGCGCAGGTCAACGGCAAGTACGTCGCGGCCGACGGCGCGGGCTCCAAGCCGCTGATCGCCAAGAGCACCAAGATCGGCGACTGGGAGAAGTTCGACCTGGAGGCGCCGAACCCGACCGTCAGCCTGAAGGCCGCCGCCAACGGCAAGTTCGTCGCGGCCGACGGCGCCGGCGCCAAGCCCCTGCTGGCCAAGAGCACCTCGGCCGGCGCCTGGGAGAAGTTCGAGCTCGTCGACCTCGGCTTCGGGGACGTCGCGCTTCGGGCGCTGGTCAACAAGAAGTACGTGACCGCGCAGAGCGGCGGCTCCCAGCCGCTGCTGGCGAAGGCCAGCTCGATCGGTGCCTGGGAAGCGTTCAACATGGACATGGGCACGGATGTCGCGATCTCCCTGAGGTCCTGGGCCAACACCCTGTTCGTCAAGGCCGACTCCGCCGGCAGCAAGCCGCTGATCGCCAAGAGCGTGTACGAGCCGTGGAACGACAGGTACCTCGGTACCTGGGAGTTCTTCACCATCGCTTCCGCCTGACAGCTCCGTACCACCCCGGCGCCCGTCGCATCGCCCCACACCGGGGCGGTCCGGCGGGCGCCGGTCTTTCTTCCGGCGTCGGAGAACCCTCGGTGCCCAGGGCGCGGCACCCGAGCAGCCAATGCCCGGGAGCCCGCGCCCCCGTACGACGAAGCCGGCCGGACCCGTCGCGGGTCCGGCCGGCTTGCGGTGTGGCTCAGCGGGCGGCGGTGCTGCCGTCCACCACGGTCCGGCCGCCGCCGGTGCCGTCCGCCCCGGACTGCCCCCCGCCGAGCTTGGCCAGCAGGCCGGCCAGGTCGATGCCGGTCAGGTCGGTGCCGAGCTGGAGCCCCTGCGCCACGTTGCTGGCCACCGACTTGGTCAGCGACGACGCCCCGTCGGTGGAGATCACCGTCAGCTTGTCGATCGCGCCGATCGGGGCGCTGGCGGCCTCGACCACCTGCGGCATCATCCGGACCAGCAGGTCCAGCACCGCCGCCTCGCCGTACGCGGCGAACGCCTCGGCCTTGCGGGCCATCGCGTCGGCCTCGGCCTGGCCCTTCGCGAGGATCGCCGTGGCCTCGGCCTGGCCCTCCCGCTCGACCGCCTCGGCGATCGCGGAACGACGGCGCTGCTCGGCCTCGCCCTCCTTGGCGCCCTCGATCGCGTTCGCCTCGGCCAGGGCGGCCCGGCGGGCCCGCTCGCCCTCACCGGTGAGCCGGGCCTGCTCGGCGACGGCCTGCGCGGCGGCGATGGTGGCCTGCCGCTGCGCGTCGGCGTGCAGCACGGCCGCGTTGCGGGACGCCTCGGCCTCCTGCTCCACCTTGTACCGGGCGGCGTCGGCGGGCTTGCGCACCTCGGTGTCGAGCTGGCGCTGCTTGAGCTCGGCGTTGCGCTCGGCCACCTTCTGCTGCTCGGAGAGGATCGCCTGGTCGCGCTCGGCCTGGGCGAGCGGGCCGGCCGCCGCCGACTTCGCCTTCGCGGCGTCGATCTCGGCCTGGATGCCGGCCTGCTTCAGCGACAGGTTCCGGTTCGCCTCGGCGATGGCCTCCTCGGCCAGCAGCCGCTCCTGCTCGGCGTGCTGGCGGGCCCGCGCCTCGGCGATCGAGGCGTCCTTGAGCACGCGGGCGGCCTCCGGGCGCCCCAGGTCCCGCAGGTACGACCCCTCGGCCACGATGTCCTGGAGCTGGAAGGTGTCCAGCACCAGCCCCTGGTTGGTCATCGAGTGCTCGGCCTCCTCGGCCACCGCGCTGGCGAACGCCGCCCGGTCCCGGATGACCTCCTCGACGGTGAGCCGGCCGACGATCGAGCGCAGCGCGCCGGCCAGCACCTCGCGGGTGAAGTTGTCGATCTCGCCCTGCTGGTGCAGGAAGCGCTGGGCGGCGGCGCGGATCGCGTCCTCGGTGCCGCCGACCTTGACGATCGCGACGCCGTGCAGGTCGGCGCGGATGCCCTGCTTGCTCACCGCGCCCTTGATGCCGACGTCGATGCGACGGCTGGAGAGGTCCAGCGACTGGATCTTCTGCACCACCGGCAGGACGAACACCGACGCGCCGAGGACGACCTTCTGCCCGGAGTTGTCGGTGGACCGGCCGCCATCGGCGTTCTGCGTGGTCCGGCCCTTGCGACCGGTGACGATGAACGCCTCGTTCGGGCCGGCGACCTTGATCCGGGAGAGCACGAAGAGGATGAGGACGACGACGAGGAGGACCGCGCCGCCGATGGCGATGATGAGGGGCATACGACTTCCGTCTCTGCGGGGGTGGAAGGGGCTTTAGTAGGTCTCGACGTGCACGCTGGTGTCGCTCAGAGCCGTCACGACGAAGACGCGGGCGCCCACCGGGATGGGTCCGTCGGCGCGGGCGTTGAGCTTGACCGGCTGGCCGGCGACGCGTACCCGCACCTCGCCGTACCCGTCGACGGGCACCGGCGTCACCACCAGGCCGAGCGCGCCGACCAGGTCGTTGCGGGTGGGGGTGGCGTCGGTGCGCATGGTGCGGGCGGCGCGGCTGAGCCGGACCGCGACCCACGCCGTGGGCACGGCCGCCAGCGCGCCACCGGCCACGGCCGCCGCGAGGGCCCCGGGGGTACGCCCACCGACCAGTTCGTTGACGATCGCCGCGCCGAAGCCGAACGCGCCGGTGAACCCGGCGATCGCCTCGACGGAGACCGGCCCGTCGACGTCGGGGTGACCGAACTGGAAGAGCTCGGTGCCGAGCAGGGCCACCGCCAGCACGGCGACGCCCGCTCCACCGATGATCAGGAAGATGAGCGTCCCGGTGGCCATGGGCTGCACGGTATCGACGCCGTGCAAGGTCATCGGGGCTGAGGACCGCCGCCCGACCCGTCAGCGAGGGGCGACGGAGATCTCCCGATCGACCAGTTCGGACGGCACCGGTTGGCGGACCAGCTCCCGCGCGGCGAGGTCGGTGAGCACGAAGTCCTCCCTGCCGTGCGGTCGCCGGTAGAGCAGGCGGTCGTTGGACACGAACGCGACGTCGGCGGTGGGCAGCGGCCGGACCACCCTGCCGTCGGCGGTCTCCACCAGCAGCGCCTCCTGCTGGCCCTGCACGACGACGAGCTTTCCGTCCGGTGACCAGGCCCAGGGGCCGGCCGGGTCGCCGGGCATCCGGACGAGCCTGGTCGGTCGCCCGTCGTCGGCGGAGAAGAGCTGCACGCCCCAGCGGGGGTGCCGCGCCGTCTCGGAGCGGGGGGCGAAGGCGTCGGTCTGTTGCAGCGCCACCTCCCGGCCGTCGCGGGTCCAGGTGAAGGAGCAGTAGTCGGTGCAGAAGTAACGCTTGGTGTCGACGGGGAAACGACGGAACCGGCCGTCCGTGCCGAGCACCCCGAAGGAGAAGGTGCCGGTCTCCTTGTCGCTGGTCGTCAGCGCCAGCCGCCGGCCGTCCGGGGACCACTGCGGCTGACCGGTCGCCCAGCCGACCCGCGTCCAGGTGATCCGCTGGTGGTTCGCGTCGGCCAGGCCGATCTGCCGAGGATGGGTGTCGTCGTCGATGACGGCGACGGCGCCGCCCTGCGGTGCCGGCCACACCCCGCGGTGCCCTTCGGCGGGCAGGTAGCGGTTGCGGCCCCGGTCCAGCACCCAGCCCGAGCCGCGTCGCACGGCGCTGGTGACCACCCAGTCCCCGGGCAGGGCCAGCGGGGATGAGCCCCAGTCCGCCGCGGGGGTGGGGCGGAACTCGACGGGAGCCGCCGTCGCCCCCGGATCGGGTGCCGCGGAGCGGAACCATGGCCCCGGCCGCAGCAGCGCCACGGCGGCGACGGCGACGACGGCGAGGGTGGCCGCCACCGCTCGCCGCCGGGTGCGATCCAGCTTGGCCACCGCTGCCTCCAACGTCGAGAACCCCCATTGAAACAGTCAGTTCGCAGTTGCGGGGGGCACGGTTCGCGCCGGCGTCGGGCCGGCGGGGGAGAATGGGGGCGTGCGCTGGACCGTGCTCGACTCCCCGATCGGCGAGTTCTCCGTGGCCACCGACGACGACGCGGTGTGCGGCGCGCACTTCGGCCGGGTGGATTCGGCGGCCGACGCTCCCGGCGACGCGCTGTCCGGCCGGGCCGTGGCCGAGCTGCGGGCCTACTTCGCCGGCGAGTTGACCGACTTCACGGTGCCGGTGGCGGTGCGCAGGGGCTCGGAGTTCGAGCGCGCCGTGTGGCGGGAGATGACCCGCATCCCGTACGGGGAGACGACCACCTACGGCACCGTGGCGAAGACCCTGGGGGATCCGGGGGCGGCGCGGGCGGTCGGGGTGGCCTGCAACCGCAACCCGATCCCCGTGCTCGTGCCCTGTCACCGGATCGTCGGCGCGGGGGCGAAGCTGGTCGGCTTCGGCGGCGGGCTGCCGCGCAAGGTGACGCTGCTGGAGCTGGAGGCCGGGGTGGCCCTGCGCCGCGCCTGGTCCTGACCCCGCTGGGCGGGGCCGGCGCCGGGCGGGTCAGGGGTCGGCGGTTCAGGCGAGACGGTCGGTGCGGAGGCCGGTGAGGAAGGTGCGCCAGTCGGTGGCGGCGTAGACCAGGACCGGCCCGCTGCGGTCCTTGCTGTCGCGTACGGCGAACCGGCCGCTGCCGTCGAGCACCGGGCCGGCCTCGACACAGTTGCCGCCGCCGTTGCCGCTGCGGGTGCTGACATGCCAGGCCACCGGGAGGCCGGTGCTGGTCAAGCGGTCGATGCTCGCCATGTGCTCACTCCAGACGTGCTTCCAGATCGAAGAGGATCCGCTGCGCGGCCCCGTTGCGCAGCGCCGCCCGGCGTAGCCGATCGTAGCGCTGGTGCAGCGAAGCGGCCTTATCTCCTTCGACCACCACGGCTCCCACGGCCGTGGAGACGCATCCGGTCGGTGGGTAGGGGCGGCGCATCCGGAAGACATCGAAGGTGCCGTCGGGGCTCGGGTGGGCTCCCGCACTGACCGGCAGGATCATGACCTCGACGTTTGGCCAGCCGGCCACCGTGCGCAGGTGGGTGAGTTGAGCGCGCATCACCTCGGTCCCCCCGACGAGTCGTCGGAGGGCACCCTCGTCGATCACCGTGGAGAACCGGACCGGCTCGGGTTCCTCCAGCCGCCGCTGTCGTTGCATCCGTACCTCGACGTAACGGGCGACCTCTTCGTCGGTGGCGGCGTCGTCCCAGGCCCGGATCAGGGCTTCGGCATAGGCCCGGGTCTGGAGCAGGCCGGGAACGACCGATGCCTGGAAGGACTTGATCTCAACGGCCCGGCTCTCCAGCCAGATCCAGTCGATCAGTGACCCGGCGACATTGGCGCTAAAGCCGTCCCACCAGCCCTTCTGCCAGGCATCCTGCGCCATGGTCTTGAGGTCCTCCCGGCGGCGTTGGTCGTCGATTCCGCACAGATCGAGGTAGGCGAGAACCTCGGGCACCCGCGGCGGGATGATCCCGGACTCCATTCGACTCACCGTGGACGCGTTCCGGTTGATGAAGTCGCCCACCTCCTTCAGCGTCAGCCTGGCCCCTTCCCGCATCTCCCGGAGTTGCTGGCCGATCCACTGTGCCCGAAGGGTCACCGCCTGCTCGTTGAGCATCCGCACTCCTATGCTTGCCGGCTTCCGCGCCAGGGTTCAACCCAGCATGATCTGAGAAACGCAGATACGCAAGCTTGCGTAACCGGCGAGCGGAGTGCATTCTTCGTGTGGTTGCGATCACCAAGGGTGATCAGTGGCTGGAAGGAAGGACCGGGGTGGGTTGGCTTGGCGGCAGGCCCACCCCGGCCCTGGAATGAGCCGAACGGGAGACACATCGCGATGGATGGCGTCCCGGGGAACGACTCCCGGACTGTCTACCACGCCGTACCCGCTGCGAGCGGAGACCGGCCCGCCCGCGTTGTGCGTACCCCTTCGATTGTCGGCCGGGGATGCGCTGACCCGACAGCGCATCCCCGGCACCGAGCCGGGCGGGCGCGCGGACCCCGCCGCGAATCCCCCTCGCGGCGGTGCCGGACCGCGCGCCCGCCCCCTTCAGGCGAGGGATACGCACCGATGGGGTTACCCGATAACTGGTTCGAGTCGTGACCGGGCGGAAGACGCCGGTGCTGGTGCGGGCTGCCTGGCAGGTGTTGGAGTACCACCGGCACCGGCAATGTCGGGCGTGCTGCGTCGAGGGCTGGTGTCCTGCCGTCGAGATGGCGCGGGCTCGGATCAGGGCGTGGCGGCGGTACGGGTCGTGAGCGTCGAGATCAGGGCCGGGGACGTGGTCGAGGTGACCCGGGCGGCCAGCGTCCAGTTCGTCAGCCGGCCGTTCGTCGCCCGGGTGATCCGGGTCCGCGACGACCTGGTCACCTACCACGGCTGGTGCTGGCTCGATGTCTACCAACTCGACGCGAAGGGCGACGCGGTCGAGCGCCGGACGATCTTCGTGCAGCCGGCCGGGCTCGGCGTCGTCAGGTGCACTGGGCGCGGCCTCGGACGGGTGCCGAAGTCACGGCTGGCCGTTCCCTCGGCGGACACGCGACAGATGAACAGGTGAATACGGAGGAGGCAAATTGGTGCCGAGCGCGGAAGACGTAGCCACTGAACTGCCACACCTGGAACTTCCCCCAACGCTCAGGCCCGAAGTCGAGCAGCGGCTTCGGGAACTGGCCGAAGTCGAGCACCGCTCGTTGTACGAGCCTGCCGAGGTGGCCGTCCAGGGGGAGCTGGACCGGCGCGAGCGCGACGAGTGGACGCGTCAGGCTGCCCGACGAGTCTTCGAGAGCAACGCCGAGTTCTTCGAGATGTTGGGCGACCGATGACCGATCCATGGCCGTACCTGGAGACTGCGGGTTGAACGACGGCGAGGGCCGGGTCCCGACGGACCCGGCCCTCGACGGTGCTGCTGGTGTTCGGCGCGTCAGCGCTCGATGTCACCGGCGATGAACGCCTCGACGGAGGCGTGCGCGTCGTGGTCGGCGTACTGCACCGGCGGGGACTTCATGAAGTACGACGAGGCCGACAGGATCGGGCCGCCGATCTTCCGGTCCAGGGCGATCTTCGCGGCCCGGACGGCGTCGATGATGACACCGGCCGAGTTCGGCGAGTCCCACACCTCGAGCTTCAGCTCGGCGTTCAGCGGGGTGTCGCCGAACGAGCGGCCCTCGAGGCGGATGTACGCCCACTTGCGGTCGTCGAGCCACGGCACGTGGTCCGACGGGCCGATGTGCACGTCGCTCTTGAGCATCTCGTGCGGGATCTGGGACGTGACCGACTGGGTCTTCGAGATCTTCTTCGAGACCAGCCGCTTGCGCTCCAGCATGTTCATGAAGTCCATGTTGCCGCCGAAGTTGAGCTGGTACGTGCGCAGCAGCTCGACCCCGCGGTCCTCGAAGAGCTTCGCCAGGGCGCGGTGCACGATGGTGGCGCCGACCTGGCTCTTGATGTCGTCGCCGACGATCGGCAGGCCCGCGTCGGTGAACTTCTGCGCCCACTCCGGGTTGGAGGCGATGAAGACCGGCAGGGCGTTGACGAACGCGCAGCCGGCGTCGATCGCGGCCTGGGCGTAGAACTTCGCCGCCTGCTCGGAGCCGACCGGCAGGTAGCAGACGACGACGTCGACCTGCGCGTCGCGCAGCGCCTTCGTCACGTCGACCGCAGCGGCGTCGGACTCCTCGATGATCTCGCGGTAGTACTCGCCCAGACCGTCGAAGGTCGGGCCGCGCTGGACGCTGACGCCGGTCGGCGGCACGTCACAGAGCTTGATCGTGTTGTTCTCGCTGGCGACGATCGCCTCCGAGAGGTCCATGCCCACCTTCTTGGCGTCCACGTCGAACGCCGCGACGAATTCCACGTCCGAGACGTGGTAGTCGCCGAAGGTGACGTGCATGAGACCCGGGACGCGGTCGTTCGGGTCGGCGTTGCGGTAGTACTCCACGCCCTGTACGAGGGACGAGGCGCAGTTACCCACACCGACGATGGCGACGCGGACGGAGCCCATAGCGTCTGCCTCCTTCTTCTTCATCACGGCCGCTCTTTCCTGGACTCTCCAGGCGGAGGCGGGCTGTCGTTGACTCGTTGGCCGCCGGCCGTCCCCATGTTCGGGACCGTCGGGGCCCGGCCGGAGCGCTCGTTGGCGATGAGCTCCTCCAGCCAGCGGACCTCACGCTCACAGGCGTCGAGGCCGTGACGCTGCAGTTCAAGGGTGTACGCGTCGAGGCGCTCGGCCGCGCGGCCCAGCACGTCACGAAGGCCTTCGCGACGTTCCTCGATCTTGCGGCGGCGACCCTCCAGGATGCGCAGGCGGGTCGCCTGGTCGGTGCGGGCGAAGAACGCGAAGTGCACGCCGAAGCCCGTGTCGTCGTACGTCTCGGGACCGGCCTGCCCGATGAGCTCGGCGAAGCGCTCCTTGCCCTCGGCGGTGATCTTGTAGACCACCCGGCCTCGCCGGCTGGTCAGCGCGGGGACCTCCCCGACGGGCGCGGGGGTGACGTCGGCTTCGGTGATCCAGCCCGCCGCCTGCAACCTGCGCAGGGTCGGGTAGAGCGAGCCGTAGCTGATCGCCGCCCGGATCGCGCCCAACTTGGCCGTGAGCTCCTTGCGCAGCTCGTAGCCGTGCATCGGGGACTCCTGGAGGAGACCGAGGATGGCGAGCTCGAGCACGGGCCACCCCCTCTTACCCCGACGCGGGGCCGCAACCAGCGGTGTGGCCGCAACCAACGCGATGTATCGAACCGATACATCGCACGTTAGCTGCTCACCAATCATCAGGGCAAACCGCCACAGCGAGTTTTTGGGGTCACCGGCTGTGACGGTGGTCGCCTCGTCGCGCCGGACCGCGTACCCTTCTTCGCATGCGTACGCAGCGCCAGGTGGTCGACTACTCGCTCAGGAAGCGAGCGGTGCTGCGTGAGCTCCTCGCCGGCCGGATCGGCACGTACGACGTCTGCGACGCGTCGCCTTATCTGAAGAACGCCGCCCGGTTCCATGGCGAACCGACCGAGGATCGTTGCCCGATCTGCCGAAGCGAAAACCTCACTCGCGTCCACTACATTTACGGCGACGAGCTCAAGCAGTCCGCCGGGCAGGCGCGTACTCTGACCGAGTTGCCCGTCCTGGCGATGACGCTGCGTGAGTTTCAGGTCTTCGTGGTGGAGGTGTGCCTCGGCTGCGACTGGAATCACCTCGTCGAGCAGTTCCTGCTCGGCCGGGACGGCCTGGTCGGTGACACGGAGGACGGGATGGAGCAGGGCGCGATGGGCGGCACGGCCGCCTCGGCCGCAGGTGCCGGCCCGGCCGTTCGACGGAGGCGAGAGGCGCAACGGTGAACCCAGCTGACTCGGTTGGCCCGGCGTGGAGCAGGCGGGGCGATCGACAGCTCTTTAACTCGATTCGTCCGATTGATCCGGACGCAACGACCCCGACCCGACGCGCCCGGGCGGGGATGTCCCGTGTTTCAGCTCACGGCAACCCGGTGGCGGCGCGACCGCGTCCCACCGCGACCGGCAGGGTGTGAGGAATGAACTCGTACGGCGATCCCAGCTCTTCGCGTGGGCGGGCCCCGCTTCCCGGCGCCAACGGCGACCCGGGCGCAGGCGACGCGTACCACCGTGGCGGCGACGCTGGCGGCAACGCCTGGTCACCGGAGGGTACGGCACAGCCCGGCCGCGCCTCCGTCGCGCCCCGGGCGGCGGCCGGTGGCCGCGCCTCGGTCGGCGGCTCGGCGGCCGTGCCGCCGCCGCGCGGTGGGGCGACAGGTGCCGCATCGGTGGGCTCCGCCTCCGTCGGGCGCGCAGGTGCGGGCCGTGCCTCGGTGCCGGTTCCCCCGGCCACCGGCGCGCCGGCTGCCGGTCGGGCCGGCGCCGGGCGGGCCTCCGTGCCCGTCTCGCCGGCCACCGGCGGCGCTGCGGCTGCCGGTCGGGCCGGAGCGGGGCGGGCCTCGGTGCCCGTCTCGCCGGCGTCCGGTGGGGCGCCGGCCGGGCGGGCCTCGGTCGGCGGCGGCCCCGCCGGCCGGGCGAGCGTGGGCTCGGCGAGCGTCGGCTCGGCGGCCGTGGGCGGGATGGCCGGCCGGGCCACCGTTCCCGGCGGCGGCGGGCCGGGCGGCCCGGGCGGCCCGGGTGGACCGGGTGGCCCTGCGGGGCCGACCGGCCCGGGGCGCGGCGGTCGCGGCGCCCGTGGCGCCGGCGACCCGAACGCGGTCGCGCGGGCGAAGAAGCGCCGCCGGGTCAACATGCTGATCGCCGGCTTCGCCGTGCTGGTCATGCTGGCCGGCCTCGGCGTGGTGGGCTTCACCTACTACTCGACCACCGTGGTGCTGCCCGAGTCGTTGCCGCTGCCGCTCTCCACCACCGTGTACGCCAAGGACAAGAAGACGGTCCTGGCCAAGCTCGGCGACCAGAACCGCCAACTCGTCAAGATCGACCAGATTCCCGAGGTCGTGCAGCACGCGGTGGCCGCCGCCGAGGACCGCAACTTCTACCGGCACTCCGGCGTGGACTACAAGGGCATTGCGCGCGCCGCGTGGAACAACCTCTCCGGCAACGACAAGCAGGGCGCGTCGACGATCACTCAGCAGTACGCGCGCAACGCCTACGCGAGCCTGAAGGACGACACCTACGCCCGGAAGGTCAAGGAGGCGATCCTGGCCTCCAAGCTCAGCGAGGACTACACCAAGTCCGAGATCATGGAGCACTACCTCAACGTCATCTACTTCGGGCGCGGCGCGTACGGCATCGAGGCGGCGGCGCAAACCTACTTCGGGGTGCCGGCCAGCAAGCTCACCGTCGCCCAGGGGGCGGTGCTCGCTGCGGTGATCAAGCAGCCGGTCGCCAGCGAGACCCACAGGGGCTTCGACCCGGCGGTCAACCCCGAAGAGGCCAAGTCGCGCTGGACGTACGTGCTCAACGGCATGGTCGAGGA
Source organism: Micromonospora sp. DT233 (assembly GCF_049841815.1). Classification (NCBI taxonomy): domain Bacteria; kingdom Bacillati; phylum Actinomycetota; class Actinomycetes; order Micromonosporales; family Micromonosporaceae; genus Micromonospora; species Micromonospora sp. DT233. Next base: position 6,719 of record NZ_JBNCLB010000017.1, on the reverse strand, counting down.
GGGCTGGCTCAACGCGGCGGACAAGCCGACCGACGCGCAGTACCCGAAGACGCGCAGCCCGAAGGACGCCGGCTCGGCCGCCTTCGGCGTGAAGACCCCCCGCGGCAACGTGGTCAACTACGTCCGCGAGGAGATGGAGCAGTGGAACATCTGCTCCAACTCCGGGGCGGAGGGCAAGCCCAGCTGCGTGGACGAGCTGCGTGAGGGTGGCTACCGGATCCAGACCACGATCGACCCGAAGCTCCAAGCCGCCGCAGAGAACACCGCGATGCGGAAGAAGAACTCCGAACTGGCCGGCCAGCCGAAGAACCTGATGGCGGCGGTGGTCTCGATCGACCCGGCGACCGGCCGGGTGCTCGCCTACTACGGCGGCGACAGCGGGGCGGACTTCGACTACGCCGGCAAGAACACCGACAAGAACGGCGATCTGGTCGGCGGGCACCCGCCCGGCTCGTCGTTCAAGGTCTACACCCTGGCGGCGGCCATCGAGGCCGGCATCTCGGTGAAGTCGCACTGGGACGCCACGCCGTTCACGCCCGAGGACTCCGACTACCGGGTGCAGAACGCCGGCCGGGACGTGAGCAAGACCTGCGGCAAGTGGTGCACGCTCGAGTACTCGACGATCCAGTCGTACAACGTGCCGTTCTTCCACGTCACCAAGAAGATCAAGCCGTCCTCGGTGCTCACCATGGCCAAACAGGCCGGCGTGAGCACGCTGTGGACGGTCGACCCGCCGAAGGCGTACGAGCTGGCCAAGAACGACGCGGACGAGCTGGCGCCGAAGAAGTTCGACAACGTGATCGGCTACGGCCAGTACCCGGTCACCGTGCTGGACCACGCCAACGGCCTGGCCACGCTCGCGAACGACGGCAGGTACAACAAGGCCCACTTCGTGATCAAGGTCGAGAAGCAGGACGTGGACACCGGCAAGTGGAAACTGGTCGCCGGCGAGAAGCTCAAGCCCCAGCAGCGGATCCGTCAGGACGTCGCCCGGGAGGTCAGCGGCGTCCTCAAGCAGATCCCCGGGCCCAACAACCGGGCGCTGGAGAACGGCCGCGAGGCCGCCGGCAAGACCGGCACCTGGGAGTACGACAGCAAGCACAACGCGCACGCCTGGATGGTCGGCTACACCCCGCAGGTCGCCACCGCCGTCTGGGTGGGCAGCCGGGACTCGAAGAAGCCGGCGATCCTCGACAAGGACGGCGCGGACATCGGCGGCTCCAAGCTCCCCGGCGCCATCTGGCAGCGTTACATGAACGCCGCCCTCAACGGCGAGGACCGCAAGAACCTGCCGCCGGTCTCCGGGATGGGCGACCAGGACGCCGGCAACGGCACGCCGACGGCCCCGCCGCCTCCGCCGAACCAGCCGGAGCAGCCGACCCAGCCGGGTGGGCCGGGCGCCCCGACCTGCGACCCGCTGAACATCTTCTGTCGGAACAAGCCCACCACCCCGCCGACCCCCGGCGCGCCGAACAACCCGGGTCCGCCCAACCCCCGGCCGGGCGGCGGCAACGGCGGTGGCAACGGCGGTGGGGTGCTGCCGACGATCACGCCCCGGGCCCGAAGCTGAGCGAGCCCGGCTGAGCCCGAACGCCGTCGACGGCCGGAATGAACTCCGGCCGTCGACGGCGTTTTCGCCTACCGGAATGTTTGCGCAGGGGCGCGACGCGGAGGCCATCGGTGCGGGATGATTCCTGTCCATGAGCAGCAAGTCGACGACGGACATCGACGCCACCGGGGCCGCCGACCATCCCTCCCGGTCCGACGGCTTCGTCCGCGGCGCCTCCGAGCTGATCGGCGGCCCGCTGGGCGACCACGCGACCGCGCTGGATCGGCCCGCCGGCCGCGAGAGTCGGTTCTGGACGGCGGCCCGGATCGTGCTGGCCCTGGCCTGCCTGACGCTGGCCCTGCACTGGGTGCAGAAGTCGCCCTGCCAGGACGGGGCCTGGCAGAACAACGTCCAGTACACCCGGATGTGCTACACCGACGTGCTGGCGCTCTACTACGCCGAAGGGCTCAACGAGGGCAAGGTGCCCTACCGCGACCACCCGGTGGAGTACCCGGTGCTGACCGGCTACTTCATGGGCGCGCTCGGGCTGCCGGTGCACGCGCTCGGCGTCGACAACCCGGAGATCAACCAGGGGCGGTGGGCATACAACCTGAACGCCCTGGTCCTCAGCGCGCTCGCCGTCGCCACCGTCGCGGTCATCCTCAGCCTGCGCCGCCGACGACCCTGGGACGCCGCCCTCTTCGCGCTCGCCCCGGCCCTCTTCCTCACCGCCACGGTCAACTGGGACCTGCTGGCCGTCGGGCTGGGCGCGTTCGGGCTCCTCGCCTGGGCCCGCCGCCATCCGGCGGTGGCCGGGATCCTGCTCGGCCTGGCCGGGGCGGCCAAGATGTGGCCGCTGTTCGTCCTCGGTCCGATCCTGGTGCTCGCCCTGCGCGCCGGGCGGCTCCGCGCCGGCCTCACGGCCGTCGGCACGGCGATCGTGACGGTGGTCGCGGTCAACCTGCCGGTGGCCCTGCCGTACGCCGACAACTGGGGTCGCTTCTTCGAGCTGAACACCACCCGGCCCATCGACTGGGGCACGCTCTGGTACATCGGGCGGTACCTCGACGGCAAGATCAACACTGGAGACCCCGGCTCGATGGGGCCGTTCGAGTGGCTCAACGGCAACATCCCGACGTTGAACTGGATCTCGTACGCCCTCTTCGGGCTGGCCTGCCTCGGGGTGGCCGCCCTGGCCCTGCGGGCCCCGCGCCGACCCAGGCTGGCCCAGCTCGCCTTCCTGGTCGTCGCCGCCTTCCTGATCTTCAGCAAGGTCTGGTCGCAGCAGTTCGTGCTCTGGCTGCTGCCGTTGGTGGTCCTCGCCCGGCCGAAGTGGGGGGCGTTCATCGCCTGGCAGGTCGCCGAGATCGGCTACTTCGCCGCCTTCTACGGGGAGCTGCTCGGCTCGGCGACCGGCCGCCCGGTCTTCCCCGAGGGGGTCTTCGTGTTGGCCGCCACGCTGCGCCTGGGCACCGTCGTCCTGCTCTGCGTGCTGGTCGTGAAGGAGATCCTGCACCCGGAACGGGACGCCGTACGGAAGACCTACGCCGACGACCCGGACGGCGGGGTGCTCGACGGCGCACCGGACGTGCCCTGGCTGGCCCGTCTACGGCGACGGCACCGGTCGGAGGAGACCAGCCCGAAGTTCGATCCGACCCCGGCCTGACGCGCACCCGGGGCTTGTGGTCACCCCCTGAGGCCGGCGCGGGCGGCGCCGCCGGCGCTCAGAGGTGGAAGACCACCGCGCCGTCGATCTCCTCCCGGGTGATGCCCAGCGACTCGACGGGGGCGTCGACGGTCGTCTCCCATGGCGTGCCCGCGAGCTGGTTGCGCAGCACCACCACGTTGCGGATGCCCAGGGTGCGCAGGAAGTCCACGCTCGCCCGGTCCGGGAAGCTCTCGGCCGTCCGCCGGATCTCGTCCTGCCGGGCGGGGACGAAGCCGCTGCCGCCGTTGACCATGTCCTGGAACCGGCTGGTGGACCAGAGCATCACCGGCTGGTCGAGGTTCTGACTGCTCGGCAGCACCAACATCGGGCCCTCGACCGAGCGCATCGCCGCCGGCTGGGTCGGCACCACCGGGTGCGGGGTGTTGTTGAGCCCCTCGGCGACCACCAGCAGCAGCGGCAGCACGAGGGCCAGGCGCAGCCACGGGCCCGGCCACGGCGGGACCCGCTCGGCGGCCCACTCCCGCACCCGCACGGCGAAGGCGCTGACCGCCCCGGCGGCCAGCAGCGCGAGCAGCAGCGTCGTCCAGAGCATCATCCGCCCCGGCGTGCGCAGGCCGTTCCAGCCGGGCAGGTACTCGAAGAGCAGGCCGTAGGTGAAGGTCCCGCCGAAGAACTTGGTGCCCATCGCCAGCACCATCGTCACCACCACCCCGGCCAGCAGCAGCAGCCGGTGCCGCAGCCGCCACACCGAGAAGAACAGCCCGCCGAGGGCGAGCGCGTAGAGCACGAAGCCGGGCAGCAGGGTCATCTCCGGGTGCCAGGGCAGCGCCGACCGGGCGGCCTCGTGCAGGCCGCCCCAGACGCGGGACTCGCCCGGGGCGGTGAAGAAGCCCGAGAACGGCGGCGAGAACATGTCGAGGTCGGCCAGGGTCCGGGCCGCGTTCGGGTGCCGCTCCGTGACCTTGAAGTACGGGATCGCCAGCAGCCCGCCCACCCCGGCGAAGACCAGCGCGCCGACCACGTCGGCGACGAGCAGCCGAACCCCGAAGGGCCGGGGCGCGGACCGCCGCCGGACGAACCAGGTGACCGCGGCGACCAGGGTCACCCCCGCCAACACGTACGCGAACGGCAGCCCGATGCCGAAGCCCAGGCTGAGCTGCCAGGTGGCCACCGCCCAGCCCGCGTACGCCCAGCCGGCGTGCCGGCGCTCGGGGCGGTAACCGTGCCGCAGCGACCAGCCGTGCCCACGCGCCAGCATGGCCAGCGCCAGCGGGATGCCGCCGTTCGAGACGACGTGCAGGTGCCCCGCCTGGGCGAGCAGCCAGGGCGAGTAGGCGAAGCCGGCCCCGGCCACCGCCGCGCCCGCCTTCCCCGCGCCGAGCTGCCGGGCCAGCGCGTACGCGCCGAACGTGGCCAGCGCGTGGGCCAGCACGAACATGATGTTGTAGCGCAGCACCGCCGCCTCGGGGCCGGTGCCGATCATGCCGGCCGGCGCATACCCGAGGAGGGTGTCGGAGAACGCGAAGCTCCACGGCTCGGGGAAGAACGCGTTCGACTGCCACAGTTGCGCCGGGTCGGTCAGCAGGATGTGCCCGGACCAGGCCATCTGCCACGCCTGTAGGCTCGGGTCCCAGTAGTCCTGGGGCAGCGTGTAGAGCGGATAGCGCAGCGTCGGCCAGGTGAGCGCGACGGCCAGCGCCAGCGAGGCCAGCGCGGCCAGGGTCCACTCGTGGACGAGGAACCGGCCGACCGGCCGCAGCACGCGGCGCAGCCGCCCCGGCACCGGGTCGGGCGCGGGAGCGAATGCCTCCCACAGGTCGGGCTTCCCCCCGCCGTCGTCCTTGCCGTCCTTGCCGGTGTCGCCCGTCTTGCCGTCCTTGCCGTCCTTGCCGGTGTTGCCGTTCTGCGCCGCGTTGTCGTCCTTGCTGGCGTCCCCGGCCGTGCCGGCCTTCGGGTCCTTCGCCACGTCGCCGGCCGCGCTTGCGTCGGCCGTGGCGGCGTCCTCGCTCGGCTTGCTTTCGTCCGCCGTCCTCGCGGTGTCGCCGCCGGGGGCGGCCGCGGTGGCGTCCTCGCCGGTGCGGTCGCCGTCGGCCGTCCCCGTGCTCTTCGCGCTCATCGTGGTGACTTCCGTGCCTCTCGATGCGGCGTCGTCCGCCGACGGCCTCCCGCCGGTCGTCTGCTCGCCGACCGCGTCGGTGCGTTCGGTGGTCATGCCGCCGGCCCTTCCGCGCCGAGCCGGCCGCGCAGGAACGCGATGTCGGCCGCCTGACCGTCCGTGCCACCCGGGGTCTCCACGATCACCAGTGCGTCCGCCGCCCGGATCACGGCCACCACCTGCTCGGGATCGATGCTGCCCCCGGCGAGGTTGTCGTGCCGGTCCCGGCCCGAACCGAACGCGTCCTTGGAGTTGTTGGCGTGCACCAGGTCGACCCGGCCGGTGATCGCCTTGACCCGGTCGACCAGGTCGAGCAGCTCCTCGCCGCCCGCGTGGGCGTGGCAGGTGTCCAGGCAGAAGCCCACCTCGTACTCCCCGACGGCGTCCCAGAGTCGGGCCAGCGCGTCGAGGCGTCGGGCGCAGGCGTTGTCGCCGCCGGCCGTGTTCTCGATCAGCACCGGCAGGCCGAAGCCACCGGAGTCCGCCGCGTACGCGAAGGTCTTGCGCCAGTTGTCGAAGCCCACCGCGAGGTCGTCGCCCGCGTTGACGTGCCCGCCGTGCACGATCAGGCCCCGCGCGCCGATCTCCGCCGCCGCGCGGGCGTGCGCGAGCAGCAGCTTGCGGCTCGGGATGCGGATGCGGTTGTTCAGCGTCGCCACGTTGACGACGTACGGCGCGTGGACGTAGAGGTCGACCTCGGCGGCGCGCAACCGGTCGGCGTCCGCCCGGGGTTGCGGGGCCTTCCAGCCCTGCGGGTCGGAGAGGAAGAACTGCACCGCCTCGGCTCTGCGGGCGGCCGCCTCCGACAGCGGGTCGGCGGAATCGACGTGGGCTCCGATACGCATGGGGGCGAGCCTACGTCGCAGGACGGATGCGCGGGGTCACGGCGCGGCCGGGGCGCGATCTGCGGCCCGGCGTCGAACGCCGGACCCGTGCCCGCCGGGCGTCACCTCGTGCCGGCGGCGGTCGTTGCTCCGGATGGGATCGACGGTCGACTTTCCACCGGGCGGTGCGCGATGCCGCCGCGGCGGGCCGAGATCGGTCGGGCTTCCCCTCCCGTGCGGCCCTCCGGGGGGCGACAGGTGAGGGGCCGGGCCGGTCCGCCGGGCCATCGGCGGGTGGCCATCGGTAAAAGTTCCAATTCGCCGCACAGGCGACAAGAGCTGCGGTACCGTCATATAACAACACGATAAAGCTCCGCGGGGCGTCACGATCCAACCTCATCGGTGTGGTCGTTCCTCCCCAGGTCCCACCCAAGGAATGCGGACGGGACGCCTCGCGGCCTCGTGACGGGGGCCCGGTCCGACGCCATTCGTCGGACCGGGCCCCCGCCGTCGCGCCGCCCC
>NZ_JBNCLB010000016.1:0-157982 GCF_049841815.1 Micromonospora sp. DT233 | reverse complement strand
GCGGTGGCTGCTCCATGACCACGGACAAAACCACACCGCCACAGCAGGTCAGAACGGATCTCCTGCTGGAGTATTAGCGGGGGTGAGGAGGAAGAGGATGAAGACGGCCTCGGTTCCGTCCCAGCGGATCGCCTCCACTACGCGATTCATTCGCCACCTCCGAGCCCGCAGATTCTTACCCTAGGAATCAGCATGTCGGGCGTAAGGTCCCCGCCCGGCACAAGGTGACCATAATTGGTGTCGACGGTCAGCGGACACCGCTGCGCGATCGATTGCACCAAGGCAGCGGCGAGATCGGGCGCGCGGTAGTCGACGCTGAAGATGGCGCGCGGCGACGTCGGAATTCGGGCCTGTGGCCAGTCTTCGAAGATGCCGTCGGCCTCGGGATCGGACACCTCTACCACGTGGCAGTGCTCGTCGCCGCGTCGAAGCGTCAGGACGGGGCCGTCGACTGCGACGTCGCCGACCGATCGGGCGAACTCTGCCAGCTTTCCCAGGTCGACCGTCCGGTCGTCGACAATCAGAGCCAGCGTCTCCATGATTTTGCCCCGCTCACGCCATTAATTGTTGATGTCGCTGCCAACCGGGACGAACGCTATGGTTCATCGCGCTTGTCCACAAGGGCATTTCGGGAGCGCGAGGGTGCCGGGTGCGCGGGGTGGGGCCGTCGGCCCGGGAGGCGGCGGGTGCCGGGGCCCCGGGCCGACGGTGGCGTCACCGGACGGTGCAGGGCACGCCGTTGAGGGTGAACCCGGTCGGCGGCACGTTCGGCCCGCTGTACGCGCCGACGAAGCCGGTGCTCGTGCTGCCCCCGCCCCCGGCGAGCTGCCGGTTGTCGGCGGTGCTGGTCACCCGCACGGTCCGGCCGGTCTGTTCCCAGGTGCCGCTCCACCCGCTGCTCACCTGCTGCCAGCCGGTCGGCCACGTCCAGGACAGCGTCCAGCCGTCGATGGGGTCGTCGCCGGTGTTGACGATGTCGACCGCGCCGACGTACCCGTTGCCCCAGTCGTTGGTGTTGGCGAAGCGCACGGCGCAGGTGCTGGTGGCGGTGGCGGCGGTGGTGAAGGTCAGCGGCGGCGACGACCAGGAGACCCGCCCGGCGGTGTCCCGGGTCAGCACGTTGACCGTGTACCTGGTGCCGGGCACCAGGTTGTCCACGTCCAGCGTGGTGCCCGAGGTCTCGCCGAGCTGCTCGCTGACCGTGCCGTGCTGCCGGTGCACCTCGTACTTGGCGATCGGGCTGGTGCCCGGGGTGGCCGCCGGCCAGGAGATGGTCGCGCCCCGGTCGGTGACGGCGGTCGCGGTGGGCTGGCCCGGAGCGCCCGGCTGGCCGGTGACCGCCCCGCCGGCCGGGCGCAGCACGAGCGTGGTCAGCGAGTACGCCGGCAGAGTGCGACTGGTGGCGCTGCCGGACTGGCCGCTGGCGATGGCGCTGGCCCCGTTGGCGTACGTGTAGAACACCGGCGGCGCGCTCGACGGGGCGAACCCGGCGTAGTCGATGGTGACCGGGTGGGCGTTGTTCGGGTCCTTGTTGAGCAGCAGCACCGCCAGGTCACCGTTGGCCCGGCGGGCGGCGTGCGCGGTGACCAGCGGCTCGTCGGTGCCGGCGCGGACGAGCTGGTCACCGGCCCGGACGAAGAGGTTCATCATGGACAACCCGTGGTACGGGGCGAAGCGCGTGTTCAGCGGTGGCTCGCAGACCGACCCGTCGGCGGTGCAGTTGCCGCTGGAGAGGATGCCGAAGTCCCCGTAGTCGGTCTGCCCAGCGACCTGCGAGACGGTGCCGATGCCGTTGTGCACGTTCCACCACTGCACGGTGAAGACGCCGTTCTCCAGCAGGTCGCTGTAGGCGTCGGCGAGGAAGAGCGCGCCCGGCTGGGTGGTCCGGCCCGCGTCGACGTTCAGCTCGGTGAAGCTGATGCCGATGCGTCCCGAGTTCGGCCCCGCGTACGTGGCGATCTGCTGGCGCAGCAGGTGGGCGGCGTCGTCGATGTGCGCGGTGCGGGCCAGCGACTCGGCGGCGCTGCCGCCCGGGTACCAGTGCACGTCCACGAAGTCGATCTTGGGGCCGGCGATCGAGAGGACGGTCCGGTTCCACGGCCCCGGGTCGGCCCCGGCGGTGATGCCGTCGGGCCAGTTCCCCGGCATGGTCAGCACCGCGCCGACCTTGATGGTGGGGTCGACGGCCTTCATCGCGTCGGCGTAGTCGACGACCAGCCGGGCGTACTGGGTGGCGCTCTTGTCGGGGTGGTCGTCGGCCTCCCAGGCCGAGCCGTAGTGGCCGTTGCCGTAGTTCTCGTTGCCGACCGCCCAGAACTTCGCGCCGTACTTCTTGGTGACGTTGGCGTAGCGGACCCAGTCGGCGGCCTCCGCCGGGGTGCCGGTGCCGTAGTTCGCGATGATCATCGGCTGGGCGCCGACCCGCCGCGCCCCGGCCATGAAGGTGTCGAAGTCGGTGTTCGGGGCCACGTACCCGCCGGGGGCGGTGTGGGTCTTCCAGTGGTAGATGTCGGCGTACGAGCCGCCGGGGTAGCGCAGCATCTTCACGCCGGCCGCGCGCAGCAGGTCGGAGGTCTCGTTGGTGCCCAGGTTGCTGTCCCAGATGGCCTGGTTGACGCCGAGCGCGGTCTCCGGCACGGTGGCCAGCCCCGCCCGCGCGTTGACGGTGACGGCGACCGGGTCGACGGCCGCGCCGGCGCGCGGCGGGCTGACCGTGACCGCCGCCGCCGCGACGAGCAGCAGGCTCGCGGCGAGGGCGGACCAGCGGTGGCGGGCGGGCCGGGGCGGGGGCAGCGCGGGGCACTCGGGGCTGATGGGGTTCTGCATGTGGAGTCCTTCGTGGGACGACGGAGACGGACTGCCCGGTGGTCATCGCAGTTGTCGCCGTCCCCCCGCCGGCCGTGCCAGGCCCTCGGGTTGCCCAGTGGACGACGGTCAGCCCCGCGCGCGGCGCTCATCGACGCATCAGAATCCCACGGCGGTCCCGGCCAGCTCAAGACCGCAGCGGGAAGCGCTTTCCGCGTGCTGCCCGCGCCCCCGAGGTCGACTGCCCGGAGTTGTCCGGTCACCTCAGATCGATGCGGAGCGTCGGGGGATAGTTCACGGGGTAGATGGCCAGCAGGTGCTCCCGCGCCGCGCGTAGGGCCCCCTCGAAGTCGAGGTTCTCCGACCTGTTGTCGTGGAACACGTGAATCCCCGGGGCGTGGGGGCCGACCGCCTCGTCCAGGTGCGCCTCGACGGACGACTCGACGCAAGCGTCGCGGGGGGAGAACCAGAGCGACATCCGCAGGCAGGACGCGTTCCGAACCGGCCCGAAGTCCACGTCCGGGTCCGGCCCCGGCTGAAGGCCGATCTCCCGTCTGCTGGTGACCTCCACGCAGTACGAGTCGCCGGACCGGCGGGTCTGCATCCAAGTACGGCCGGTGACCGGCTTGCTGGTGTCGGAGAACTCCACGTAGAGGTGACATTCGTCCAGGTCGAAGGCGCACTGGTGCAGGGCGGTGAGAAACGCTGTCGCCTCCGCCAGCCCGGTCGAGCCCTCGCCCCCGGCACGTTCCATCCCGACCCGGTCGGCCGCCAGGGGGGCGTGGGCCGGCACCGGCCGGGCGGTGGGGGCGAGGCCCTGCCGGCGCAGGGGCAGGCCGAGCGTCTTCGGGTAGTCCTCGATGTGCTGCAGTGCCGACACATGCTCGGACGCCGCGCGCAGGGCCTCGTCGAGGTCTCGACAATCGGTCCGGCGTTCGTGGAGCACGTGGGAGTCGGGGCCGTAGGCGTTGACCGCCACGTCGAGGTACGCCGCGACGGAGGACTCGACGCGCGCCTCTCGCGGGGAGATCCGGAGCCGCAGCGCGATGTAGTAGTCGTTCGTCAGGAACGACTCGGGATTGGTCTGCAGCGCGGATCGAACCTCGACGGAGATCGAATCGTCGGTCCGGCTCTTCTCCGTGTCCAGGTGGGTGAAGTGGGCGCCCTCGGTGCCGAAGTCGTAGTCGCGATGCAGCCGGGCGCCGTACTCCGCCAATTGGCGGTGGCATTCGTGCAGGGTCGCGAGGAGCGCCGGAATGGAATTCACCCGGCGATCCTGCCACCGGAAACCCGGGCGGGGTGACCCCCCTGCGGCCGGCGCGGTCGCCGGGCCCGAGGTGGGCCCGGCGACGGCCGGGTCAGGTGTTGACCGGGCGGCGGGCGACCAGCAGGACGTGGGTGACCGGCCAGTCCAGCGGCCGACCGTCGACGGTGGAGAGGGCGGCCACCGGGGCGAGGCGATTGGTGGCGATCCAGTCGTTGCGAAACGGCCCGCTGGCCGGGTCGACCTCGAAGCCGACGTCGGCCAGGAGCGCCTTCCAGCCGGCGTACTCCAGGCCGCAGAACTGCTCCCGGGTCTCCGACAGCCAGTTGTCGGTGTAGTCCTTGCGGGTCAGGAAGTCCATCGCCGCGCCCAGCGTCAGCTCCACCACCGCCCCGTCCGGGCCGACCTCGTGCTCCGCCGCGCGATCGGCCCCGGCCGGCACCGGCCGGTACGCCAGCGGGAACCGCCAGTCGACCGCGAACTGGTCCAGCCGGGCCCGCGTCGACAGCCCGGCGACGTGGGCCGCCGCCTCCTGCGGCGGCAGGGACGCCAGGTCGGTGCGCGGCCGGGGCGGGTTCGCGCCGTCGGTCGTCGCCAGGCGCAGCCGCACCGTCGCGTCCTGGCCGTCCGGCCCGCACACGTCGCTGTTGATCCATACCCCGCCGGGCACGGTGTGGTCGTAGATGGCCTGCACGAAACGGCGCAGCGAGGCCATCCGGTCGCCGTACGACCAGATCTCGTGGGTCAGCGCGAAGGTCATCGTGGTGTCCACCGAGCGCGGCGCGAAGACCGCCCCGCCGAGCACGTTGCGGCGGTAGAAGAAGACGTTCGGGTTGGTGAAGAAGCCCTGCGCCTTCTTGTGCACGCACTCCTCGAACAGGTGCCGGGCCACCTCGACGCCGATCAGGTCGCTCTCCCGCAGGGCCGGGTCCCGGTCGGCCAGCTCCAGCACCGCCCCGGCGCCGCAGCCGACGTCGACGATCCGGCCGGGCCGCACGTGCTCGCGCACCGCCGCCCACTTGCGCTGCGCGGCGTCGGCGAACGCCTCGGCGTACGTCCGGTAGTCGCGGGTCGGCGTCAGGCCGCCCTCGTCGCCGACGACCGGGTCGTTGACCACCGCCCGCACCAGGTCGTCGAGGCGGTAGCGGGCGTACACGTCGGCGGTCGCGGGGTGGGCGAGGTCCCGCCACGACGGGTCGCCGGCGGCGAGGCGCAGCAGCACCTCCCAGGGCCGGGCGGGCGTCGGCTCGACCTCCGCCTCCACCCCGGCGATGGGGAAGCCGAGCCGCTCGTACATCGCGGCGACCTCCGGGGTGGAGCAGGCCACCACCGTGTCGGCGGGGGTCAGCTCCAGGCCGGTGGCCGCCGCCACGTTCTTCAGGGTCACCTCGGCGAACCGGTCGGTCACGGCGGTGTCGAAGACGGGTACGACCACCGAGCGCAGCCCGGCCAGCACGCTGAACCGCTCGATCGCCGCCTCCCGGCGGTGGTAGGGCACCGGGTTGCGTCGGGTGTTCTCGTGGTTGGCGGAGGTGACCGCCCAGACCACGGTCGCCCCGCCGGCCGTCCCGTCCCCGGTTTTGTCGCCCGTGGGCGCGGCGAGCCGGCGCAGGTACTCCGCCTGGAATCGGGTCAGCAGGTGGTGGCGGCCGGGGAAGAGGAGGTAGCGGGGCATGGTCATCTTCCTAGCCGACCCCGGTCAGGTCCGCCGAGCCGGGGCGTGACCGGCCGGACCTCGGCCGGGGCGCCCGGGGCCACCGGCGCGCGAGGCGTACGCGTGGGCCGTCGACGGGGACGTCCCACTCGCGCTCGGGACGTACGACGTCAGCTGGTGCAGCAGACCGGCGCCGGAGTTCGGGTCCACCCGGCCATCCTGCCAGGGACCACCCCCCTCCGGCGCGACGCGTCGGCTCCCGTCCCGGCCCGTACGCCCTGGTGCGGCGGCACCCCGGCGTAGGCTGACGGCGTGGATCAAGAAGACCGGATCGCCCTTTTCCTCGACTACGAGAACCTCGCTCTGGGGGCGCGCGAACACCTTGGCGGCATGGCCTTCGACCTGCGGCCCATCGCCGACGCCCTGGCCGAGCGGGGCCGGGTGGTCGTCCGTCGGGCCTACGCCGACTGGTCGTACTTCGACGAGGACCGGCGGATGCTCACCCGCTCCCACGTCGAGCTGATCGAGATGCCGCAGCGGATGGGCGCGTCGCGCAAGAACGCCGCCGACATCAAGATGGCCGTCGACGCCATCGAGTTGGCCTTCGAGCGCGCGTACGTCTCGACGTTCGTGATCTGCACCGGCGACAGCGACTTCACCCCGCTGGTGCACAAGCTGCGGGAGCTCAACAAGCGGGTCATCGGCGTGGGCGTGGAGAAGTCGACCTCCGCGCTGCTGCCGCCCGCCTGCGACGAGTTCCTCTACTACGACCGCCTCGAGGGCGTCGACGCCCCGCCGACGCGCGGGCGGCGCGGCCGGCCGGCCCGGCTCTCCACGGCCGAACCGTCGCCGGTGGAGCCGACGCGCCAGCACCCGAAGCCCGAGCAGGAGCCCGAGCAGGAGCCCGAGGCGCAGCCGGCGGCCGAGGAGTCGGCCCGCGACGCCGACACCCTGGCCGTGCTGGTGGCCCAGACCGTGGCCGGCCTGCAGGGCAGCTCCGGCGGCGAGGTGACCGCCTCGACGCTCAAGCGCACCCTGCTGCGCAAGGACCCGACGTTCAGCGAGTCCGACTACGGCTTCCGCACCTTCGGTGAGCTGCTGCGGCACCTCGCCGCGCAGCGGGTGGTCGAGCTCGCGGAGGGCCCCGCCAAGGGCGACCCGGAGGTGTCCCTGCCCGAGCACGGCGACCAGGAGGTGGCCTTCGCGCTGGTGCGCTCCGTCGTGCAGGACCTGGCCGGGGCCGGCGGGGCCGTGGCCCTGTCCGGGTTGAAGAACCAGCTTCGCCGGGTCCGGCCCGACTTCAGCGAGAAGAAGCTCGGCTACCGCGGCTTCCTCCAGTTCTGCAAGGCGGCGGCGACCGGCGGCGCGGTGCACCTTGAGTGGAACGCGGAGGCCGACGACTACCTGCTCACCGCGCCGACCGCCTGACCCGCCCTCCGGCACCCCGCAGCGCGGGCGGGGTGCCGGAGAGCCCTGCCGCCGGCCTGCGCGCCCGGCCCCTCGTTGCCGCGCCCGGCGCGGACGGCTACGTTGAGACATCGATACATGGTGATCGATGCGACGACGGGTCACCCGGGCGGGACGCCCGTCGCGCCGCCGAAAGGGGACTCCCGTGATCCGTCGCCTGCTGCTGACCGTCGCCCTGGTGGGCGCCGCCGTCCTCGTCGTGCCCGGTACGCCGGCGCAGGCCCGCGCCTGCAAGATCGACCACCAGTGCGTGACCAGCTACCACTCCGACGCCAGCCACACCACCGTCGTCGGGCAGAAGTTCGAGGGCTGCGTCGGCGACGTCAGCACCTGGGGCGTCCTCTCGGGCTACCCGGTCTTCGTCGAGACCCCCTGCTGATCCCCTCGCCCCGGCGGCTCGACCCCGGCACCGGGTCAGGCCGGCGGTCGTGGCGGGGGCACGGCGAGGGCCGGGTGTCGGGGATCGCAGCCCCGACACCCGGCCCACCGGCTGCCTCGATCAGCGCTTGGCGGGCTCGAAGGTGTAGTCCACCCCGCCGACGTCGTACTTCCTGCCGTCGTCGTTGACCGGGCCGACCTGGACGACCTGGAGCTGGTACGGCCGCTGCAACTCCTGAGAGGTCGAGAAGCTGATCGACAGCACCGGCCGCTCGTCCGGGTTGATCAGCAGCGCCTTGATCTGCGCCTTGGCCGGGTCGACGATCTGCACGGCGCTTCGGCCGACCACCCGGATGCCCTCGCCCTGGCCACCGGCGGCCCGCCAGCGCTCGAACAGCTCCGGGCCGAGGTCGACGACGATGTTGGCGCCCGGCAGCGGCTCACCCAGCGGCCGGAACGCGAGGTCGTAGCGGGCCGGCGCCGCCAGCGGGTTCGCCAGGGCGTACGGCCGGACCGCGGGGCCCACGTTGGGGCCCGCCGGGACGGTGTTGGCGTTCTTCCAGGCGATGTTGTTGTTGTACTGCGTGTTGATCGACGTCGCCGAGCCCTCGAAGAGCATCGGGTCGGTCGGCGACTCCCAGCGCAGCAGGAGGCAGAAGTGCCCGATGGTGGGCACGACGGGCCATTCGATCGACGCCGTGGTGACGCCCGGGGCGGCCACCACCGGCTTCGAGCCGATCGGCGTCCAGTGCGTCGGCCAGACCGCGGCGCCACCGGAGGTGGTGTAGTACGCCTTCAGCGTTCCCGCGCTGATTCCGGAACCGTACGGTCCCGGCACGCGGAGCTTTCCGAAAATGTGCACCGTCGAGCCGACGGTGGGGCTGATGGACGTGGCGCACTCGACGGCGGTGGGGCAGATCTTGACGTCCGGGCTGTTGAAGAACGACGAGTAGATCGCGCCGTGCGGCTCCAGGCCGGTGTCGGTGGCGATGTCCCGGATGTAGGCGTCGGTGCGGGCGTTGGCGGCGATGCCGCCGTCCTTCTCGACGGCGGACGCGGCGGTGCCGCCCACGGAGAACGCCATGACGGCGGTGAGAGCGGCACCGAGCAGCAGTCGCGCGGCGCGGGGACGTGGACGGTTGCGGGCGATTCGCATGCGTGTCCCTTTCGGAGGGCGGTGGTCGCAAGTGGCGGGGAATGGGGATGACCACTCGGCCCGCTCACTGTAGGGCGAGGCCCCCGAATAAAGAAACACTCAAGAATGTCGATTGCTTGAAGCGCGTCCGCATATGCCGGTCAGGTGGTAATTCCCGGATACGGGGGAACGCCGAACGAGGAATGGCCATACGGCGTGTATCAATGTCCGCAGAGCCTCCTCCGGTACGCGGTCACGCCGCACCCATCGGCACGACCCGTCAGAGCCGCTCGACGGTGGTGCCGTGGCAGCGGTTGCGGGTGTCGAAGACGTACCGGGCGTGCCGCACCACCAGGTCGTAGTCGAGGCAGTCGTGGTCGGTCACCACGACCACCGCGTCGGCCTGGCGGACCTCGCGCTCGCTGAGGCCGACCAGGGTCACCCCGGCCGGGACGTGGTGCGGCTCGGCGTACGGCTCGACCGCCCGGACCTGCGCGCCGAGGGCCTGCAGCCGGCGGGCCACGTCGACGGCGGGGGAGTCGCGCATGTCGCCGGTGTTCTTCTTGTACGCCAACCCCAGCAGCAGCAGCCGGGCCCCGCTGACCGCCCGGCCGGCCCGGTTGAGCCCACCCATGATCCGCTGGGCGACGTGCTCGGGCATCTCGTGGTTGATGTCGTTGGCCAGCTCGATGAAGCGGAACTGCCGGCCGAGCCGCCGCTTGACCTGCCAGGAGAGGTAGCAGGGGTCGATCGGCAGGCAGTGCCCGCCCACCCCCGGCCCGGGGCGGAACGGCATGAACCCGAACGGCTTGGTCTCGGCCGCCTCGATGGCCTGCCAGACGTCGATGTCGAGGTGGTGGCTGAGCATCGTCAGCTCGTTGATCAGCGCGATGTTGACCTGGCGGAAGGTGTTCTCGATCAGCTTGGTCAGCTCGGCGACGCGGGTGGAGTCCACCGGGACGGTCCGCTCGACCAGCCGACGGTAGAACGCGTCGACCCGGTCGCGGGAGGCCGCGTCGACCCCGGAGACCACCTTCGGGGTGTTCTCCAGCCGCCACACCGGGTTACCCGGGTCGATCCGCTCCGGGCTGTAGCCGAGGTGGAAGTCGCCGGGGCTGGTCAGCCCGCTGCCCGCCTCCAGCAGCGGCCGGAGCAACTCCTCCGTGGTGCCGGGATAGGTGGTCGACTCCAGGATCACCGCGCAGCCCGGCCGCACGTACGGGCCGATGGCCACGCCGGCCCGTTCGACGAAGCTCAGGTCGGGAACGCCGTCGCGCAGCGGGGTCGGCACGGTGATCACGCAGACGTCGAAGCCCTCGGCGTCGGCGTACTCCGTGCTCGGGTGGTATCGCCCGCTGCCCAGCGCCCGGCCGAGCCGGTCGGTCGGGATGTCCTCGACGAACGACTCGCCGGAGGCGAGCCGCTTGACCCGGTCGGCGTCGACGTCGAGGCCGACGACGTCCATGCCCGCCTCGACGGCCCGCATGGCCAGCGGCAGCCCCACGTATCCCTGGCCGATGACGATCAACTTCTCAGCGCTCACCCGTGCTCCTGCGGCAGACGACGGAACGTGCATCCTCGTCAGCCTAAGGGAGCATCTGAGCTTAAAGTCCGTTTTGGGGATGACGGGGCCGGTGGGAAAGCGGCGACCCCGGCCGGATCGACGATCCGGCCGGGGTCGCGCGGCGCGCGGCGGCTACCGCTGGCGTGCGCAGGTCACTCGACCTCGGCCGGCGGGTCGGCCGGGGTGCTGGCGGTCGTCGGCGGCGGGTCGGCCGGGGTGCTGGCCGTGGTGGGCGGCGGCTCGGCCGGGGTGCTGGCGGTGGTCGGCGGCGGCTCGGCCGGCCTGGTCCTCGTGGGCATCCCGGAGGGCACCGGCCGGGCCGACCCGCTCGGCAGCGGGGTCGGCGTCGCGCTGGCCGGCGCGGAGGTGCGCCCCGGACCCGGCCGGGGCCGGTCGTCCTGGTCGACCTCGACCTCCTCGGTGGCCCCCGAGTTCTGGCCCTGCTGGGTCGGTACGGCCACCGGGGCGGTCGGCTGGATCTTGGGCGCGGGCGCGTCCGAGGTCCGGGCGGCCCCCAGGGCCGCGCCGAGCGCGGTCAGCGCCACCAGCACGGCCACGAGCGCGCCGACCAGGGGGCCGCGTCGACGGCCACCCAGGGCGGCCGTGGGACGCACGGCACCCGAGCGCACCGGCGGCAGGTCGTCGCGGGTGGTGCCGCTGACGCCCGAGCCGGCCCCGCCGGCCCCGCGAAACGCGGCCGGCACGGTGCTGGTGGGCGCCGAACCGTCCGCGATCGTGGCCCGTGCGGCGTCGGCCATCGCCGCGCCGGTGGCGTACCGCTCGGCCGGGTCCTTCGCCAGGGCCCGGGCCACCAGCTCGCGCACCGCCGCCGGGATCTCCTGCGGCAGCTCCGGCGGCTCGTCGTCGAGGTGCCGGACGGCCACCTGAAGCGGATTGTCCCCGGTGAACGGCGGCCCGCCGGTCAGGCAGCAGTACGCCACCGCGCCCAGCGCGTAGATGTCGGTGGCCCCGGAGACCGGCCGGCCGGCCGCCTGCTCGGGGGCCATGTAGAGCGCGGTGCCCGGCACCGCGTTGGCGCTGGTGATGCTCGTGATGTTGGTCGACCGGGCCACCCCGAAGTCGACCAGCACGACGGTGCCGTCCTCCTGCACCAGCAGGTTGCTCGGCTTGACGTCGCGGTGCACGATGCCACCGGCGTGCGCCGTGTGCAGCGCCTGGGCCGCCTGGGCGACGACCGACATGGTCTCGGCGACGCCGAGCTGCCCGGCCGCCTCGATCCGCCTGGACAGCGGCTGGCCGTCGACGAATTCCATCACCAGGTAGTCGGCTTTCCCGCCGTCGGGCAGGTCGTCCTCGCCGCAGTCGTAGACCTGCACGATGCCCGGGTGCCGCAGGGCCGCCATGATCCGCGCCTCGGCCCGGAACCTGGCGATGAAGTCGGGGTCGGAGACCAGCGCTGGCAGCAGGACCTTCACCGCGACCTGACGGCCGAGGGACTGGTCCGTGGCACGCCAGACGTCACCCATGCCGCCGGTGGCGACACGGTCGTCCAGGCGGTACCGGCCGCTGAGTACGACTCCTGAAGACAACACGGCACTACCGTACCCAGAGCCGGCCGCGAACACTTCTCGCGTCGGGGGCGAGCCGGCCGGGCCGCCCCCGACGGCGGGGCGAAAGGCGGGTTCGCGCACCTCAACTCTGGTGATCGTCTCGTGACGGCGGGTCAGGCCGGGTCGCCGGGGCGACCGTGGCCAGCCCAGACGGGGGCACCCGGGCGCGGCTGCGCGACGCCGACCGCCGGGGCGGCCGGAAGCGGGGCCCTGTCAACCGCGTTCGCCGCTTGATAATTCTCACTTTTTTCGGCCGTCCTCCGCCTTGCCGGCCCGACCGCACGCTCCTACCCTCGCGCCGGCCGGATCGCCCTGCCGATCGGCGTGGCAGCACCGCCGCGGGACGCGCGCTGCGCGTCGCAGGGCGTACTCTCCGACCCGTGCGGGTTGGGCGGGAGCGGTCGGCGGGGGGCTGATGGGTGTGCAGGGCGGCCCGGCCACCGGGACCGGATCGACCTCGCGGGCACCCCGGCCGGGGCGCGTCGGCGCTGCGCCGGCAGTGGATGCGGTGCGGCCGTGACCGGCGAGTGGGACGAGGCGGTCGGCGCGGCCCGGGCCGGCGACGAGGACGCCTTCCGTGTGCTCTACCGCAGCCTGCAGCCCGGCCTGTTGCGCTACCTGACCGCCCTGGTCGGGGCGGAGGCGGAGGACGTCGCCTCCGAGACGTGGTTGCAGATCGCCCGCGACCTGCCCACCTTCACCGGCGGTGAGTTCCGGGCCTGGGCGGTCACCATCGCCCGGAACCGGGCCATGGACCACCTGCGCCGCCAGCGCCGCCGGCCGTCGGTGCCGGTGCCGCTGCACGACCTCGGCGACCTGCCCGGCGACGCCGACACGGCCGAGCGGGCCGGCGAGAGCCTCGGCACCGAGGCGGCGCTGGCGTTGATCGCGACCCTGCCGCCCCGGGAGGCCGAGGCGGTGCTGCTACGCGCCGTGATCGGCCTCGACGCCGAGACCGCCGGCCGGGTGCTGGGCCGCCGGGCCGGCGCGGTACGCACCGCCGCCCACCGGGGTCTGCGCCGGCTCGCCGTGCTCGTGCAACGACACGACCCGGTCCCGCCCGCCACCTCGGTGCCGGGCCGGCCGGCGCGGCCGGCACCGCAGGTCCCGCGCCCCGCGCCGGCCGATGGCGACGTGAGGGGGAGCCGATGAGCCTACGAAGGTCGGTCGGCCCCGAGCCGACCGCCGACCGCCGCGAGTCCGACCGGCTGCTCGACGCGGCCCGCCGCACCGCCGCCACCGGCGACGCCGCGGCCCGCGATCAGCGCGTCGGCGACCCCGCCGCCGCCGACGGGGAGGGCGCCGCCGCGACGGCTGCGGGGGAGGCCGTCGATCCGCTGTTCCGCCTGCTGGTCGCCGCCGCCGGCCCGGCCCGGCCGGTCGAACTGGCCGGCGAGGAGGCGGCGCTCGCCGCCTTCCGGGCCGCCCACGCGGCCCCGACGTCGGCCCCGGCGCGGGCGCCCGGTCGCCGGCGGCTCACCGTCGGCGCGCTGGCCTGGATCGGGGCGCTGGCCGTCACCGCGACCGCCGGCGTCGCCGTCGCGGCGACCGCCCTCGACCGGGCGGCGCAACCGGTGACGGCACCGAGCTCCCTGCCGACCCGCCCGAGCGATCCCGGGCCCACCGGCCCGGTGACCACCGGCCCCGGTCCCACCGCGACGGGGACCGCGACCCCCGCCCCCAGCACCGCGACCCCGGGCCCCGGCCCGAGCGGGCGGCCGAGCGGCCCGTCCCCGTCCGGGCCACGGACACCCACCGGGCCGGGGCACCCGGGCGACGCCCAGCTTCCCGGGCTCTGCCGGGCGTACCTGGACAAGCCGGTCGCCGGGCGACGGCGGGCGCTGACCACGCCCGGCTTCGCCCCCCTGGTCACCGCGGCGGGCGGTGCCGGGCAGGTGGAGGGCTTCTGCCGCGCCCTGCTGGCCGACGGCGACCCCGGCCCTCCCGCACGCTCCCAGCGGCCCGAACCGGACCGGACGGGTCGCGAGAGGACGCCCGCCGGCAGGCGACGGAGCCCGCCCACCGCCTGACGGCGCAGCCCGGGATCGCCAGGAAACATCTGTTACGCCGAAACGAGCGCATTTCGTCTGCTAGACAGGGATGGAAGGACCCCGGACCGCCCCTCGGAGCGACCGTGCGCGAGGCGTCGACCCCTGTGGCGGTCAGCCCAGCGAGGGGAGGAATCGTCTCGTGGTGACATCGCCGGAACTGGATCGCAACACCGTCCTGCGGGAGGCCGCCGACGCTGCCCGCCACATCGCCCGGATCTGCTTCAAGACCGGCCCACCCACTCACACCGGCGTGGAACTGGAATGGACCGTGCACGACGCCGCCGACCCCACCCTCCCCGTCGACCGGGGACGGCTGCGCGCGGCGCTGGGGCCGCACGCCCCCCGCACGATCGACGGCGCCAGCCCCGCCGTGCCGCTGCGCCACGGCAGCGCCGTGACCGTCGAGCCCGGCGGCCAACTGGAGCTCTCCACCCCGCCGTGGCCCTCGGTGGCCGCGTTGGTCGAGGCGACCGACGCCGACATCGCCCAGGTCACCGGCCTGCTCCGGGCCGCCGGCCTGACGCTCGGCCGCACCGGCATCGACCCGTTCCGGGCGCCGCGCCCGGTCGTGGAGACCCCGCGCTACCGCGCCATGCGGTGCGTCTTCGACCGGCACGGGGCGGCCGGCCGGACCATGATGTACAGCACCGCCGGCCTGCAGGTCTGCCTCGACGCGGGCGAGCCGGCCCAGGTGGCGGCCCGCTGGGCGGCGGCGCATGCGGTCGGCCCGCCGCTGCTGGCCGCGTTCGCCACCGCCGGCCGGCACGCCGGGCGGCGCACCGGGTGGGCGTCCGCGCGGATGGCGGCCTGGCTGGGCATCGACCCGGCCCGCACCCGGCCGGTCTGGACCCCCGCCCGGCCCGACGCGGACCCGGTGGCGGCCTGGACGGCGTACGCGCTGGCCGCGCCGCTGCTCTGCCTGCGCGGCGACCGCCCGGAGGGCGACACCGCCGACTGGACGCCGCCGGCCGGGGTGACCTTCGGCGACTGGCTCGCCGGCGCGCTGCCCCGCCCGCCCACCACCGACGACCTCGACTACCACCTCAGCACCCTGTTCCCGGTGGTGCGGCCCCGCGGCTACCTGGAGATCCGCTACCTGGACACCCAGGCCGGGGCGGACTGGCGGCTGCCGGCGACCGTGCTCGCCGCGCTCTTCGCCGACGCCACCACGCTGGGCCGGGCCGCGACGCTGGCCGCGCCGGTGGCCGACCGGTGGCACGCCGCCGCCCGGTACGGGCTGGCCGACGAACCCCTGGCGCGGGCCGCCGCCGGCCTGCTCGGCCTCGCGCTACAGGCCCTGCCACGACTCGACCTGCCCGGCCCGCTGCGCGACGAGACGACCCGGGGAGTGCGGCGGCGGCTGGCCGCCGCGGAGAGGAAGCAACCGTGACGGCCCTCCACGACCTCGGCGCGCAGCGGCTGCGCGACCGGATCGCCGCCGAACTGGCGCGCACCCGGGCGCGGACCGCCCTGCTCACCGAGGCGGTCGACGACGACGACCTGACCCGTCAGCACTCGCCCCTGATGTCCCCGCTGGTCTGGGACCTGGCCCACGTCGGCAACCAGGAGGAGCTCTGGCTGGTCCGCGACGTCGGCGGGCGCGAACCGGTGCGCCGCGACATCGACGACCTGTACGACGCGTTCAAGCAGCCCCGCAGCGACCGGCCGGCGCTGCCGCTGCTGCCGCCGGCCGAGGCCCGCGCCTACCTGGCCACCGTGCGGGACAAGGTGCACGACCTGCTCGACCGGGTGCCGTTCACCGACCGGCCGCTGGTCGCCGACGGCTTCGCCTTCGGCATGATCGTCCAGCACGAGCAGCAGCACGACGAGACCATGCTCGCCACCCACCAACTGCGGGCCGGCCCGCCGGTGCTGCCTGCCCCGCCGCCGCCGGAGCCCCGCGCCCGGGTCGTCGAGGAGGTCGTCGTCCCGGCCGGCGAGTTCACGATGGGCACCTCCACCGACCCGTGGGCGCTGGACAACGAGCGCCCCGCCCGCACCGTGCGCCTGCCCGGGTACGCCATCGACGCCGCCCCGGTCACCAACGGCCGCTACGCCGAGTTCATCGCCGACGGCGGGTACGACGACCCGCGCTGGTGGGACGCCGCCGGCTGGCGGCACCGCACCGAGGCCGGGCTGAGCGCGCCCCTGCACTGGCGGCGCGACGGCGACGGGTGGGCGTACCGGCGGTTCGGCCGCTGGTCGGCGGTGCGTGCCGACGAGCCGGTGGTGCACGTCTGCTGGCACGAGGCGCGGGCGTACGCGGCGTGGGCCGGCAAGCGGCTGCCCACCGAGGCGGAGTGGGAGAAGGCCGCCCGCTGGGACCCGGCGACCGGGCGGTCGCGCCGCTACCCGTGGGGCGACGCCGACCCGGGCCCCGAGCACGCCAACCTCGGTCAACGCCACCTCTGGCCGGCCCCGGTGGGGGCGTACCCGGCCGGCGCGTCGCCGCTGGGGGTCCACCAGTTGATCGGTGACGTGTGGGAGTGGACGGCCAGCCCGTTCCGGGGCCATCCGGGGTTCGTCGCGTTCCCCTACCGGGAGTACTCGGAGGTGTTCTTCGGCGACGAGCACCGGGTGCTGCGCGGCGGGTCCTTCGGCACCGACCGGGCCGCCTGCCGGGGCACGTTCCGCAACTGGGACTACCCGATCCGACGGCAGATCTTCAGCGGCTTCCGCTGCGCCCGGGACCTGCGGCCGCAGGAGTTGGCCGCCTGATGTGCCGGCACCTGGCGTACGTCGGGCCGCCGGTGAGCCTGCGCACCCTGCTCTACGACCCGCCGTACTCGCTGCTGCGGCAGTCCTGGGCGCCCCGGGACATGCGCGGCGGCGGCACGATCAACGCCGACGGCTTCGGCGTCGGCTGGTACCCGGCCGGCGGCGGCCCGCCGGTGCGCTACCGGCGGGGCACGCCGATGTGGAGCGACGTGACGCTGCCGGAGCTGGCCGCGACGACCAGCAGCGGCGCGGTGCTGGCGGCGGTCCGGTCGGCCACCGTCGGGATGCCGGTGCTGGACACCGCCGCCGCGCCGTTCGCCGAGGGGCCGTGGCTGTTCAGCCACAACGGGGTGGTGCGCGGCTGGCCCGACACGGTCACCGGGCTGGCCGGGCGGCTGCCCGTACGCGACCTGCTCACCCTGGACGCGCCGACCGACACCGCGCTGCTCTGGGCGCTGGTGCGGGACCGGCTGCGCGCTGGCGAGGACCCGGCGCGGGCGGTCGCCGAGACGGTGCTGCGGGTCGCGGCGGCGGCCCCCGGGTCCCGGCTGAACCTGCTGCTCACCGACGGGCGCACCGTCGTGGCCAGCGTCGCCGGGCACGCGCTGTCGATCCGGCAGGCCACGGGGGCGGTGCTGCTGGCCTCGGAGCCGCACGACGACGATCCCGGCTGGCAGGCGGTGCCGGAGGGGCGGCTGGTGGTGGCCACCGCCGCAGGCACCCGGATCGCCGCCCTGGCCGACGGGTGACCGGCGGCCCGCCGGGCAGGGGGAGGACCACACGACGAAGGGGGAAAGCTGATGGACGCGGAACCGCTGGAGATCTGCCTGGAGGACCACGACCTCGGCCATGGGCTGCGCGAGGACGCCCGTGCCGGACTGGCCGCGACGCCGAAGTGGCTGCCGCCCAAGTGGTTCTACGACGCGCGGGGCAGCGAGCTGTTCGAGGAGATCACCCGCCTGCCGGAGTACTACCCGACCCGCGCCGAGCGCGCGGTGCTGGCCGAGCGGGCCGGCCAGATCGCCGAGCTGACCGGGGCGAAGACCCTCATCGAGCTGGGCTCCGGGTCGTCGGAGAAGACCCGGCTGCTGCTGGACGCCTTCACCCGGCGCCGCGGGCTGGGCACCTTCGTGCCGCTGGACGTCTCGGTCAGCGCCCTGCGGGACTCCACCGAGCGGATCGCCGCCGACTACCCGGGGCTGCGGGTGCGCGGCATCGTCGGGGACTTCACCCGCCACCTCGACCGGCTCCCCGCCGGGGGGCGTCGGCTGGTGGTCTTCCTCGGCGGGACGATCGGCAACCTGCTCCCCGCCGAGCGGGCCGGTTTCCTCGCCGCCATGCGCGCGGCCCTGGAACCCGGCGACTGGCTGCTGGTCGGCACGGACCTGGTGAAGGACCCGGCGGTGATCGTCCCCGCCTACGACGACGCCGCCGGGGTGACCGCCGAGTTCAACCGCAACGTGCTGCGGGTGCTCAACCGGGAGCTGGGCGCGGACTTCGATCCGGCGGCGTTCAGCCACGTCGCACTCTGGGACCCGGAACAGGAATGGATCGAGATGCGGCTGCGCGCCGAGCGCCCGGTCCGGGTCCGGGTGCTCGACCTGGACGTGGAGTTCGCCGTGGGGGAGGAGCTGCGTACCGAGGTGTCGGCGAAGTTCCGACCGGAGCGGATCGCGGCGGAGCTGGGCGCGGCGGGCTTCGCCGCCGAGCAGTTCTGGACCGACGCCGCCGGCCTCTTCGGGGTCACCCTGGCCCGCGCCGACTGAGCCCCGCCGGGCGACCGGGTGGCCGGTCGACTAGGCTGAGGCGGCGAAGGGGAGTAGCCCCCAATGTCGTGGTCGACACGCTGATGCGTTCCGCATCCGGCCACGCGGCCCCACCGGTGGTGGGGCGGGCGAGACCTTCGATCCAGGCTGTGCACAACGGCCGGGTCGAGGGCGCCCCACACCCTGGCCCGGCAAAACCGGAAAGGGTGCCATGGAAGGCTTCCTCGTCGCGCTGGTCGTCAGCTTCGGCGTCATCTTCGTCGCGGAGCTGGGCGACAAGTCCCAGCTCATGGCCCTGACGTTCGCCACGCGGTTCAAACCGCTGCCGGTGCTGATCGGCATCACGATCGCCACCGCCCTCGTCCACCTGGCCTCGGTGGCCATCGGGTACGGCCTGGGCGCGGCGTTGCCCACCGGCTGGATCTCGCTCGTCGCCGGCCTGGCCTTCCTCGGCTTCGGCGCCTGGTCGCTGCGCGGGGACAAGCTCACCGAGGAGGAGAAGCGCAAGGCGGAGCGGAGCACCAAGTCCGCCATCGTCGCCGTCGGCGTCGCGTTCTTCCTCGCCGAGCTGGGCGACAAGACCATGCTGGCCACCATCACCCTGGCCACCAAGTACGGCTGGTTCGGCACCTGGCTCGGCTCGACGCTCGGCATGGTGGCCGCCGACGCCCTGGCCATCGTCGTCGGCCGGATGCTCGGTCGGCACCTGCCCGAGCGCACCATCCGGTACGGCGCGGCGGTGCTCTTCGCCATCTGCGGCCTCTGGCTGATCTTCGAGGCCGTCACCGAGCTCGCCTGAACCCGACTACCGCCCGCCGGGGCGGGTAACGGCCGCAGGTGAGCTGGGACGAGATCCTGCGGCAGGTCCACCAGGTGGTGGTGGTCCTGGTGGAGATCGCCGGAGCGGCGGTGATCTTCGTCGGCGCGCTCTGGGCGGCGCTGCGGTTCGTGGTCGAGGGGCTGCGGCACCGCAGCGCCGCCGTCTTCACCCCCATCCGCCTCACCCTCGGCCGCTTCCTCACCCTGGGGCTGGAGTTCCAGCTCGCCGCCGACATCCTGCGGACCGCCGTGTCGCCGACCTTCGACCAGATCGGCAAGCTGGCCGCCATCGCCGCCATCCGGACCGCGCTGAACTACTTCCTGCGCCGGGAGATCGCCCAGGAACAGCGACAGGTGCACCCGGAGGGATGACCGGTGCCGCCCACGTCGACCGTCACCGCCGCCGCGCTGGTCGCCGGCCTGGCGGTGCTGCTGGCGTCCCGTTCGTGGCGCTGTGCGCTGCGGGTGCTGCTGGACCTGCTGACGGCGGCCGGCCTGCTGCGGCTGACCGGGGACCAGGGCTGGCGGGAACTCGCCGGGGCCGCCGCGATCGTCGCGCTGCGCGCCGCGCTGTGGCGGGTGCTGAGCGCCGGCCCGCCGACCGTCGATTCTTGCGCACCGCGCTGCGCGCCCGACCGTCCCGTCCTACGGTGATCGGCAGGAGACGTTTCACCGGACCCGGGATGACAACGGGATGAGTCGCCACCGCCGGCCAGCTGATAAAAGGCGAGTTGACCAGGGACGGAGCATCACTTCACCGGCCCTGCGGCAGTTGTTCCGAATGCATTCGACGGTGGCCCCTGCCCCCATCGACGGCGGTGTCCTCCCACTGGGCTGTTTGGCGTATTTTGCCGCTTACATCCTCTACAGTCGGTCGGTGAAAACCGGATGCGCTGGGTGGGGGCCGACGGAGCCGGCGACCGCCCGTGACTGCTGAGGAGCTCTTGTGCTTGACAAGTCGACCGCACGGACCGGACGGGGGCTTCCCGGCTGATGGATGTTCGCGAATACCTCCGGGCCGTCCGGCGCAGCTGGTGGGTGGTCCTGGTCGCCGTCATGGTGAGCCTGGGCGTGGCCGCGCTGGTCACGGTCAAGACCAAGCCCCGGTACGTCGCCTCGGTGACCTACTTCGTGACCATCCCGAACCAGGGGGTCAGCGAGGCGTACCAGGGCAGCATCTTCATGCAGCAGCGCGTCAAGTCCTACACCGACCTGCTGCAGAGCGACCGGCTGGCGCAGAGCGTGGTGGCGAAGGCCCCGCTCGGGCTCACCGCCGAGGAGGTGCAGTCCCGCATCAGCGCCAGCACCGTCCCCGACACCGTCCTGCTGCGCGGCACCGTCACCGACACCGACGCCACGCGGGCGCTGCGGCTGACCGAGGCGGTCTCCGCCCAGTTCGTCGAGCTGGTCCGGGCCGTGGAGACCCCCGTCGAGGGGCGGACCGCGCCGATCAGGGTGGAGGTGATCAGCGGCCCACGGGTGGGCTCCAGCCCGGTGTCGCCCAAGCCGGCGCTCAACCTCGCCGTCGGCGCGCTCGCCGGCCTGCTGGCCGGCCTCGGCCTGGCCGTGCTCCGCACCCGGCTCGACACCCGCCTGCGGGACGCCGTCGGCCTGCAACGGGCCACCGGCAGCCCGCTGCTCGGTGAGATCCCGTTCGACCCCGCCGCGCGCGACGCGCCGCTGATCGTGGGGGCGGCGGCCACGTCGGCGCGGGCCGAGGCGGTACGCAAGCTCCGCACGAACCTGCGCTTCGTCGACGTCCACGAGCCGGCCCGCGTCATCGCGGTGACCAGCGCGCTGCAGGGGGAGGGGAAGACCACGCTCTCCTGCAACCTGGCCATCGCGCTGGCCGAGGCCGGCTGGCGGGTCGCGCTGGTCGACGCCGACCTGCGCCGGCCGAAGGTGGCCGAGTACCTGGGCCTGGAGTCCGGCGTCGGGCTGACCGACGTGCTGCTCGGCGACGTCAGCGTGGGCGACGTGGTGCAGCGCTGGGGCGACAAGTCCCTGCTGGTGCTCCCCGCCGGCTCGGTCCCGCCGAACCCCAGCGAGCTGCTGGGCAGCAAGTCGATGGCCGATCTGCTGCTGGTGCTGCGGGAGTCGGCGGACATCGTGGTGATCGACACCGCCCCGCTGCACACCGTCACCGACGGCGTCGTCGTCGCCGTCCAGGCCGACGGGGCGCTGCTGGTCAGCCGGTACGGCCGCACCGAGCGCGGCCAGGTCGCCGCCGCCGCCGAGGCGCTGCAGTCGGTCTCCGTGCGGCTGCTCGGCTGCGTGCTCAACATGGCCAAGCTCGGCCGCACCGAGGCCGACCAGTACGAGAGCTACCGGGTCGAGGCGGCGGCCCCGCCACCGGCGGTGCCCCCGGCCGAACCGGCGGGGGAGCGGGCCGGCGCGGCGGCGACCGGGCGGGGCAGCGGGTTCTTCGATTCGGCGCCGGCCGCCGACCCGACGCAGGAACTCACCCGGCTGCCTCGATGAGCACGGCGACCGGGGTCAGCGACCGTTCGATCTCCTGCGCGCAGCGCCGGAAATCCGCCGGCGTGCCGCCGATCGGGTCGTTGAGGTCGTCGTCGGCGGGCGCCGTCGGCTGCATCCGCCCCCGGGCCCGGACGGCGGCCCGCACCGCCGCCCGCAGCGCCCCGGCGTCCGTACCGTCCGGCGTATCGGCCAGCTCCGCGAGCCGAGCGAACTGGCGCAGGGTGAAGGTGTGGTGCAGGGCGGCGGGGGCCAGCGACACACAGGCGGCCCGCTGCCGCCGGCCCGCCGTCAGCACCAGCGCGGCGTCGGCCAACCGAGCGGGGGTCAGCGCCCGGCTGCGGAACGCCGCCGGGTCGCGCCCGGTCCCGGCGACCACCTCGGCGGCGTACGGGTGCATCGGCCGGCCGTCCACGGCGGCCGTGCCGGCGCTGGCCACCTCCACCGGCAGTTTCGCCAGCAACGCCCCGGCCAGGTACTCGGCCATCGGCGAGCGGCACAGGTTGGCGTGGCAGACGAACAGGATGCGGTCGGCCATCGCGGGCCCTCCCAGCGGTCGAGTGGCACGTGGGTCCGGGGCGACCGGGCGGTCGGGCCGGCCCGGGGTGGCCGCGCCGCCGGCCGTTTCGACGCCGGCGCGCGGGCCGTCGGCAGCTTACGGGGCAATTGTCGCGATTCGTGGCAGCGCCGCGCCCCCTGGTGAGCGTCGCGGTGGGGAGGACCGATGCGGGTCGGCATCCTGACGTACCACTTCCCGCCTGAGCCGGCGTTCATCCCCGGCAGCCTCGCCGAGGAGCTGGCCGCCCGGGGGCACGAGGTCCGGGTGCTGACCGGCTTTCCCGACTACCCCGGCGGCCACGGGTATCCGGGCTGGCGGCAGCGGTGGCGCCACCAGAGCCACAGCGAGCGGCTGGCCGTACGCCGGGTGCCGCGCCTGACCGGCGGGGATCCTTCCGTGCGCGCCCGGATGGCGAGCTGGCTCTCCTTCGCCGCGAGCGCCGCCACGATCGGCCGGGGGCACCTCGCCGGCCTGGACGCGCTCTACGTGCACCAGCTTCCGCCGACGACCTTCGCGGCGGTCGGGCTGCTGCGCCTGCTCGGCGGGGTGCCGACCCTGCTGCACGTGCAGGACGTGTATCCCGAGCTGACCGGCGCGCAGGCGGCGAATCCCTGGGCGGGGCGGGTCGCCGCCGCCACTCGGCGGCTCTACCGCCGCGCCGACGTGGTCGCGGTCGCCGCCCCCGCCATGGGTGACCTGGTGGTCGCGGGCGGTGCCGAGGCCGCCCGGGTGCGACTGGTGCTCAACTGGACCGACGAGCGGCTCTTCCGTCCCGCCGAGCCGACCCCGGCGGCCCGCCAGCTGGTGCGCGGCGACGGCCGCTGCGCGGTGATGCACGCGGGCACCATCGGTTCCCGGCACGGCCTGGAGACGGCGGTCCGCGCCGCCGCGCCGTTGCGGGGCACGATGGACCTGGTCCTGGTCGGCTCGGGGCCGGACGAGGCGCGGGTGCGTGGGCTCGCCGCGGAGCTGGGGGCCGGCAACGTCCGGTTCGTCGCCCGGCGCTCGCCGCTGGAGATGGCCGACCTGTACGCGGCGGCGGACTACCAGCTCGTGTCGCTGCGCGACCTGCCGGAGCTGCGCGCGACGGTCCCCGGCAAGCTCCAGGCGGCCTTCAGCTGCGCCGCGCCGGTGGTGGCCTCCGCCGGGGGCGACACCGTGCAGATCGTGGAGCGGGCCCGCGCCGGGCTCTCCTGCCCGCCCGAGGACTGGGCCGCCCTGGCCGACCGGTTCTGGCTGGCCGCCACCATCCCGCCGCCGGCCCGGCGGGAGATGGGCCGGCGCGGCCGGGAGGCGTACCAGCGGGACATGTCGCTGCGCGCCGGGGTGGACCGCGTCGAGCACCTGCTCCACGAGGCAATCGACCAGCGGCGCGCGTCGGGCCCGCAGCGGCACCCCGGATAGGACATCCGGCGTAGAAACCACGATAATGCCGCGCCGTATGGGCATATCATGGTACAAAGTGATTGATTATCATTTTTGTCCTTTTTGCCGGCTAGTGGATGGGGGCGGGTGTGGGCGAAGGAGCGGATGACCGGCGTCGAGGGCGAAGGTCCCGGCGACGCGTCCGGTCGCGGGTGCGTCGCGCCCTGCTCGCCGGCCTGCTCGTCGGCTCCCTCGTGCTGCTCGGCGCCGGCTGGGTGGGCCTGCGCACCTGGCAGGCGCGGGCGCACCTGCTCAACGCCGCCGGGCTGGCGCGGCAGCTCGGCACCGAGGTGACGGGCACCGACGTGGAGCGGGCGCGACGTACCCTCGCGGCCCTGCAGGAGCAGGCCGCCGCCGCCCGCGCCGCGACCGCCGACCCGGGCTGGTGGGTCGGCCAGCGCGCCCCGTACGCCGGGGACGACCTCCGCGCGGTGCGCCAGATCGCCCTGGCCATCGACGAACTCGCCCGCGACGCGTTTCCCACCCTGCTCCGCGCCGACCTGGCCACCCTGCTGCCCGGCCGGGGCCAGCTGGACGTCGCCCGCCTGCGGGGCCTGTCGCCCCAGCTCGGCGACGCCGACCGGGTGGTCCGGCGGGCCGGCGCCCGGCTCGCCGCCGTCCCCACCGCCGACCTGGTCGGCCAGGTGCGGCAGGCCGTGACCGACCTGCGCGCCGAGATCGACGAGCTGGCCACCCTGACCCGGGGCGCCGACCAGGTGGCCCGGCTGCTGCCGACCCTGCTCGGCGCGGACGGGGCGCGCCGCTACCTGATGGTGTCGCAGAACCCGGCGGAGCTGCGCGCCACCGGCGGCATGTTCGGCGCGTACGCGGTCGTCAACGCCGAGCGGGGCCGGCTGCGGATGGGCGAGTCGAACGCCGTCGGCGGCCTGGGCCGGTTCGACCTGGCCGCCGAGCTGAGCCCCGAGGTGCGCAACCTCTACACCGACCTGGTCGGCACGTACCCGGCGGACGTCAACCTGACGCCGGACTTCCCGACCGCCGCCGCCCTGTTCGCCAAGATGTACGCCCAACGCCACGGCACGACCGTCGACGGCGTGCTCGCGGTCGACCCGGTGGTGCTGTCGTACCTGCTGCGGGCCACCGGGCCGGTGCCCGTGCCCGGCCACCCCACCCTGGTCGGCGACAAGGTCGTGCACACCCTGCTCTCCGAGACCTACCAGCGGCTGGAGCAGAAGGAGCAGGACGACTTCTTCGCGGCCTCGGCGGCGGCGGTCTTCAACGCCTTCTTCACCCGCGACGTGAACCCGCGCGCGTTCCTCTCCGCCCTGCAGCGGGCCATCGACGAGCGGCGCATCCTGTTCTGGAGTGCCCACCCGGCCGAGCAGCGGGTCATCGTCGGCAACCGGCTGGGCGGGTCGCTGCCCGACCAGGAGGACGTGCCCACCGTCGGCGTCTTCCTCAACGACGGCAGCGGCGCGAAGCTCGGCTACTACCTGCGACCCGCGGCGAGCCTGACCGTCGGCGAGTGCCGCCCGGACGGTCGCAGGCTGCTGCGGCTGCGTTTCACGCTGCGCTCGACCGCGCCCGCCCGTGGGCTCTCCCCGTCCGTGCTCGGCCTCGGCCTGGCGGGGGACCCGTACACCGCCCGGACCCTCGTGGCCGTCTACAGCCCGGCCGGCGGCGCGGTGCTCACCAGCCGGCTCGACGGTGCCCCCCTGCGCGTCGGCAGCGGCTCGCACCGGCGGAGACAGGCCGTCATCGCCACCGTCGAGGTGGCCCCCGGCGCGACCCGAACCCTGGACGTCGACGTGCTGACCGGCACGACCGGCAGCGGCGCCGCCGACCTCTGGCACACCCCGACCGCCACCCCGTGGACCACCCAAGTGAAGTCCGCACCACATTGTGACCAGTAGTAGGAGGGAACCAATCATGCGGCTATCCCGCATCATCATGGCGCTCACGGTCGGCCTCGCCGTCGTGGCCGTGCCGACAGCGGCGGGGGCGGCGCAGCCGCAGCCGACACCGTCGCAGTCGCAGTCGGGCTCACCGCAGCCGACGCCGTATCCGCCGCAACCGCCCGCGCTGAGCCTGGACCCGCCGTCGATCTGCATCGGGGGGACCACCACGATCACCGGGGCGGGTTTCGGACCGAACGAGACCGTCGAGATCACCGTTACGGTGGCACCACTCGCCGCCGGGCCGCGTGACCAGGCACCGACCCGCCGCAGCGACGGCAGCACCGTCGCGCTGGCCCCGGTGGCGTACCAGGCGGCGGCCCCGTTGGTCTTCACGGCGCAGGCCAACGGGGCGGGACGGTTCTCCGTTGCCTACACACCCAGCGTCGTCGGCCGGCTCACCTTTACCGCCGTCGGGCTCACCTCGCACCTGACGGCCAGCGCGACCATCAGCGTGCTGTCGTGCCACAGCCCTCAGCCGACGCGCAGCGGCCTGCCCGTGACCGGTGACAGCGTCGGCACGCCGCTGGCCCTCGGCGGCGGCCTGCTCGGCATCGGCGTCGTGTTGACCCTCGCCGGCCTGGCCTGGCGTCGACGCCGCATGGAGTCGGGCTCGAACTGACCCGACCGTGCTCTCGGGGTCGAACCGACCGTGCCGAGCCGGGCAGTGCCCGAGTCAGCACACGACGGTGCCCGCCGGGATCCTCACCGGCGGGCACCGTCGTCGGCGGTGGCCGGGCGGCACCGGCGGCGGCCGAGGTGGACGTCGACCAGGGCGGCGACCAGGGCGAGCGCGACGATCCCGGCGGCCAGCGACAGCGAGTGCCGCACCGCCGCCGACCAGTCCCCGCCCGTGTCGGCCAGCGCCGAGAAGAAGACCGCCCCGACGGCGGCGATGCCGGCGGCGGAACCGATCCGCTGGCCGGTCTGGAGCATCCCCGCGCCGCTGCCCGCCTGCGCCACCGGCACCTGGGCCAGGGTGAGGGTCTGGTTCGGGGCGATGACCAGACCGCTGCCCAGCCCGGCGACCAGCAGCGGCGCCGCCGTGAGCAGGGGCACCGAGCCGGGCGGGTCGGCGCGGAGCACGAGGACCACCGCGCCCAGGCCGAGCACCACGACGAGCAGGCCCACGGCGACGAGCGGGCGGCCGTACCGGTCGACGATCCGGCCGCCCAGCGCGGACGCGGCGGCCGCGCCGAGCGCGAACGGGGTGATCGCCACGCCGGCGACCAGCGCGCTGTAGCCGAGGCCGTTCTGCAGGTACAGGGTGAAGACGAAGAAGATCGCGGTGAAGCCGCCGAAGTAGAGCAGCGCGACCAGCGACCCCAGGGTGTACGAGCGGAACCCGAACAGCCGCAGGTCGAACAGGGGCGGCCGGCGGCGGGCGTACCGGCGCTCCCAGGCGGCGAAGCCGGCGAGGACGGCCA
Organism: Micromonospora sp. DT233; assembly: GCF_049841815.1. NCBI lineage: Bacteria > Bacillati > Actinomycetota > Actinomycetes > Micromonosporales > Micromonosporaceae > Micromonospora > Micromonospora sp. DT233. Next base: position 130,985 of record NZ_JBNCLB010000016.1, on the reverse strand, counting down.
GCCCGGCCGCCGCCAGCGCCCAGCCCCGCGGCCCTCGCCACTGCTCCCGCTGCACCAGCGGCAGCAGCAACAGCAGCACGCCGACGCCGAGCAGCAGCACCCCGACCGGGTCGAGGCTCTCCCGGCGACGCCCCCCGGCCGGCGCGGCCGGCAGCAGCCGCCAGCCGAGCACCATCGCGACGACGCCCACCGGGACGTTGACGAAGAAGACCCACCGCCAGCCGTGCTCCGCGCCGCCGGCCTGGATCAGCAACCCGCCGAGCAGCGGCCCGACCGCCGTGGAGATGCCGATGGTGGTGCCCAGCAGGCCGAACGGCCGGCCCCGCTCCGGCCCCCGGAACAGTTGCTGGATCAGGCCGCTGACCTGAGGGTTGACGATGCCGGCGGCGGCGCCCTGCAACAGCCGGGCGACGATCAGCCACTCCGGCGAGCGGGCCAGCCCCGCCAGCGCGCTGGTCAGCGTGAACAGGCCGATCCCGAGGACGAACGCGTTGCGCCGCCCGCGCGCGTCACCGAACCGCCCGGCGGGCACCAGCACCAGGCCGAAGGCGAGCGCGTACCCGGAGAGCACCCACTGCAGGTCGCTCGGGGTCGCGCCGAGCGCCCGGTCGATCGACGGCACGGCGACGTTGACGATGCTCACGTCGAGCAGGGTCATGAAGGCGGCGACCAGCCCGACCCCGAGGGCCTGCCACCGTCGCCGGTTGTCGACCCGCTCGCCGCCGTCGGTCACGCCATCTGACGGGCACACCAGCGCGGGCCGAAGTCCAGCCCCGCCATCGGGGAGTCCTCCCGGTGCAGGAGGTTCTTCTCGGTCAGCATGTGCAGGGGCCCGTGGATCTCGTCCGGCGGCAACCCCGACTCCTGGGCGATCATGTCCGGGTAGGGGACCTGCCCCTGGGCCTCGAGCGTGGCCACCGCCCGGTACACCCGCTCCTCGACCTCCGACAGCCGTACCTGCTGCATGACTTCCTCCTCGACACCGGCCCCGCGCGGGGCGACTGCGCTGCGCGGTTACCCGCCGCCCCGCCGTTGATGCCCACCGGATCGCCGCACATCCGGACGTGTGGTTCGCTCCCGCGAGCTCGACCATGATCCGGCGCGGCGACCGCCGTACTAGGCTGCAACGGTGATCATCTGGGACCTCGCTGTCGTCGGTGGCGGCCCCGCCGGGCTCTCCGCCGCCCACGCCGCGGCCCGCGCCGGGCTGCGTACCCTGGTCGTGGAGCGCGCCGAACACCCCCGCTACAAGACCTGCGGCGGGGGCCTGATCGGCACCTCCCTCGCCGCGCTCGACGGCCGGATCGACGTGCCGGCGCACGACCGGGTGGACCGGGCCACGTTCACCCGCGACGGCCGCCGCGAGTTCACCCGCCGCAGCGCCGGCGGCCCCCTGGTGACGATGGTGCGCCGCGACGAGTTCGACGACCGGCTGCGCGCCGCCGCGATCAGCGCCGGGGCCGAGCTGCGCCAGCGGGTCGCCGTCCGCGCCCTGGAGCAGGACCCCGACGAGGTACGCCTGCGGCTGGCCGACGGCGACACCGTCCGCGCCCGCGCGGTCATCGGCGCGGACGGCTCCTCCGGGGTGACCGCCCGGCACGTCGGCGTCCGCTACGCCCAGGTCGACCTGGGCCTGGAGGTGGAGCTGCCGGTGCCCGAGGCGCAGCAGCGCCGCTGGCGGGGGCGGCTGCTGCTGGACTGGGGGACGATCCCCGGCTCGTACGCGTGGGTCTTCCCCAAGGGTGATTCTCTCACCGTGGGCGTCATCGCCGGCCGGGGCGCGGGGGAGCGGACCCGGGAGTACCTGCGTGACTTCGTCGACCGGCTCGGCCTGGCCGGGGTGACCCCGCAGCACGACTCCGGGCACCTGACCCGCTGCCGCGCCGACGACTCGCCGCTGCGCCACGGCCGGGTCCTCGTCGCAGGCGACGCCGCCGGCCTGCTGGAACCGTGGAGCCGGGAGGGCATCAGCTACGCGCTGCGCTCCGGAGCGCTCGCCGGGGCGGCCGTCGCCGCCGGCGACCTGGACGGCTACCCGCGCGGGGTGGACCGCGACCTGGTGCCGTCGATGCGGGCCGGGCATCGGCTGCTGGAGGTCTTCTCCCGCCGGCCGGACGTCTTCCACGCCCTGCTGGCCACCCCGGCCGGGTGGGGGATGTTCGTGCGATTCTGTCAGGGGCGGGCGAGCTTCGAGCAGACGCTGGACCGCGCGCCGGTGCGGGCGGCGCTGGCCCTGCTGGACCGGCTCCCCCCGGCCCGCCAACTCCGCCCGGCTCCGTCCGCGCCGCGCTGATCGGAGGCGCTAGGAATTCTCGGGAGCTTGCCGGTCACGTAGGTCCCCTTGCCCTGTCGTCCCTGCAGTTCGCCGGTGATCTGGAGGTGTTCGACCGCCCGTCTGACGGTGCCGACGGAGCATCCGTACCTCTCGGCGAGCTGGGGCAGCGAAGGCAGCTTGTCGCCCTCTTTGAGCTGCCCCGAGGATATCGATTTCCTGACGTCGTTGATGACGACCCGGAAGGTCGGAACGTAGCCGGTCATCGGACCATTGGAACAGCCGCCGCGCTCATCCCAACAACCTCCCGCTCGTGTCGACGGTCGTGCGGATGTTCCGGCACGCCGGTCCGGTCCGCCCGGCTGACGGTGCCGCAGTGGCATTCGTGCTGATCGGCGAGGGCGGCGTGTCGCCCTCTTACAGTTCCTCGCCCGTTTCCAGGAGATGTGGCCGCTTCTCGGCGATCCAGGCGTCGACATCGGATTTCAGCCACACGGAACCCATCTTGAGAGTGGCCACGGGTGCTGGGAAGTCTCGGCGGGAGACGAGTATGTAGGCCCGCTGACGAGAGATGCCGAGCCTTTCCTGAATTTCGGCTGCTCCCATCAACTCCAGTTCCACACCCGACATGCTAATTCCGGCAGGTGGGCCCGGGGCCTGCGGAGCCGCCCGGAAGCACCGGGCTTGCTGGGGAGGAACTTGCGGCGGTGACCACGGACGAGGGGACCTGGAAGGAACAGCTTTCCGCGCTGCCCGTCCTCGCCGTCGCGGAGAGCCCGGCGATCCTCGTGATGAAGCAGGACGAGCACGTCCTGGGCTGGGTGATCGCCCTCCCCGGCGGCGACGCCTGGATCATCAGGACCGGGGCCAGGGGCATCATCCACAGCGGGTCGATCCGGAGCCTGGTGCAGTTCTGGGCGCAGATCTTCGACTGCGAGGTCGGCAGGCCGGCGGAAGCCGCCTAGGCGGCGCGTGCAGCCGGTAGATCATGGTACGGGATGGCCCCTCCGGGGGCCGGAATGTACCAAGATCTATCCGATGGTGGGGCGGGAGGCACCGGGGTGTGGTGCCTCCCGCCCCCGCACGCTTGGGAGGGGCCGGTTAGAAGAGCGGGGTGCCCGCGCGGACCAGTCGCCAGTTCGGCACGTAGAAGTCGGCCGGGTCGATGGTGCCCCGTGCCTGCGCCCAGTCGATGAGCAGCTGGCGGATCTCCTGCTGCGCGTTGTAGACCTGGGTCTTCACGATGCCCGGGAAGTTGCCGCCGCCGCTGCGCCGGTAGTTGTTCACCGCGACCACGAACCGGGCGTCGTCGGCGACCGGGGTGTCGGTGCCGGGCAGGACCAGGCGGGTGATCCGCTGGCCGACCGGCCTGCTCACGTCGATGTCGTACTCGATGCCGGAGAAGATGTCGTAGTTGTAGTCCGGCACCGCCGGGTCGCTGATCGTCGCAGGGTCGACCGGCGCGCCCACTGCGAGGGTGGTGAAGTACTTCGCCGAGAACTCCAGGTACGCGCGCACCTCCGCGCCGGTGAGCACCACCGCCTCGAGGGTGTTGTCGAAGACGTACAGCCCGGCCACGTCGCGGATGCGCACGTCACCGGCGGGGAAGACCGCCGTGCGACTGAACGGCGCCGCGATCGACAACACCGGCAGATCGGCGTACGCCGTGCCGGCCATCGCCGCCGTGACCACCTCGGTCTGGACGTGGTTGATGAAGTCCACGATCGGGGTGTCCTTGTACCGCGACTCGGCCGCCGACAACTGCACCGTGGACTGGGCGACGACCGTGTTGACGTACGCGACGGTCTTGGCGTGCTGGCCGCGCACGGCCGCGAGGACCGCCGGGTCCTCGACCACCGTGTTGGTGTTCAGCATGGTGGCGTGCTTGCCGACGACCTTCCAGCGGCCCCGCTCCCGGGTGAGGCTGAAGTCCATCCGGGTCAGCCGCTGGCCCCACTTCGACGGCTCGGTCAGCAGCACCTGCGCGCCGGTCCCGGTGTTGGTCACGAACTTCTCGACGACCTCGTTGTGCGCGTGGCCGAAGAGGATCGCGTCGATGCCGGGGACCTGCTCGGCGATCAACGCGGACGGGTTCTCGTTGGGCAGCTCCGGGCCGTAGCTGGAGGTGCCGCTGTCGCCGCCGTGCGCGGAGACCACCACGACGTCCGCGCCGCGCTCCCGCATGATCGGCACCCACTTGGCGGCGGTGGCCACCATGTCGGCGAAGACCAGCTTGCCCTCGACGTTGGACCGGTCCCAGATCGCCACGCCCGGGTTGGTGAGGCCGAGGATGCCGACCTTCAGCTTCGGCGCGCCGTGCCCGCCGAGCCGAACCTCCTTGATGACGTACGGCAGGTACGCCGGCTTCCCCGTCGCCTCGTTGACCGCGTTCGCGGCGAGCGCCGGGAAGCCGAGCTGACTGATCCACTTCGCCAGCAGCGGCAGGCCGTAGTTGAACTCGTGGTTGCCCAGCGTCACCGCGTCGTAGTTCAGGATGTTCATGGCGTTGGCCATCGGGTGCGTCGCGCCGGTGGCGGTGATCGGCTCCTGCTTGGCGTAGTACGTGGCCAGCGGGGTGCCCTGGATCGTGTCGCCCGCGTCGAGGACCAGCGTCGCCTTGCCCCGGCGCTCCGCGCGGATCTGGTTGACCAGGGTGGCCAGCTTCGCGACGCCGACGTCGTTGTGCTTGCTGTCGTCGTACTCGGCGTCGGAGTAGTAGTCCCAGTTGTAGACGTTGCCGTGGGTGTCCGAGGTGCCCAAAATCGTCAGGTCCCAGGTCTTGCGGCCCTTCGAGCCGGCCGCCTGGGCGGGTGCGCCCGCGACCAGAGGGGCTGTTGCCGCAGCGGCTGCGACGGCCAGCACCTGACGGCGCGACGCGCCGGAGGAGGAGATCATGAGGTGCCTTTCCATGGGGTGGACGCGCCTCGTGGGGCGCCCCTGCGCACCATAACCAGCTCAGGTCACTCCTGCCACAACAGCCACCGGGGCAGCCTTCGCCGGCTCCGGCCGGCCTCAGCGGGGCCAGCCGGCGGTGGCTCCGGCCGGCCTCAGCGGGGCCAGCCGGCGGAGGCTCCGGCCGGCCTCAGCGGGGCCAGCCCGCCAGTCGCGACCGCAGCCGGGCCACCTGGGTCGCGTCCAGCCCGTACCGCATGAACCTGCGGTCGGGCAGGCGGTCAAGGTAGCGGCCCGCCGCCCGCACGTCCTCGGGGTCGAGCCCGGGATCGAGCTGCCGGGCCAGGGAGAGTAACTCCGCCACCGGGTAGTGCTCGACGACGGCGGCCACGTCGATGAAGTCCCGCACCTCGCGCCGGTTGACCAGCGCGGCCGTCTTGTTGGCGACCAGGTCCCGCACGTCCATCACCGGCCCCAGGTCCATCACCACCGGGCTGCGATACCGGTCGAGCCGGCCCAGGCTGAGCCGGATCTGCCGAGGCCCCCGGCTCACCACGAAGTCCTTCATGTCCCGCTCGAACCCGGCGAACAGCTCCCCGAGGTCGCTGTCCGGGTCCGCGTCGGTGACCTCGAAACCGGCGTGCTCCAGCGCCGTACGCACCTCGGCCGCCGCAGCCGCCGCGGCACCCTCGACGTCGGCGAAGAGGTCCACGTCCTCCGTCGGGCGGGAGAGCAGCCCGTGCGCCGCCCACGCGACACCCCCGCCGAGTACGAAGCGGTGCCGCCCGGCGACCGACAGCGCCACCCGGGCGATCTCCCGATAGAACGCGTCAGGTGGGGCGGTGTCGTGGTGGGGCGTCTCCGGTGGGGAGGCGTCGCGGGGCGGCTCGTGCGGCGGGGCGGCGTCGGTCACGCCGGGCGCAGGGCCGCGTCGACCCTTCGGGTCGCCGACGAGGCCGATTCGGTGCGCAGCGCCCCATGGTGGTGCTCCCACGCGTCCCGCACGCCTCGGGGGAGGTTGAGCAGGCACCAGACCTGGCGCAACAGGTGGCCGTTGACCAACTCGCGCAGGTCGGCGGCGCGGGTGGTTTCGCGCAGCACGTTCTCGTACATCCAGAGCAGGTCGTCGGGGTCGCCGAGGTCGAAGGTGCGCTCGGTGCTCCACATCAGCCGCACGGGCAGCTCGACGAGCCCCCGGGTGGGGCCGGTCAGCTCGGTCAGCGTGGCGGCGACGACGGCGGGGCGGCCGGGGCGGGCCAGGAAGGCCACGCCGGTCGAGACGGGGGGGAGTACGCCCTGCATGGTGTCAGGGTAACCCCTGGTCGGGTCGTGTCACGTGCTCTGGACGGCTTGCCATGCACCTGCGGTCTCCGTGCAGCGGCGTCCGGCGTTGTGATCAACACCGTGTCAGTGACATTGGGTGTTCCTGGCGTCTCCATCGCCCGATGTCATGGATACGGTGTGGATCGAGGGTCTCGTGCCAAGAATACGATTCCATGCGGGCGAATTGTCCGTGTTGAGCCATGTGTCGGTTTCAGGGGAACTCTCGCTGCTGCGTGTGTGAGCCGTCGCATCGTGGGGGCGGAACACCGGCCGGCCCGGGGTGGTTACACATGGCGGACGATCCAGCAGGGCCGATCGAGCAGGGCCCGTGCCGAGTCTGGCGATCTCCCGGTCGGTTTCAGCTCCGGCCGCTCGCCGGCAAGGGCGGTGGGCAACTCCTGTTCGGGAGGCTGTGGAGCTGAGTCGTTTACGACATCGGGTTGCGCTGCGTGTCCCCGAGTTGTCTCCGGCCAGGCGTGATCGCCTTGTGGAATGCGTGATCGCCTTGTGGAATGCGGGCGGGTCGCCGGTGGTTACACCTGGACCCCGTCACCACAGCCCGACCCCGCCAGCACCGCGAGCCCGCCCCCGGGTCGGGCCGTGCGTGCGGCGCGAGACGAGATCTTTCCCCGTGTGTTTTCCCCATGTTGGGCGCCCCCGCGTGGTGCTCACATCCGTGTCTGTCGTCCCCCCGGATGGCGTGCGGGTGTCGATCCCCGATTGGAGTCACCCCCATGACGAACACGATGCTGCGTAAGAGCGTTCTCGGTATCGCTGGTCTGGCGTTCGCCGGTGGCCTGGCCGCCGGCCCCCTGAACCACGACACCACCCTCGCCCCGAGCGCCGCCGACGCCATGCCGGCCGCCGTGGCCGTCCAGGCCGCCGACAAGGCCGACAAGCCGGGCGTGGACAAGGGCAAGCTGATCCCGCACGGCGGTGTGCAGGGCGAGCAGTCCCGCATCGAGTTGGACGACGAGCAGACCGCGAATGTGAAGGCGATCATCGCGGCGACGAAGAAGGCCGGGATGGACGAGCGGGCCGCCGTGGTCTCGATCGGCACCGCGTTGCAGGAGTCGAAGCTGGAGAACCTGGGTCACCTGGGTGACCGCAACGACCACGACTCGCAGGGCCTGTTCCAGCAGCGCCCGACCAGCGGGTGGGGCACGGTGGAGCAGATCACCGACCCCGAGTACTCCACGCTGGCGTTCCTCAAGGGCCTCAAGCAGGTCGACGGGTGGCAGGACATGCCCCTGACCAAGGCCGCCCAGACCGTCCAGGTCTCCGCCTACCCCGACCACTACGCCCAGTGGGAGCAGCTCGCCGCCGACCTCGTCGCCGAGCACTGGACCAGCTGACCCCCGCTCACCTCAGCTACACCGCACGCGCACGCAGTCGTACCGCCGCCGGCCGGGCACCCGCACGCAGGGTGCCCGGCCGGCGGCGTCCGCACGCCCGGATGGTCGGGCCGGAGAATGGGGCGGTGGGCGCACTGACGGGGTGGACCGAGGGACCCGGGGTGGTCGTACTGCCGGGTGGCGCGTCGGTGCGTGGGGTTCACGCGGAGAAACGTGGGTGGAACCCGTTGGTGGGCCGCCGGTTAGGGTGCTCGGATGAGAGCTTCGGTGCTGGCGGCCGCCGTCATCCTCGCTGCGGCCGGGACAGCCGCGCCGGCCGTAGCCGCGCCGGCCGGTGGTGTGGCCGCGTCGGTGCCCTGCCCGAAGGTGGCGGCCCCGAAGGTGACGCGGTCGCCGAAGCCCACGCCCCCGCCCGCCGTGCCGGAGCAGCAGGCGGTGGGCGGCGCCGCGCTGGCCACCGCGGGCCTGGTCGTCCCGGCCGGCACGCCCGCGCCGCCGGCCATCACCGCGACGTCGTGGCTGGTCGCCGACCTGGACACCGGGGCGGTGCTCGGCGGCTGCGGCCCGCACGAGTACGCCACCCCGGCCAGCGTGCAGAAACTCTTGCTGACCGCCACCGCGCTGCCTCGGCTGGACCCGAAGCAGTCGGTGACCGTCACCCACGAGGACCTGGACATCGCCCCCGGCAGCTCCGCCGTCGGCCTGCTGGAGGGTGGCCGTTACACCGTCGAGACGGTCTTCCTGGGCCTGCTGTTGCAATCCGGCAACGAGGCGGCCAACGTGCTGGCCCGACTCGTCGGCGATGGGGACGGAGTGGCCGGCGGGGTGCGGGCGATGAACGCCGAGGCCCGTCGCCTCGGGGCGCTGCAGACCCACGCGGTCACCCCGTCCGGGCTGGACGGCCCCGGCCAGTTCACCAGCGCGTACGACCTGGCGTTGATCGCCCGGGTCTGCTTCGCCGACCCCACCTTCCGCCGGTTCGCGCTGACCGAGAGCACCCGGATCCCCGCCCAGCCGGCGCTGCGGAAGAAGGGCTTCCAGATCCAGAACGAGAACCAGCTCATCTACCGCTATCCGGGGGCGCTGGGCGGCAAGACCGGCTTCACCGACTACGCCCGGCACACCTACGTCGGTGCGGCGCAGCGCGGCGGGCGTCGGCTGGTGGTGACCCTGCTCGGGGCGGAGCCGAGGCCGATGCGCGGCTGGGAACAGGGCGCGGCGCTGCTGGACTGGGGCTTCTCGCTGCCCCGCGACGCCTCGGTGGGCCGCCTGGTCGACCCGGGGGAGACGACGTCGGCCGGCACCCCGTCGCCCGCGCCGCTGACCGCCGAGCCCCGCGCGGTGGCGGCCCACCGCAGTGCCCGAAGCTCGCCGTGGCCGATCGCGGCGGCGGTGACCGTCGTGGCGGTCGCGGCCGCCGTGGCGGTCACCGCGCTGGTACGTCGTCGGCGTCGCAGGGGGTGAGTAGCAGGATCCCGGTGGGCGCGGCGCCCCCGGCGAGGCGGGCGGTGCTCGGTGGGCGCGTGTCGGCATCGACACGGGGCGGCCGGCTCCATAGACTGCGATCTTTCTGAGTCGTCGTGAACCCAGGAGGACGCCCAGTGTCGAGGTCACCCCGTTTCCCGTCGCACTCCGGGGCGGCGCGGACGCTGTCCCGCCTCACCGGTGTCGCGCTGCTGGCCGCCGCCCTGGTCGGCGGCACCGGTGCCGCCGCCGTGGCCGCGCCGGGCCCCGCCGCGCCCCCGAGGACGACGCCCGGGCCGTGCGCGTACACCCAGACACCGGACGAGCCGGCCGCCCGGCCGGTGCCGCTGCCCCCCGACCCCCGTCGGACGCCGGGGCGCGGCACGGTGCGGGTGAAGCTCTGGACCAACCAGGGCCCGATCGGGCTGACCCTCGACCGTGAGCAGGCGCCCTGCACGGTGCAGAGCTTCCTGCACCTGGTGCGGCACCGGTTCTACGACCACACGTCGTGCCACCGGCTGACCGCGTACCCGACCCTGAGCGTGCTGCAGTGCGGTGACCCGTCGGGCACGGGGGAGGGCGGGCCGGGTTACCGGTACGGCGACGAACTGCCCACCGACCTGCCGCCCGCGCCGACGGACCCCACGGGTGCCCGCCGCGTCTACGCCCGTGGGCTGCTGGCCATGGCCAACGCCGGCCCGGACACCAACGGCAGCCAGTTCTTCCTGGTGTACGCCGACTCGGCGCTGCGCCCCAACTACACCGTCTTCGGTGAGGTGGACCGCGTCGGCCTGGCCACCCTGGACCGGATCGCCGCCGGCGGGATCGCCCCCACGGCCGAGGACCCGGCCCCGGTCGACGGGGCCCCCGCCAGCCCCGTGCGCATCCACTGGGCGACGCGCGGGCTCGGGCGCTGAGTCGGACGACGCGCAAGCGCGGGCGTCGAGTCGGGCGGCGCGGGCGCTCCGACCGGCGGCGCGCGGGCGTCGCGTCGGGCGGCGCGGGCGGACGGGCAGCGGGCGGGCCGATGCCCGCGCGCCGCCCGTCCCACGTGGTGGCCCTATCCGGTCGGGCCCGGCTGCTCGCCGGCGGCCCGGGTGCGGTCGGCCTCCGCGTCGGCCGCGCCGACCGGTGTGCCGTCGCCGTCGCGGTCGGCGCCGGTGAGGTCGACGTCCGCGCCGGCCCGCCGGGCATCGGCCCGTGCCTCGTCCGCGCCGACGATCGGGCCGTCGGAGTTGTCGTCGGTGTCATCGATGAGCCGGCCGGTGGCGGCGAGGCCGAGCGCGGTGTACCTGGGGTCGGTCATGGTGCTCCTCCTGTCCACGTCCCTGCCCTTGTCGGTACCCCGGGTCGGCCGTTCCACGCCGCACGCGGCCGAGGCGGGATCCCGCCGGTCGGCCGCCCGCCGGGGCGAATCCTGCTAGAACGGTGTGCATGGGACAGCGGCACCGGGGCGGAATCGTCGTCGCGCCGCTGGTCGGGGCGGTGTTGCTGCTGACGGGCTGCCCGCAGGGGGAGCGCTCCGCGCCGGCCACCTCCACCGCCGCGCCCACCACCTCGGGCGTCGCGCCGGCCACGCCCGCAGTGCCCACCACCTCCGCCGCCGCGTCGGCCCCGGCGTCCGGTCGCTCGTCGGCCCCGACGCCCGAGCGGTCGCGGGCCCCGGCCGACTTCGTCGCGCTCCCCGACGTGGATCCGACCATCGTCACCGACGCCCGGTACGCCACGGCGCACAACTTCGTCGGCCGGCCGATCGCCGGCTACCGGGAGCCGCTCTGCCTGCTCACCCGCCCCGCCGCCGAGGCGTTGCGCCGGGTGCAGGAAGCCGCCCGCGCCACCGGGCACCGGCTCAAGGTGTACGACTGCTACCGACCCCAGCGCGCCGTGGACGAGTTCGTGGCCTGGGGCAGGGACGCCGACGACGACCGGATGAAGGCCGAGTTCTACCCCGACGTGGCGAAGTCGAGGCTCTTCGCGGACGGGTACCTCGGCGCCCCCACCGCGCACAGCCGGGGCAGCACGGTCGACCTGACCCTGGTCGCCGACCCGCCGCCCGAGCAACCCCGGTACGCCCCCGGCGAGCGCCTGGTCCCCTGCACCGCCCCGGCGGGTCGGCGCTTCGCCGACAACGGCGTCGACATGGGCACCGGCTTCGACTGCTTCGACCCGCGCGCCCACACCGCCGCCCCCGGGATCACCGGCCTGGCCCGGGCCAACCGTGACCTGCTCAAGCGGCTGATGACCGCCCACGGCTTCACCAACTATCCCCGCGAGTGGTGGCACTACCGGTACGACGACGAGCCGTACCCCGAGACGTACTTCGACTTCCCGGTGGCCCGATCCTCGCTCTGACCTCCGGCGATAGCGGCGGCGGGCGGCGGCTAGGCTCCCTCGGACACCCGCCGCGGCAGTCGTCAGCGCCGCCGCCGGTGCGGCAGGCCGTCGGCGGCCGGAGAGGAACACAGATGACCACCGTACGGGCCGACCCGCCGCTGATCGGCGACGAGCGCGCGATGCTGCGCGGCTTCCTCGACTTCCACCGCGCCACGCTCGCGGTCAAGTGCGACGGGCTCACCGACGAGGAGTTGCGCCGGCAGGCCTCGCCGCCGTCGACCCTGAGCCTGCTCGGCCTGGTGCGCCACGCCGCCGAGGTGGAGCGGCACTGGTTCCGCCGGGTGATCGGAGGCGAGGACGTCCCGCTGGTCTGGTCGCGCACGGGCGACTTCCAGGAGGCGTACGACGCCGGCGCCGCGAGCCGGGCGGAGGCGTTCGAGGCGTGGCAGCGGGAGGTCGCGCACGCCCGGCGCGTCGAGCGGGAGGCCGCCTCGCTGGACGTGGTCGCGCACAACGCCCGCTCGGGCGAGGACGTGTCGCTGCGCCTGGTGATGCTGCACCTGATGCACGAGTACGCCCGGCACAACGGCCACGCCGACCTACTCCGCGAGGCCATCGACGGCACGGTGGGCACCTGAACCCGGGCACGCGTCACGCGCCGCCGGGAGCCGGCTCGCCGGGCGTACGCAACGGAAGCCAGGCCAACACGTCGCGGATCTTCGCGTCCCAGTACGCCCAGTCGTGGGCGCCGGGAGAGAAGTCCACGGTGAGCGGCACGTCGTGCCGCCGCGCCGTCTCGACGAAGCGGGTGTTGTCCTCGAAGAGGAAGTCCTCGGTGCCGCAGGCGACGTAGAGCGCCGGCCGGTCGGCGGCACCGGAGCGTTCCAGCAGCGCCACCGTGTCGTCGTCGCTGCCGGGGACCTGCCGGTCGCCGAAGGCGGTGTGCCAGACGGCCGGATCCATGGGGCTGGTCGGGTGCTCGCGCCGCCGGGCGACGTTCAGCGCCCCGGAGAGGCTGGCCGCCGCCGCGAAGCGGCCCGGCTCACGCAGCGCCCACTTCATCGCCCCGTACCCGCCCATCGACAGCCCGGCGACGAACGTGTCCTCCCGGCGGTCGGAGAGCCGGAAGAACGACCGGCAGAGCTCGGGCAGCTCGGTGCTGAGAAACGCCCAGTACAGGTTGCCGTGCTCCTCGTCGGCGTAGAAGCTCCGCCCGACCTGCGGCATCACCACGGCCAGCCCGAGGGGTGCGACGTATCGCTCCAGCGAGGTGCGCCGGGTCCAGGTCGTGTCGTCGTCGCTGAGGCCGTGCAGCAGGTAGAGCACGGGCGGGTCGCCGGCCGGGGCACCGCCGGCCAGCCCGATCCCGGCGCCGCCCGGGTCGGGCAGGAGCACGGTCATCGAGGTGCCCATGCCCAGCGTGGCGGAGTGGAAGTCGCAGCGGATCAGCGCCATGGGCGTGAATGTACGCGCGGGGTCCGACAAGTCCCCCGTGGACCCGCGGGGGCATGGACCCCGCGACCCGCCGGGCACCAATTTGCCGGCGGGACCGCGCCGAGGCTAGCTACCCCGTTTACCAGGAGGTAACGTCCGCGCTGCCGACCTGTCACAGCGAAGTGGGAGTCAGTGATGAGCGACGTGTCGACCGCCCTGGGTGTGCGCCTCTATCCCGACCTGGTGGAGCTGGGTGGGCTCGCGTCCGCGCTGGCCCTGGCCGCCACCCGCTGCCTGGTCGACGTGGGCCGGATCAGCGCGCCCGAGCAGGGCCGCAGCCGGTTCACCTGCGCCGAGCTGACCTGCGAGCGGGGCCGGATCTCCGTGGCGCTGGGGTCGCAGGCCCGCTACTTCATGATCGACATTTCGGGCGTCGACGGGTGCCGGGCCCACTGCGACACCACCGACCTGGACCAGGTCGTGCGGATCGCCGACGCCTGGCGGGTCGGCGTGGGGCTGGCCGAGCTGCGCGCCCGCTTCCACTTCGACCACGCCACCGAGGGCGACAACACCACCGTCGTCTGAGCACGGTCGGGGGTCAACGGCTGCGGGCGGCCATAAGCAGCTCGACCGCCTGCGAGTGTGCCCCACGTGCTGCCCAGTCCAGCGGCGAGCAGCCGGTCCCGTGGTCTTCGCGCCGGCTCGGGTCGGCGCCGTGGTCGAGGAGGGCACGTACGACGTCGCCGTGTCCCCACGCTGCGGCGGCGCAGAGGGGCGTGCCCTCGTCACCGTGCCCGCTCTCGGCATCGGGTGCCGCGCCGGCGGTGAGGAACTGCCGCACGATCTCCGCCGTGCCGCCCACGGACGCCTGGTAGAGGGGAGTGGTGCCGTCACGGTCTGCGTGGTTGGGGTCCGCTCCGGCACGCAGGATCGCGCCCACGGCGGCGCTGTCCCCGTGTCGTACCGCATCCATCAGGCGCTTCGTGAGCTTCTTGCGCCGCCGCCTGGTCACGGTCGCCAGCCTAGGTCGTGCGGTGAGCGGCGACCGGGGCCGCGGTCGGCGGACCGGTGCCGAAACGGCGTTGCGGGCGCCGCGCGCCTGGCCTACGTTCACTCAGGCAAGCAAGGTCAGCGCGAGCAGGATCAGGGGGGACGCCGTGTCGCAGCGCAACCGCACCGAGGCCGCCCGGCGCAAGCCGCGCGGCGGTGCCCCGCTGCTCCCCGGCACACCAACCTCGTGCCGGCGGCAGCGCCGAGACTTCGGGTGGTGGCGCGGATAGCGCCGGCGTGACCCACGCGCACCGCCCATTCCCCTCGCCGGGGGCCGGGCGGTTTCTTGTTTCTCCGGGCCTGCGGCGGGCATCCCGCACCGAACAAGGAGAGACGCGATGGCTTTCACCCCGCTTCCGGGCACCCGGGCACCCGTCCGGGTCTGGACCGATCCGTACGGCATCGAGCCGCAGGCCGCCCAGCAGCTGCGCAACATCGGCGCGCTGCCCTGGGTCGAGGGCGTCGCGGTCATGCCCGACGTCCACTTCGGCAAGGGCGCGACCGTCGGCTCGGTGATCGCGATGCGCCAGGCGGTCTCGCCGGCCGCCGTCGGCGTGGACATCGGCTGCGGCATGTCGGCCGTGCGGACCTCGCTCACGGCGGCCGACCTGCCCGACGACCTCGCCGGGCTGCGCGCCGCGATCGAGGCCGCCATCCCGGTGGGCTTCGCCAAGCGCGACGACCCGATCGACCCGCGTCGGGTACGCGGGCTGGAGCAGCGCGGCTGGGCGGACTTCTGGGAGCGCTTCGGCACCCTCGACCGCCGGGTGGCCCAGCTGGAGGGCCGCGCCCAGCGGCAGCTGGGCACCCTCGGCGGCGGCAACCACTTCATCGAGGTCTGCCTGGAGCAGGGCGGCGCAGACGCCGGCCGGGTCTGGTTGATGCTGCACTCCGGGTCGCGCAACATCGGCAAGGAGCTGGCGGAGCGGCACATCGGCGTCGCGCGGAGGCTGCCGCACAACGCCGACCTGCCCGACCGGGACCTGGCGGTCTTCCTCGCCGGCACGCCGGAGATGGCGGCGTACCGGCGGGACCTGTGGTGGGCGCAGGAGTACGCCCGCCGCAACCGCGCGGTGATGGTGGCCCTGCTCTGCAACGTGGTGCGCGACGAGTTCCCGCAGGTGAGCTTCGACGAGCCGATCTCCTGCCACCACAACTATGTGGCGGAGGAGACGTACGGCGGGGTGGACGTGCTGGTCACCCGCAAGGGCGCGATCCGGGCCGGCGCGGGGGACCTTGGCATCATCCCCGGCTCGATGGGCACCGGCTCGTACGTCGTGCGCGGCAAGGGCAACCCGGACGCGTACTGCTCCGCCTCGCACGGGGCGGGGCGGCGGATGTCGCGCGGGCAGGCGAAGCGGACGTACAGCACGGAGGACCTGGTGCGGCAGACCGCCGGGGTGGAGTGCCGCAAGGACGCCGGGGTGGTCGACGAGATCCCCTCGGCGTACAAGGACATCCCGCGTGTGAGCGCCCACCCGGAGGAGCGGGGCGTGGTGGGCCCCCACCGCAAGCTGGTGCTCGGGGTGACGGGTTGCCCAGTCCCGGCCGGCGCCGGGCGGCGGCCGGGCGCCCCCGTGGCCCGGCGGAGCGGGCGAACGGCCGTGATCATGAACGTGCGACACGGGTCACGACCGTCCCGGAACAGATACCCCCTGGGGTATGTTGGCCATGGTGACAGGAGGTGGGTGCTGTGGAGATGAGTCCGGTCCTGCTCAGGGATGCGCTGACCCGGTTGAAGCGGGCGCAGGGGCAGTTGGGCGCGGTGATTTCGATGATCGAGAACGGTGACGACTGCAAGCGGGTCCTCACCCAGTTGGCGGCAGTGTCCAGCGCTGTCGACCGGGCGGGCTTCAAAATCATCGCGACGGGTATGCGGGAGTGTCAGGCCGCCCGCGAGCGCGGCGAGGAGCCGCCGATGAGCGACGAGGAGCTCGAGAAGCTCTTCCTGTCCCTTTCCTGATCCATTTTCGTCCGGGCCCGTCGCCAGGTTGCCGGCGAGTTCCGCCCCGATGTGCGCGGGACTGTGCGTTTCGGATACCCCCAGGGGTATGCACTGGCTGGAGTCTAGAAATTACTTCATGGCAGAAGTCGCGACCGGCCGCTGGCCCACCACAGAGTCAGAGCCAAGGAGAGGCAGCAGTGACTGAACTGAGTGTGGAGGTCGTGCAGACCTCGTCCCTGGGTGACCGCAGCTATCTGGCCCACGACGGGCAGGTGGCGATCGTGGTGGACCCGCAGCGCGACATCGACCGGATGCTGGCCCTGGCCGGCCGGCTCGGCGTGCGGATCACGTACGTCGCCGAGACCCATCTGCACAACGACTACGTCTCCGGCGGCCTGGCCCTGGCCCGGCTGACCGGCGCGACCTACCTGATCGCCGGTGCCGACGAGGTCGGCTTCGGGCGGCGGCCGGTGGCCGACGGTGACGAGATCATCGTGTCGGAGAGGATCCGGCTGCGGGTCGTGGCCACGCCCGGGCACACCTTCCACCACCTGTCGTACGTCCTCGACGGCGACGACGGCCCGGCCGGCGTGTTCACCGGCGGATCGCTGCTGTTCGGCACCACCGGGCGCACCGACCTGCTCGGCCAGCAGCACGCGCACGACCTGGCCGCACAGCAGCACGCCTCGGTGCGGCGGCTGGCGGACCTGCTGCCCGACGGTGCCCAGGTGTGGCCCACCCACGGCTTCGGCAGCTTCTGCTCGGCCACCCAGTCGAACGCCACGGAGTCGACCATCGGCCGGGAGCGCACCGCCAACCCGGCGCTGCGGCTGGAAACCGACGACTTCGTCGCGCAGACCCTCGCGGGGCTCGACGCCTATCCGGCGTACTACGCGCACATGGGTGCCCGCAACACCGCTGGCGCCGACCTGATCGACCTCACCCCGGTCGCCGCCGCCGACCCTGCCGAACTGGGCCGGCGGATCGCGGACGGCGAGTGGGTGGTCGACCTGCGTTCGCGCAAGGCATTCGCGCACGGGCACCTGACCGGCACCCTCAGCTTCGGCCTGGACGGGCCGATGTCGACGTGGCTGGCCTGGATGGCCCCGTGGGGTGCGCCGCTCACCCTGCTGGGTGACAGCGAACAGCAGGTCGCCGACGCGCAGCGGGAACTGGCCCGCATCGGCATCGATCGGCCCGCCGCCGCGGCCTCCGGCAGCCCCGAGCAGTGGGCCGCTGGCGACGACACCCGCCTCTCCCGGCTGACCACGGCCACCTTCGCCGACCTGGCCGCCGCCCGTGCCGGCACCCCGCCGCGCGGGCTGCCCGCCGTCGACGTGCTGCTCGACGTACGGATGAGCAACGAGTGGCGCACCGACCACATCGACGGCGCCGTGCACATCCCGCTGCCCGACCTGCCTGCCCGGGGTGCCGACGTGCCCGCCGGCACGGTCTGGGTGCACTGCGGCTCCGGCTACCGCGCCGCAGCCGCCGCCAGCCTGCTGCAACGCGCCGGCCGCCAGGTCGTGCACATCGACGACGCCTACGCCGACGCCGCCGACGCCGGCCTACCCATCGTTGCCGGTAACTGAGACAGAACAGGAGAACGCAGCACATGACCACCACACCAACCGGGATCCCCGCCGCACTCGACGTCCCCGCCCTGCAACACCTGCTCACCGACGGCCACGCGTTGCGGCTGATCGACGTGCGTACCCCGGCGGAGTTCGAGACCGCGCACATCCCCGGCTCCTACAACGTGCCCCTGGACCTGCTGCGCGAACACCGCGACGAACTGCGCAGCCACCTCGACGAGCAGGTGGTCCTGGTCTGCCGCTCCGGGCAACGCGCCGCCCAGGCCGAACAGGCCCTCGCCGGCGCGGGCCTGCCGAACCTGCGGGTGCTCACCGGCGGCATCACCGCCTGGCAGGCCGCGCGCGCCCCGGTGACCACCGGCAAGCCGCGCTGGGACCTGGAACGGCAGGTCCGCCTGGTCGCCGGCGGTATCGTGCTGCTGGCCGTGCTCGCCAGCACCCTCGTGGAGCCGGTGAAGTGGGTGGCCGGCTTCATCGGTGCCGGTCTCACGGTCGCGGCGCTGACCAACACCTGCGCGATGGGCATGCTGCTGGCCAAGCTGCCGTACAACCGGGGCCCGCGCACCGATCTCGACCAGGTCGTCACCGCCCTGACCGGCGACCGGCGGTAGTCCCGTGCCGTATCCACGCAGTCGATGCCGGCCGGGCCGGGTCCCGTCATGATCGCCTCGATCGGGTTCGGCGCGCTCATCGGGATCCTGCTCGGTCTGCTCGGCGGCGGTGGCTCGCTCCTCGCCGTTCCCGCCCTGGTCTACGGCGCCGGCCTGACTCTCGCCGCCGCCGTCCCCACGTCGCTGCTGGTGGTCGGCATCTCGTCGGCCACCGCACTGCTCCCGCGCCTGGGGGCCGGGCTGGTGCAGTGGCGCATCGCGGGAATCATCGGCGGCACCGGCGCCGCGGCGGCGTTCGCCGGTGCCGCCGTCAACCGGATGCTCGACCCGCGGACGGTCCTGGTCGGCTTCGCCGTGCTGATGGTGGTCGCCGGGTGGCGGATGCTGCGCGACACCGACGACTCCGGCGGAGACTGTGCCCTGCCCGACGGCGGCGTCAACTGGCGAGGCTGCCTCCCGAAATCCATCGCCGTGGGCCTGGCTGTCGGCTTCCTCACCGGCCTGTTCGGCGTCGGCGGCGGTTTCCTCGTCATCCCCGCCCTCGTCTTGCTGCTCGGCCTGACCATGCCCGCCGCCGTCGCCACGTCGCTGGTCGTCATCGTGGCCAACTCCGCAGCCGGATTCGCGGCGCATGCCGGTGACGCGACCGTCGACTACGGCATCGCCGTGGCGTTCACCCTCGCCGCGATCATCGGCTCGCTGGCCGCCGGCCGGATCGCGCCCAGGCTGCCCGCCCAACGGCTGCAACGCGTCTTCGCCTGGCTCGTCTTCGTCGTCGCCGCATTCGTCGGCATCCAGGCGATCGTCAACCCCGGCGCGGCCTGAGCACCCCGAGGTCGGCTCACACCGCAACTGTCGCCCTGACGGTGCAACGGCTCAGGGGCGGCGGGCGCGGGCGCCCTTGAGTCGGCGACCGAACTCCCGGGCGATCTCCCGCTTGGCGTCGCGCTCGGCGATCGCCTGCCGCTTGTCGTACGACCTGCGGCCCTTCGCCAGGGCCAGCTCGACCTTCGCCCAGCCGTCGGAGAAGTACAGCGACAGCGGCACGAGGGTCAGCCCGCCCTCGCGTACCCGGTCGAGGATCCGGTCGATCTCGATGCGGCGCAACAGCAGCTTGCGGGTCCGGCGGGGCTGGTGGTTGGTCCAGGTGCCGAAGCCGTACTCGGCGATGTGCAGGCCGTGCAGCAGCAGCTCGCCGTCGCTCTCCTGGGCGAAGGCGTCGACCAGGGAGACCCGCCCGGCCCGCAGCGACTTCACCTCGGTGCCGACGAGCACCAGCCCCGCCTCGTACGTCTTGAGGATGTCGTAGTCGTGCCGGGCCTTCTTGTTCGACGCGACGAGGGTGCGTCCGGTCTCCCTGGGCACCTCTGGCCTCCCCGTTTGTGGTTGCACGTCAACGCGAGACGCTAGCAGCCGCGCGGACCCGTCGCCTTCGGATAACGGGTGGCACGTCGCGCCGCAGGCCGGCCACAATCCCGGGATGGATCACCGCGCGCGGGTCAGGTTGAGCAAGCGGATGTCCCTGGCGCTGCGGCACGAGCCGCACCGGCTGGGCCTCACGCCGGACCGGGCCGGCTGGGTCGCGGTGGACGACCTGCTGGCCGCCCTGCGGGTGGGGCGCGACGCCCTCGACGAGGTGGTCGCCGAGTGCGACAAGCAGCGCTTCGCGGTGGAGCGCGGCCCCGACGGGGCCGACCGGATCCGGGCCAACCAGGGCCACTCCATCCCGGTGGAGCTGGAGTTGCCGGCGGAGGTCCCGCCCGAGCGGCTGTACCACGGCACCGGGGCCGCCGCCCTGGACTCGATCGTGGCGACCGGGCTGCACCGGGGCGGCAGGCACCACGTCCACCTTTCCGCCGACGTGGAGACCGCCCGTCGGGTCGGGGCGCGGCGCGGCGGCCCCACGGTGATCTTCACCGTGGCGGCGGCGGCGATGGCCCGCGACGGGCACCTCTTCCACCGCAGCGCCAACGGGGTGTGGCTGACCGAGGCCGTCCCCGCCCGCTACCTGACTCCGGGACGATAGCGAAGAGCCGAAAACGCGTTCGCCATTGAAAGTCGTCCCGTCGCCCGGCAGGATCAGCAACTCGGGGGAATCGACAGGCATGGGGACCGTTCAGTGGGGGAAGAGGCCGACGGCCGGCGTGTGGCGCGCGACCTGCGGCTTGTCGTGGCCGCCCACGCGGTGTCGACGTACGGCAGCTACCTGAACCTGGTGGCGCTGGGGCTGTTCACCCTCGAGGTGACCGGGTCGGCCGTGCAGACCGGCCTGTTCATGGCCGTCCGGCTGACCGCCGGCTTCCTCATGGGCCCGCTGAGCGGGCTGCTGGCCGGCCGGCACCGGCGTACCCGGCTGATGATCGGCGCCGACCTGCTCTCGGCGCTGTCCCTGGTGCTGCTGGTCGCCGCCCCCGCCGGGGCCGGGCCGCCGCTGCTCTACCTGCTCGCCGTGGTGCTCGGCGGCGGGCAGACCCTCTGGGGGGTCGCGCTGCGCAGCGAGCTGCCCGAGCTGGCCGGCGGCGACCGGCGGGCCCGCGCCAATGCCCGGGTGGTGTCGGCCCGGTCGGTGGCGATGCTGCTCGGCTTCGCCTCGGCGGGCATCCTGGTCGCCCGGTTCGGCTACCAGACGGCGTTTGCGATCGACGCCGGCACGTACGCGCTCTCCGCCGCCCTGCTGGCCCGGGTGACGGCCCGCCGGCCGGGCGCGGCACCCGCGACGGCGGCACCGGCCGGGCCGCGCGCCCTGGCCGGTTTCGGGGTGCTGCGGGCGGTCGCGCCGGTGGTGGTGGCGATGATCGGGGTGCGCGCCGCCGACGCGTTCGGCTCCGCCTCGCACAACGTCGGCATCCCGGTGCAGGCCACCCTGGTCCGCCCCGACTCGCCCGCCTGGTACGCCGCCGTCTTCATGACCTCCTGGGCGGTGGGTGCCCTGGCCGCCGGCCGGTGGTGCGCCCGGCTGGCCGCCCGCCCCGGCGGCGCGGTGGGTTCCGCGTCGGCCTTCGGCGTCGCGACCTGCCTGATGTCGGTCTTCTTCGTGCTCGCCTTCACCGACCCGCCGCTGTGGCTGCTGGTGCCGTTGAGCCTCGCGGCGGGGGCGGCGGACGGCTACGCCGAGATCGGCTACACCACCCGGCTCCAGGCGGTCGACGAGGCAATCCGGCCCCGGCTGTTCGGCTTCGCCAGCGCCGCCCAGAACGCCGGCTTCGGCCTCGGCATGATCGGCTGCGCCGTCGCGCTGGACCGGGTGGCCCCGCTGGCGGTCGTCGCCGTGGCCCACGGGGCGGCCTTCGCGGTGGCCCTCACCTTCCTGCTCGTGTGCATGTTCCGCCGGCCGGCCGACCGGTCCGATTCGCCGCCCCCACGACCCGTCGAGGTGACGCCGTGACCCCCGCGCAGCCCGCCCGCCGCCCCGCCGTCAGCCACGGCGGCGACCTGCCCGACGACGCGGCGTCTCCCCGGACGCTGGGCGAGGCGTTGCTGCGGGCGGCCCGGGAGTTCCCCGACGCCGGCATCCGGGTGGTCGACGCCGCCGGCCGGGAGGTGTTCCTCGATCACCCGACGCTGCTGGCCCGCGCCCGGGTGGTGCGGGCCGGCCTGCGGGCGCGCGGGGTCGCCCCCGGCTCGCCGGTGATCCTGCGGATCAGCTCCGGCGCGCAGTACTGGCCGGTGTTCTGGGGCTGCGTGCTCGGCGGCGCGCTGCCGCTGACCGTCGGCGCCCCGGCCGGCTACGACGCCGACAATCCCGCCCTGGCCGGGCTGCGGCACGCCTGGCGGGCCCTCGACGCCCCGCCCGTCGTCGCCGGCGTCGAGGACCTCGCGGGGCTGACCAACCTCCCAGCGGCCGCGACCGTGCTCACCGTGCCGGAGCTGCTGACGGCGGCCGACGCCGCCGGGGCGTCGCCGGTCGAGGGCGCGGGCGACCCCGACGCGGTGGCCGTGCTGCAACTGTCGTCCGGCAGCACCGGCACGCCGAAGATCATTCCGCTGACCCACCGGGGCCTGGCCGAGTACGCCGTCGGCGCCCGCGAGATGCTCGACATCGGGCCGGGCGACGTGCTGCTCAACTGGCTGCCGCTGGACCACGTCGCCGGCCTGCTCCTGTACCACCTCGGCGGGGTGTTCCTCGGCGCCGACTCCGTGCAGGTCGCCACGGAGTGGGTGCTCGCGGAGCCGACACGCTGGCTGGAGCTGATGGCCCGGCACGGCGTCACGCACAGCTGGGCGCCGAACTTCGCCCTGCGGCTGGTCGCCGACGCGCTGACCCGCACCCCCGGCCGGCACGCGGACCTCGGCGGGCTGCGGCGGCTGGTCAGCGGCGGCGAGCAGTGCCTGCCGGAGACCTTCGACGCGTTCGTCGCCGCGACCGGGTTGCCGGCGGCGGTGCTGACCCCGGCCTGGGGGCTCTCCGAGACCCACACCGCGATCACCTTCATGTCGTTCACCGAGCCGGGCTGCCGGCAGCGGGTCCGCACGGCCAGCCTCGACGGCGACGTGCAGTGGGTCGCCGGCGACGCGGCCGACGACGAGTGCACCGAACTGCTCGCCGTCGGCCGCCCCGCGCCCGGGGCCACCCTGCGGATCGTCGACGCCGACGGCGCGGTGGTCCCCGAGGGGCGCGTCGGCCGGGTGCAGATCCGCTCCGCCGCCCGGGTCACCCCCGGCTACCTCGGCGACCCCGAGGCGACCCGGGCGGCCTTCCCCGACGGCGACTGGCTGGAGACCGGCGACCGGGGGTACCTGCGCGACGGCGTGCTCACCATCACCGGCCGGGCCAAGGACCTGCTCATCCTCAACGGCCAGAACATTCCCTGCCACGAGATCGAGCGGGTGGTCGGCGGGATCTCCGGGGTGCGCGCCGGGCTCGTCGCCGCCGTGGGCGTGCCCGACCCCCGCACCGGCACCGAGACCCTGGCGCTCTTCCACGTCCCCGAACCCACGGCCGCCGAGCCGGCGCGGCAGGTGAGCGCCGCCGTCGTCGCGGCGGTGGCCCGCCGCTGGCAGGTCGTCCCGGGGCGGGTGGTGGCCGTCGCCGAAGAGGAGTTCCCGCGTACGACCGGGGGGAAGGTCCAGCGGGCGGAGCTGCGGCGGCGGCTGCTCGCCGGCGGCTTCCCGCCCGAGCGCCCCGACGCCGCCCCGGCGGGGGCCAACGGGTCGGGCGGCGCTGCGGCGGGGGGCAACGGCCGCGACGCCGAGCCGCCGGTTGCGGCGGGGGCACGGGCGCCGTCCGGTCCCGGCCGGGCGGCGGTACGGGCGGTCGTCCGCGAGGCGCTCGCCGACGTCCTCGGCCGCCCCGCCGAGACCGACCGGCCCTTCTACGAGCTGGGCATCGGAAGCGTCGAGATCGTCCGGCTGCGGGCCCGGCTGGAACAGGCCCTGGGGTACGCGATTCCGCAGCCGACGCTCTTCGCCCACCCCACCGTCGACGCGCTCAGCGCCCACCTCGCCACCGTGCCGCTGCCGGACTTCGCGTCGCCGCCCGAGTCCGCGTCGCCGCCCGAGCCCGCGCCGTCTTTCTCCGCGCCGTCGCCCGAGTCCGCGTCGTCGCCGCAACCGGGCACGGGGCGGCGGATCGCGGTCATCGGGATGGCTGCCCGGTTCCCCGGCGCGGCCGACGTGGACGAGTACTGGGCGCGGCTGCTCGCCGGGGTGGAGAGCATCCGCCACTTCACCCCCGAGGAATTGGCCGCCGCCGGGGTGCCCGAGGAGACCCTGCGCGCCCCGGACCTGGTGGCCGCCAGTGGCGTCCTGGACGACGTCGCCGGCTTCGACGCCGGCTTCTTCGGCGTCAGCCCGCGCGAGGCCGAGCTGTTGGATCCGCAGCACCGCCTCTTCCTTGAGACCTGCCACCACGCGCTGGAGGACGCCGGCTACCCCGCCGAAAGCGACGGCCGGCGCATCGGCGTGTACGCGGGCGGCGGAATGAACCTGTACCCGCACCACACCTACCTGCGCCACCAGCTCGCGTGGGCCGTCGAATCGGCCGACCCGGCCACCTCGATCGGCGCGGCGCTGGGCAACCAACCCGACTTCCTGGCCAGCCGGGTCGCGTACCGGCTGGGGTTGACCGGTCCCGCCGTGACCGTGCAGACCGCCTGCTCCACCTCGCTGGTCGCGGTGCACCTGGCGGCGCGCGCCCTGCTCGTCGGCGACGCCGACGTCGCCGTGGCGGGCGCGGTGGCGGTGCACGTCCCGCAGGTCACCGGGCACCGGCACACCCCCGGCTCGATCCTGTCCGCGCACGGCCGGTGCCGGCCCTTCGACGCCGACGCCGACGGCACCGTGGGCGGCAACGGGGTGGCGGCCGTGGTGCTGAAGCCGCTGGACCGGGCGCTGGCCGACGGCGACCGCATCCACGCGGTGCTCCTCGGCTCGGCGGTCAACAACGACGGGGCCGGCAAGGTCGGCTACACCGCGCCGGGGGTGCCGGGGCAGGTGGACGTCGTCCGGCGGGCGCTGCGCGACGCGGGGGTGCCGGCGGCCTCGGTCGGGTACGTCGAGGCGCACGGCACCGGCACCGCCCTCGGCGACCCGGTCGAACACCACGCCCTCGCGCAGGCGTACGCGCCGGCGCGGGCGTTCCTCGGCTCGGTCAAGGCCAACATCGGGCACCTGGACAGCTGCGCCGGGATGGCCGGGCTGGTCAAGGCCGTGCTGACCGTCCGCTCCGGCCGCATCGCGCCCCAGCTCAACTTCGCCCGGCCGAACCCCGCGCTGGGCCTGGTCGACGGGCCGTTCACCGTCACCACCGTCGCCCGCGACTGGCCGGCCACCGCGACGCCCCGGCGGGCGGCGGTCAGCGCCCTCGGCGTGGGTGGCACCAACGCCCACGTGATCGTCGAGGAGCCGCCGCCCGTGCCGCCCCGCCGCGACGAGCCGTCGACCCCGGTCCCCGGCCTGCTCCCGCTCTCCGCGGCGGACCCGGCGGCGCTGACCGCGCTCGTCCTGGCGTACGAGGACCGGCTGCGTGCCGACCCGCCGCCGCTGGCGGACCTGGTGCTGACCGCCGGCGTGGGCCGCCGCCACCTGCGGCACCGCCTGGTCGCCCTCGGCGACTCGCCCGCCGCGCTGGCCGACGCCCTGGGCCGGCACGCCGCCGGTCTGTCGGCCGACGTGGTCACGGGCGACGCGGGCGGCGACGGCGCCGGGCCGATCGCCCTGGCCTTCCCCGGCCAGGGCGACGTGCGCGACGTGCTGCTGCCGCTGGCGGCACGGTTCCCGGTCGTCCGGGCGACGCTCGACGAGGCCGCCGAGGCGTACCGGGAGGCCGTCGGCGGGGACCTGATCGCCCGACTGCGCGGGCAACGACCCCCCACCGGCCGTCCCACCGACGTCGGTCAGCCGGCGCTGGTCGCCGCCGGGGTGGCGCTGGCCGAGCTGTGGCGCTCGTGGGGCCTGGCCGTCGACCACGTCCTCGGGCACAGCCTCGGGGAGTACCCGGCGCTGGTCGTCGCGGGCGCGCTCTCCCTCGCCGACGCCGTCCGGCTGGCCGCCCACCGGGGCCGGCTGATGGCCGAGCACGTGGCGCCGGGGGAGATGCTGGCGGTGCTCGCCGACCGGCCCGTGGTGGCCGACCTGCTGGCAGGGTCGGCGCTGGAGCTGGCGGTGGTCAACGCCCCCGACCGGCACGTGCTCGCCGGGCCGCCCGCCGAGGTCGCCGCCGCCGTGGGCCGGGCCCACCGGCTCGGGGTGCCGACCCGGCGGCTGGCGGTGGACCGGGCGTTCCACTCGGTCGCCGTGGAGCCGGTGCTGGACCGTCTCCGGGCGCTGGCCGAGAAGGTCACCTTCCGACCCACCCGGTTGCCGGTGGTCAGCGCCCTCGACGGCCGGATGCGCCCGCCCGGGTGGCGGCCCGACGCCGAGCACCTGTGCCGGCATGCGCGCGAGCCGGTGCGGTGGCACGAGGCCGTCGCCACCCTGGCCGCGTCGGGCTGCCGCACGGTGGTCGAGGCGGGTGCCGACGGCCTGCTCACCACCCTTTCCGAGGCGGCCGGGCCGACGCCGCGCTGGGTGCCGTCGCAGCGTCGCGGCCTGGGGCCGGCCGAGGGGCTGTGGCGGGCGGCGGCGGAGCTGCACGTCGCGGGCACCGCGCTGGACTGGGCGGCGCTCGCCGACGGCCACGGCGGCCGGCGGGTCACGCTGCCCGCCTACCCCTTCCAGCGCCGCCGCTTCTGGTCGGCACCGCAACCGCCGGTCGCGCCCGCCGTTTCTGCCGTTTCTGCCGTCCCTGCCGTCCCTGCCGTCCCGGCCGAGTCCGCCGCCGCTTCGCCTCGGGTGGCGGAGGCGGTCGGGCCGGTGCTGGAGCGGGTCCGGGCGCTGACCGCCGAACGGCTCGGTATGGCCGTCGCCGAGGTGGGCCCCGACCAGAGCTTCTTCGCCCTGGGCGCCGACTCGCTCCTGCTGATCGGGATGGCCCGGGAGGTCGACCGCGCCTTTGCCGTCCGGGTGCCGGTGCGGGACCTCTTCACCACCGTGGACACCCCCCGCCGGCTGGCCGAGGCGATCACCGCAGCCTCACCGGCGCACCCGGCTGCGACCGTCGCGCCCGAGACCGCGACGGCCGCCACCGGCCGGCCGGCCGACCCTCCAGAGGTCACCGCGCCCGCGAGCCCGACCGCGCCGGCGGGGGCGGCACCGGGACCGACAACTCCGACCGAGACCGGAACGCCGTCTCACGGCGAGACCACAACGCCGTCCCAGGGCGCGGCCGGGGGAGCGGACCGGCCGACTTCGGGCGAGCTGGCGGGCATCATCCACCGGCAGCTCGACCTGATGGGACAGCAGCTCGCCCTGCTCGGTGCCGCTGCGGGGCACGGCGGCAGCGCAACCGCCCCGCCCCCGCCGGCCGTACCCTCGGCGGTCGCCGCGCCGCCCACGAGCCCGCCGGCCGCGCCGCCCACGAGCCCGCCGGCCGCCCCGCCACCGAGCCCGCCGGCCGCCCCGCTGTCGAGCCCGGCACCGGGCCCGGCTGCCGGCCCGGCGGTGCCACCACCGGCGGGTACGACCCCGCGCCCGGCGGTGGTGACACCGGGGCCGGTTGCGCCGCCGGTGGCCGGGCCGGTGGCCACGGCCGAGAAGAGCGACGCGCCGGGACGGACCGTCGACTTCAGCCTCTACTTCTTCGGCGACTACCCGGACCAGGACGGTCGGGACAAGTACGGGGTGCTGCTCGACGCGGCCGAGTTCGCCGACGCGCACGGCTTCCACGCGCTCTGGATGCCGGAGCGGCACTTCCACTCCTTCGGCGGCCTCTTCCCCAACCCGTCGGTGCTGGCCGCCGCCCTGGCGGCGCGGACCCGGCGGATCCGGCTCAACGCCGGGTCGGTGGTGCTGCCCCTGCACCATCCCGTGCGGGTGGCCGAGGAGTGGTCCATGGTGGACAACCTCTCCGGCGGCCGGATCGGGCTCGGCTGCGCCCCCGGCTGGCATGCCAACGACTTCGTCTTCGCCCCCGAGCACTTCGGCCGGCACAAGGAGGTCATGTACGAGCACCTGGAGACCGTCCGGCGGCTGTGGCGCGGGGAGGCGGTGCCGGCCCGCTCGGGCAGCGGCGAGGAGATCGAGGTGCGCCTGTTCCCCCGGCCGGTGCAGGCCGAGCCGCCGGTGTTCACCGCGATCGTCGGCAACCCCGACAGCTACCGGGAGGCCGCCCGTCGCGACGTCGGCGTGGTCACCAACCTGATGACGCAGGACGTGGCGCGGCTCGCCGAGAACATCGCCCTGTACCGGCGTACCCGCGCCGAGCACGCGCTGGACCCGGCCGGCGGGCGGGTGGTGGTGCTGCTGCACACCTACCTGGGCGAGGACGCCGAACGGGCCCGCGCCGAGGCGTTCGAGCCGTTCTGCGCGTACCTGCGCTCCTCCTTCGGCCTGCTCGGGCAGGTGGTCAACAGCCTCGGCATGAACATCGACCTGGCCGACACCCACGAGGACGACGTCCGGTTCGTGCTGTCGCGCGCCTACGAGCGGTACTGCGCGCAGCGGGCCCTCATCGGCTCCCCGGGCAGCTGCCGGTCGGTGGTCGAGGCGGTGCTCGACGCCGGTGCCGACGAGATCGCCTGCTTCGTCGACTTCGGCCTGCCGGCCGACGCGGTCCGCGCCGGCCTCCCGGCGCTGGACGCCCTGCGCCGGGCCACCCCGGCCCGCCCCGCCCGACCCCTGGCCATCTCGTCCGGGGCCACCCCGCCCCAGGTGGTCCCGCCGGTGGTAACCGCGCCGCTGTCGGCGGCGCAGCGCCGGTTGTGGCTGGTGGAGACGCTGGAACCGGGCACCCCGGCCTACAACGAGGCGGTGGCCGTGCGGCTGGTCGGCCCGCTCGACCATGCGGCGCTGCGCGGCGCGTTGCAGGACGTGGTCGACCGGCACGACCCGCTGCGCACCAGCTACACCGAGGTCGACGGGGAACCCCGGCAGGTCGTCCACGCGCGGATGCCGGTGCGGTGCCCGGTGCGCGAGCACGTCGGCGAGGCCGAGGACGCGGCGGTCCGGGCCGCGCTGGCCGCCGAGAGCCGACGGGTGTTCGACCTGGCCCGGGGCCCGGTCTTCGCCTTCACGCTGCTGCGCTTCTCCGCCACCCACCACGTGCTGGTGCTGGCGTTCCACCACCTATCCACCGACGGCGGTTCGTACGCCGTGCTGACCCGGGAGGTCTCGGCCTGCTACCGGGCCCGGGTGGCCGGCGTCGCCCCGCAGCTGCCCCCGCTGGCGGTCGGCTACCCGCAGCTGGCGACGGCCGACGCGGGCGAACCCGACGAGCGTGACCTGGCCTACTGGCGGGGCCAGCTCGATGCGCCCCCGCCGGCCCTGGTCATCCCCTCCGACCTGCCCCGCCCGGCCCTGCCCTCGGCGGCGGGCCGCAGCGTCTTCCGCGAGTTCCCCGCCGAGCTGGCCGAGCGGGTACGGCGCTTCAGCCGGGACGAGCGGGTCACCCCGTTCACCACCCTGCTCAGCGCGTTCGGGGTGCTGCTGTTCCGGTTCACCGGCCAGGCCGACCTGGTGATCGGCACCGGCACCTCGGGCCGCGACGAGCGCAGCGCCGACCTGGTCGGCTTCTTCGTCCGGACCCTCCCGCTGCGGCTGGACCTCACCGGCGACCCGACCTTCCGCGACCTGCTCGCCCGGGTCCGGGCCACCGCCGCCGACGGGTACCAGCACGACGGCGTGCCGTTCGACGCCCTGGTGCGCGCGGTGGACCCGCCCCGCCAGGTCGGCCGGCACCCCCTGTTCAACGTGGTCGTCGAGTACGAGAGCGGCCCGGAGGCGTTCGTCTTCGACCTGCCGGGCGTGACCGCCGTGCCCCTGCCGGCGGGGCTGGACAAGGCGCCGGTCGACCTGATGGTCTACCTGTCGCACGGCCCGACGCTGCGCGCCCACGTGGAGTACCGCACGGAGGTGCTGGACGGGGCGACCGTCCAGCGGCTGCTCGATCAGCTGCACCGGCTGCTCGACGTGCTGACCCGTGAGCCGGGCACGGCGCTGTCCCGGCTGGCCGCCCGCCTCGCCGACCCCGCCGACCGGCCGATCGGGGCGTGCCCCGCGCCCGCCGCCGACCGGCTGCACGACCTCTTCGGCCGGCAGGCCGACCGGACCCCGGAGGCGGTGGCGGTGACCGCCGGGGAGCAGCGGTGGACGTACCGGGGGCTGCGCGAGCGGGCCCGGGACCTGGCCCGCCGGATCGCCGCGCACGGCGTCGGCGCGGACGACGTCGTGGCCGTGCTGCTGCCGCGCCGGCCGGAGCTGGTCGCCGCGCAGCTCGGCGTGTTGCTGGCCGGCGCGGCGTTCCTGCCGTTGGACCCGGACCTGCCGGTGGCCCGGCTGCGTGACCTGCTGGCCGACAGCGGCGCCCGCCTGCTGCTGACCACCGCCGGTGTCGTCGACCCGACCCGACCGGCCGATCCGGCGGCCCGGCCGGCCCCGGTGGTGCGGATGCTGGTGGAGGAGCCCGCCGGGCCCGGCCTGCCCGACCCGGTCGACGCCGCCGGCCCCGACCACCTCGCCTGGTGCGTCTACACCTCCGGCTCGACCGGCCGCCCCCGGCTGGTGGGGGTGCCGCACCGGGCCGCCGTGGACGTCGTCGACTGGCACGTACGGGCCCTGGCCCTGACCGGCGCGGACACCGTGGCGCACGCCCTCGGCCTCGGGTTCGACGCGAACCTCGCCGAGATCCACCCGACGCTCGCCGCCGGGGCGGCGCTGCACCTGGTGCCGGCGCGGGTGCGCGCCGACCCGGCGCGGCTGGTCCACCAGTGGCGACGCGCCGGGGTCACCGTGGCCTTCCTGCCGGCACCCCTGGCCGAGCTGGTGCTGGCGCTCCCGACGCCGCTCGCCCCGACCGTGCGGACCCTGGTGGTCGGCGGCAGCCAGCTGCGCCGCCGCCCGCCCGTCGGCTATCCGGCGACCGTGCTCAACGCGTACGGCCCGACCGAGGCCGCCGTCGTCACCACCGCCGGCCCGGTGCGGGCCGAGGGCGTCGGCCCGGTCGACATCGGCCGGCCGGTGGACCACCGCCGGTTGTACGTGCTGGACCGGGCCGGGGCGGCGGTGCCGCCCGGCGCGGTCGGTGAGCTGCACGTCGGCGGCAGCGGGCTGGCGCGGGGCTACCTGGGGCGCCCCGCCGCGACCGCGGCGGCGTTCCTGCCCGACCCGTTCGCCGCGACGCCCGGGGCCCGGATGTACCGGACCGGGGACCTGGTCCGGCTCCGGGGCGACGGCACGCTGGAGTTCCTCGGCCGGGTCGACGACCAGGTGAAGATCGCCGGGCACCGGGTCGAGCCGGGCGAGGCCGCCGCCGCGCTGGCCGCCCTGCCGGGGGTACGTCAGGCCGCCGTCGTCGCCCGCCACGACCGCGACGAGCCCTACCTCGCCGGGTACGTCGTGCTCGACGACGAGGCCACCGGGGACCCGTCCGCCCGGCTCGCCGCCGAGCTGGGCGACCGGCTGCCGGCGCACCTCGTTCCCCGCGCCTGGCGGGTGCTGGACGCCCTACCCGTCGGGGACACCGGCAAGATCGACGTCTCGCGGCTTCCGGCGCCGGCCGCGCCGGCGGCGGGGGAGGAGCCCCGCCCGGGTCGGGAACGGCTCGTGCACGACGCCTGGTGCGCGGAACTCGGCGTGGCCCGCGTCCCCCTGGACGTCTCCTTCTTCGCGGCGGGCGGCGACTCGCTGGGCGCGGTGCGCCTGGCCAACCGGCTGCGCGACACCCTCGGCGTCGAGGTGGGGGTCGACCGGGTGCTGCGCAGCCCCGGGGTCCGGGCGATGGCCGCCGATCCCGCCGGTCCGGCGTTCGCCGCCGTCGATTCGAGCGGGCCGAGCCCCGCCGCCGATTCCGGCGGGCCGAGCTCCGCAGGGCCGAGCTCCGCCGTCGCCGATCGTGGCGGGCCGGTGCGGGACCGAGGGCCGGTGACGTACCAGCAGGAGTTCATGTGGCACCGGCAGCGCCTGGCCGCCGACCCGGCGACCGGCTACATGGCCGTACGCGTCGACCTCGCCGGCCGGCTCGACGTGGCCGCCCTGACGGCGGCCGTCGACGGTCTCGTCGCCCGGCACGAGGCCCTGCGTACCCGCGTGGTGGCCCGCGACGGCACCGCGGTGCAGGAGGTGCTGGCCCATCGCCCGGTCCCGGTGCCGGTGGTGGACCTCGCCGGAGTCGACGCCGCCGGGGCGCGGGCCTGGTGCGTGGCGGTCGGCCGGGAGGCGTTCCCGGCCGACGGGCCGTGGCTGCGGGCCCGCCTCGCCCGGCTGGCCGACGACCGCTGGGTGCTGCTGATGGTCGTGCACCATCTCTGCGGGGACGGCTGGTCGATGCTCCAGCTCCTCGACGAGTTGGCGCGCGGCTACCGGGGCCTGCCACCCGAGCGCACACCGAAGCTGCGGTACGTGGACTACGCGCGCCAGCAGCGGGCGGCCGGGGTGCCGCCGGCGGTGCTCGACCACTGGCGGGACACCCTCGCCGGGTCGTCCCGGTCCATGGCGTTGCCCACCGACCGGCCGCGCCGGGCCGCGCCCTCCGGCGGCGCGGAGTACGCCTTCGACGTGCCCGCCGAGCTGACCGATCGGCTGACCCGGCGCGCCGCCGCCGCCGGCCTGACGTTGTTCCCGCTGCTGGCCGCCGGGTACGCGCGGCTGGTCGGTGAGCTGACCGGGACCCGCGACGTCCTGCTGGCCTGCCCATACGCCCACCGGGACCGCCGCGAGGTGGAACCGTTGGTCGGCCTGTTCACCAGCACCCTGCCGCTGCGGGTGCGGCTGGTCGACGGGGAGCCGCTGGTCGACCTCGCGGCGCGGTTCGACGCGGTGTTCCTCGACGCGGTGCGGCACCAGCCGGCCCCGCTGCCGCTGCTCTACGCCGCCCTCGACCCCGCCTGGCGGCTGGGGGATGCGCCGCCGTTCGCCAGCGCGCTCTTCGCCTGGAACCCGGGGATGCCCACGCTGCGTCTGCCCGGCCTGGTCGCGGAGGTCACCGATCAGGGGTTGGACTGCGCGCGTCGGGACTGGGCGGTGATGGTCACCCCGGCCGGCGCGGGCCTGCGGGGTGCCGTCGAGTACTCCACCGAGCTGTTCGACGAGGCGACCGTCGCCGCCCGGTGCCGCCGGTACGTCGAGATCCTCGCTTCAGCGGTGGCACCCCGAGGCCCCTCAGACTGATCGATGGCTCAGCATGAGACGGCTGTCCCGCTGAGTGAGCGCTCGGTCGACAGTGAGCCATGACACGTGGCCGGCGGGCCGGGGCGAGCCGCGCCCCGGTGGCGGCGAGTTGATCTGCCGATCCACCAGGTACAACGTTGCAAGCCATGATCATAAGCGCGTCCGCTATTGGATTCCGTCGACGGGTAACTGTCGCCGGCTGGTCGGGATGCTGACAGCTCGCGCATTGACCACCTACCGGGTGCGATGCAAAATGGTCACGGCTGGCGAACATCGGGGGAACTGTCGCGGCCATCGACTGAGGGACCGAAAAGGCTTTTGGGGGAATGTGGAAAAGGTCTCTGGTTAGTGGTCAGAAACGGACAAACCCTCGTTGAGGGGGGCGATCACCGCCCTCGCTGGGCCATCTTCACCGATGACATGCGTTCACCCGGATGAGTTGCTGACTCAACTCGCTCCGGTTGTTCGGCATGCCCGGAACTGATTGCGTCCATTCCGTCCGGGGCTGGACCCTGCGGTTGTCCGTTGATTTCGAGCACATTAACGCCCGCATTTACCGACGACCTCCTGCCCTTTGCCGCTGAGGAGCTGTTTAAATTGCGCCAGTTCGAAGAGCGTGTCGACGCCGAGTACGCGCCGTCCTTCGCTCAGCACCGCATGTGGTTCCTCGACCGGCTGGAGGGCGGTCGCGGCACCGCGTACGTCGCGACGCCGATGTGGCGGGTGCACGGCCCGCTGGAGCGCGACCGGCTGGCCGGCGCGCTGGCCGCGCTGGTGGCCCGGCACGACTCGCTGCGCACCCGCTTCGTGGAACGCGACGGCGTGCCCCGCGCCCTGGTCGCCGACCACCTCGACGCCCCGGTCGACTGGCGCGACGCGGCGTCGACCGACGACGTGGAGCGCGCGGCGCAGGCGGAGGCCCGGCGCCCGTTCGACCTGGCCACCGGCCCGCTGCTGCGGGTGGTGGTGTGGCGGCTGAGCGACACCGAGCACGTGCTGCTGGTGGCGCTGCACCACATCGTCTCCGACGGCTGGTCGATGGGGCTGCTGGTGCGGGAGCTGGGTGCCCTCTACGACGGCGACACCCTGCCCGACCTGCCCGTGCGGTACGCCGACTTCGCCGAGGCCCAGCGCCGCGAACTCGACGGCGACCGCCTCGCCGGCGACGTCCGGTACTGGCGGGACCGGCTGGCCGGGCTGCCGGCGCTGGAGCTGCCCACCGACCGGCCGCGCCCGGCCCAGCCCTCCTCGGCGGGCGGCATGTGCGAGTTCACCCTCGACGCGGAGCTGGTGGCGGGCCTGGAGCGGCTGGGTCGGGAGCACGGGGCGACGCTCTACATGACGTTGCTGGCGGCGTTCCAGGTGTTGCTGGGCCGCTGGAGCGGGCAGGCCGACTTCGGGATCGGCACCCCGGTCGCCGGGCGCAGCCGCCCCGAGGTGGAGAACCTCATCGGCCTCTTCGTCAACACCCTGGTCATGCGCGCCGACCTGGGCGACGACCCCACCTTCGCGGAGCTGCTCTCCCGGGTCGCCGACGACGCCCTCGACGCCCTCGACCACCAGGACGTGCCGTACGAGCGGGTGGTCCGGGAGCTGCGCCCGGAGCGGCCGGACACCGACTCGCTGATCGACGCGTGGTTCGCCATGCAGAACGTGCCGACCCCCGACGACCGGGCCGGCACGCTGCGCTTCACCGACTTCGAGGCCGGCCGCCCCAAGGCGCTCTTCGCGGTCTCCCTCTTCGCCCAGCCGCGCGACGGCGAGCTGGCGATGACCGTCGTCTACCGCACGGACCTGTTCGATGCGGTGACGGTGGCGCGGTTGGTGGCGCGGTGTCGGGAGTTGTTGGCGGCGGTGGTGGCGTCGCCGGGTGCGCGGGTGGGCGGGCTGGGGTTGCCGGCGGGTGAGGTGGCGTTGTTGCGTCGCTTCGGTGCGGGTGAGGTGGCGGGTCGGGTGGTGGATGCGGTGGTGTCGTTCGAGGAGCGGGCGCGTCGGGTTCCGGACGCGGTGGCGGTAATCGCGGGTGGTGAGTCGGTGTCGTATGGGGAGTTGAACGCGCGGGCGAATCGGGTGGCGTGGTGGTTGCGGGGCCGGGGTGTGTCGGCCGAGGTGCCGGTGGGGGTGCGGTTGCGTCGGGGCGTGGACATGCTCGCGGCGGTGCTGGGGGTGTTGAAGGCCGGTGGGGCGTACGTGCCGATCGATCCGGCCTGGCCGGCGGAGCGCGTGGACCTGGTGGTGGCGGATGCGGGTATCGGCACGGTGTTGGCCGGTGGGTTGCCCGACGGCGGCCGCGACGACGACCTGGGCATTGCCCCCGACGCCGCCCAGCTCGCCTACGTGATCTACACGTCGGGGTCGACGGGTCGGCCGAAGGGGGTGGGGGTCTGCCGGGGTGCGATGGCGGGTCACGTGGGTCGGATGCGGCGGCGGTTTGGTCTGGGGCCGGCGGATCGGGTGTTGCAGTTCGCGTCGTTGGCGTTCGACGCGTCGGTGGAGCAGATCTTCCCGGCGTTGAGCTGCGGCGCGGCGCTCGTCCTACCCGAACACGGCCTGGTCGCCCCGGCGACGCTGCTGCCGCTGCTCGGCCGGCACGACGTCACCGTCGCCAACCTGCCCCCGGCGTACTTCGGTGAGCTGGTCGCCGAGCTGACCGAGCGGGGTGGCGTCGCCCCCGCCCGGCTGCGGCTGATGATCCTCGGCGGCGACGTGGCCCGCCCCGCCGACGCGGCCCGCTTCGCGGCCCACTGCCCGGACGTCGCGGTCCTCAACGCGTACGGGCCGACCGAGTCGATCGTCACCTCGACCGTGTACGACGTGCCGTCGGGTGTGGATGGTGTGGTGCCGATCGGTCGGGCGGTGGGGGACCGGCAGTTGTACGTGCTGAACGGGGCCCTCGCGGAGGTGCCGGTGGGTGCGGTGGGGGAGCTCTTCGTCGGTGGTGGCCTGTTGGCGCGGGGTTACCTGGGTCGGCCGGGGCTGACCGGGGAGCGGTTCGTCCCGGACCCCTTCGGCCGCGTCGCTGGTGGCCGGTTGTATGGGACCGGGGATCTGGTGCGGTGGCGTGGTGACGGGCAGTTGGAGTTCGTGGGGCGGGTTGATGGTCAGGTGAAGGTGCGGGGGTTCCGGGTCGAGGTCGGTGAGGTGGAGTCCCGGCTTCGGGAGCATCCGGCGGTGCGCGACGCGGTGGTGGTGGCCTGGCAGGACCGGTTGGTGGCGTACCTGGCCGGGGAGGGCGCGGACGTGTCGGCGGTGCGGGGCTGGTTGGCCGATCGGCTGCCGGAGTACCTGGTCCCGGCGGTGGTGATCGTGGTCGAGGAGTTGCCGCGCACGGTGGGCGGGAAGGTGGACCGGGAGCGGCTGCCGGACCCGGAGGGGCACCGGCCCGAGCCGACCGACGCCTTCGAGGGCCCGCGTAACCCGACCGAGGAGGCCATCGCCGACGTCTGGCGGCAGGTCCTCCAGGTCGACCGGATCGGCGTCCACGACAACTTCTTCGACCTGGGCGGGCACTCCCTGCTGGCCACCCTCGCCGTGGCCCGCCTGGTCAAGGCCCTCGACCGCCCCGTCGACGTGCGCGGCTTCTTCGAGCACCCGACCATCGCCGAGTTCGCCGCCGCCCTGCCGCCGGCCCGGCCGCAGGCCGTCCCCGCGCAGATCGGCCGGCTCGTGCGCAGCGGCGACTTCCCGCTCTCCTTCGCCCAGGAACGCATGTGGTTCCTGCACCGGCTCGAACCCGACGCCCCCGACTACATGGCCGCCCTGGCCTGGCGGGTCGACGGCAACCTCGACCCCGCGCGTCTCGATGGGGCGCTGCGCCGGCTCGTCGCCCGGCACGAGTCGCTGCGCACCACCTTCCCGGTCGTCGACGCGCAGCCCGTGCAGCGGGTCGCCACCACCGCCGACGTCGCCGCCACCTGGCACGACGTGCGGCACCTGCCCGACGCGTACGACGTGGCGGTCCGGCAGGCCGGCGACGAGCTGCACCGCCCCTTCGACCTGGCCACCGGGCCGCTGTTCCGGGCCCTGGTCTGGCAGCTCGGCGCGCGCGACCACCTGCTGGTGCTGGCGATGCACCACATCGTCTCCGACGGCTGGTCGATGGGGGTGCTGGTGCGGGAGCTCAGCGCCCTCTACGACGGCGACACCCTGCCCGACCTGCCCGTCCAGTACGCCGACTACGCCGGCTGGCAGCGCCAGGAGCTCAGCGGCGACCGACTCGACGCGGAGCTGGGCCACTGGCGAGACCGGCTGGCCGGGTTGCCGGCGCTGGAGCTGCCCACCGACCGGCCGCGCCCGGCCCAGCCGTCCTGGCTGGGGGCCACCTACGAGTTCACCCTGGAACCGGAGCTGGTGACCGGTCTGGAGCGGTTGGGTCGGGAGCACGGGGCGACGCTCTACATGACGTTGCTGGCGGCGTTCCAGGTATTGCTGGGCCGGTGGAGCGGGCAGGCCGACTTCGGCATCGGGGTGCCCGTCGCCGGGCGGACCCGCCCCGAGGTGGAGAACGTCATCGGGTTCTTCGTCAACACCCTGGTCATGCGCGCCGACCTGGCCGGCGACCCGACCTTCACGGAGCTGCTGGGCCGGGTCCGCGACCACGCCCTGGACGCGTACCAGCACCAGGAGATGCCCTTCGAGCGGGTGGTGGAGGAGTTGCGCCCCGACCGGGACCTGAGCCGGTCCCCGCTGTTCCAGGCCATGTTCGACCTCGAGGTGCGCTCCATCGCGTCGCCGCGCCTCGGCGCCGCCCGGCTGCGGCCCGCCGAGATCCCCTTCGACGTCACGAAGTTCGACCTGATGTTCACCTTCACCACCGACCCCGGGTCGGCCGGCGGCTTCGTGCAGTACCGCACGGACCTGTTCGATGCGGTGACGGTGGCGCGGTTGGTGGCGCGGTGTCGGGAGTTGTTGGCGGCGGTGGTGGCGTCGCCGGGTGCGCGGGTGGGCGGGCTGGGGTTGCCGGCGGGTGAGGTGGCGTTGTTGCGTCGCTTCGGTGCGGGTGAGGTGGCGGGTCGGGTTTCGGATGCGGTGGTGTCGTTCGAGGAGCGGGCGCGTCGGGTTCCGGACGCGGTGGCGGTAATCGCGGGTGGTGAGTCGGTGTCGTATGGGGAGTTGAACGCGCGGGCGAATCGGGTGGCGTGGTGGTTGCGGGGCCGGGGTGTGTCGGCCGAGGTGCCGGTGGGGGTGCGGTTGCGTCGTGGCGTGGACATGCTCGCGGCGGTGCTGGGGGTGTTGAAGGCGGGTGGGGCGTACGTGCCGATCGATCCGGCCTGGCCGGCGGAGCGCGTGGACCTGGTGGTGGCGGATGCGGGTATCGGCACGGTGTTGGACGGTGGGTTGCCCGACGGTGGCCGCGACGACGACCTGGGCATTGCCCCCGACGCCGCCCAGCTCGCCTACGTGATCTATACGTCGGGGTCGACGGGTCGGCCGAAGGGGGTGGGGGTCTGCCGGGGTGCGATGGCGGGTCATGTGGGTCGGATGCGGCGGCGGTTTGGTCTGGGGCCGGCGGATCGGGTGTTGCAGTTCGCGTCGTTGGCGTTCGACGCGTCGGTGGAGCAGATCTTCCCGGCGTTGAGCTGCGGCGCGGCGCTCGTCCTCCCCGAACACGGCCTCCTCGCCCCCGACCGGCTCGTCGCCGACGTCGAGCGGCACCGGGTCACCGTGATGGAGGTCGTCCCCGCCTACCTCACCGAGTTGATCGCCGAGGTCTCCGGCGACGGCACCACCTCGCCCACCTGGAGCCCCACCCACCTGCGGCTGCTGATCCTCGGCGGCGACGCCGCCCGCCCGGCCGACCTGGCCTGGTGGCACCGGCACTTCCCCGACACGGCCGTGGTCAACACCTACGGCCCGACCGAGACGACCATCAGCGCCACCGTGTACGACGTGCCGTCGGGTGTGGATGGTGTGGTGCCGATCGGTCGGGCGGTGGGAGACCGGCAGTTGTACGTGCTGAACGGGGCCCTCGCGGAGGTGCCGGTGGGCGCGGTGGGGGAGCTCTTCGTCGGTGGTGGCCTGTTGGCGCGGGGTTACCTGGGTCGGCCGGGGCTGACCGGGGAGCGGTTCGTCCCGGACCCCTTCGGCCGCGTCGCTGGTGGCCGGTTGTATGGGACCGGGGATCTGGTGCGGTGGCGTGGTGACGGGCAGTTGGAGTTCGTGGGGCGGGTTGATGGTCAGGTGAAGGTGCGGGGGTTCCGGGTCGAGGTCGGTGAGGTGGAGTCCCGGCTTCGGGAGCATCCGGCGGTGCGCGACGCGGTGGTGGTGGCCTGGCAGGACCGGTTGGTGGCGTACCTGGCCGGGGAGGGCGCGGACGTGTCGGCGGTGCGGGGCTGGTTGGCCGATCGGCTGCCGGAGTACCTGGTCCCGGCGGTGGTGATCGCGGTCGAGGAGTTGCCGCGCACGGTGGGCGGGAAGGTGGATCGGGACCGGTTGCCGGACCCGGAGGGGCACCGCCCCGAGCCGACCGACGCGTTCGAGGGCCCGCGCAACCCGACCGAGGAGGCCATCGCCGACGTCTGGCGGCAGGTCCTCCAGGTCGACCGGATCGGCGTCCACGACAACTTCTTCCACCTCGGCGGGCACTCCCTGCTGGCCACCCGGGTCAGCATCCGGCTGCGCGCGGTCTTCGGCTGCGACGTGGGCGTACGCACCCTCTTCGAGCGGCCCACCGTGGCCCGGCTCGCGGTCGCCGTCGAGGAGCGGCTGATGGCCGAGATCGCGGCGATGACCAGCGAGGACGTCGAGCAGGCACTCAAGGAGCAGCAGGCATGAGCGAGCGGAAAGAGGCGACGGCGTGAGCACCATGCACGGACTCATCGAGGCGCAGGCCCGGCGTACCCCCGACGCGGTCGCCCTGGAGTTCGAGGGCGCGGAGCTGACCTACCGGGAGCTGGACCGGCGGGCCAACCGGCTCGCCCACGCCCTGCGCCGGCGCGGCGCCGGCCCGGAGACGGTGGTCGCCGTGGGCGCCCAACGCTCCCTGGACCTGCTGGTGGCCCTGCTCGGCATCCTCAAGAGCGGGGCGGCGTACCTGCCGCTGGACCTGGAACTGCCCACCGACCGGCTGACCTACATGGCCGGCCAGGCCGGCGCGGTCGCCCTGGTCCGGGGCCCCGGCATGGAGTGCGACCTGGGCCTGCCCGGCCTGCCCGAGCTGACCCTCGCCGACACCGACGGCGAACCCGACGACCCGTGCGGCGTCGCCGTGGACGAGCGCAACGCCTGCTACGTCATGTACACCTCCGGTTCCACCGGCCGCCCCAAGGGCGTCGTCGCCGAGCACCGGGGCGTGGTCAACAGGCTCCGCTGGGGCCAGCACGAGTACGGCATGACCGCCGACGAGCGGGTGCTGCAGAAGACCCCGTACGCCTTCGACGTCTCGGTCTACGAGCTGTTCTGGCCGCTGATCGTCGGCGCCCGACTGGTCATCGCCCGCCCCGGCGGGCACCGGGACAGCCGCTACCTGGTCGAGACGATCCAGCGCCGCGAGATCACCAGCGTCCACTTCATCCCCACCATGCTGGCCCTCTTCGTCGGCGAGCCCGGCGCGGCCGACTGCCACACCCTGCGCCGGATCATGGCCAGCGGGGAGGCGCTCCCCGCCGACCTGGCCAACCGGGCGCTGCGCCTGCTGCCGCACGTCGAGCTGCACAACCTCTACGGCCCCACCGAGGCGTCCATCGAGGTCAGCGCCTGGGCGTGCGAGCCCGACTGGCCGCACCCGAGCGTGCCGATCGGCGCGGCCGTGGCCAACACCCAACTGCACATCCTCGACGCCGACCTGCGCCCGGTGCCCGACGACGGCACCGGGGAGCTGTACCTCGCCGGGGTGCAGCTCGCCCGCGGCTACCTCGGTCAGCCCGGCCTGACCGCCGAGCGCTTCCTGCCCGACCCGCACGGCGAGCCCGGCGGGCGGATGTACCGCAGCGGCGACCTCGCCGGCTGGCACCTCCCCGGCGTGGTCGACTACCTCGGCCGGGTCGACGAGCAGCTCAAGCTCGCCGGCAACCGGGTCGAGCTGGGCGAGGTCCAGGCCGCGCTCAACGACCAGCCCGGCGTGCGGGCCTCCGTCGTGGTGGCCGTCGGCTCGGCCGCCGAGGCGCGGCTGGTGGCGTACGTCGTCGGCGACGACGTGGACCCCGCCGCCCTGCGCGACCGGCTCGCCGACCGGCTCCCCGGCTACATGGTCCCCTCGACGATCATGGCGCTGGCCGAGCTGCCGCTGACCCCCAGCGGGAAGCTGGACCGCAAGGCCCTGCCCGCCCCCGACCGCCCCGAACTGACCACCGCCTACCGGGCCCCGGCCAACCCCACCCAGGAGCGGCTGGCGAAGCTCTGGGCGTCGGTCTTCGGCGTCGCCCGCGTCGGCGTCGACGACCCGTTCTTCGCCCTCGGCGGGCACTCCCTGCTGGCCGTGCGGCTGATCTCCCGGCTGCGCGAGGAGGTCGGCGTCGACGTCTCCCTGCGGGACCTCTTCGAGGGCCTGACCGTCGCCCGCCTCGCCGACGCGGTCACCGCCGCGCCGGCCGCCGACGCCGCGCCGGCCCTGGTCCCCGGCGGCGACGACGAGCCGGCGGTGGCCTCCTTCGGCCAGGAGCGGCTGCTGTTCCTGCAACGGCTGCACCCCGACAGCCCCAGCTACGTCATCCCCGTCGCGTGGCGGGTCGACGGGCGGCTCGACGAGGCCACCCTGCGCCGCGCCCTGGAGCGGCTCGCCGCCCGGCACGACGCCCTGCGCACCCGCTTCGTCGACGACACCCCCGTCGTCGACGGCGAGCCCCGCGTCGAGCTGCGCCGGGTCGACGCCGACGCGTGGAGCGACGACCTCGCCGCCGCGCAGCTCCGCCGCCCGTTCGACCTGGCCGCCGGGCCGCTGTGGCGGGCCGCCCTGGTCCGCCTGCCCGACCACGACGTGCTGCTGCTGGTGCTGCACCACATCGTCGCCGACGGCTGGTCCCTCGGCGTGATCGCCCGCGAGCTGGGCGACCTCTACGCCGGGGCCACCCCGCCCCCGCCGCCGGTGCGCTACGCCGACTACGCCCGCTGGCAGCGCGCCGACCTGACCGAGGCGCGGCTCGCCGGCGAGCTGGACTGGTGGCGCGGCGCGCTGGCCGGGGTGCCGGCGCTGGAGCTGCCCACCGACCGGCCCCGCCCGGCGGTGCTGGGCACCGACGGGGCCACCCACCGCTTCGACCTGCCCGCCGACGCGCTGCGGGCGCTGACCCGGCTCGCCGCCGCCCACGCCACCACCCTGCACACGGTGCTGCTGGCCGCGTTCCAGGCGCTGCTGGGCCGGCTGACCGGGCAGACCGACTTCGCCGTCGGCACCCCCGTCGCCGGGCGCAGCCGCGCCGAGGTGGAGAACGTCGTCGGGTTCTTCGTCAACACCCTCGCCGTGCGCGCCGACCTGACCGGCGACCCCACCCTCGCCGAGCTGATCGGCCGGGTCCGGGAGGCCACCCTCGGCGCGTACGAGCACGCCGACGTGCCCTTCGAGCGGGTGGTGGAGCAGCTGCGCCCGGAGCGGGACCTCAGCCGCACCCCCGTCTACCAGACCATGTTCGCGCTGCGGGACACCGCCGCCACCGCCCTGCGGCTGCCCGGGACGACCGCCGAGGAGCTGCCGCTGGGCTGGCGCACCGCGAAGTTCGACCTGACCCTCTTCGTCGACCAGGCCCCCGACGGCAGCTACGCCGGCCTGGTCGAGTACGCCACCGACCTCTTCGACGCGGCCACCGCGCGGCGGTTCGCCGAGGCGTACCGACGGTTGCTGGCCGCCCTCGCCGCCGACGCCGGGTTCCGGCTCGGCGACTGGGACGTGGTCGATCCCGCCGAGCGGGACCGGCTGCTGGCCGCCGGCACCGCCGCCCGGCCGCCGCTGCCGCAGCGGGCCGTGCACCAGCTGGTCGCCGAGCGGGCCGCCGCCGACCCCGACCGGGCGGCCGTCGTCGACGGCGACGCCGTCTGGACGTACGCCGAACTTCGGCGGCGGGCCGACCGGCTGGCCCGGCGCCTGGCCGAGCGCGGCGTGGGCCCGGAGACCGTGGTGGCGGTCAGCCTGCCGCGCGGCGCGGAGCTGGTCTGCGCGCAGCTGGCGATCCTCACCGCGGGCGGGGCGTACCTGCCGCTCGACGCCGACCAGCCCGCCGAGCGCAGCCGTTACCTCATCGCCGACACCGGCGCGGCCCTGCTGCTCACCACGCCCGGCCGGACGGCCGACGACCTGGGCTGCCCGGTGCTCGACCCGACCGCCGCCGACCCGACCGCCGCCGCCTCCACCGAGCCCGGCGCCGCCGGGGCCGTGGCCGTCCACCCCGACCAGCTCGCCTACGTCGTCTACACCTCCGGCTCCACCGGCCGCCCCAAGGGCATCGGCATCACCCACCGGGCCGTGGTCCGCACCGTCCACGACGGCGGATACGTCGGACTCGGGCCGGACGACCGGGTCGCGTTCGCCGCCAACCCGGTCTTCGACGCGGCGACCTTCGAGGTCTGGGCCACCCTCGTCGCCGGGGCGACCCTGGTGGTCACCCCGCCCGACGTGGCGCTCGACCCCGCCGCCCTCGCCGCCCACCTGGCCCGGCACCGGGTCACCACCTGCTTCCTCACCACCGCCCTGTTCCACCAGGTCGTCCGGGAACGCCCGGACGCGCTGCGCGGGCTGCGGCACGTGCTCTTCGG
The DNA here is from genome assembly GCF_049841815.1 of Micromonospora sp. DT233. Lineage (NCBI taxonomy): Bacteria > Bacillati > Actinomycetota > Actinomycetes > Micromonosporales > Micromonosporaceae > Micromonospora > Micromonospora sp. DT233. The sequence goes on along the minus strand of NZ_JBNCLB010000016.1, from coordinate 87,387 downwards.
CGGCGAGGCCGCCGACCCGGCCGCCGTTGACGCCCTGCTCGCCCACGGCGGCCCCGAACGGCTGCTCAACATGTACGGCCCCTCCGAGGTCACCACCTTCGCCACCTGGCACCCGATCACCGCCGCGCTCGGCGGCGCGGCCGTCCCGATCGGCCGCCCCACGAACAACACCACCGCGTACGTCGTCGACGACCGGCTCCGGCCCGTCGGCGTCGGCACGGTCGGTGAGCTGCTGCTCGGCGGCCCCGGCCTGGCCCGGGGGTACGTCGGCTCGGCCCGCCGCACCGCCGAGCGCTTCCTGCCCGACCCGTTCGGCCCGCCCGGCGGCCGGCTCTACCGCACCGGCGACCTGGTGCGCTGGAGCGCCGACGGGGTGCTGGAGTTCGTCGGCCGCGCCGACGGGCAGGTCAAGGTGCGCGGGTTCCGCGTCGAGCCCGGCGAGATCGAGGCCGCGGTGCGCCGGCACCCCGCCGTGCGCGACGCCGCCGTGCTGGCCCGTCCCGACCGCAGCGGCGCGCTCAGCCTCGTCGCGTACGTCGTCGCCGACCCCGCCGAGCTGGGCGACCTGCGCGCCCACCTGACCGGGACCCTGCCGGCGTACCTGGTGCCGGCCGCCGTGGTGGTCCTCGACGAGCTGCCGCTGACCGCCAACGGCAAGATCGACCGGGCCGCGCTGCCCGAGCCGACGTACGCCACCGGGGCCGGCCGCCGCGCGCCGGCCAACGAGCTGGAACGGCAGCTCGCCGAGATCTGGACCGAGGTCCTCGGCGTCGCCGACCCCGGCATGGACGACGACTTCTTCGCCCTCGGCGGGCACTCCCTGCTGGCCATCCGGGTCGTCGGCGCGGTCGCCGCCCGCACCGGCCGGCAGCTCACCTTCCGCGACCTCTTCACCACCCGCACCATCGCCGGGCTGGCCCGGCTGCTGGCCACCGCCGACACCGACACCGCCGCGATCGTCCGGGGCACCGCGACCACCGGGCTGCCCGTGTCGTTCGGCCAGGAACGGCTGGTCTTCCTCGACCGCCTGGAGGGCGCCGGCGCGGCGTACACGATCCCGCTGGCGTGGCGCCTTACCGGGCCGCTGGACGCCGACCGGCTGGCCGCCGCGTTCGACGCCCTGGTCGACCGGCACGAGGCGCTACGCACCCGCTTCACCCTCGTCGACGGGGTGGTGCTGGCCGACCTCGACCCCGGCTGGCCCGGCCTGGACCGGCGCGCCGCGGCCAGCACGGCCGACGCCGAGCGGGAGCTGGCCGCCGAGGCGCGCCGCCCGTTCGACCTGACCACCGGGCCGCTGCTGCGGGCGGTGCTGTGGCGGGTCGCCGACGGCGGACACCTGCTGCTGGTCGCCATGCACCACACCGTCTCCGACGGCTGGTCCACCGCCCTGCTGGTGCGCGAGCTCCAGGCCCGCTACGCCGGCGTCGGCCCGCCCCGCCCTCCGGTGCGCTACGCCGACTTCGCCGCCTGGCAGCGCGACCGGCTCACCGCCGACCGGCTGGCCGGCGAGCTGACCCACTGGCGGGCCCGGCTGGCCGACCTGCCCACCCTGGAGCTGCCCACCGACCGGCCCCGCCCGGCGGTGCGCACCGGGGCGGGCGGCACCGTCGAGTTCACCGTCGACGCGGAGCTGGCCGCCGACCTGGAGCGGCTCAGCCGCGCCCACGGGGCGACGCTCTTCATGACCCTGCTGGCCGCGTACCAGGTGCTGCTGGGGCGGTTCAGCGGGCAGGCCGACTTCGCCGTCGGCACCCCCGTCGCCGGCCGGGGCCGCCCCGAGGTCCGCGACGTGGTCGGGTTCTTCCTCAACACCCTGGTGCTCCGGGCCGACCTGCGCGGCGAGCCGAGCGCCGCCGAGCTGATCGGCCGGGTCCGCGACGACGCCCTCGCCGCGTACGAGCACCAGGAGCTGCCCTTCGGCCGGTTGGTGGAGGAGCTGCGCCCCGACCGGGACCTCAGCCGTTCCCCGCTCTTCCAGGCCCTGTTCAGCTACAACGACTGGACCCTGGACACCCTGCGGCTGGGCGACACGGCCGGCGCGGCGCTGCCCGTCGACCGGGGCGCGGCGAAGCTCGACCTGACCCTGGAGCTGGTGCGCCGGCCCGACGGGCTGGCCGGCGCGTTCGACTACACCACCGACATCTTCGACGCCGACACGATCGCCCGGATGGCGGCGGCGTACCGGCTGCTGCTGCGGGCGATCGTCGCCGACCCGGCGACCCGCGTCGGCGACCTGCCGCTGACCGACGCCCCGCCGGTGCTGGCGCTGCCCGCCCGCCCGGCGGCGTTCACGTCCCTGCCGGAGCGGATCGCCGCGCGGGCGGCGGCCACCCCCGACGCCGTCGCCGTGCTCGACCCGACCGGCGCGGTGACGTACGCCGAGCTGGACCGGCGGGCCAACCGGCTCGCCCACCACCTCGCCGCCCTCGGCGTCGGCCCGGAGACCCGGGTCGGGCTGCGGTTGCCCCGGGGCATCGACACCGTGGTCGCGGTGCTGGGCGTCTGGAAGGCCGGCGGCGCGTTCGTCGGCCTCGACCCGGAGCTGCCCGAACGCCGCCTCGCCCAGCTCGCCGCCGACTCAGGGGTCACGGTGGTCGTCGACGCGGCGCTGCTGGCCGACCCGGCCCTGGCCGCCCGGCCGGTCACCGCGCCGCCGCCGACCATCCGCCCCGAGCAGCTCGCCTACGTCGTCTACACCTCCGGCTCCACCGGCACCCCCAAGGGGGTGCTGGCCGAGCACGGCGGCGTCACCGCGTACCTCGACGAGATCCTGGCCCACTACCGGCTCGACGCCGACGACGTGGTCCTGCAACGGGCCTCGCCGAGCTTCGACGCGTACCTGCGCGACTGCGTCGGCCCGCTCACCGTCGGCGCGACCGTGCTCAGCGCCGGCCGCTCCGACCTCTCCACCCTCGCCGCCGACCTGCCCGGCCGACCCGCCCCCACCGCGCTGCTGAGCATGGTGCCGTCGCTGCTGCACCAGCTCCTCGACGCCGGTGACCTGAGCGCGGCCACCCTGCCGGCGCTGCGGCTGCTCGTGCTCAGCGGGGAGGCGTGCACCCCGGCGCTGCTGGCCCGCCTGCACACCGCCCTGCCCGACCTGCGCCGGGTGGTCAACCAGTACGGCCCGACCGAGGCCACCGTCACCACCACCGTCGCCGACCTGGACCCGGCGGCGGCGTACGAGACGGTCGGCATCGGCCGGCCCATGCCGGGGACCTGGGTGCACCTGCTCGACGCGGCCGGCCGCCCCGTGCCGGTCGGGGTCTTCGGGGAGGTGCACATCGGCGGGGCCGGGGTGACCCGCGGCTACCGCAACCGGCCCGCCCTGACCGCCGCGTCCTACCTGCCCGACCCGTACGGGCCGCCCGGCGCCCGGATGTACCGCACCGGCGACGCCGCCCGCCGGCTCGCCGACGGCACCCTGGAGTTCCGGGGCCGCCTCGACCGGCAGGTCAAGGTGCGTGGGGTGCGGGTCGAACCGGCCGAGGTGGAGGCGGTCATCGCCGCCCACCCGGGCGTCGGCGCGGCGGCCGTGGTCGCCCGCCCCGACGGGCCGAACGGCTGGCGGCTGGCCGGCTACGCCCAGCGCGCCCCCGGCGTCGCCGTCACCGAGGCCGTCCTGCGCGCCCACCTGGAGGAGATCCTCCCGCCCGCGCTGGTCCCGGCCGAGCTGCTGGTCCTCGACGCCCTGCCGCTGCTGGGCAACGGCAAGGTCGACCGGGCGGCCCTGCCGGAGATCACCGCCGTCGGCGCGGACGGCGGACACGTCGCCCCGCGCACCGACACCGAGAAGATCATCGCCGAGGTCTGGGCGGAGCTGCTCGACCGCCCCGACGTCGGCGTCACCGACGACTTCTTCGCCCTCGGCGGCCACTCGCTCACCGCGCTGCGGGTCATCTCCCGGCTGCGCGACCGGCTCGACGGAAAGCTCACCCTTCGCGCCTTCTTCGAGGCCCGAACCATCGCCCGGCTGGCCCGCAAACTGGAGGAGACCGCATGACCGCCCTCACCCCCGCGCAGCGGGAACTGCTGCGCCAGCGGCTCGCGGGGCGCGCCGAGCAGCGCACCGCCCCGGCGGGCATCACCCGGGGCACCGACGTCAGCGGCCTGCCCGTCTCCTTCGGTCAGGAACGGCTGGTCTTCCTCGACCGGCTGGAGGGCGCCGGCCCCGCGTACACCATCGCGGTGGCGTGGCGCCTGGACGGGCCGCTGGACCGCGACCGGCTGACCGCCGCGTTCGCCGCCCTGGTCGAGCGGCACGAGGCCCTGCGGACCCGGTTCACCGTCGTCGACGGCGTCGTCCGGCAGGAGATCGACCCCGGCTGGGCCGGCGTCACCTGGGTCGACGCCGGCAGCCTCGCCGAGGTCACCCGGGCCACCCGCGCCGCCGCCGCCGAGCCGTTCGACCTGAGCACCGGGCCGCTGCTGCGGGTCACGGTGTGGCGGCTCGGCCCGACCGAGCACGTGGTGCTGCTGGCGATGCACCACATCGTCGCCGACGGCTGGTCGATGGGCGTGCTCGTGCGCGACCTGGAGACCCTCTACGCCGGCGGCGAGCCGGCCGCGCTCCCCGTGCGGTACGCCGACTTCGCCGCCTGGCAGCGCCGCGAGTTCACCGGCGAGCGGCTGGCCGGCGAGCTCGGCTACTGGCGAGGCCGGCTCGCCGGGGTGCCGCCGCTGGAACTGCCCGGCGACGCCACGCCGACCGGGCGCTCCACCGCCGGGGCGACGTGCGAGTTCACCGTCGGCGGCGAGCTGGTCGCCGGCCTGGAGGAGCTCGCCCGCCGGCACGGCGCCACCCTCTACATGACCCTGCTGGCCGCCTTCGAGGCGCTGCTGGGCCGGCTGGCCGGGCAGGTCGACTTCGGCGTCGGCACCCCCGTCGCCGGCCGCAACCGGCCCGAGGTGGAACACCTCGTCGGGTTCTTCGTCAACACCCTGGTCCTGCGCGCCGACCTGACCGGCAACCCGTCCTTCGCCGACCTGCTCGGCCGGGTCCGGGCCGACGCCCTCGGCGCGTACGAGCACTCCGACGTGCCCTTCGAGCGGGTCGTCGACGAGGTCGCCGGCGACCGGGACCTGCACCGCACCCCGCTGTTCCAGGCCATGTTCAGCCTCGACGACGACGCCGACGACCGGCCGGTGCGCCTCGGCGGGGTCACCGGCGAGCGCTTCGACCTGGACCTCGACGCGGTGAAGTTCGACCTGATCCTGCAGACCGCCCGCCGCCCCGAGGGGCTGGTCGCGGCGTTCTTCCACCGCGCGGACCTGTGGCGGCCGGAGACGGTGCGGCGCTGGGCCGCCCAGTACACCCGGCTGCTGGAGCAGGTCGTCGCCCACCCCGAGGTCCCGCTGTCCGAGCTGGAGCTGCTCCCCGCCGACGAGCGCCGCCAGCTCGCCGCCTGGGCCGCCCCGGCGCGGTCGTACGACTCGGACGACCTGCTGCACGAGCGCTTCGCCCGGCACGCCGCCGCCCACCCCGACGCCCTCGCCGTCGTCGCCGGGGAGCAGCGGGTCGACTACGCCACCCTCGACGCCCGCGCCAACCGGCTCGCCCACCGGCTGCGCGCCGCCGGCGTCGGCCCGGAGACCCTCGTCGGGCTCTGCGTCAACCGCGACGCCGACCTGGCCGTGGGCGTCCTCGGCATCCTCAAGGCCGGCGGCGGCTACCTGCCGCTGGACCCGGAGCACCCCCGCGACCGGCTGGAGTACGTCGTCGCCGACGCGGGCGTCACCCTCGCCGTGGTCTCGCCGGGGCTGGCCGACCGGGCCCCCGTCGCCGCCACGCTGCGGCTGGACGACCCCACCCTGGCCGCCGAGCCGGCCACCGACCCGACCCCGGTCACCTGCGCCGACAACGTCGCCTACGTCATCCACACCTCCGGCTCCACCGGCCGCCCCAAGGGCGTCGCCGTGCCGCACCGGCAGGTCGTGCGCCTCCTCGACTCCTGCGACGACGTGCTCGACCTGCCCGCCGGTGGGGTGTGGAGCCTGTTCCACTCGTACGCCTTCGACTTCTCCGTCTGGGAGCTGTGGGGCGCGCTGGCCCGGGGCGGCACCGTCGTCATGGTCGACAAGGCCACCGCCCGCGACCCGTACCGCTTCGCGGCCCTGCTGGAGGCCGAGCGGGTCGGCGTGCTCAGCCAGACCCCCGGGGCGTTCCGCAACCTGCGCGCCGCCCTCGGCGGCCGACCCCCGGCCGACCTCGGGGTCCGTACGGTGGTCCTCGGCGGGGAGAAGCTGGACCTGCCCGAGCTGGACGGCTGGCTCGACGGCCCGGCGGGGGAGGGCGTGCGGCTGGTCAACATGTACGGCATCACCGAGACCACCGTGCACGTCACCCACCGCACCGTCACCGCCGCCGACCTGGGCACCGGGGCCACCTCCCCGATCGGCCGGGCCCTGCCGGACCTGAGCCTGCACCTGCTCGACGCGCACCTGCGGCCCGTCGGCGTCGGCGTCACCGGCGAGTTGTACGTCGGCGGCGCGGGGCTGGCCCGGGGCTACCTCGGCCGCCCCGGCCTGACCGCCGACCGCTTCGTCCCCGACCCGTTCTCCGCCACGCCCGGCGCGCGGCTCTACCGCACCGGTGACCGGGCCCGGCACCTGCCCGGCGGGGAGCTGGAGTACCGGGGCCGTGCCGACGACCAGGTGAAGATCCGCGGTCACCGCATCGAGCTGGGTGAGGTGGAGGCGGCGCTGCTGCGCCACGACGCCGTCGCCCAGGCCGCCGTGGTGGCCCGGGGGGAGCGCACCGGCGAGCACCGGCTGCACGCCTACCTGGTCGTCGACGGCGAGCCGGCCGCCGACGAGCTGCGCGGCTGGCTGCGTGAGCGGCTGCCCGAGCCGATGGTGCCGGCGACCTTCACCGTGCTGCCGGCGTTGCCGCTGACCGCCAACGGCAAGGTCGACCGGCGGGCCCTGCCGGCCGCCGAGGGCGCCACCCTGGACGCCGCCCGCGCCCACGTCCCGCCGGCCACCCCCACCGAGCGGGCCCTCGCCCAGGTCTGGTGCGCCGCCCTCGGGGTAACGCGGGTCGGCGTCACCGACCGCTTCTTCGACCTGGGCGGGGACTCGATCCTCGCGCTGCGGGTGGTCGGGCTGGCCGAGCGCGCCGGGCTCGCCGTGGCGCTGCGCGACGTCTTCGCCCACCAGTGCCTCGGCGACCTGGCCCGCGCGGTCGACGCCGCCGCGACCGCCGGCGCTGCCGGCTCGACCGATGCCGCGCCGGTCGGCCGGTTCGCCCTGGTGGCCCCCGCCGACCGGGACCGGCTCCCGGCGCACCTGGAGGACGCCTACCCGCTGACCCGGATGCAGCAGGGCATGCTCTACGAGCTGCTGGCCGACGCCGGCAAGGGTGCGTACCACAACGTGACCAGCTTCCGGGTCCAGGAGCCCGCCGGGTTCGCCGCCGCCGCCATGCAGGCCGCCGCCGACGCGGTGCTGCGCCGCTACGAGATCCTGCGCACCGGCTTCGACTGGAGCTCGTACGAGGAGCCGCTGCAACTGGTGCACCCCGACGCGGAGCTGCCGGTCGGCGTGACCGACCTGCGCGGCCTGGCCGACGCCGAGCAGGCCGAGCGGCTGCGCGAGTACCTGCACGCCGAGGCGGCGCGCTGGTTCGAGCTGGACGTACCGCCGCTGATCCGGCTGCACGTGCACCTGCTCAACGACGCCGAGTACCGGCTCACCATCACCGACTGCCACGCCGTGCTCGACGGGTGGAGCCTCACCTCGCTCATCGCCGAGCTGGTCGACCGGCACCGCCGCACGCTCACCGGCGTCGGCGACGCCCCGGCCGGCCCGCCGCCGCCCCGCTTCGCCGAGTACGTGGCCCTGGAACGCGCCGCCGTCGACGACCCGGCCGCGCGGGCGTTCTGGGACACCATGGTGGAGCGCTTCCCGCCCGTGCGGGTGCCGCGTTCCGTGGCCGAGCCGACCGACAAGTCCACCTGCGAGGCGCTGCGCGGCTACGCCCACCTGCACGCCGGCATCGACGCCCTGGCCGCCCGCGCCGGGGTGCCCCGCAAGACGGTGCTCTTCACCGCGTACTACCGGCTCATGCGGCAGCTCGCCGACGGTGAGGCGTACTCGGTCGGGTTCGCCACCAACGGCCGCCCGGAGCGGGCCGGCGCGGAGGGCATGCGCGGGTTGTTCCTCAACGTGATGCCGTTCGGGGTGCGCTCGGCCGCGACGAGCTGGACGCAGCTGCTGCGCGACGTCTTCGCCGCCGAGCGGGACGTCATCGCGCACCGCCGCTTCCCGCTGGCGGAGTTGCAGCGCGGCCGGTGGGCCGGGGAGGTGCTGGTCGACACCGCGTTCAACTACGTGCACTTCCACGGCCTCGGCACCGAGCACAAGCAGGAGACCGAGGAGATCGCCCGGACGAACTTCGGGCTGATGGTCACCACCGGCCCGCAGGGCGTGTCGTTCGAGGCCGACGCCGGCCGGATGTCGCAGGGGGAGGTGGAGCGGCTGGCCGACGCGTACTGCGCGCTGCTCACCGCGATGGTCACGGACCCGCAGGCCGCCCCCGGCGTGCCGGCCGGGGCGACCGTGGTGCGGGCCGCCGCCGCCGGGCCGAACCGCGACGACCGCAGCCTGGTGGCGGTCCTCGCCGCCGCCGTGGCCGCGAACCGTCACCGGGTGGCCCTGGCCGCCGCCGACGCCACGCTCAGCTACGCCGAGCTCGACGCGCGGGCCAACCGCGTCGCCCACCACCTGCGCCGCCACGGCGCCGGCCCGGAGCGGGTCGTCGGGCTCTGCGCCGAACGCGGCGTCGACCTGATCGTCGGGATGCTCGGCATCCTCAAGGCCGGCGCGGCGTACCTGCCGTTGGACCCGCGCGACCCGCGCCGCCGCCTGGACCTGCTGGTCGCCGACACCGGCGCGGAGCTGGTCCTGGCCCAGCCGCAGTGGCGTCACCAGGTGCCCGAGCGGGTCGGCACCGTCGTCGCCCTCGCCGAGTCGACCTTCGCCGCCGAGCCGGCGCACCCACCGACCCCGGGCCCGGACGCCGACCACCTGGCATGCGTGCTCTACACCTCCGGCTCCACCGGCCGGCCCAAGGGCACCGCGCTGACCCACCGGGCGATCGTGGACTCCCTGGTCGGGCAGGACTTCATCCGGCTCGACGCCGACGAGACGGTCCTGCACCTGAGCAGCGTCAACTGGGACGCCGCGCTCTTCGAGATCTTCGGGCCGCTGCTGCACGGCGGCACCTGCGCGCTCTACCCGGCCGGGCCGGTCACCCCGGACGGCATCGTCGCGGCGATCCGCCGCCACGGCGTCACCACCACGTTCCTCACCACCACGCTGTTCAACCTGGTCGTCGAGCAGTGCCCGGCGGAGCTGGGCCCGCTGCGCCAGGTCCTCTTCGGCGGGGAGGCGGCGTCCGCGCCGCACACCCGCGACCTGGCCGCCCGCTGGCCGGACCTGCGCCTGGTCAACGGGTACGGGCCGGTCGAGTCGACCCTCATCGTCACCGCCCACCAGGTCCGCGACGTGCCGGCCGACGCGGTCAGCGTCCCTATCGGCCGGCCGCTGGCCCGCACCACCGTCGAAGTCCTCGACGAGGAGCTGCGCCCGGTGCCGGTGGGCGTGGCCGGGGAGCTCTACCTCGGCGGCGACGCCCTGGCCCGCGGCTACGTCGGGCAGGCCGGGCTGACCGCCGAGCGGTTCGTCCCCGATCCGGCCGGCGGGGGCCGGCGGCTCTACCGCACCGGCGACCGGGGGCGCTGGCGCGACGACGGGACCCTCGAGTTCGGCGGCCGCGTCGACGGGCAGGTGAAGATCCGGGGCCGGCGCATCGAGCTGGGCGAGATCGAGGCGGCGCTGTCGTCGCGCCCCGACGTGGCCGTGGCGGCGGTGGCCGCCCGCGCGGACGTCCCCGGCGACGCCCGGCTGGTGGCGTACGTGGTGCCGGTGGCCGGGCACACCGTCCCGGCCGCCGCCGAGCTGCGCCGCTGGCTGCGCGAGCGGCTGCCGACGTACCTGGTGCCGAGCGCGTTCGTGGCGCTGACCGAGCTGCCGATGACCCGCACCGGCAAGCTCGACCGGGCCGCCCTGCCGGCCCCGGACGCCTCCGCCGCGCCGGAGCGCCCGTACGCCGAGCCGCGCACCGACGCCGAGGCGACGCTGGCGAAGCTCTGGGCGGAGACGCTGCGGCTGGACCGGGTCGGGGTGCACGACGACTTCTTCGACCTGGGCGGGCACTCACTGGCCATCGTCCGGCTCGCCGCCCGCGCCTGCGACCTCGGCCTGCCGGTCGGGGTGGCCGACATCCTGGAGCACCCCACGGTGGCGGCGCTGGCCGAGGCGGTCACCGCCCGGGAGCCCGGCCCGGCCGGGGAGCCCGTGCGGCGTACCGGCGGGGTGGTCGTGACGCTGCGCGACGGCGACGGCGACGGCGACGCGGGGGACCGGCGTCCGCTGTGGTGCGTGCACCCCAGCGGCGGCAGCGTCGCCTGGTACCTGCCGCTGGCCCAGGCCATGCCGCCGGGGCGGCCGGTGCTCGGCCTGCAGGCCCGGGGCATCGACGGCGGCGTCGACGCCGACACGATGTCCGGCCTGGCCGAGGACTACCTGCGCCAGCTGCGCGCCCGCCAGCCGCACGGCCCGTACGCGCTGCTCGGTTGGTCGATGGGGGCCAACATCGCCCAGGAGATGGCGATTCGGCTCACCGCCGCCGGCGAGCGGGTCGACACCCTGCTGCTGCTGGAGCCGGCGGTGCCCGACGAGGCCGGGATGTTCGCCGTCACCGAGGCCCTGGACCTGCTCGACCGGGCCGTGGCCATGCGCGAGGCGGTCCGGGAGCTGACCCCGGGCACCCCCGCCCGGCTCAGCCAGGAACGCGAGCTGGTGGCGACGCTGCGCGCCGCCGGGGTCGAGGAGGCCGAGGCCGAGCTGGGCGCGGACTGGCCGGTGGCGATGTGGACGGCGCTGCTGCGCGCCGCCGCCGGCTACCGCCCCGAGCCGTACGCCGGGCCCGCGCACCTGGTGGTCAGCGCCGAGGCGGCCACCGCCGGCCCCGGCCGGGCCTCCGTGGTGGCCGGCGAGAGCTGGCCCACCTACGAGCGGCGCTGCCGGGAGATGTTCCCGGCGGCCACCGTCCACCACCTGCCCGGCACCCACCGGAGCATGGTCACCGACCCGGACGTGGCGGCCGTGGCCGCCATCGCCGCCGAGCTGATGGAGCGAACGGCATGACGACCACCGCACCCGTTACCGACCGCTACCTGGTCGACGACGAGATCCTCGCCGACCCGTTCCCGTACCTCGCCGAGCTGCGGGCCGCCGCGCCGGTGCACTTCAGCCCGGTGCACCGGGCCTGGCTGGTGACCGGGTACGACCCGGTGGCCGCCTGCTTCACCGAGCCGGCGGTCTCCGCCGACCGGATCAGCCCGATGCTGGCGCAGACGCCGCTGCACCTGCTCAGCCCCGAGGCCGCCCGCGCGTTCAAGATCATGGCCGGGTGGATGGTCTTCGTCGACCCGCCGGAGCACCGCCGGCTGCGCAGCGTCTTCCGGGGTGCGTTCGGGCCCAGCCAGATCCGCCGCAACCGGCCGATGGTGCGCGCGGCGGTGACCCGGCTGACCGCCCAGGCCGGCGCCGGCGGGGGCGTCACCGACCTGGTCGCCGACTTCGCCCGGCCGCTGCCGGCGACCGTGGCGGCGGCCTGGATGGGCGTGCCGGTCGACGACACCGCGATGTTCCAGCGCTGGGCCATCCGCGTCGGCGACCTGGCCCTGGGCGGGGTGCAGACCCCCGACGAGCACGAACGCTCCCAGCGCGCCCTGCTGGACCTCTTCGACTACCTGCGCGAGCTGGTCCGGGCCCGCCGCGCCGACCCGCAGGCCGACCTGATCAGCTCGGCGCTGGCCAGCGGGCTGGTCGGCGACTCCGTCAGCGAGGACGAGTTCGTCGCCATGCTCACCCACGTGGCCTTCGCCGGCGGGGAGACCACCAGCAACCTCATCGCCGTCGGGGTGTGGAACCTGCTGCGCCACCCCGACCAGCTCGCGCTGCTGCGCACCGAGCCGGAGCTCGCGCCCACCGCCGTGGAGGAGCTGCTGCGCTTCGACGGCCCGTCGAAGATGTCGATCCGGCAGGTGAAGGACGACTTCGAGCTGGGCGGTCAGCGGCTGCGCGCGGGGGAGCGGATGTACCTGATCACCGCCGCCGCCAACCGCGACCCGGCCCGGTTCCGCCGCCCCGACGAGCTGGACCTGCGCCGGCACCCCAACCCGCACCTGGGCTTCGGGCAGGGCGCGCACTTCTGCCTGGGCGCGCCGCTGGCCCGCCTGGTCGCCGGTGCCGCCCTGACCGACCTGCTGGCCGCCGCGCCCCGGCTGGCCCTCGCCGCCGACCGGGTGAGCTGGGCGCCGTCGCTGCTCAACCGCAGCCTGCAGGCCCTGCCGGTGCGGCTCTGACGCGCCCAGCGCGCCCTCGTGCCCCGACACCCCGGCACCATCCACCGCAGAGGAACACCCGAGCAAAGGAGAACGGCGATGACCGCCGACGAGGACACCCGCACCTACCGCGTCGTGATCAACCACGAGGAGCAGTACTCGATCTGGTTCGCCGACCGCGACCTGCCGGCCGGCTGGACCGCCACCGGTTTCGAGGGCCCCAAGCAGGACTGCCTGGCCCACATCGACGAGGTGTGGACGGACATGCGCCCGCGCAGCCTGCGTGAGCGGATGGCCGCCGCGCAGGGCTGACCGCCCGGCAGCCGGGGCGGCCCCGCACGGGCCGCCCCGGCCCGCGGTCCCTTCCGTTTTGAACCCCGCGCGCCCGGCGCCCGGGGCGGTATCGCTGACGATCTGAGGCGACGGTGATGAAGGTCTATTCCCACGAGCGTCTGGCGCGACTCGCCGGCCAGCGGGGCATGCCCGAGGAGTACCTGCACGACCTGCGGGTGGTCTCCTCGGTGCTGCCGTTCAAAGTCAACCAGTACGTCGTGGACGAGCTCATCGACTGGTCAGCCGTCCCCGACGACCCGATCTTCCGGCTCACCTTCCCGCACCGGGACATGCTGCCCCGGGACATCTTCGAGGACCTGTCGGCGCTGCACCTGAGCGCCGCCGCCCCGAACGTCATCCGCAAGGCAGCCCGGGACGCCCACGCCCGGCTCAACCCCAACCCCGGCGCCCAGCTGGAGGCCAACGTGCCCACCCACGACGGGCACCGGCTGGTCGGCCTGCAACACAAGTACGCCGAGACCGTGCTCGTCTTCCCCTCCCAGGGGCAGACCTGCCACTCGTACTGCGGCTACTGCTTCCGGTGGGCCCAGTTCGTCGGCAACGCCGAGATCCGCCAGGCCGCCTCGGACGTCAGCCGGGCGATGGCGTACGTCGCGCAGAGCCCCACGGTCACCGACGTGCTCTTCACCGGCGGCGATCCCATGATCATGAGCGCGCCGGTGCTGCAACGGTGGGTGGAGCCGCTGCTCGAACCGGCCCTGGAACGGGTCCGGACCATCCGCTTCGGCACCAAGGCGCTCTCCTACTGGCCGGCCCGGTTCACCACCGACCACGACGCCGACGACGTGCTGCGCCTCTTCGAGCGGATCGTGGCCGCCGGCCGGCACGTGGCGGTGATGGCCCACTTCTCCCACCCCCGGGAGCTGGCGACCCCGGCCGTACGCGAGGCGATCCGCCGGATCCGGGCCACCGGTGCGGTGATCCGCGCGCAGGCCCCGCTCATCGCCCACGTGAACGACCGGGCCCAGGACTGGGCGACCATGTGGCAGCAGCTCGTCGAGCTGGGCGTGGTGCCGTACTACATGTTCGTGGAGCGCGACACCGGCGCCCGCAGCTACTTCAGCGTGCCGTTGACCCGGGCCCTGGGCATCTACACCGACGCGATCCGGGGCGTCTCCGGGCTGGCCCGCACCGCGCGCGGCCCGGTGATGTCCGCCGCGCCCGGCAAGGTGCTCGTCGACGGCGTGGTCGACATCGCCGGCACCGAGGTGTTCAGCCTGCGGCTGTTGCAGGCCCGCGACGCCCGCGACGTCGGCCGGCAGTTCTTCGCCCACCACGACCCGGCCGCCGAGTGGTTCGACGACCTGCGCCCCGCCCTGGGCTCCTGGTGGCCGGCGTGACCCGCCCCGCGCCCGCCGACGCCGCCGTGCCCGCCCCCGACGCCACGCTGCTTCCCCCCGACGACGAACAGGTGCCACCGATGATCGAGCACGCCCCGGCGGCGCTGCCGGCCGACCAGGACGCCACCGCCGGTCCGGCTCCCGTCGCCGATCGCCCGGTCAGTCTCTGGCGCAACCGGGCCTTCAACCTGCTCTGGGTCAGCCAGTGCCTGTCGGACCTGGGCGCCACCATGTCCAACCTGGCCCTGCCGCTGCTCGTGCTCTACGTCACCGGCTCGCCGACGCAGGCGGGCCTGGTGGGCACGGCCGGCCTGCTGGTCACCCTGGCCTGCCGGCTGCCGGCCGGGGTGCTCGCCGACCGCTTCGACCGCCGCCGGCTGATGGTGCTCTGCGACGTCGTGCGGATCGGCGCGTACCTGGCGCTCGGCGTGGCGGTGCTGGCCGGCGCGGCCAGCCTCCCGATGATCCTGGTGGTGGCCGTGATCGGCGCGGCGGGCAACGCGGTCTTCGGCACCGCCGAGCATGCCGCCGTGCGCAACCTGGTCCCGGCGGCGCAGCTCTCCACCGCCGTGGCCCGCAACGAGGCCCGCACGTACGGCACCCAGCTCGCCGGCCCGCCCCTGGGTGGCCTGCTCTTCGGGCTGGGCCGGTCGCTGCCCTTCCTCGGCAACGCGCTGACCTACCTGCTCTCCCTGGTCGCGGTCCTGCTCATCCGCGAGCCGATGCAGCAGCCCCGCGAGCGGGCCCCCGAGTCCGGGGGCGCGGCCGTGGCCGAGGGCATCCGGTTCGTGCTGGCCAACCCGTTCCTGCGCGCCCTGCTGGTGATCGCCGCCCCGCTCAACATGGCGTTCACCGGGATGATCTTCGCGCTGATCGTGTCGTTGCAGCGCTCCGGCACGCCCCCGGCCCTCGTCGGGGTGGCCAGCACCATCTTCGGCCTGGGTGGCTTCCTGGGCGCGTTCGCCGCCCCGATGGTGCAACGCTGGCTGCGGCTGCCGACCCTGGTCGTGGTGCTCTGCTGGGCCACCGCCGCGCTGATGGCGGTGAGCACCCTCTTCCCGACCAGCGTGCTCGCCGCCGTGCCGCTCGCCGCGGCGGTCCTGCTCGCCCCCACCGCCAACGCCGTCCTCTTCGGATACCAGGCGGAGATCACCCCGGACCGGCTCCAGGGTCGGGTGGTCAGCGTGATCTTCCTGGCCGCCACCTCGGCGGCGGCGCTGGCCCCCGGCCTGGCCGGGTTGCTGCTGGCGCACTTCTCCACCGGCACCGCGATGCTGGTCTTCCCCGCGCTGGTCGCCGTCTCCGCCGTCACCGCGACGTTCAGCACCGGGATCAGGACCATGCGCACCAAGTCCTGACCTGCGGCGAAGGGCGCCGTGGCGGGCGGGGGACATTTATTGTCGTACCCCTGCGTCAACATGGCAGGCATGGCTGCCCCCGCCCTGGCCCACGAGCCCACCCCGCCGCGTGCCCTGCCGATGCGCGAGGCCCGCACCCGACTGACCCAGCTCATCGCGATGGCCGAGCTGACCGACACGGTCACCATGGTCACCCGCGACGGTGACCCCCGCCCGATCGCCGCGATCGTGCCGGCCTGCGCCGCCCGCACGGCGGCGCAGGCGCGGGCCGACGCCGACCGGCTCGCCACGGTGACCGCCGGGTGGGCCCGCCGCCTCGACGAGCTGCACCGGCAGAGCAGCCGGCGGCACGCCGTCGAGCTGCGGGCCCTCACCGACGCCCTGGCCGAGGTCTGGGCCGAGCTGGACCGCCGGGTGGTCCCCGGCAGCGATCCGGCCCTGGCCCGGCTCCGCGCCGCCCACACGGACCTGCTGCGCGCCTGACCCCGGCCGTTGCCGGGTCCCGCCCGCTCGACGGCGCGGCGCGGCGTGTGGTCTGCTGTCCGGGTTGCCGTTTCGCCACCGGGAGGTGCGGTGTACGCCCGTGCCCTGACCGCCGACGCCGAACTGCGCCCCCTCGACCCGGGGCGGGCCGAGGAGTTCCTGCGCAACCTGGACCGCTGCCGGGACCACATCTCCCCCTGGGTGGGCGCGTCCTTCGTGGCCGTCGACCTGCCGTCCGCGCGGGAGGTCCTGCGCCGCTACGCCGAGCGCTGGGCCCGCGACGGCGGTGGCCTCTGGGGGATCTGGCTTGACGCGACGCTGGTCGGCGGGGTGATGTTCGTGTCGTTCGACGTCGTGTCGGGAAGCTGCGAGGTGGGCTGCTGGGTGGAGCCGACGGCCCAGGGGCGCGGCCTGGTCACCCGGGCGGTCGGCCTCATCGTCGACTGGGCGGTGCGGGGCCGGGGCATCCACCGCGTGGAGTGGCGCACCAACGCCGACAACGCCCGCAGCATCGCGGTGGCGCGACGGCTCGGCATGCGCCTCGACGGCACGCTGCGGCAGGTCTACCGGGGGCCGGGCGAGCGGATGGACCTGCAGATCTGGTCGGTGCTGGCCCCCGAGTGGCGCAACCCGGCCCCGACCGGTGAGCGCGTCGCCGTCGGAGGGGACGCGACCGGGCCGGTCGGCGAGCCGGCACCCACGACCGGGGGCCCAGGTGAAGACGACGGGTGAGACCCCGGCCCGGCCACCGCTGCGGGTGGCGGCGGCGCAGATCGAGGCGGTCGGCGGTGACCTGCCCGGCAACGCCGCCACGCACGCCGCCGTGATCGCTCGGGCCGCCGCCCACGGCGTGGACGTGTTGGTCTTCCCCGAGCTGTCGCTCTGCGGGTACGACTTCCCGCTGCTCACCGCCGACGTCGCCCGCTGCGAGGTGGCCCCCGGCGACCCGGCCCTGCGCACGGTGGGGCAGGCCTGCCGGGACCACGGGGTGACCGCCGTGGTCGGCGGGTGCGCCCGGCGCGCGGACGGCTGGGCGATCGCCTCCTACGTGGTCGGCCCCGGCGGGGCGGTGGTGGCCGGCTACGACAAGCGCCACCTCGACGCCGACGAGCGGGGGGTCTTCGTCCCCGGCGTCACCGACACGCTCGTCGAAGTGCGTGGCTGGCGGCTCGGCCTGGGTATCTGCTACGACGTGAGCTTTCCCGAGCACGCCCGTGGCCTGGTGCTGGCCGGAGCCGACGCCTACCTGCTGGCCGGCGCGTTCAGGGTCGGCGACTCCGACCACCGGCGTAGCGTCTACTGCCCGGCCCGTGCCCTGGAGAACACCAGCTACCTGGTGGTCGCCAACTACGCCGGGGCGCACGGCGGGTGGCGGTTCGCCGGCCACAGCGCCGGGTACGCGCCCGACGGTCGGCCCCTCGCCGACGCCGGCGCCTCGGCCGGGCTGGCCGTCGCCGACCTCGACGACGCGCGGCTGCGCCAGCAGCGCGACGCCCAGCGGATGCTCGCCGACCGCGCCGCCCCCGCGTCCGCCCCCGCCCCGGTCGTCGTCGTGCCCTGACCCGCCGTTTCCGCTTCGCACCACCGACTCCGAAGGAGCACCGTGACCGGCATCGGCACGACCGCGATCCACGGCGACGACGGCCTGGCCCCCGCGAACGCGGTGTCGCCGCCGATCGTGCAGAGCGCCACCTTCAGCGCCGATTCCGACGAGCACTTCACCGAGGTCGCCACGCAGCAGCGCAGCGACGCCTTCTACACCCGCTACGGCAACCCCAACCACGCCCAGGTCGCCGCCGTGGTCGCCGAGCTGGAGGGCGTCCAGGCGGGCCTGGTCACCGCCTCCGGCATGGGGGCGATCACCACGATGACGCTGGCCCTGCTCAACGCCGGCGACCACGTGATCGTGCAGCGCAGCACGTACGGCGGCACCACCTCGCTGACCACCGGCCTGCTCACCCGCTTC
Organism: Micromonospora sp. DT233; assembly: GCF_049841815.1. Classification (NCBI taxonomy): domain Bacteria; kingdom Bacillati; phylum Actinomycetota; class Actinomycetes; order Micromonosporales; family Micromonosporaceae; genus Micromonospora; species Micromonospora sp. DT233. The sequence continues at coordinate 69,470 of NZ_JBNCLB010000016.1, read as the reverse complement.
GGGGTGACCTGCACCCAGGTTGACCAGACCGACGTCGACGCGTTCGCCCGCGCGCTGACGCCGCAGACGAAGCTGGTGCTGGTGGAGACACCCAGCAACCCGCTGCTGGAGCTCACCGACCTGGCCGCCGTGATCGACCTGGCGCACGCCCACGGCGCGTACGCCATCGTGGACAACACCTTCGCCACCCCGGTCAACCAGCGCCCGGCGGCCTTCGGGGCGGACCTGATCTGGCACAGCGCCACGAAGTTCCTCGGCGGCCACTCCGACCTCTCCGCCGGGGTCGTGGTCGGCTCCGCCGAGCTGATCGACCGGGTCTGGCAGACCTCGATCGTCACCGGGTCGACGCTCGGCCCGATCGACGCCTGGCTGCTGCTGCGCGGCATCCGGACGCTGCCGCTGCGGATGGCCCGGCACAACGACAACGCCCTCGCGCTGGCCCGCGCGCTCGAGGCGCACCCGGCCGTCGCCCGGGTCCGCTACCCGGGGTTGGCCAGCCACCCGCAGCACGACCTGGCCGCGCGGCAGATGAGCGGGTACGGCGGCGTGTTCAGCCTCGACCTGGCCGGCGGTCGGGCGGCGGCGTCGACCCTGCTGGCCGAGCTGCGGCTGGCCAAGCGGGCGGCCAGCCTGGGCAGCGTGAGCACCCTCGTGGTGCACCCCCGCTCGATGTGGGCGGCCATCGTCGACGTCGAGCAACTCGCCGGCATCGGCATCAGCGAGGGCCTGGTGCGGGTCTCCACCGGCATCGAGGAGACCGCCGACCTGCTCGCCGACTTCACCCGCGCCCTGGACGTCGTCGCCGGCTGATCTCGCGGCGCTTCGACGGCCCGTACGCCGTGACGGACTGGAATCCCTGAGCCCGCGGCGGCGGGCACCGGGTGGGTGGGTGCGGCCCGGCGGTCGCACCCATCCACCCGACCTCCAGTGGCGGGCCCGGCGGGTCCTAGAGGGTGAGTACGACCGTGGAGATGCTGCGCGCGCCGACGTTGACGGAGACCTGGCCGCCGTTCACGCCGACCGACTGGCCGGCGGCGTTGGCGTTCTGCGAGGTCAGGTAGTGCTCCGCCTTCGTGACGTTCTGCGGTGCCTGGATGACGGCGTTGTTGACCGCGCTGGTCGACCGGTTGAGGATCACCAGGGTGACCTTCCCGTCACCCTGGTAGGCGGTCACCTCCAACGGGGAGGCCTTGGAGCTCTTGGTCAGGGCGATCCGCTGGTAGCCGGGGCGGACGTACTTGGCGTACTGCGAGAAGGCGTACCCGCGCTTGAGCGGCGCGCCCGCGACGGTGCCGTAGGCGGACTCGCCGTCGCCGATGAAGGAGTAGTAGCGCTTGCCGTACCACCAGACGTAGGCGTTCCAGTTCGCCTCCATCGACCTGTGCACGGTGCGCATGATGTCGTCGAGCGTCTCGTTCCAGACCGTCTGGTTGGCGGGGTTGCCCCAGATGTTGGAGCCGCTGCCGTCGGCCGCGTGCAGGTTCCACTCGGTCATCCACACCGGCTTGCGGTACTGCTCGGCCAGGGAGTACGGCTTGAGCCGGCCGGCGGCCTCGGTGCCGTACAGGTGGCCACCGACGTAGCCGAGGTTGTTGCGGGCGGTCGCGTCGTTGAGCGTCGGGTCGGTGTAGTTGTAGTTCAGGTTGATCGCCTCGGCGACCATCAGCTTGGTGTTCTGCACCCTCGCGCCCTGGTCGCGGACGAAGTTGCGCAGCTCGGTGCCGCTCCAGTCCATCGAGTCGTAGTCGGGGTGCCAGTCCGGCTCGTTCTGCACGGAGGTGACGTCGATCGTCACCCCCTGGCCGCGCATGTACTGCACGTAGCTGTTGAGGTGGTTGGCGTAGTCGTCGTAGTAGTCGGTCTTCAGCTTGCCGCCGCCGGTGCGGCTGTTGTTCGTCTTCCACGCCGCCGGGGCCGTCCACGGCGAGGCGAGGATCTTCACCCCCGGCCCGGAGGCCTTGGCCGCCTTCAGCGCGTTGACCTGGGTCGCCCACTCGCTGGACACCGGCGAGATGCCGGTACGCACGATCGACAGGCCGAGCTGGTTGGCGCCCAGGCCGACCAGGGTCTGGGTGTCGGCCGTGGACCAGGTGCCGCCCCAGATCGGGGTGGCGGCCCCGAACCCGTCGACCGTCTGGTACCGGGTGGCGCTGTTCACGGTGATGTCGGCCGGCCCGGTGGGCGGTGGCGTGGTCGGCGGTGGCGTGGTGGGCGGTGGCGTGGTCGTGGGCGGTGGCGAGGTGGGCGGGGTGGTGGTCGGCGCCGGGCCGCCGGTGCAGGCCACCCCGTTCAACGCGAAGCTGGTGGGCGCGGGGTTGCTGCCGGCCCACGAGGCGTTGAAGCCGAACGAGGCGGTGCCGTTGGTCGCGATGGCCCCGTTGTAGTCGACGTTCCTGGCGGTGACGGCGGCGCCGCTCTGCGTCACGGTCGCGTTCCAGGCCTGCCCGACGGACTGGCCGGCGCTGTAGGACCAGGTGAGCGCCCAGCTCGTGACCGGGTCGCCGAGGTTGGTGACGGTGACGTTGGCGCCGAAGCCGTCCTGCCACTGCGACGACACGGCGTAGTTCACCGAGCAGCCGGCGGCGACCGCCCCGGCCGGCAGTGCCACGGCGACCGCCGCCGAGGCCAGCAGGACGGTGCCGGCCGACAGCAGGGCGGCGTTGGTCGATCTGTGCCTTCTCATGAGGTTTCTCCCGAGGGTGGGGTCGAGGTGACGGCCGGCGCGTTCCGGGGGCCCGCGATGGTGCGGGTGGGCGGCGACCGGCGACGGCGGAATGTGAGCGATATCAATTGCCCGGCAAGGGGCGCTGGCACCACTCGAAGAAGGGGTGGGCCGGCGGGCTCGGCCACGTGCCGAGCCCGCCGGGGGGATCCTTGTCGCGCCGGACCTGGTCAGGCGGCGGGCGGAGGCTAGCGCTGCAGGGTCAGCAGACCCGGCCGGTAGGGGAGCAGGCCGTAGTCGCCGCCCGAGTTGGGCGAGCGGCCCTGGTAGAGCAACTGCAGCCGGCAGGGGTCGACGGTCATCGTCTGGTCGGCGTTGGTGCGCAGCAGCTCACCGTGGCTGATGTCGTTGGTCCAGGTGGCGCCGCTGTTGGCCTTGCCGGCGAACGGGTTGCTCTCGGTGGCGGCCTGCGGGGTCCACGAGCCGCCCAGGCTGGTGGCCGTGAAGGAGCGGAAGTAGCGGCCCTGGGAGCCGATCGCCTCGACGAGCATCAGGTACTTGTTCTCGCCCTGGAGCTTGTAGACCTGCACGGCCTCGAAGAGGTTGTTGGTGGTGTCGCTCATGACCACCGTCGAGGTGGAGCCGAAGCTGCCGGGGAAGTTCCCGATGGGCATGCTGGCCCGGTAGATCTTGCCGTTGTCGCCGGCGAAGAAGAGGTACATGTTCTGGCTGTCGCCGATGACGGCCTGGTCGATCGGGCCGGTGCCGGAGCCGGAGATGCTCCCGGTGAAGAGCGTCTGCTGGGCGGACCACCCGTTCGGGTTGGTGGGGTCGGTCGACGTCCGGTAGGAGAACGCGGTCCCGCCCCACTGGTAGGCCAGCACCCAGATGTTCTTCGGGGCGAAGTAGAACAGCGAGGGGGCCACGGTGGCGGAGGACATCGCGTTCTGGCTGGCCGAGGCCATCTCGGACCAGTTGGTGAAGAGGCCGAAGTTCATCGACCCCCACCGGGTGCCGGTGTCGTGCGTCGTCGCGTAGACCAGTTGCCTGCCGTTGTAGGGGGCGACGGTGAAGTCCTTCAGCGAGACCCACCCCGACTTCGGTTGCGCCAGCGCGCCGGTCGACGACCAGCGGTACGTCGACGGAAGCGAGCACGAGGGCGGCGGTGTGGTGGGTGGCGGTGTGGTGGGCGGCGGAGTCGACGTCGGGGGCGGGGTCGTCGGGGGCGTGCCGCCGCCGCAGGTGACGCCGTTGACGGCGAAGCTGGTCGGGGCCGGGTTGCTGCCCGTCCACGACCCGTTGAAGCCGAACGACACGGTGCCGTTGGTCGGCACCGCCCCGTTGTAGTCCACGTTCCTCGCGGTCACCGCCGTGCCGCTCTGTGTGACGCCCGCGTTCCACGCCTGCGTCACCGTCTGCCCGGCGCCGAACGACCACGTCAGCGTCCACCCGTTCAGCGGATCGCCGAGGTTCGTGACGGTGACGTTGGCGCCGAAGCCGCCCTGCCACTGCGACGACACGGCGTAGTTCACCGAGCAGCTGGCGGCGGCGGCGCCGGCCGGCAACGCCACGACGGCCGAGGCCGACGCCAGCAACGCGACGCCGGCCGAGACCAGGCCGACGGTGGTGGCTCTAGATCTGGTCATGGAACGCTCCTGAGGGGATGGCGGCCGGAACAGTGAGGGGAATCATGTTTTGTGAGCGTTAACAGCCGCGTCCAGCATGTTACGGGAGCGCTCCCACGTACTCAACCTTTTCGATCTCGCCAGGCCGGCTGACCGCCCGCCCGGCCCACCGTGTGCCGCCGGGGGCGCCCCGGAGCGGGCGGGTGAGGCGACGGGCGGCGACGGCTCGTATCCTGTGCGCGAATATCCTGTCCGCGAAGGCTCGCAAGTAACTGAAGGGGGTCGGTGTGAGCAACCGGATCGAGACGCTGGAATTCCAGGCGGAGGCACGCCAGCTGCTCCAGCTGATGGTCCATTCGATCTACTCGAACAAGGACGTCTTCCTGCGCGAACTGATCTCCAACGCCTCCGACGCGTTGGACAAGCTGCGCCTGGAGTCCCTGATCGACAAGGATCTCGACGCCGACGTCGCCGACCTGCACATCGAGATCGAGGCCGACCGCGAGGCGCGCACCCTGACCGTGCGGGACAACGGCATCGGCATGACCCGCGACGACGTGGTCCGCCTGATCGGCACCATCGCCAAGTCCGGCACCGCCGAGCTGCTGGCCAAGCTGCGCGAGTCGAAGGACTCGGCCGGCTCCGCCGACCTGATCGGCCAGTTCGGCGTCGGTTTCTACGCCACCTTCATGGTCGCCGACAAGGTCACCCTGGTCACCCGCCGCGCCGGGGAGACCGAGGGCACCCGATGGGAGTCCACCGGCGAGGGCACGTACGTCGTGGAGACCGTCGACGACGCCGCCCAGGGCACGGCCGTCACCGTCCACCTCAAGCCGGCCGACGACGACGACCACCTGTACGACTACACCGCCGACTGGAAGATCCGCGAGATCGTCAAGCGGTACTCCGACTTCATCGCCTGGCCGATCCGGATGACGGTGCAGCGTCCCGGCGAGGGCGACGAGACGACCTCCGAGGTGCAGACCCTCAACTCGATGAAGGCGCTCTGGGCCCGCCCGCGCAGCGAGGTCGACGAGGCCGAGTACAAGGAGTTCTACAAGCACGTCAGCCACGACTGGGCCGACCCCCTCGAGACGATCCACATGAAGGGCGAGGGCACCTTCGAGTACGAGGCGCTGCTCTTCCTGCCCTCGCACGCCCCGGTCGACCTCTTCGCCCCGCAGGCCCGCCGCGGCGTGCAGCTCTACGTCAAGCGCGTGTTCATCATGGACGACTGTGACGCGCTGATGCCGAACTACCTGCGCTTCGTCAAGGGCGTCGTCGACGCCCACGACCTGAGCCTGAACATCTCCCGCGAGATCCTGCAGCAGGACCGGCAGATCCAGGCGGTCCGGCGGCGGCTGGTGAAGAAGATCCTCACCACCGTCAAGGAGATGAAGGCCAACGAGACCGAGAAGTACCGCACCTTCTGGTCGGAGTTCGGCCCGGCGCTCAAGGAGGGCCTGCTCGACGACCCGGACAACACCGAGGCCATCCTCGACGTCGTCTCCGTCGCCTCCACCCACGACCCGGCCGAGCTGACCGGGCTGCGCGACTACGTCGAGCGGATGAAGGACGGCCAGGACGACATCTACTACATGACCGGCGAGTCCCGCTCGATGATCGAGAACTCGCCGCACATGGAGGCGTTCCGCGCCAAGGGCTACGAGGTGCTGATCCTCACCGACCCGGTGGACGAGGTCTGGGTGGAGCGGGTCGGGCAGTTCGACGGCAAGCCGCTGCGCTCCATCGCCAAGGGCCAGGTCGACCTGGACACCGAGGAGGAGAAGAAGGAGACCGAGGCCGCCCGCGAGCAGCAGCGCCAGGAGTACGCCGACCTGCTGACCTGGCTGACCGAGAAGCTCTCCGGCAGCGTCAAGGAGGTGCGGCTCTCCACCCGGCTGACCACCTCGCCGGCCTGCGTCGTCGGCGACGCCCACGACATCACCCCGACGCTGGAGAAGATGTACCGGGCGATGGGCCACGAGGTCCCGCAGGTCAAGCGGATCCTGGAGCTCAACCCGGGGCACCCGCTGGTCGAGGGGCTGCGCAAGGCCCACGAGCAGGACGCCGCCGCCGACGCGCTCGGCGACACCGCCGAGCTGCTCTACGGCATGGCGCTGCTGGCCGAGGGCGGTGAGCTGGCCGACCCGTCCCGCTTCACCCGCATCCTCGCCGACCGGCTGGCCCGCACCCTCTAGCCGCTTCGCGGCACCGGCGCGCGCCGGGCACCCGGTCGACACCGTTGGCCGTGGACGCCCGGCGCGCGCCGTCTGCCGTGTCACGAGGCGCGTCGGGGCCGGGAAAACTGGCTGAGCGGGTCGAGCCGCCGCACCGCCAGCGGATGGCCACCCTCGCCGAGCGGGCCCGCGTCCTGGCGCCGCCGGCCGGCTGGCACCCGTCCTGGCCGAGCTGCGCGCCAAGGCATTTCCTATGGGGGCGATAGGGATTGCGGATGGTGGTGTGGTGGGCTAGTTTCGGGTGCAGTCGGGGCCTCCCGGAGGGAGCGACGAGGCGGGAGGAGCACCTGCACCCATGACCGACCCCCAGCCTGAGCCGCCCGTCGAGGTGGACAGCGACGCGCTGCGGTCGATCCTGCGCCACCAGGCCAGCACGGTCACCGTGGTCACGGCCCCCGGCGCGTCGCCGGCCGGCTTCACCGCGACCTCGTTCACCTCGGTGTCGCTCGCCCCGCCGGTCGTGTCGTTCTGCCTCAACCTCGTCTCGTCGAGCTGGCCCACCGTGGCGCGGGCCCGGCACGTCGCCGTGCACCTGCTCGCCCGCGACCAGCAGGAACTGGCCCGCACCTTCGCCACCAGCGGCGTCGACCGCTTCGCCGCCCCGACGCGGTGGCGTCCCGGGCCGGAGGGGGTGCCGATCCTGGACGGCACGCTGGCCTGGCTGCTCTGCCGAGTGGTGGACCGGGTGGTCGTCGGCGACCACGCGATCGTGCTGGCCGAGCCGGAGCTGCTGCGGCACGCGCGGGCGGGCTCGCCGTTGCTCTACCACCGGGGCGGCTACGCGGCCCTGCGCGCCGAGGCGGAGCCCAGGCCGGCGGCGGCCTGACCGCGTCGCCCGGCGCGGCGGCCCGGCCGGCGGCGGCCTGACCCGGGCCCCCGCCGCGCGGTCCCGTGGCCGTCCCCGGCAGGCGGGCCGGGGTCAGCGGCGGCGCGGGGCGGCGGTGCTGTCCCGCACGGTCAGTCGGGGCGCCAGCCGGGTGGCGTCCGGCACGGCCTCGCCGTGCACCTTGCGCACCAACAGCGACACGGCCAGCCGGCCGACCTCCTCGGCCGGCACGGGCACCGACGTCAGCCGGGGGGCGGCCTGCTCGGCGAACTGGTCGGGGCAGATGGCGACCACCGAGACGTCCTCGGGCACCGGCCGGCCCAGGGTCGGCAGCGTGGCCAGGACGGGGCCCACGGCCGCCTCGTTCTGCACCACCAGGGCGGACAGGTCGGGCCATTGCCGCAGCAGCTCCACCAGCTCCCGGCGGACCGCGGCCGCGCCCTCCTCGCAGGGACGCGCGACGGCCTGCACGCTGAGCCGGGCGGCGGCGTCGGCGAAGCCGGCGCGGGTGCGGTGGGCGAAGCCGGTGCCCCGGTCGTAGACGGCGGCCGGGGCGCCGAGCAGGGCGACCCGCCGGTGGCCCAGCCCCGCGAGGTGCTCGACGCAGACCTCACCGGCCCGGTGGAAGTCCAGGTCCACACAGGTCAGCCCGGCGGCGTCGGCGGGGAAGCCGATCAGCACGCTGGGCCGCCCCAGCCCCCGCAGCAGCGGCACCCGGGAGTCGTCCAGCTCCACGTCCATCAGCAGCAGACCGTCCACCATGGCGCTGGCGGCGATGCGGCGCAGCCCGGCCGGGCCCTCGTCGGAGGTGACCAGCAGCACGTCGTGGTCGAGGGTGCGGGCGGTGGTCACCACCGACGTGGCGAACTGCATCACCACCGGCACCTGGATGCCGGAGCGCAGCGGCAGCACCAGCGCGACGACGTTGGCCCGTCGGCTGGCCAGGGCCCGCGCGCCGGCGTTCGGGTGGTAGCCGAGCGCCCGGATGCTGGCCCGCACCCGGGCGCGGGTGCCCTCGGAGATGACCCGCTTGCCGCTGAGCACGTACGACACGGTGCTGACCGCGACACCGGCGTGCCGGGCCACGTCGGCGATGGTGACCAGGTCGGGCGACTTCGCCGGGTGATCCACCCGCGCCGACCGCCTCGGCGGCGCGGAGCGGTCCGCTGTCGTCGGCCGGTCCGGGCGCGCCGGGCCGGGCGCGTCGCGCTCAGCGGGGCCGGCCGACACCGGCGGCCTCCCGCACCGGCGACTCGGGCGGGGTGGCGCAGCCGGCCGCGCCCCGCACGTCGAGCGCGCCGACCAGACGCACGTCGCGGGCGGAGCGCCCGACCAGCACGCTGTGCGGGGCGTCCTCCACCACGTACCGGCCGAGGGCCTCGTCCCACCAGCACAGGTCGGCGGCGCGCAGCCGCAGCCGGACCACCGCGCGCTCGCCCGGGGCGAGGGCGATGCGGGCGTGGTCGCGCAGTTGCCGCAGCGGCTGCTTGACCCGGGAGCGGCGCTGCCGGGTGTAGAGCTGCACGACCTCCTCGCCGGCGCGGTGCCCGGTGTTGGTGACCTCGACGCTCACTTCGACCTCCTCGTCGGCGGCCACCGACGTCGCGCTCAACCGAAGGTCAGCGTAGTCGAACCGGGTGTAGCTCAGCCCGTGGCCGAAGGGGTACAGCGGCTCACCCCGGTGGTAGAGGTAGGTGGCGTCGGCGGAGATGATGTCGTAGTCGAGCGGGTCGGGCAGCTCGGCGGCGTCGGCGTACCAGGTCTGGGTCAGCCGCCCGCCCGGCTCGGCCTCGCCGAGCAGCACGGCGGCCAGCGCCGCCCCGTGCTCCTGGCCGCCGTGGGCCGACCAGAGCACCGCCGGCAGGTGGGCCTCGGCCCACCCGATCGCGTACGGGTAGCTGCTGGTCAGGGCGAGCACGGTGCGCGGGTTGGCGGCGTGCGCGGCGCGCAGCAGCGCCTCCTGCCCGGCCGGCAGGGCCAGGTCGGCCCGGTCCTCGGTCTCCCGGCCGTTGACCATCGGGTGGTTGCCCAGCGCCAGCACCACCACGTCGGCGGCGGCGGCCAGCTCGGCGGCGCGGGCGGGGCCGTCGATGAGCAGCTCGACGGCGAACGCGGTGGCCGCGCCGGGCCCGGCGGCGTCGGCGCGCAGCCGCCGGTCGGGCCCGACGCTGACGTACCGGTCGGTGGCGAGGTGGTGCAGCAGCACCGTGCCGTCGGGGCCGGGGACGAAGCGGAAGGTCTCCCGGACCACCCAGCCGCCCGGCCCGGGGCGGTCGTCGACGAGCTCGCCGTCGTCGGTCGCGCCGACGTGCCGGCCGTTGGCGACGGCGCGCAGCGCCACCGTGTCGGCCCCCCAGTCGTAGACGTCGAACCAGGTCTGCGAGGTGGCGGTGGCCGCGTCGGCGGTGAGCGGGCCGCCGTCGCCGGCGGCGGCGCGCACGTACCGGCCGGCGGCGCGCAGGGCGATGCGGTCGGCCCCGCTGTGCGCGGTCATCTCGCTCACCGCGCCGGCCAGGGCGTCGAGGAGCGTGACCGCGTACGGCAGCGTGCCGCTGTACCAGTCGGTGTGGACGGTGTCGGCCAGCGGGCCCAGCACCGCGACCCGCAGCCCGGCGGCCGGGTCCAGCGGGAGCAGGCCGTCGTTGCGCAGCAGCACCACGGACTGCCGGGCGGCCTCGCGGGCCAGCCTGCGGTGCGTCGGGCAGTCCACCACCTCCGGGCCGGTCCCGGCCCACGGGTCGTCCTGCGGCGGGTCCAGGTCGCCGAGGCGGGCCCGCACGGTCAGGATCCGCCGGACCGCCCGGTCCACGTCGGCGGCGTCGAGCAGGCCGCGCTCCAGCGCCTCGGTGATCCGCGCGACGGTGGGCCGGGGGTCGGTGTCGTCCTCGGTGAAGCTGTCGATGCCGGCGCGCAGGGCGGCGGCGAAGCCGCTGACGTGGTCGGGCAGGTGGGCCTGCGCCCCGGCGATGTTGCCGACCGCCCCCGCGTCGCCGACCACCATGATCTCGCCGGGGGCCATCGGGCGCAGCTGCGCGCCGATCAGCGGGCTGAGGTGCGCGGGCACGCCGTCGACCAGGTTGTACGAGGCCATCACCGCGACCGCCGCGCCAGCGGTTAGCGGGGCGCGGAACGCCGGCAGCTCGTACTCGTGCAGCACCCGTGGGGGCAGGTCGCTGGAGGTGGTGGCGCGGTCGGTCTCGTGGTTGTAGCCCAGGAAGTGCTTGAGCGTCGGCGCGGTGCGCAGCCGGTCGGGGTGCCCGCCGCGCAGCCCCGTGGCGTACGCGGTGGCGAGCCGCCCGGTCAGGCCGGGGTCCTCCGACCAGCCCTCCTCGTTGCGCCCCCAGCGGGGATCGCGCAGCGGGTTGACCACGGGTGCCCAGACGTTCAGGCCGATCCGTGCGGGGTCGGCGTGGTGCTTGGCGCGCACCTCGTCGCCGACGGCGGCGCCCACGGCCCGCACCAGCTCCGGGTTCCAGCTGCTGGCCAGCCCGATCGCCTGGGGGAAGACCGTGGCCACGCCGAGCCACGCCACCCCGTGCAGCGCCTCGGTGCCGGTGCGGAACGGGGGTAGGCCGAGCCGGGGCACCGGGGCCTGCCACTGGTGCAGCAGGCCGATCTTCTCCGGCATGCTGAGCCGGGCCAGCAGGGCGTCGACGCGTGGGTCGGGGGACGGGCCGGGCGTCCGGCCGGTGCTGTCGGTCATGGTGGATCGGGTACCTTCCCTGGCTGGCCGGCGCCCCCGGACGGCCCGTCGAAGCGCTTCGACGACCGTCGTGGCGCGCGGCATCGCGGTGGTGGTGTGGCGGGGGTCGGCCCGGACCTGGTGAAGCGCTTCGACAACCGTGGGACAGCAGCCGCCCGACTGCCCGGACCGGACGGCTGCTCCGAGGTTGGCACCGCCGGGCCGACCCGGTCAAGGGCCGGCCGCCCCGGTGCCCGCAATGGACGGACCCGGGTGGGCGCTCAGCGGGCCGGCAGTCGGCCGCTCTCCACCCCGGCCAGCGCGGCCGTCGCGCCGCCGAGCGCGGCGGCGGCCCCGCCCAGGGTGGACGCCTCCAGCCGGCACCCGCCGGGGGGCAGGGTCCGGGCGGCGAGCTCGGCCCGCGCGGCGGGCAGCAGCCACGGCCCCAGCGTGGCGAGATGGCCCCCGACCAGCACCGCGTCGGGGTCGACCAGGTTGGCCAGCAGGGCGACCCCGTGCCCCAGGTGGCGGCCGATCTCGGCCAGCCCGGCCCGCACGGTCGGGTCGTCCTGCCCGGCCAGGGCGCGGATCCGCTCGAGCTCCGGCAGGAAGTCGGTGACCGGGCCGTCGGCGGCGGTGTCGGGCAGCAGCCGGCGCACCACCGCGGGCAGCCCGATCAGCGCCTCCAGGCAGCCGGCCCGGCCGCAGGGGCAGGCGGGGCCGGCCGGGTCGACGGTGGCGTGCCCGATCTCGCCGGCGAAGCCCCGCCCGCCGCGCAGCAGCCGGCCGGCGGCGAGCACCCCCGCGCCGATGCCGGTGCCGCCGGTGAGGTGGACCAGGTCGGTCGCCCCGGCGTGCCCGCCGTGGCGCTGCTCGGCCAGCACGGCGAGGTTGGCGGCGTTGTCGACGGTGACGGCGAAGTCGGGCTCGCGCAGCGCGCCCCGCAGCAGGTCGGCGAGGGCGACGTCGCGCCAGCCGAGGGCGGGGGAGAGCGACACGCAGCCGGCCGGGTCGACCAGGCCGGGCACGCCGACGCCGACGCCGAGCACGGCCCGCCCCTGGCCGGTGACCCGGCCGACGGCCCGGCGGGCCAGCGCGGCCAGCGCGCCGACCGTCTCGCCCGGCGACGCCGAGGGCGCGGCGAAGGCCCGCCGCCAGGTGAGCAGCCGGTCGCCGCCGAGGTCGACCGCGACCGCCACCAGCTCGTCGGCGCCGACGGCCAGCCCCAGGCCGGCGTACGGCTCGCCGTCGAGGACGAGCATGGTCGCCGGCCGGCCCACCCGGTGCTCGGTCAGCCCGGTCTCGCGCACCAGCCGCCGGTCGATCAGCTCGGTGACGAGGCTGGAGACGGTGGCCTTGTTGAGCCCGGTGTGCGCCGCGATGTCGGCCCGGGAGCAGGGCGCGTGCACCCGGACGTGCCGCAGCACCACGGCCCGGTTGGCGACCCGCACGTCGCCGAGGTCGCTCGGTCGCGGGTCGTTCCGCATGCTGATCAAGATTGCCCGCTCCCTGCGCTGCCGGTGCGATCCCGGTCGGTCCGCGCGTTCATCATCGCGCACCGCGTGCGCCCCGCCCGGGGCCCCACGACTCGTCGCGCGGGGCATCGACTCCCTTGTGGGTCCGATCACCGTGGATTAGTTTGTTCGGCTAGAACCCCAACTAATCCTAGTCGGGCGTTCGTGCTCCGCAAGCCCCGCCCACCAGACGAAGGGAGTGCGCCGTGAAGCCGTCCCCACCGGGCGCATCCACCGACCGCCGCACCGTGCTGCGCCTGATCGGTCTCGGCGCCGCCGCGACGATGGGCGGGGCCACCCTCGCCGCCTGCAGCAAGGAGGCCGGCAGCAAGGGCAGCGCCACCAAGGCCGACGCCATCCGGTCCGTGCTGCCCACGCACCGCCGGGTCGAGCTGCTCAAGCCGGACATCCCCGCCCAGGGGCCGCTGCCCGACGGCTACCTCAGCTACCCCCGCCAGCTCGTCGACGCGGTCACCGAGCAGCCCGGCAAGGGTGGCGGGGCGATCCGCAGCATGAGCCCCTGGTGGGGCCCCACCCCGCCGACCCTGGGCAACAACGCCTACCTGGCGGCGGTCAACGCCAAGCTCGGCGTCGAGGTGAACCCGAGCCTGCAGGACGGCAGCACGTACGCCGACAAGCTCAACGCGATGCTCGGCGCCCGGGACGTGCCCGACCTGCTCAGCGTGCCCAACTGGGAGGTCGACAAGGTCGCCCGCTTCTCCGACGCGGTCAAGGCGCTCTTCGCCGACCTCACCGACCACCTCAAGGGCGACGCCGCCGCGAAGTACCCGTACCTGGCCGCCCTGCCCACCGCGTCCTGGGAGTACTCCGTCTGGGGCGGGCGGCTCGCCGCCGTGCCGTTCCCCACCGACAACCCGTTCGCCTGGGCGCTGTTCCACCGCAAGGACCTCCTCGCCGAGGCGGGCCTGGCCGCCCCCACCAGCCCCGAGGAGCTCTACGAGCAGGGCCGCAAGCTCACCGACCCGGGCAAGGGTGTCTGGGCGTTCGGCAGCGTCTTCGACATGGTCCAGCAGGCGTTCGGCTGCCAGCAGACCTGGCGCAAGAAGCCCGACGGCGGCCTGGAGCACAAGCTGGAGAACCCCGCCTTCCGCGCCGCGCTGGAGTTCACCGCCCGGCTGTTCGCCGAGGGCCTGGTCCACCCCGACACGGTCTCCAGCAAGGGCGCCGACGAGAAGCAGCTCTTCCGGGCCGGCAAGATCCATTTCTTCCAGGACGGGCTCGGCGCGTGGCAGGGGATGCAGGGCGAGCAGAGCAAGGTGCTGCCGAGCTTCGACATGCAGCCGGTGCCGGCGTTCGGCACGGGCGGCAACCCGCCGGTCCTCTGGGGCAGCCAGAAGCCGGTCTTCTTCACCTTCCTCAAGAAGGGCCTCGGCGCGGCCCGGGTCGACGAGCTGCTGCGGGTGCTCAACTGGTGCGCCGCGCCGTTCGGCAGCCGCGAGTTCGAGCTGCGCGAGTACGGCGTGGAGGGCAAGCACTTCACCCGGGCGGCCGACGGCAGCCCGATCCCCACCGACCTGGGCCGCAAGGAACTCGGCGCGCAGTACACGCACATCGGCGGCCGGGTCCCCGTGAAGGTCCGCAGCGGCGACACCCCGAACTACGTCCGCGACTACCTGGCCTACCTGCAGAAGAGCCTCGGCCAGTTGGAGCCGGACCTCTTCGCCGGGATCAAGCTGGAGCTGCCCGCCAACTGGTCCAAGACCCTCCAGCCGACGGACGACAAGATCCGCGACATCCTGCGCGGCCGCCGCCCGGTCGGCGACCTGGACCAGGTGCGCAAGGAGTTCCTCTCCACCGGCGGGGAGGAGGGGCGCGCGTTCTTCCAGAAGGCGCTCGCCGACAACGGCCGATGAGCGGCCCGCACCGTGCCGGCGTGGTCGACGCGCCACCGCCGGCCGGCCCGCCGGGGCCGCGCGCGCCCCGGCGGGCCGGCCGGGCCCGGCCCCGGGCCGGCCTGCGGGCCCGGCTGCGCCGGGACTGGCCGCTGCTGGCGATGACCGCCCCGGCCGCCGCGCTGCTGCTGGTCTTCCACTACCTGCCCACGCTGGGCAACGTCATCGCCTTCCAGGACTACAACCCGTTCGTCGGCGACGACCCGATCGAGGCGTTCCTGGGCAGCGAGTGGATCGGCTTCGGCAACTTCGAGGCGCTCTTCGCCGACCCGCTGTTCTGGGACGCCGTGCGCAACACCCTCACCATCACGGCCTTCCAGATCGTCTTCTTCTTCCCGCTGCCGATCCTGCTGGCCATCCTGCTCAACAGCCTGGTCTCGGGGCGGCTGCGCGGCTTCGTGCAGAGCGTCGTCTACCTGCCGCACTTCTTCAGCTGGGTGCTGGTGGTGACGTTCTTCGTGCAGATGCTCGGCGGGGCCGGCCTGCTGGCCCAGGAGATGCGCGAGGCCGGCCTGCAACCGTGGCACCCGATGACCAACCCGGACACCTTCATCTTCCTGGTCACCGCCGAGTCGGTGTGGAAGGACGTCGGCTGGGGCGCGATCGTCTTCCTGGCCGCGCTCGCCGCGATCGACCCCAACCTGTACGAGGCGGCGGCGGCCGACGGGGCGGGCCGGTGGCGGCGGCTGTGGCACATCACCCTGCCCGGCCTGCGCCCCGTGATCGTGCTGCTGCTCATCATGCGGCTCGGCGACGCGCTCTCCGTCGGCTTCGAGCAGTTCATCCTGCAACGGGAGGCGGTCGGCCGGGACGCCGCCGAGGTGCTCGACACGTTCGTCTACTACCAGGCCATCGCCACCCAGCAGTGGGGGCTGGGGGCGGCCGCCGGGCTCTTCAAGGCCGTGGTGGGGCTGGTCCTCATCGTGGCCGCCAACAAGATCGCCCACCGACTCGGTGAGCAGGGGGTGTACTCCGCGTCATGACCACACAGCTCAGTGCCGCCGTACCGCAGCCGGTGGCCGGCCGGCCGCCCAACCGGCGCCGCCGCACGGGGCGGGCCCCGTGGGAGGAGCCACCCACGCCGGCCGGCCTGCTCGGCAAGGGCGTCGTGCTGACCCTGCTCGTCGCGGCCGTGCTGGTGCCCCTGTGGGCGGTGCTGGTCACCAGCCTCGCCTCGCGGGAGACCATCGACGCGGCCGGCGGCATGGTGCTGGTGCCCCGCGAGCTCGACCCGTCGGCGTACGTCACCATCTTCACCGGCGGGCAGATCACCCGGGCGGTCTGGATCAGCACCCTGGTCACCGTGCTCGGCACCACGGTCAGCCTGGTGCTCACCGTGCTCGCCGCGTACGGGCTGTCCCGGCCGGGCTCGGTGGCCCACCGGGGGCTGCTCTTCTTCTTCCTGCTGACCTTCCTGATCTTTCCCGGCCTGGTGCCCAGCTACCTGGTGGTCACCGGCCTGGGGCTCAAGGACAGCATCTGGTCGCTGATCCTGCCCAGCGCGATCAGCGTGTTCAACCTGGTGGTCGTGCGGGCGTTCTTCATGGGGGTGCCCGGCGAGCTGCTCGACAGCGCCCGCATCGACGGGGCGAGCGAGTGGCGCATCCTCACCCGGATCATGCTGCCGCTGTCGAAGGCGGTGATCGCCGTGGTCGGCCTCTTCTACGCGGTCGGCTACTGGAACGCGTACTTCAACTCGGTGCTCTACATCGACGACAACGACAAGTTCCCGATCCAGCGGGTGTTGCAGAGCTACATCCTGGCCGGTCAGTCGCCGAGCGTGTCGGGGGCGTCGATCAGCCTGCCCGGCGTCACCGCGTACCCGCCGACGCTGGCGGTGAAGATGGCCGTGGTGGTGGTGACGGTCGTCCCGGCGGTGCTCGTCTACCCGTTCGTGCAGCGGCACTTCACCAAGGGCGTGATCACCGGCGCGGTGAAGGGCTGAGGCGGGATGTGGGACGAGGGGCGGTTGCGCTTCGGCGGGGACTGGAACCCCGAGCAGTGGCCGGCCGAGGTCTGGGCCGCCGACGTCGAGCTGATGCGCCGGGCCGGGGTCGACCTGGTCACGGTCGGCGTCTTCGCCTGGTCCCGGCTCGAGCCCGCCCCCGGTCGGTACGACGTCGGCTGGCTCGACCGGGCGCTGGACCTGCTGCACGACAACGGCATCGCCGCCGCGCTGGCCACCCCCACCGCGTCGCCGCCGCCCTGGTTCTCGCTGGCCCACCCCGGCGCGCTGCCGGTCACCGCCGAGGGGGTACGGCTGCACCACGGCAGCCGGGACACCTACTGCGCCGCCGCGCCCGCGTACCGGGCCGCCGCCCGCCGCATCGCCGCCTTCCTCGCCGACCGGTACGCCCACCACCCGGCGCTGGCGCTGTGGCACGTGCACAACGAGTACGGCACGATCTGCCACTGCGAGCACGCCGCGCGGGAGTTCCGGGCCTGGCTGGCCGCCCGGCACGGCACCCTCGACGCCCTCAACGCCGCCTGGGCCACCAGCTTCTGGAGTCAGCACTACTCCGACTGGGCGCAGCTCAGCACCCCCCGGGCGACGCAGTACCTGGCCAATCCGGGGCAGTTGCTCGACTTCCGCCGGTTCTGGTCGGACACCCTGCTGGCCGCGTACGCCGAGCAGCGCGACCTGCTGCGGGCGGCGAACCCGGCGGTGCCGGTGACCACCAACTACGTCCTCGGCGACTGGGTGCCGGTGGACCACGGCCGCTGGGCCGCCGAGGTGGACCTGGTGGCGATCGACCACTACCCGTCGGCCGTCGACGGCGGCGCGGAGGAGCAGACCGCGCTCGCGGCGGACCTGGCCCGGGGCTGGGCCCGCCACGGCACCCGCCTGCGCGCGAGCGCGCCCGACGGGGGGCCGGCGCAGGACGCGGCCGGCGGGCGGGGGAGCGCGGCCGGTGAGCGACCCCGGGTGCCCGGCGACGCCAACGGGGGCGCGGGGTGGCTGCTGATGGAGACCGCCCCGAACCTGATCTACACCGCCGGGCGGATGCACACCAAGGAGCCCGGCCGGATGGCCCGGCACAGCCTGGCCCACGTCGCCCGGGGCGCGCGGGGCGCGCTGTACTTCCAGTGGCGGGCCCCGGCCGGCGGGGCGGAACGCTTCCACTCCGCCCTGGTGCCGCACGCCGGCCCCGACAGCCGGGTGTTCCGGGAGACGGTCGCGCTCGGCGCGGCCCTGGGCCGCATCGCCGAGGTCGACGGCGCGGCCGTCGAGGCGTCGGTGGCGATCGGCTGGGACGCCGAGTGCGGCTGGGCGCTGCAACACCCCGGCCTGCCCGCCGAGGGGCTGCGCCACCACCGGGAGGTCGCGGCGGCGCACCGGGCGCTCTGGCGGGCCGGCTTCGGCTGCGACGTGGTCCTGCCCGGCGACCCCCTGACCGGGTACGAACTGCTCGTCCTCCCCGCGCTCTACCTGACCTCCGACGCCACCGCCGAGTGGGTCCGCTCCTACGTCCACGGCGGCGGGCACCTCGTGGTGACCTGGTTCAGCGGGATCGCCGACCCCCACGCCCGGGTCCGCACCGGCGGCTGTCCGGGGGCGCTGCGCGACCTGCTCGGGGTGCGGGTGGAGGAGTTCCATCCCCTCGCCGAGGGCGACGAGGTGCCGCTGACCGGCGGCGGGACGGGGCGGATCTGGTCGGAGACCGTCCGGCTGGCCGGCGCGGAGACCATCCGCTCGTACGCCGGCGGGGTGCTCGCCGGTGCGCCGGCGGTGACCCGCCACCGGCACGGGGCCGGCACCGCCTGGTACGTCTCCACCCGCCCCGACGACGCCACGTACCGGCGGCTGCTCACCGAGGCGGCCCTCGCCGCCGGCGCGGCCCCGACCTGCCCGGCGGCCCCGGCCGGCGTGGAGGCGGTGCGCCGCCGTGATGCGCGGGGGAGCTGGCTGTTCCTGCTCAACCACACCGACCGGGCGCACCGGGTGCCGGCCGCCGGGGTGGAGCTGCTCACCGGCGCGACGGTCGACACCGCCGTGGAGGTCCCCGCCGGGGGCGTCGCCGTGCTCCGAGAGGGCTGACCCCGACCCGTCGCCGTGGTTGACCTCAACGAAGGTTGAGGTTCTACGTTGATGACGGTCGCCAACGGGGCGACCGGCGCCGGCCGACACCTCACGGGGTCCGCCGGTGCGCGCGTGCAGAGCGAATGATGGAGGACATCGTGTCGGAGTCGCCGTACCAGCTTGCGATCATCCTCGGCAGCGTCCGCCCGGGACGGTTCGGTCCCGTGGTGGCGAAGTGGCTGGTCGGGCAGGCCGAGCAGCGGGGAGACCTGGCCGTCGACCTGATCGACCTGGCCCCGCCGTCCCCGGCCACCGACCAGGCCGGCGCGGGCGGCGTGGCCGACCCGGCCGGCGTCGGGGGCCACCACGCCCCGGCGGGGCCCGGCTTCGCCGAGCGCATCGGCCGGGCGGACGCCTTCGTGGTCGTCACGCCGGAGTACAACCACGGCTACCCGGGGGAGCTCAAGGCCGCCATCGACTCGGTGGGCCAGCAGTGGTACGCCAAGCCGGTCGGCTTCGTCTCCTACGGCGGCATCTCCGGCGGCCTGCGGGCGGTGGAGCAGCTTCGACTGGTCTTCGCCGAGCTGCACACGGTGACCGTCCGCGAGACGGTCAGCTTCGCGATGTGCCACGGCCGGTTCGACGCGGCCGGCGAGCCGCTCGACCGCGGGCCGGTGGACCAGGCGGCGAAGGCGTTGCTGGACCAGTTGGGCTGGTGGGCGCGCGTGCTGCGCGACGCCCGCACCACCCACCCCTACGGATCCTGACCCGGCGCGGCGTCGGCGACGGCGGGACGGATAGATCTTGGCAGCAAATGGCCCCTCCAGGGGCCGGAATCTACCAAGATCTATCCGGTTGCCGGTTGGCGCCGACCGCCTCGCCGGTCAGTGGGGAAGGTAGGTGAGGGTCTTGACCCGGCGGAGGATCAGGGCGGTCTCCGCGCTCTGCACCCCGCTCAGCGCGCCGATCCGGTCGCTGAGGTACGCGTACAGGTCGCTGCTGCTGCGGCCGACCAGGAAGACGGCCATGTTGGCGGGGCCGGTGACCACCCCGGCGAAGCGCACCTGCGGGTGCTCCGCGAGCGCCTGCCCCGTCCGGGCGAGGGCGTGCGGGGCGACGGTCAACCAGCACATCGCCCCGACGCCGTGCCCGAGGGGTTCGTAGTCGTACTCGACGGCGAAGTACAGCACGCCGCTGGCGCGTAGCCGTTCCAGGTGCCGCCGGGTCACCGCCTCGGACTGCCCGGTGGCCCTGCACAACTCGGCCAGCGGTGCGCGGCCGTCGCGGCGCAGCGCGGCCAGCAGCGCCTCATCGGTGGGCTCCAGCACGATCGGGGCGGCGGGGGCGGCGGTGGCCGGCAGGCGCAGGGCGGCCTCCTCGTCCGGGTCGAGGGCGCTGATCTTTCGGAGCCAGCCGAGCGGGCCGCCGTAGAAGGAGTGCAGGATGCAGTGGGCGCTGACCGAGGTGACGCGCGGGATGCGCTGGAGGCGTTCCAGCAGCAGATCGTCGCGTTCCTGGCGGGTGCGCGGCAGCATCGCGCACATCACCTCGGTGCCGCCGGAGACCAGGTCGACGTACTGCGTGTCGGGGCGCCTGGCCAGCGCGAGCGCCAGCTGCTCGGCCACGTTGGGGGTGCAGCCCAGCCGGACGATCCAACTGTCGCGCCCCAGCCGGCTGTCGTCGGTCATGCCGGTCACCCGCAGCCGTACGGTGCCGGCCAGCCGCCGGAACCGGCGGGCGACGGTCTGGTCGGAGACGCCCAGCACCTGGGCGATCCGGCTGAACGACGCCCGCCCGTCGAGCTCCAGCGCCTGTAGCAGCCGCAGGTCGAGCTGGTCGAGCGGCTGGGGCACCACGGGCTTCTCCTGCGCGGGTGGGAGCGGGGCCGGGCGCGGCGGGCGGTCAGCCCTGGTCGGGCGCAATTGTAGGCACGCCCGTGACGTGCGCAGGCGAAGACCGCCGCGCCTCCGCACCAACCGGCGCTGCGGTGGCGTCGGCTGTGGCGGCGGGGCCGCCCGCCCCGGCCGGGGGCGCGGTGACCGGTCGCCGGGCCCGCAGCAGTACGGCGGCGGCCAGCGCGGCGAGCAGCAGCAGGGCCGCCGCGACGAACAGGCACAGCCGCAGCCCGTCGAGGAACGCCTCGGACATCGCGGCCAGGGCCCGCTCGGTGTGGACGCCCAGCTCCATCCCGGCGACCGCGCCGATGCCGCTCGCCTCGGCGGTCTCGGTGATCTGCCGGGCCCGCTCGCCGGTCAGCCCCGCGTCGGCGAGGTGGCCCGGCAGGGTGCCCACCGCCTGCACGGTCAGCAGGGCGCCCATCAGGGCGGGGCCGAGGGCGCCGCCGACCTGCCGGAAGGCGTTGTTACCGGCGGCGGCCATGCCGGCCCACTGCGGGGGCACCGAGGCGACGGCGATGCCCGTGATGCACGGGAAGGCGAGGCCGAGGCCGAGCCCCAGCAGGGCCAGCCGCCAGGCCACCGAGCCGAAGGACGTGCCGATGCCGACGGTGGTCAGGGCGAACAGGGCGACCGCCGCGATCAGCAGGCCGACGGTGATGAGCACCCGGGCCGGCACGTGGCGCATCACCCGCCCCATCACCAGGCCCAGGACCATGGAGACGAGGTTGACCAGCACCATCCGGGTGGCCGACTCCAGGGTGGTCAACTGCTGGACCAGGCCGAAGTACAGGCTGAGCACGAAGAAGAAACCGATCAGCCCCAGGAAGCTGATCATGGCGGCGAGGGTGGAGGCGGTGAAGGCCGGGCTGCGGAACAACGACAGGTTCAGCATGGGCGAGGCGCTGCGCAGCTCCACCCGGACGAAGGCGGCGGCGCTCAGCACGGCCACCACCAGGGCGACGACCGCCTTCGGGTGGGTGAACGACTCGGCCCCACCCTCGATCACCCCGTAGATCAGCGCGGTGATCGCCAGCGCGGCGGTGAGCTGTCCGGGCCAGTCGAGCCGGCGGTCGACGTGCCCCCGGGACTCGTCGAGCAGGCGCGCGGCGACCAGCATGGTCACCAGCGCCAGCGGCACCGGCAGCAGGAAGACCCACCGCCAGCCCACGTGGTCGAGAATCACCCCGGCCAGCAGTGGCGGCAGCGCCATGGCCGCCATCATGGCGGTCGTCCAGAGCCCGATGTACTTGCCGCGCTCCCGGTGGTCGGGCACCGCGTGACTGATCAACGCCAACGTCACCGGCAGCAGCGCGGCGGCTCCCGCGCCGGCCAGGGCCTGTCCGGCCCAGAGCATCTGCACCGAACGGGCGCACAACGCCACCAGCGCGCCGGCGGCGCAGAGCGCCAGCCCCACCTGGTAGACCTTCTTGCGGCCGTGCACGTCGGAGAAGACCCCGGCGGTGAGGATCAGCGCGGCCACCGGCAGCACGAAGGCGTCGGAGACCCACGACAGCTGCGCGGTGGTGGCGCCCAACGCCCGCTGGATCGCCGGCAGGCTCACCGAGACGGTGACCACCGGCAGGTACGCGACGAAGACCCCCGCGCACGCCAGCGCGATGGTGGCCCCTCGCCCGCGCGTCGTCACTGCCCCACTGGACACGTTCACGAAAGTCCTCTCGAATCACGCCGAGCCGGCCCGGTCGACGGCCGACCTCCCACGATCCGTCGGGTCGGGGCCGACGAGCCAGCCAGCACCCGCCCACCGGCCGGAATCCGACATCCGACCTCGGCGCAGGGGCGTTTTCCGACACGCGTTGGCGGCCTGCGTCGGTAGGCGAGGCTGGCTCAGCGGCCCGGCGGGGGAGAGGGACGGGCGTTGTCGGTGGTGGCCCGCACGCCACCTGCGTAGGCGGCATGCGGGCCCACGATCACGGACGCAGGAGCGCCTTGATGGCGCGGCGCTCGTCCATCGCCCGGTAGCCCTCAGCGGCCCGGTCGAGGGGCAGGGTGAGGTCGAAGACCTTGCCGGGGTCGATCTCCCGGGCGAGGATCAGGTCGATCAACTCGGGCAGGAACCGGCGTACGGGGGCGGGGCCGCCGTGCAGGTGCACCTCGGCGAAGAAGAGCTCACCGCCGGGGAGTTGGACGTCGTGGGTGACGCCGACGTAGCCGACGTGCCCGCCGGGGCGGGTGGCGCGGATGGCCTGCATCATCGACTCCTGGGTGCCGACGGCCTCGACGACCGAGTGCGCGCCGAGCCCGTTGGTCAGCTCCTTGATCTTCGCGACGCCGTCGTCGCCGCGTTCGGCGACGATGTCGGTCGCCCCGTACTCGAGGGCCAGTTTCTGCCGGTCGGCGTGGCGGCTCATGGCGATGACGCGGTCGGCGCCCAGCCGCGTGGCGGCGAGCACGGCGTGCAGGCCGACCGCGCCGTCGCCGACGACCACGACCGTCTTGCCGGGGCCGGCCTCGGCGGCGACGGCACCGAACCAGCCGGTGCCCAGCACGTCGGAGGCGGCCAGCAGGCTCGGGACGAGGTCGTCGGCGGGGCTGTCGGGGGTGGCGACCAGGGTGCCGTCGGCCAGCGGGATCCGCGCGTACTGCGCCTGGGTGCCGAGGGCTCCGATCGGCTCGGCGCGCACGCAGCGCGACTGGTAGCCGGCCCGGCAGATCTCGCAGGTGTTGTCGGAGGCGAAGAACGAGCCGACGACGAACTGGCCCGGCCTGACGGTGGTCACGTCGGCACCGACCTCCTCGACCACGCCGACGTACTCGTGGCCCATCGGCGCCGGCCCGTCGACCGGGGTGATGCCCCGGTACGGCCACAGGTCCGAGCCGCAGACACAGGCGGCGACGACGCGGATGATCGCGTCGGTCGGGTGTTCGATCCGCGGGTCCGGGCGGTCCTCGACCCGGATGTCGCCGGGGGCGTGCAAGACAACTCCACGCATGGTGGGGATCCTTCTTTCGCGACGAAGACGGTTTCCGGTGCTGGTACTGCTAGAGCTTCGGTACGGGTTTGCCCTGTCGCGCGGCCGTTAAGCCGCTTCGCGGTGGTTCGGTGGTGGCGCGCCGACGCGCGCCCGGCGCGGGGTGGGATATTCGGTGGACGGCGCGACGATCATGGGCAAGCGTGGGGCGCATGGAACACGAGATCGAGGTCGCCCCCGGCGTACGGCTCTGGGTCGAGGAGTGCGGCGACCCGGCCGGCTCGGCGCTGCTGCTGGTGATGGGGGCGAACGCCTCCGGCCTGACCTGGCCCGACGCGCTGCTGGAGGCGCTGGGCCGGCGGCACCGGGTGATCCGCTACGACCACCGCGACACCGGCCGGTCGAGCTGGTCCTTCGCCGAGCAGCCGTACGCGCTGACCGAGCTGGCCGCCGACGCGGTGCGGGTCCTCGACGCGCTGGGCGTCACCCGCGCCCACGTCGTCGGCATGTCCCTGGGCGGCATGCTGACGCAGTTGCTGCTGCTCGACCACCCCGAGCGGGTGGCGACGGCGACCTTCATCGGCACCACCCCCATGGAGGGGGTCCCCGCCGACCTGCCCGGCATCGACCCGGCCCTGCTGCAGTACTGGGAGACGATGTTCGAGCCCCGGGACCAAGCCGCGGAGCTCGACTGGCGGGTCGAGCACTGGCGCATCCTCAACGGCGGCGAGCTGCCGTACGACCCGCAGGAGTTCCGCCGCCGGGAGGAGCGGATCATCGCGCACGCGGGCCGGCACGACAACCCCGCCGCGCACGCCATGGCCAGTCAGGACGGCCTCGACCGGGCCGCCGAGCTGGCGGCGGTCGACACCCCCGCCGTCGTGGTCGACTCCCCGGCCGACCCGGCCGCCGGCACCGCCTCCGCACGGCACCTGGCGGGGCTGCTGGGCAACGCCCGGCTGGTCACCGTCCCCGGGCTGGGCCACGCCCTGTCGGAGGCGGTCGCCCCGCGACTGGCCGAGATCATCCTCGCCCACACCACGACCCACGAGCCGGCCTGAGGCCACCCGGCGTCCCACCTCGACGGCGCAGACCCGGGCTGCCCGGCCGGCCCGCTCAGCCGGGCGGCCAGGCGGCCCGTCCAGCCGGCCCGCTCAACCCTCCGGCCAGGCGGCCGGGACGCGTTCCAGCAGCCCACCGGCGAAGACGTCGCGCAGCCCGAGCGGCTTGAGGTGCACGTACCCGATGTGGCAGTCGCAGGTCGCGTTGACGCAGGCCCGGGGGCGCAGCGCGGCCCGCCACGACCCGTCGTACAGGTTGCCGATCGGGGTGTCGACGAAGTGGCAGCGGCGCACCGTGCCGTCGCCGCGCACGGAGATCGCCGTCTCCCCGGCGTGGCAGGGCCGGCCCAGCGACGGGTGCGGGCGCACGCTGTAGCCGAAGAGCGGGTCCAGCGCCGTCCAGGTCGCCTCCTCGGCGGCGGTGTAGCGGCGGCCCTCGGCGGCGTTGACCCAGAGGTAGACCTCGGGTGGCAGCGCGGCGCGCAGTGCCCGCGCCTCGGCCAGGTGCTCCGGCAGGCCGACCACCCCCACCGAGAAGCGCACCCCCAGCTCCACCAGCCGGGCGCAGCGGGCCAGGAACCGCTCCCGGGCGACCTGCCCCGGGTGGTACGTCGTCCAGAGCGCCGCCCGGGTCGGGTCGGCGTCGGCCAGCCACTCCACCCGGGCGGCCAGGTTGGTCTGGATGACCACCCGCGCGACGTGCGGCAGGTGCGACAGCGACACCAGCGCCTCGCGGTACCAGCGCCGGGTCAGCCCCTCGCCCCACGGGGTGAACAGCACCGACAGCCGGGTGTCGGCGGTGGCGGTCACCCAGTCGGTGAACCGGGTCAGCGCCGCCCGGTCGGCGGCCAGCAGCTCCGGCGGGTCGCGCCGCTTGGCGAACGGGCAGTAGGGACAGTCGTAGTTGCAGGAGGCCAGCGGCCCCCGGTAGAGGACCGCCAGCTCGGGCACGGTGGAAGCCGGCACGGCGGAAGCTGGCACGGCGGAGGCTGGCACGGCGGAGGCTGGCACGGCGGGGGCCGGCGCGGCGCAGGCCCGGCCGGCGGGCGCGGGACCCGGCGCACCGGGGGCGGCGCTCAGCTCGACGGGCACGGCACTCACCGGGGCACGTACCCGGTCATCGCCCGGTGCACCCGCGCGGAGGTCAGCCACGGGCCGATCGCGTCCGAGCGGGCCAGCCCGGCCGGGGTGAGCCGCAGCCCGCCGTCGGCGGCCCAGCCCCGGTCGACCAGCCGCCCCAGCTCCGGGAAGTCCGCCCCGGGCGGGCCGCCGAAGCGGGCCGCGTACGCGACCGGGTCCACGCCCTCGGCGCGCAGCAGCGACTTGAGCAGCCAACGGCGGCGCTGCTCGGCGTCGTCGAGGTGGAACCCGAACTCGGCGAAGCGGAAGTCGTCGGCCGGGCGGGCCAGGTAGTCCTCGAGCACCGCCCGGACCTGCGTCACGCTGACCGCGTAGTCGAACGAGTAGTGCAGGGCGGTCGTGTACGAGCGCGCCCCGCAGCCCAGCCCCACCATCCCGTCGTCCTGGCAGCAGTAGTCCGGCCCGTCCGGCGTCGGCACGTCGGCCCGGCGGAACTGCCGCATCGACTCCTGCCGGTACCCGGCCGCGCCCAGGGTCTCCACCGCCTGCGCGTACAGGGCGAGGCGGTGGGCGTCCCAGTCGGCCCGGCCGTGCGCCCGCCGACCCAGCCCGGTCAGCGGCCGCACGTAGAGCGGGTAGAGGTACAGCTCCTCCGGCCGCCAGGCCAGCGCCGCGTCCAGGCTCGCCCGCCAGGTCTGCGCGGTCTGTCCGTCGATGCCGTAGATCAGGTCCACGTTGAGCACCGGGATCGCCGCGTCGCGGATCGCGCCGAGGGCCGTCTCCACCTCCGCGCGGCGCTGCGGCCGGCCGGCGGCGCGGGCCTCGGCGTCGAGGAAGCTCTGCACCCCGATGCTCACCCGCGTGGTGCCGTGCGCGGCGAGCACCGCGAGCCGGTCGGGCGTGGCGGTGGCCGGCGAGGTCTCCACCGACAGCGGTACGCCGGGCAGCCGCGCGCCCAGCGTGGTCGTGGCGATGTCGAAGAGCTCGGTCAGCTCGTCGGCGGTCAAATAGGTGGGGGTGCCCCCGCCGAACGCCGTCCGGGCGAACCCGGCGTCGTCGCCGAGCGCGTCGGCGACCCGCCCGGCCTGCCGGCGCAGCTGCCCCAGATAGGCGGTGACCTGCTCGGCGGGGGCGCCTGAGCGGGTGAACAGGTTGCAGAACCCGCAGCGCATCTCGCAGAACGGCACGTGCACGTAGAGGAAGAGCGCGTCGCGCGGCTGCGCCCGCCAGACGTCGTGCAGCGCCGGCCGGGGCCGCAGCGCCCGGTACGACGTCTTGTGCGGGTACGCGTACAGGTACTGCTGGTACGGCGAGCCGTCGAGGCCCGTGTCGGTGCTGGTCACCGTTCTCCCGGTTGCAGAATGAAGTGGGCGTACGGCACCGTCCACACCACGTCGTGGCCGATGCGGTGGCCGGTGTGACCGTCCTCCCCGTACGCCGTGCCGTGGTCGGAGCACATGATCGTCAACACCGGCCGCCCCCGCCCGGTGAGCAGGTCGAAGAGCCGGTCGACGCGGGAGTCGACGTATTCCAGGGCGGCGGCGTGGCTGGCCAGGTCGTCGTGCTCGGCGCCGGGCAGGTAGTGCCGGTTGGGCTGGTGCAGCGCCGCCACGTTGAGGAACGTGAACAGCGGCCGCGCCGCCGGCACCCGGGGCAGGGTCTCGGCCAGCCGGTCGAGTTGGGCGTCCAGGCAGGCTGGCGAGGTGACCCCGAACGCCGGCTCCCAGTGCGCCTCGGCGAAGAGACCGGGCAGGACCGCGCCGAGCGGGCTGCGCCGGTTGAAGAACCCCACCCCGCCCAGGCAGAGCGTGTGGTAGCCCGCCCCGGCCAGGGCGGTCGGCAGGTCCGCCGCGTCGAAGACCCAGGTGTCGTCGCCGGCGGTCTCGCTGCCGGGGAACGCCGCCGCGTAGAGCCGCTCGTGCCGGCCGGGGGTGACCGGGGTGGGCAGGAAACCGGCGAAGAAGGCGTGGTGCGCGGCGTAGGTGAAGCTGGCGGGGGAGTGCCGGCGCTCCCACCGGCCGCCGGGCAGCACCCGCGCCAGCCGGGGGGTGCGCCCGGCGGCGGCCAGCGCGTCGGCCACGTCCCAGCGCAGCGTGTCCAGGGTGACCAGGCAGATGTCGTGCCCGCCGATCAGGCTCCGCACGCCGCCACCTCCCGCCCGGCGGTGGCGCGCCACGCGGCCCACCGGCCGTCGGTCAGCGCCCGCACCTGCTCGGCGTAGGTGTCCCGGCCGTCGACCAGCACCCCGGGCAGCAGGTCCCCGAACGCGTTGACCTCCGCCACCGCGTGCCGCCGCCACCCCAGCAGGAACATCAGGTCGACGCCGACGTGCAGGCTGCGCGGGAAGCACGCCGCCGCCCGCTCGCAGCTCTCCATCGCCGCCGCCCACGCCGCCGGCCCGGCGGCGGCCCGCACCGCCGCCAGGTCACCGCGCGCGTTGCCCAGGTGCAGGTTCGTCAGCGGCCCCCGGGAGGCGCGCACCACCGCGTGGGTGGGACGGCCGGCGACCACCACCACCCGCAGGTCCACGACCCGGTCGCCGAGCCCCGCCTTGGGTAGCCAGCGCTCCACGTGCAGCCCGTGCGGGGCGATCCGGTCGACGATCGCGGCGACGGTCGCCTCGTCGTCGTACCGCCGCACCCGCAGCGAGTTGTAGAGCCCGTCGCCGGTCACCTCGATCGGGGTGACCGCCCGCACCCGACCGGGGGCGGTCGCCAGGGCGATCACCCCGGCGGCCGAGGAGCCGTGCGCGGGCTTGACGAAGACCCGCGCCCAGCCGGCCGCCGCCATCGCCGCCCGCAGGCTCGCGTACCCGTCGATCGGGGGCAGTGCCCCCGGCACCGGCACCCCGGCGGCGCGCAGCAGCGCGTGGCAGCGCCGCTTGTCGCAGAGCGCCGCGACGTCGGCCGGGTCGTTGAGCAGCTCCGCGCCGCCGGCCGCGACCCGGCCCAGCCCGTCGACCAGCCCCGCGTACGTCTCGGCGAGGCCGATCAGCTCGCCGTGCCGGGCCGGGGTGGCCGCCCGCCGCAGCAGCCGCTCCACCTCCGGGTCCTCGCCGGGGGAGTCGACGCGCACCAGCGCGCCGGCCGGCGGCGGTGCCGCCCCGGTGAGCACGTCGGCCCAGGGCAGCACCGCCGGCCGGGGCAGCCCGGCGGCGAGCACGGCCCGGGTGAACAGGCCGACGCGGCGGTTGTCGGGGTTGCCGACGACGGTCAGCCGCATGTCACTCGCCCACCGCCGTGTAGCGGTAGATGCTGCCGTCCTCTTCCTCGTCCTCGTCGTCCTGCAGGTCGTCCAGGTCGACCTGCACCCCGGGCAGGGCCGCCCGCACGGCATCGGCGGTCTCGTCGCCGATGTAGTGGTGGTGCAGGTCCAGCTTGGACAGGTGGGTCAGCGGCTGCCCGTCGATCAGCGCGAGCGCGCCCCGGTCGCCGAGGGTGCCCAGCGACAGGTCCAGCGCCGTCAACCGCCGCACCACCGGCGCGGTGGCGAGGGCCTCGGCGATGTCGTCGGCGATCTCGGCGTTGCGCAGCCCGAGCCGGCGCAGGGCGGGGAAGCGCTCCCCGGCCAGCAGGGGGGCCAGGTCCGCCACGGTGCTGTCGCCGCCGTAGCCGTCGTTGCCGAGCCAGAGCTCCAGCTCCTCCAGGGCCGGCAGCTCGGAGTCGAGCACCGCCCGGACGAACTCTGCGGAGAGCCCGCCGCTCTGCACCTCCAGCCGGCGCAGCCGCTCATGGCGCACGGGGGAGAACCGGAAGACCTCCCCGCCGCGCACCCGCAGCTCCTCAAGGGCGGGGTAGGCGGCCAGCAGCGGGCTGACGTCACCGACCTTCATCCAGGAGATCTCGCACTCCTCGCTGCCGATGTCGCCGAGGAAGAGGGCCGTCAGGTTCGGCAGGCGCGGCGCGGCCGCGCAGAGCTGGGCGATCGGGGCGTAGTTGGTCCCCGCGTAACCCCAGGAGCCGATGACCAGGGCCTCGACGGAGTCGCCGGCCAGGTCGACGAAGCGCTCGAAGGCATCGCGGAACGCGGGGGAGAACCCTCGATCCATGTCCAGGTCGTCGTCGAATGCCCTGATCTTCCAGGCGACGGGGCCGTCCACGTCGGGCAGTGGGCCGTCTTCGGGGACCTCGACGACGGTGCGGCCGTCGAAGAAGTCGGTGTCGAGATCGTCGCTCATGGTCTGCTCACTCTCCGACCGCGGTGAAGCGGTACTCGCGGCCGTCGTGGACGTCGGGCTGCTGCGGGTCCGACAGGTCGATCTCCACGCCGGGCAGGGTGGCGGTGAGCCGCTGCTGGGCGGGCTCGCTGAGGAAGTGGTGGTGCAGGTCGAGGCGGCGCAGGTGGGTCAGCGGCTGCCCGTCGAGCAGCGCCGCCGCCCCGGCGTCGGTGAACGCCCCCTTGGAGAGGTCGAGGACCTCCAGCCGGGGCACCACGGGGGCGGCGGCGACCGCCTCGGCGATCCGGTCGGCACCCTCGGCGTTGCTCACGGCGAGGTGGCGCAGCGCCGGCAGCCGGGTGCCGGCCAGCACCCCGGCGAGGTCGTCGATCCCGGCGTCGCCGCCGTAGTCGGAGCGGCCGAGCCACAGCTCCAGGCGCTCCAGGGCCGGCAGGTCGGACTCGCCGACCGCGCGGACCACCGACGCGGGCAGCCCGCCGCTCTGGAAGACCAGCTCCCGCAGCCCGGTGTGCCGCACCGGGTCGAGGCGCAGCTCGTTGCCCCCGCGCACCCAGAGCGTCTCCAGCTCCGGGTAGACCGCGAGCAGCCCGGTGATGTCGCCGTGGGTCAGCCAGGAGACCTCAGACTGCTCGTAGGTCAGGTCGGCGAGGAAGAGCGCCCGCAGGGAGGTCCACTCCTTTGCCGCGTCGATCAGCAGCCCGACCGGCAGCGCGTACTCGTAGGACGAGCCCCACTCGCCGACGACCACGGCCCGCACGGCGTCGGCGGGCACCTCGGCGCGCATCGCCGCCAGCAGAAATCCGAACTCCTTCGACCCGGCCTCGGACTCCACCTCCAGCCGCCAGGCGACGGCCGACGGGTCGTCGGGCAGGGTCATCCCGGGGGTGAAGGGGAGCACGGGCAACCCGGCGAACGACGACAGATGTTCGAGGAACACGCCAACCTCCGACTCGACTGGTGCAGCGGCGGCGCGACCGTAGCAGCCCGTACCGACACGTTGATCGCCGATGGCGTCGTACCGGAGGGGCAAGGTCACCAGCATCTAGTCATATATGTCGATGTCTGGTAGAAATTCTGCGAGCGCGTCCCCGGAGACCGTAGGAAATTGACCCTCAGGTGACCAGGAGAACCATGTCCACGAACCGCCCCAGCCTGCGCCGCCGAGCGGCGACCCTGCTCGTCGCCTCGCTCGCCGCCCTCGGCCTCACCCTCGGCCTCGCCGGCCCCGCCCTGGCGGTCAGCCACTCCAGCGCCGCCTCGCAACTGGCCGCCGCCGGCATCGCCCGCTACTCCAGCGGCAACTGCAGCGACCGCAACGTCGCCACCTGCACGTCGCTGGAGGGCGTCCGGCAGGCCACGATCGACGGCATCATCACCTTCAAGCGGGCCAGCGGCTGCGCGGTCACCGTCACCGGCGGCACCGAAACCGGCCACTCCGGCGGCACCTACAGCCACTGGAACGGCTACAAGCTGGACATCGCCATGAGCACCTGCATCCAGAACTACGTCTCGGCGGCCTACACCTACGTCGGGTACATCTCCGGCTTCGGCTACCAGTACCGCGCCGGCTCCGGCAACCTCTACACCCGGGAGGGCAACCACTGGGACATCCTCTTCTACAGCTGCGGCGGCTGCTGACCGCGTACGCCGAGGGAGGCCGTCACCCCGCTCGCGGGTGGCGGCCTCCCGCCCCCGCGGCCGGAGGCGCGGGAGGGCATCAAGGAGCTGCGTCAGGTCGATTCAGGGCTGGTCGACCTGGTGCCTGCCCGCTAGCCGAGGCGCTGGCCCGAGGAGTGACGCCCACTGACTCCGCGGGTCAGGCGTTCGCGGGCACCTCGGGCGCGGCGTGTCCGCCGGTCGTCTCGGCGGGCCGCTCCGGCTCCGGGCGGGACCGCACCGTCGGGTACTCGGCGGTCTCGCCGCCCCCGGCGGCGGCGGCCATCACGGCGGCGGCGGCCAGGTCCGCCACCCGCTTCGCCTCCCGCTGCACCCGGGCCCGGACGTCCTTGGCGTGCCGCTCGACCGACTCCGCCGAGCGGCGTGCCTCGTCCAGCCGGGTGGTCTCGGCGGCCAACTCCTGCCGCAGCTCGCCGAGGCGGTGCTGCAACTGGTTGACCTGGTGGTCGACCGCGGCACCCTCCTGGCGTACGTGGTTGAGCTGCTGCTGGGCGGCCTCCAGCTCGGCGTGCAACTGGGCCAGCGCCTGCCGCTGGGTGCCGACCTCCTGCTGCACGGCGGCGAGCTGCTCCTGATGCGCGGTGGCCTGCTCGTCGGCGCGCTTGCGAACCTCGGTGGAGTACTGCTGCGCCTCGGCGATCAGCGTGGCGATCTTCTCCTCGGCGGCGGTGAGCTGGCCGGCGACCTCCCGCTCGACGGCCGCCCGGTGCTCGGCCAGCTCCTGCTCCGCCGCCGCCCGCCGCTCGTTGATCTCCCGCTCCACGTTGACCCGCCACTGGGCCAGCTCCTGCTGGCTCTGCGTGCGCGCCGCCTGCACCTCCTGCTGGATCTGGGTACGGGCGGCCTTGGTCAGCGCCTCGGCCGCCGCCCGCGCCTGCTCGACCTGCTGGGCGGTCAGCTCGTTGATCCGCTTCGCCTCCTGCTGGGCGTGCTCGTGCGCGGCCTCGCCGTCGACCCGTAGCTGCTCCACCAGCTCCTGGATGTCGGCGAGCTGCGCCTCGGCGGCGGCGCGCCGCTCCTCGTACACCTGCTCCTGCTCGGCGCGGCGGCCGGAGAGCTCGGCCTCCAGGTCGTGCCGCGCCTGGGCGGCCTGCTCGCGCGCCTCGGTCAGGATCCGTTCGGCCTCGGCCTGCAACTCCCCGGCCTGTTGCGCGGCGCTCTCGGCGATCAGCCCGGCCTGCTTCTCGGCCAGCGCGAGGATCTGGTCCACCACCGGCCCCAGGTCCCGAAAGGACGCCCGGTCCACCTGCGCCGGGCGCTGCCGCAGCTCGGTCACCTCCACCTGGAGCTGCTGGACCTGGACGCTGAGGTTGCGTAGCTGGTGCTGGGCCCGGTCCCGTTCCGACGCCAGGGCGGCCGCGCCGGCCTCGACCTGCTCGACGTACCGGTCGACCTGCCGCTTGTCGTAGCCGCGCAGCGTCTGCTCGAAGCTCGGCCGATGGGCCGCGTCTCCCCGGGCTGCGTACGAATCACCAGCAGTGGACATGGGTCGACCTCCGTGCCTGCGGGATGCCGCCGGCGGGACGAGCCTGCGCCGAGCGTGATGCCGCGCCACGTTACCGCCACCGACCGCCACCGGTCACCCCACCCCGCCCACCGTCCCACCCGGCCGGGTGGCCGCTGCGGGGCCTCGGCGAGCGGGGCCGGGGCGCGGGGCGCGAGGGGCGCGCAGCCGACCGAGGGCCGGCTGCCGGCGGCGGGCAGAGCCTGCCCGGCGCCGGTCCCCCCGACGACCAGGGGCGAAGGTGGGGCCGGGGCCGATGCGCAGGCTCGCGCCGGGGCCGCCGTGGAAGGTGGGGCCGGGGCCGATGTACGTGGGGCCGGGGCCGATGCGCAGGCTCGCGCCGGGGCCGCCGTGGAAGGTCGGGCCGGGGCCGATGTAGGTCGGGCCGGGGCCGATCGCGGCGGGGGTTTCGGCGGCGGCCGACCGGTCGCGGATCGGGTCGAGCACGGACGCGGTGGGCTGGGTGGCGTGGGTCATGATCTTCTCCAGTCGGGGATGGGTGTCAGATGTGGACGGTGGCATGCCAGGTCGACAGGAACGCGTCGACCAGCGAATGCGCGCGGGGGTTGACGTCGAAGGACTCCTCGCGCCGTCGCCGGGCCATGTGCGACAGGGCGTCGGCGGCCTCGTTGAGGGCGTGGCCGCTGTGCGCCTTGACGTGGGTGAAGGTCAGGTCGGGCCGGGCGGCCACCCGCTCGGCGAGCCGGACCAGGGTGGGCCGGTCGGCCCAGCGGCGCTGCCGCAGGCGGTATCCGGCGGGCATGACCTCGGTGTCGCCGGCCTGCCAGCGGTGCAGGTAGCGCAGGGCGCCGAGGCTGTCCAGCAGCACGGTCAGCCCGGTGGGCGGTTCGTCGTCGTACGCGGTCAGCAGGTACTCCACGGCGCGCAGCTCGTTGACCAGCACCTGGGAGGGGCCGGTGGGGTCGAGCCGGCCCACGCCCCGGCCGCGCAGGCCGTACCGGCCGTCGCTGACGACGTACCCGATGCCGCCGCAGCTGCCCTTCCAGCTCGCGTCGGTCGCGGCGACCGGGGGCGCGGCCGGTCGCGCCCAGCGGGCCACCAGGCCCCGGCCGCCGCGGGTGTTTCCTGGCGCGATCGTCGCCGGGTGGCAGCGGTGCGCGGCGGCGAGCCGCTCGGCGGTGTCGAGCAGGTGCCCGGCGGCGGCCGGCTCGTCGTAGCGGGCGGCGGTGAGGGCGTAGCCGACGGCGTCGCCGATCTGGACGCACCCGGCGCACCGGGCGGAGCGGGTGTAGCGGCGCAGGGCGGCGGCCCGGTCGCGCAGGTCGGCCGGGAGCAGGGTCAGGGCTGGCAGGAACTCATCGGGGCGCATGGCGACTCCTGACGACCGGGGGTGGGAGGGGGAAGCGCCGCCCCGTTTTCGCTTCCTCGCGGCGGCGATGTCAATGAAAGCACTGACTGTGAATCGTGTCAACAGTAGTGATGCTTGACGGGTGTGCCACACTTCGAGGATGCAGGAAACAGTGACCGTCACGGCGGCGGACATCGCCCGGCTCGCCGGGGTCGGCCGCGCCGCCGTCAGCAACTGGCGCAAGCGCCACGCCGACTTCCCCACCCCCGTGGGCGGCAGCGCCACCAGCCCCGAGTTCGACCTGGCCCAGGTCGAGACGTGGCTACGCGCCCAGGGCAAGCTCGGCGAGCTCTCCACCGCCGACCGGATCTGGCGTCAGCTCCTCGCCGGTGGCGACACACCCGCCGCCGGCCTCGCCGCCGTCGGCGCCCTGCTGCTGGCCCGCCGCCGCGACGACCGGCCCCGCCGCCCACCCGCCGACCCGCGCCTCGCCCCCCTGCTGCCCGACCTCGACGCCCTCGCCGACGACCGGAGCCCACAGGGCGCGTTCGACGAGCTCTGGCAGCGCTTCGCCGCCCACGGCGCGGGCCGCCCCGCCAGCACCCCCGACGACCTGGCCGAACTCATGGTCGCCCTGGCCGGCGTCGGCGGCGGCACCGTGCTCGACCCGGCCGCCGGCACCGGCGCCATCCTGCGGGCCGCCGTCCGCGCCGGCTGCACCACCGCGTACGGGCAGGAACTCGACCCCGACCTGGCCACCCTCGCCGGCCTCTGGCTCGCCCTGCGCGACGTCCCCGGGCAGGTCCGCCCCGGCGACTCGCTGCGCGCCGACGCCTTCGACGGCGACACGGTCGACGCCGTCGTCTGCCACCCGCCCTTCGGCGTCAGCAACTGGGGCGACGACGAGCTCGGCCACGACCCCCGGTGGATCGTCGGCACCACCCCCCGGGGCGAGCCCGAGCTGGCCTGGGCCCAGCACGCCCTGGCCCACCTGCGCGTCGGCGCGCATGCCGTGCTGCTGATGCCGCCCACCGTCGCGGGCCGCCGCTCCGGCCGCCGCATCCGCGGCGAGCTGCTGCGCCGCGGCCACCTGCGCGCCGTCGTGGCGCTCCCGCCGGGCGTGGGCGCGGCGCACGGCGTACCGCTGCACCTGTGGGTGCTGCGCCGCGCCGCCGTCGACGCGCCCCCACCGGCGCGGACGCTGCTGGTCGACGCCGCCGCCACCGACCCGGCCGAGCTGCCCGCGCGGGTCCTCGCCGTCTGGCGGGCCTTCGCCGCCGCAGACGACGCCGAGCTGGAGGAGCCCGGCTTCGCCCGCGCGGTCCCCGTCATCGAGCTGCTCGACGACGACATCGACCTGACCCCCGCGCGCCGCCAACCCACCGTCGCGGCCGAGGCCACCGGCGAGCACCTGGTACGCACCCGCGAGCGCCTCGCCGCTCTCGTCGGCGAGCTGTCGGCGCTGATCCCCCCGGCGGTCGCCGCCGCCGACGGCCCCCCGGAGCCCGCCCTCACCGTCGGCGAGCTGGCCCGCACCGGCGCGCTGCACCTGATCGGCCCGGTCAAGGCCACCGGCCCGGAACAGCCCGGCACCGCAGCCGACGGCCCGCCCGTGCTGACCGTGCCGGACGTGCTGCACGGCGAGGAACCCTCCGGCCGCGACGACGGCAAGCTCGGCCAGCACATCCCGCTCGCCGTCGGCGACGTGGTGGTGCCGATGATCGCCCGGCAGCTCACCCCCCGGGTGGTCACCGCGCCGGGGGCGCTGCTGGGGCGCAACCTCTACCTGCTGCGGGTCAACCCGGCCGCGCTCGACCCGTGGTTCCTCGCCGGGCAGCTGCGCACCTCCGCCAACGGCCGGCAGGCGTCGAGCCTGTCGGGGACGCTGCGCTTCGACATCCGGCGGGCGCTGGTGCGCCGGCTGCCGCTGGACCGGCAGCGGGCCCAGGGGGAGGCGTTCCGGCGGCTGGCCGCCTTCGAGTCGGCAATCCGACAGGCCGCGGAGCTGGGCGCGGAGCTGGTGCAGCTCACCGCCGACGGGCTGGCCAGCGGCGGCCTGCGCTCCGACGGTGACCCGCCGCAGCGGCACGGCTGACCGGGGAGCCGATGGCTCCCCCTCCGACCACGTTGTACGGTCATGCGTCGGTCGGATGTGGAGCGACGACACGCCGGCGGGACGGTGGGGTGTCAGCGTGGGGGAGACGAATGGCGCTGGGCACGATCGGCGGCTATGAACTGGTCAGACCACTCGGTTCGGGGGGCATGGGCGAGGTTTTCTTCGCGGTGTCACCGACGGCCGACCGGGTTGCCCTGAAGGTGATCAGGCAACACCTGATCGAGGAACCGACCGTGCGGGAGCGGTTCGCCGCCGAGGTCGAGAGCCTCAAGCTGGTCTTCGGCTCCCGCATCGCCCGGTTCGAGGACGCCGACCCCTACGCCGATCCGGCCTGGCTCGCCGTCGAGTACGTCGCCGGTGCCACCCTGCGTCAGCACGTCGACGCGCGGGGGCCGTTGTCGCTGCCCATGGCCGCGATGGCCGGCGCGATGCTGGCCGACGGCCTGGCCAAGGTGCACCAGGTGGGGCTCCTGCACCGCGACCTCAAGCCGCAGAACATCATCCTCGGCCCGGACGGCCCGAAGCTCATCGACTTCGGCCTGGCGCTGCTCATCGACCGCAGCGACTACCTGACCGCCCCCGGCGAGCTGGTCGGCACGCCCGCCTACATGTCGCCCGAGCAGGTGCGCGGCGAGCGGGAGCTGACCGCCGCGGTGGACATCTACGGTCTGGCGGCAACCCTGGTCTTCGCCCTCACCGGGCACGGGCTCTACCCGCCGACCAACTCGTGGCATCTGCTGCTGCGGATCAGCGAGCCGGGCGACCTGCCCGACCTCTCCGGCGTGCCCGCCGAGCTGGTGCAGCTGCTCGGGGCGATGCTCGCCTTCGACCCCACCGCCCGGCCCCGGCTCGACGCCGTCCGCACCCGGCTGCTCGCGGTCGCCACCGCCAGCAGCGGCCGGAGCGTTCCGGACCTGCGCCGGGAGGTCGCCGCCCTCACCTACGACGCCGACGCGGAGCTGCCGGTGCCGGCGCACCTGGAGGACCCCCGCCGCGACCCGGAGGACACCACCCCCGTGGCCGAGGAACCCCCGGCGTCGGGTGCCGCCACCACGGAGGCCGCCCCCGAGCGGCCCGCCCCGCCCCCCGTCGACGTGCGCTGGCTGGTCGACAAGATGCGCCGCCAGTACGCCCGCCGTTCGACCCTGTAGGAAGGCTCCACCGATGACCACCCCCCAGGCCGCGACCTTCGCCCCGGGTTCCCGCATCGTCGTCCGGGACGAGGAATGGCTGGTCCGCGGCGTGCGGACCGGCACCGCCGACGGCACCATGATCAAGGCCGTCGGCGTCTCCGAGTTCGTGCAGGACGTCGAGGCCACCTTCTTCACCGGCCTGGAGACGATCACCCCGCTGGTGCCCGAGGAGACGGACCTCGTCCAGGACACCTCGTCGCGGTTCCGGCAGAGCCGCCTCTTCCTGGAGGCCGTGCTGCGGCGCACCCCGCTGCCCCGCACCGAGCGGGGGCTGGCCCTGGTCGACCGGTTCCTGCTGGACCCGCTGACCTACCAGCAGCGCCCCGTCGAGCTGGCCCTGTCCGGCCTACGCCCCCGGATCCTGCTCGCCGACGTGGTCGGCCTCGGCAAGACCCTGGAGGTCGGGCTGATCCTCGCCGAGCTGATCCGCCGGGGCCGGGGCGACCGCATCCTCGTCGTGTCGCCCCAGCAGGTGCTGGAGCAGTTCCAACGGGAACTGTGGACCCGCTTCGCCATCCCGCTGGTGCGGCTCGACTCGACGGGCATCCAGCGCATCCAGCAGGAGATCCCGGCCGGGCGCAACCCGTTCACCCACTTCAAGCGGGCCATCATCTCGGTCGACACCCTCAAGGACGAAGGCCAGTTCGGTCACCACCTCGACGCCACCACCTGGGACGCCGTCGTCATCGACGAGTCGCACAACCTCATCAACAAGGGCACCCACCGCAACACGCTGGCCCGCCGGCTCGCCAAGCAGACCGACGCGCTGCTGCTGGCCAGCGCCACCCCGCACAACGGCGACAAGCAGTCCTTCGCCCAGCTCATCTCGCTGCTCGACCCGGCGGCCATCGCCAACGAGAAGGACTACCAGGCCGCCGACATCGCCCACCTCTACCTGCGGCGCACGAAGATCAGCCCGGAGGTGCGCGACCAGATCGGCGACCGGTGGGCCGACCGGGGCCCCTCGCAGGCGGTGCACTGCGCGGCCGGCGACGCCGAGGAGCGGATCTTCGACGAGCTGACCGACGTGTGGTTGGCCGGCAAGTGGAGCGACGAGGCGATCACGGGCCAGCACCGGCTCTTCCCGTACACCCTGTTGAAATCGTTTCTCTCCTCCCACCGCGCGCTGCACGAGACGGTGACCAACCGGCGCAGGAAGGCCACCGGCACCGAGCTGATGGCGCTGGACCGGCTCGCGGAGCTGACCTCGGCGATGACCGACCGCGATTCCAGCAAGCTCAACCGGCTGGTCGAGGAGCTCAGGGCCATCGGCGTCGGCCGGGGCAGCGACACCCGGGCGGTGGTCTTCTCCGAGCGGGTGTCGACGATCAAATGGCTCGCCGAGGTCGTGCCCGGCCTGCTCGGCCTCCGGCCGAGCGCCGTGCGGGTGCTGCACGGCGGCGTGGCCGACTCCGACGAGCAGAAGATCCTCCAGGAGTTCGAGCTGGCCGGCAGCGACGTGCGGCTGCTCTTCACCGGCGACGTGGCCTCCGAGGGTGTCAACCTGCACCAGCAGTGCCACCACCTGATCCACTACGACATCCCGTGGAGCCTCATCCGCATCGAGCAGCGCAACGGCCGCATCGACCGGTACGGGCAGAAGCACCAGCCGCAGTTCCGGGCGCTCATCCTCGCCTCCGCCCGCGAGGACGCCAAGGACGACCGCACGATCTCGCAGAAGCTCCTCGACAAGGAGGAGGTCGCCCACCGGACCCTCGGCAGCGTCGCGGCCGCCACCGGCCTCTACGACGACAAGGCCGAGACGGAACGGCTGATCCGCGACCTGTTCGCGAACCGGACGGTGGAGGAGTCCTACGAGACGGTCGAAGCCGAGATCGACGTGATGGCCGACCTCTTCGCCGAGGTCGGCACCGCCCCCGTGAGCGCCGACGTGCCCCGCGCCCGGGTGCCGAAGCTCTTCGACTCCACCCGCGACTTCGTCGACGCCGCCCTGCACGAGATCTACGACGACCGGCCCGAGGACCACATCGACCTGCGCCGCGAGGACGAGCTGCTGACGTTCCTCGCCCCCGGCGACCTGGTGCACCGCCTCACCGACCTGCCCCGCTCCTATCTGCGCGCCCACCGCGAGGGCGAGGAGCTGCGGCTGAAGGTCACCTTCGACCGGGCGCTCGCCCAGCGCAAGCTCGACCAGGCGCGGCAGAGCAAGACCCCGACGTGGCCGGAGATCGCCTTCCTCAGCGACGTGCACCCGATGGTCGACTGGCTGGTCGACAAGGTGCTGATCCGGCTCGGCCGCCAGCAGGCCCCGGTGCTGACCGCCGACGTGCCCGCCCCGGCCTTCCTCATCCAGGGCGTCTACGCCAACCGCCTCGGTCAGCCCACCGTGGTCCAGTGGATGGCGGTGACCGGCCTGCCCGAGCGGCCGACGATCCGCCCCATGGACGAGCTGCTGCGCGAGGCCCGGGTCGGCCCGGACATGGTCAACCGCGCCGAGCCGATCGCCACCGACGCGCTGCGGGCCCTGCTCCCGGAGGCCGTCGCCGTGGCCCGCGACCATTTGGCGGGCAAGCGCGCCGAGTGGGATGCGGTCAACGCCGAGCCGCTGCGCCGCCACCGCGAGAAGCTGGCCGTCTTCCAGCAGGCCAGCGTCCTCGACGAGCTGCCCGGCGCGCACCGCGAGAAGCGTCGCCAGCAGGTCGACGCCACCGTCCAGGAGCAGCGCGACCTGCTCGACAGGTTGGAAACCGCCGGCGATCCGCTGCTGCGGGTCCTCGCCGTCCTCGTCCCTTCCACGGAGAGTGCAACCCGATGAGCAACGAGTCGCTGACCAACCGCGGCGAGTACCTCTCCGCGCACTACCTCGCCGAGATCCTCCCCACCGCCGTCAAGGGCGGGCTGGCCAAGCAGTGGGCCGAGCGGGAGAAGGCCGGGCAGGGCACCCCCCGCACCGGGCTGCGCGGCCAACGCCGCCCCTACTTCGACGCGAAGACCGAGCTGGCCGACGACGAGTTCTTCGACCCGGAGCGGCTGCGCAAGCTGCACCAGGACCTGCTCCGGGCCCTCGGCTTCGACCCGCGACCGCAGACGATCACCGTCGAGCGGGCCGGGCACGAGCACCAGGTCAACGTCGCCCATGTCGAGCTGGACGCCGCCCACGGCATCGTCGCCCTGGACTGCGGCTGGGCCGTCGACACCGAGGCCGCCCAGGACCCCGACGGCGCGGGCGCGCTGCTCGACCCGGTGGCGCTGCCCGGCAACGAGACCATCGCCACGGGCGCGAAGCTCGCCTCCTGGCTGCTCGCCGCCGACCACCCCAAGCTGCGGTACGTGCTGGTCCTCAGCGGCGGCGTGGTCACCCTCGCCGACCGGGCCGCCTGGGGGGAGGGCCGTTACTTGGCCGTCAGCCTCGACATCCTCTACGCCCGCAACGACGACCGGGAGTACGACGTCGTCGCGGCCCTCTTCGGCGCCGACTCGCTGCGCCCGCCCGCCGAGGGCGGCACCGAACCCCTCGCCGAGCTGGTCGCCGGCTCCCGCCAGCACGCCGTCGGCGTCTCCAGCGAGCTCCGCGAGGGCCTGAAGGTCTCCGTGGAGCTGATTGCCAACGAGGTCCTCGACCGCATCCGCGCCGCCGGTCACCAGCCGCAGCAGGTGATGGACCTCGACGAGCTGGCCCGGGAGCTGGGCCGGGAGGCGCTGCGCTACCTCTACCGCATCCTGTTCCTGCTCTATGCCGAGGCCCGCCCCGAGCTGGGCGTGCTCCCGGTCAACGACGGCCAGTACCTCGAGGGCTACAGCCTCGCCCGCATCGGCGACCTCGTCTCCCGCCGCCTCGCCCCGTCCGCCGAGGACGGCACCCACCTGTACGAGTCGTTGGACCTGCTCTTCCGCATGGTCAACGAGGGGCACCGCCCGCGCGGCGGCGCGGAGATCGACGACAAGGC
Organism: Micromonospora sp. DT233; assembly: GCF_049841815.1. Taxonomy (NCBI): domain Bacteria; kingdom Bacillati; phylum Actinomycetota; class Actinomycetes; order Micromonosporales; family Micromonosporaceae; genus Micromonospora; species Micromonospora sp. DT233. The sequence goes on along the minus strand of NZ_JBNCLB010000016.1, from coordinate 28,134 downwards.
CAGCGAGGACGTCGGCCTGCGCTTCGAGCCGATGCGCTCGGATCTCTTCCTGCCGGAGCGGACCAGCCTCATCGGCCGGCTCATCGCCGTGCCGGGCAGCGACCCCGACGACCCGGACGGCCCGAAGATCGACACCCGGTTGCGCAACAAGACCCTCTACGAGGTGCTGCGCCGGCTGATGCTCACCAAGGGCGGCCGGAAGCGGCGCGGCGGCTTCATCTCGTACGCCCAGCTCGGCATCAACCAGCTCGGCGCGGTCTACGAGGGCCTGATGTCGTACACCGGCTTCGTCGCCACCGAGCGGCTCTACGAGGTGGCCAAGAACGGCGACCCGAAGGACGGCTCGTGGATGATCCCCGCCTCCAAGGCCGACGAGTACGACGACGGCGTCTTCGTCTACCGGGAGAACGCCTACACGGGCGTGCGCAGCCGGGTCAGCTATGAGGCCGGGCAGTTCGTCTACCGGCTCGCCGGCCGGGACCGGCAGACCAGCGCCTCCTACTACACCCCGCAGTCGTTGACCGAGGTCACCGTCCAGTTGGCCCTGAAGTACCGCCTGGACCAGGATGGCGCCACCACCGCAGCCCGTGAGCTGCTGGACTGGACGATCTGCGAGCCGGCGCTGGGCTCCGGCGCGTTCCTCAACGAGGCCATCAACCAGGTCGCCGCCGAGTACCTGCGCCGCCGCCAGGCCGAACTGGAGGTCACCCTCGACCCGGAGGACTACCACCTCGAACTACAGCGGGTGAAGGCATACATCGCCCTGCACAACTGCTACGGCGTCGACCTCAACCGCACCGCCGTCGAGCTGGCCGAGGTGTCGCTCTGGCTCAACGTCATGCACGCCGGCCTGCAGGCCCCCTGGTTCGGCCTGCACCTGCAACGCGGCAACTCCCTGATCGGCTGCGGGCGCAAGACGTACACCCCGGCGCAGCTCGCCGACAAGTCGTGGCTGGCCACCGCCCCGGCCGAGAAGCCGTTTCGGGACGGGCCGATCGAGGCCGGCACCATCCACCACTTCCTGCTCCCCGCCGACGGCTGGGGAGCGGTCGCGGGGGAGAAGGAGGCCCGCGAGCTGGCCCCGGCCGAGACCGCCAAGCTCAAGGCCTGGCGTACGGCGATGAAGCGCACGCCGTCCGCGAAGGGGAAGAACTCGCAGGTCCAGCGGTTGCAGGCGCTCGCCGGGCGGGTCGAGTTCCTGTGGGGGCTGGTGCAGCAGCGCCTCGCCATCTCCGAGCGGGAGATCCGCCGCGACATCAAGGTCTGGGGTGCGGACGACCTGCCCGAGGTGAGCGGGGCGGTGGCCCGGGAGCAGATCCTCGCCGACCTGACCGCGCCCGGGACCCCGTACTGGCGGCTGAAGACGCTGATGGACGTGTGGTGCGCGCTGTGGTTCTGGCCGCTGGACAAGGTGGGGCTGCTCGACGGCTCCGACCCCGCGTACCCGGCCGCGCCCGTCCAGGTGTCGCACGTCAGCGAGGTGCCGGCGGACGAGGAGCCGGTGGTCTACGAGGTCGCGGACCTCTACGGCAACGTGCAGGCGCAGCAGGCGAAGCTGCCGACGAAGCCGGTCGGGGGGACGCGGCGGGTGACGGTGGCGGAGCAGTTGCGCCAACAGGTCCCGTTGACGAACCTGGACGACTGGCTTGCGTTCGCGGAGGCGCTGATCGGGCGCAGCGACGCGGACGAGGCCACGGAGCGGTTCTACGGGCGCGAGTTGACGAGCCTGAGCGCGATGAGCGACTTCGAGCAGAAGCTCGACGGGGTGATCGGCGTCGACTCGCCATGGATGCTCTCGGACCGGTTCCCCTGGCTCCTGGCCGCCGACCAGATCGCCAACCAGCAGGGCTTCTTCCACTGGGAACTGACCTTCGCGCAAGCCTTCATTCGAGGTGGGTTTGACCTCCAAGTGGGCAATCCTCCTTGGGTTAGGCCGCAATGGCACGAAGGTGATCTGTTGGCTGATCGAGATCCGTGGTTCGGGATGGTAGAAAAGCCGGACGTTAGCGATTGGAGGAGGCGTAAGCAGGCTCAGCTTGCTACCGAGGATGGGCTCCGTTCATTCGTTGGGGAACTTGCTGCTTACGCGGCCACTTCATCAACTTTCGGAACGCCCTCTTCTTATGTTCTTATGGTCGGCACGAAGCCTGATCTGTACAGGGCTTTTATGGTCCGCTCGTGGGGAAATATTGCTCCAGCTGGCGTTAGCGGCCTTTTGCATCCCGACTCGCATTTCAGTGGGACGAGAGAGGGCAATCTCCGGGCTGCTGCGTACGAGCACTTGAGATTCCATGCCCACTTCCATAACCGGCGCGGAATATTCGATGAAGTTCACGCGAACACTGAGTTTGCGATCAACATTTATGGGAAGCCGCAAACCGTTAACTTTACTCACATCAGTTGGTTGTTCGACGCTTCGACGCTAACAGGCTCGCTTGTTCACGATGGCAAAGGTGAGGAGCCAGGAATTAAGCATGCAGGCGCGTGGGATATCCGCCCTCACCGTGCGCGCCTCGTGGTTGTGGATGAAGAACTGCTGGCGGAATGGCAAGGCCTTTCAAGCGATACCGCAATACCTGTCCGACAGGCGCGTCTGCTGTATCCGGTGACTCAAGCGGAATCGCCGATTATTTCTTCGCTGGCGCGATTCAGATTAAGGGTCATGCATGATCGCCCCTCCATCACTATCGGTTTCGATGAGGGGAAGGGCAAGCGTGATGGGTTGGTTAGGTGGGCGACTGCCCAAGCCGGTGACTGGGAGGATGTGGTGATCCAGGGCCCTCATTTAGGTGTTGCTACCGCCTTCCACAAACAGCCGAAAGTGCCTTGCCGGACGAATCGGGACTGGGTTGGCTGGGACCTGGGGGATCTGGAACTTAAGGCGGTGCCGAGAACGAACTATGTGCGCGCTTGTGATGAGGGCCGTTACAGGGACGCCCACGACCGCTGGAATGGGAAGCCGCATACTGAGTTCTTTCGTCTTGCTTGGCGTAGGCTGATCGCGTTCGATAGTGAACGAAGCCTTTTTGCTGCGATTATTCCGCCTGGCCCAACTCACGTTCATTCTGTCCAGTCCCTCGCCTTTTCGGATGATCGAAAGACTGTCCTTTGTGCGGGTTTCTGGGCGTCGATCTGTTTAGATTATTTGTTAAGGATAACGCGCAGAAGTGATCTCCAGGTCGCGGAAGCTCTTGCAATGCCTCTCCCTGAACCGACGCATCCCCTTGCTGATGCGTTGGCGCTGCGCGCCCTGCGCCTCAACTGTCAGACGGCAGCTTATTCACCTCTATGGCGTAGCGCTTACTCTGAGAGTTTTGGGCGGGAAGAGTGGGCCGTTAATTGGCGCGGAGTCCGCAATTTATCTATCCGTGATAATGAATGGGCGGCCGGGGTGCCGCTGAGGTCTGAACTTGAGCGATGGGCGGCACTCGTGGAGATCGATGCGATTGTTGCGGTTTGGATTGGCCTCGATGCTGAGCAGCTTGTAAGTATATACCGATCTCGTTATTCGATCATGTCAGATTATGAATCGGGCATATGGCATGATGCGCGTGGGAGAAAGGTTGCCGCTAATCACAACTCCTTCGGATTTGGCCAAGAAAAAAGTCATTACGAACAACTTCGGATTCACTTGGACGATCCGGAGCACAATTCCGCACCGGAGGGCTATGCCCCTCCATTCTGCAAGGCGGATCGGGAGAGTGGGTATCGGCGGGCGCACGCCGTTTTCCATAAGCGGTTACAGGATTCGATCGGCGCGGCTTGATCGCAGTCATAGCCGCATACCATCCCTACCCCTAGCTAGGGCGTGGCCGTGTCCTTGATCTGAAGGACGACTGGCCCTGCGGCGGTCGACGCGATCAACGCTTCATAAGTGGCATTCCGATTGTCAGTTTTAGCAGACCCCATCCACTTGTAGCGCACCGACAATTCGTATGTGCCCTTGACGCGGTAAATCCCGAACTGCTGGTCGAAGGTAGCGCGAGCAGTTAGAATGGGATCGCCCGTGAAGGACCATTTAATCTTCTCGGCGCCCGGCGGTGGACTCCACTCCGGACATCCCGCGGGCATAGCCGACTTCGCGCCGCGTGCGCACCGTGTGAACGCGTCGCTCAGCTTCGCCGCCGCAGGTTCCCATGGCATCTTGGGATCTTCTTTAACCACCTTGGGGTCACCTATTGCCGAATGCTCCTTAATGTTTTGGACGTCAAGCTTTCCGTCCACCCACTTTATTTTGGCCCAATATTTCGCTGGCGTCACGACGCGACGCACCTCTTTCGAGGCGGTGTAGTCCGCCGTCACGATGATGGTCCCCAGCATGTCAAAGCGGCTTTCCGCCTCGGTGTAGTGGATGACCGGAGCTTCGAGTGGATTACCGTAGAAGACCCAACGGAGCTTGGAGACATTTGATGTTTCGGTGATGGATTGCGGGCAGTTGGCGGGAGTCGCGGACGTCGACGTCGCGCACCTCTCGAGCCAGCCACTGGCAGCCGCGATTACGGCCTCCTGCTTCACCTCAGCTGGCCAGGGATCCGATATCGCTGGGAACGGCTCATCTCCGCCGAAGATGAAGTAGCCCAGGACGGCAAGGACGACGACCACGCCCAAGCCACCGCCGCCTGCGGCTGCTGCGGTCCCATGGCCCGAGCTAAACTCCGTCGCCTCAGCCTCAGATTCGCTTCTTCCGGCATCAGGCTCGACTCCGAAATGGTTGCGTATGTTGTTATAAACAGGCCCTTCGTAGTAGTCCCCCTTGACGTTGGCCTGACGTTCCCCGCCAAAGCCAATTTGCTTGTCTACCACCCTCACCTGCTCTCGCAATCGCCACGGCCTCGCTCGAAGTAGTTACCCGCGACGTTGGCCTGACGTTCCCCACCAAACCCGAACTGGTTGACGATGGGGCTATCTCTGTCCGGCTTCGCCGGGCTGCTCGGGGTGTCCCGATCTTGAGCGCCTGACGAGGACGCTGACTTGCTGGCGCTTCCAATCGTTAAGGCCACGCCGATCATCGCTACCGGCAACGCGATGATATTGGCCCAGGCTGCAGCGCCATCGAGGCTTCCGCTGAAGATCATTACCAGCGAAACGATGATCAATAGGCAGAGTGCGAAGGCGGTCAGGCGTCTTTTAGGCACGCCCTCCAGCATGAATGACGGATGCATCCCCACGGAAGCGCCGAGCGGGAATGTCCTTGATCTGTCACTGCCGGGCTCCGCCAGCTGTCTACCCACCGGCCATCAACTCCCACCGCGAGTGCTGGGGACAGCCTGCCTGATTCCATTTTCAGAGCGCGTTTGGGATGTGTGCTGATCGGGCGTGTCGCACAGCGGGTCCGATCGATGAGCCGGGTCCGGTCGGTAGGCGGGTATTGGTCGCGAGTGCGGCGGTACCCGTCTGACCTGACCGATGCCGAGTGGAAGATCTCGGCTGACGCCTCTCTCGCCACCAGTGCACCCGGCGAGCATGCCGGCTGCGCTCCCGTCGGCCGCACGGCTCAGTGCGTGGGCTTGGTAGACCGGACGAAGCTGGTCCAGGAGGTGGGGGAGAAGGTGAGGGCGGGCCCGGCCGGGTCCTTGCTGTCGCGTACGGCGACCAGGCCGGGAAGGTTGTTGGCAACCTCCACGCAGTTGCCGCCGTTGCTGCCGCTGCGGCTGCTCTTGCGCCACTGTGCCCCGGTCAACTCAGCCATGGTGGACCTCCGTAATGATCTTGTTGATGAGGTTCCTTGATTGTGCCTCATCAAGGGCGAGATCATCGAGGCTTGCCCACACCTGCTCGTAGGCGGCGTACTCCTCCGGCCGATCCAGATAGAGCGCACCGGTCCACGACTCGCTGTAGATCACGGGTGGCTCGGGCGTGGCCCGGTTGCCCAGCGGGAAGTCGAGGATGACGAATGCGCCTGCCTCTGCGCCGCGATGCATCTTCGCGGTCAGCGGAAGTATTCGGATGGAGACGTTGGGCATCTCGTCGGCGGCCAGGAGTCGACGGAGCTGGTCGGCCATCGTCGCAGGCTCGCCGACCGTGCGGAGCAGGGCTGCTTCGGCAAGGATGACCTCGAGTCTGGGTGCCCGAGGCAGCCGTCGCTCCAGGATGGCCTGGCGTTGCAGCCGCACCTCGACCAAGCGTGCTCGCTCCTCGTCCGTCGTGTCGGCTCGGTGCTGGTACACGGCGAGCGCGTAGTCGCGGGTCTGTAGCAGCCCAGGGACCAGGGTGTTCTCGTACTCACGAAGCTGATGCGCGGCGGCTTCCAGCCCGACGTACATCTCGAACCAGTCTGGGATGGCGAGGCCGTAGGAGTGCCACCAGCCCTTGGCCTTGGTCTCGGCCGCCAGGGCGGTGAGGGCCTTGGTCAACTCGCGCTTCGCACCGTACAGCTCGCACATGCCCTGCACGTCGACCGGGCGCACGGAGCCGAGGCCGCTTTCGATGCGCCAGACCTTCTGCCGGCTGCAGTACAGCGCCTCCGCCGCGCCGTCGATCGTGATCCGTGCCTCGGTGCGCAGGTCCCGCAGCGTTCGCCCGAGCTGCCGTCGGGGGACTGTCGATCCCAGGTCTTCGGTCATCCGCTTCCCGCTCCTCTCCGGTGTTGCGTTTTGTTACATCCTCTTTGGCGTCGGTGAAACATCGGAATGGTGCCCTGGAATGAGTGGGGGAGTGGGCGGCCATTCGATTCGAAGGTGTCTCCCGACCCTACAAGAAGCCCCCGACAAGAGCCATCACCGTGCAATTCCCACGCGTGGGCGAGTTCTCGACGCGCGGGGGATCATTGCTGCTTGTCGTCCAGTCATCCCCGTCCGAGCGACGGTCCGTAGTGGATCGGTCGAGGTGGCGGGCGGCGAAGATCGATAGGTTCGCCGTATGGAATATCAACGCCACTCGGCGGCAGCCGGAGGCGCACGAGGTGCATAGCGCAGATCCGGAGTGGTACACCTGCCGCGCCGACTGCCCGGCGGCGGTGGCCGCCGCAGCCGCACCGGCGGCCTTCCGCCTGCCCGCCGCTCTCGCGGTCCCCGACGATCGCAAGGCGCCGTGCCTGCCCTGCGCAGTGCCGTGGGCATCACGGGTTGCCGGTGAGCCCGCCCTTCCAGGGGTCTTCGAAGAATAGGGCGGCGTCGACCGGTGCGCCGGTCATCGCCTCCAGCACTGCGGCGGCGCGTTGTGAGAAGGTCAGATCGGTGCGGGAACGAGGTCCGCCGGCGCCGAACGTGGCGACGACGGGCTCGGGTGGCGTACCCCAGACTCTGCCGCTGATCAGGTCGAGCGTCGCGTTGACCTGCCCGTCCACGGCGAACGTCGCGTTGACCTGGTTCGGGTCGGACATGACGGAGCAGGCGGCGCCGCCGGCGGCGGAGAGCCGGGAGAGCACGGCGTGGTCCAGGCCGACCCAGCCGGTCGTCGCCTCCAGCTCAAGGGCCATCGTCCACCGCGCGGTGACCTGTTTCGCCAGCAGCAGCACCGACCGGTCACCCGGCCGCCGCGTGGAGAGCCGATCGGCAACCAGCCGTACCGCGTCGGGTATGTCGCGGGGCTCGGCCACCCCCATGCGGTGAAGCGTCTCTTCGGCACGCAGCGCAGCGACGGTGATGCACCACCCCTCGCCGAGGGTCTGGTGGAGGTTGAGCGGTTCTGGCACGGGTTACCTCCGGGCGGTGGGGCCTCGCGGACACGAGGCCCCACCGGGCTGGTCAGCCTCGGATGTTGACGTAGAACTTGTCGTTGACCTCGAACGGCCGGTCAAGGCCGGCGTCCCAGGCCAGGATCCTATCGTCGACGTAGTAGGCGATCAGCTTTCCGCCGGCGACGCTGTTGTCGTGTTGCTTGACCGCGTCGACCGAGAAGTTGAAGTCGGGGTGCTCCGGGTCGGGATGCCCCGCGCCCTCCAGGGTCGAGGCGAACGGGTACTCGTCGCACTGCTCGTCAGGGGTATTGGGCGGCACGGGCAGCCCGGTCAGCTGATACATGTGCCCGTACGGCGGCAGGCCGTAGCAGGCGCCGTTCTTGTGGTCGGAGTTCGCCTGCACCAGCGTCGGGTGCAGTTCCTGGGTGATCCGGTGCAGCGACGGCGCGGTGTTGTTCCCCGGGAAGAACTTGCCCGGGATGTTCTTGTCGCGCGGCCACGGAACGCCGTCCGGCGCCAGCATCGGATAGGTGCTGTTCGGGTCGTTCTGCGCTGTCCAGATGTGCAGCGACACGTCGGTGTAGTCCGACACCAGGTCGTAGGTCAGGTGCGGGATGGTCTCCGTGAAGATGCACGCCTTCGGGTACCGGGTGCCGAACCTCTGGAAGTACGTGGCCGAGTCGCAGCGCACCAGCCGCGGCGCGGTGTTGCCTGGCCGGATCGTGTGGTACTGACTGGAGTCCGTGTAGGCCGAGACGTACCAGCGGTTGACCGACAGCTTGTCCCGGCCCTCGGTCACCACCTCGTGGTTGTACACGTCCCAGTAGACCCAGCGGGTGTAGTTGTCCCACGTCGCCCACGGCATCGTCGCCGCACCCCGGCTGGCGTGGCAGACCTCGAATTCCTCGCTGCAGTGGCCGATCAGGCTCAGGGGCACGTTGGGTGCGACGAAGAGGTTGTCGAACCATCCCCAGTCGTAGTCGACCGAGTCCTCCTCGATCTTGGAGAACACCCGGACTCTGCGGTCCTTGTCGTCGCCCTGGGTGAAGACCTCCAAATTCGCCGTCGTGGTGCCTTCCTTCTCGATCGGAATTCCCTTGTTGTCGATCTCCCAGTACTCGGCCGTCAGCCTGATCTTGGCACAGTAGGTGAACCGGTTGTGGATACGTCCGATGCCGCGGTCGGCGCCGCCCGCGTCGAAACATTCCTTGACGCGGGCGGCGGCGGGCTGTTCGCCGATCGGCGCGGCGGCCGTGGTGCCCATCGACGCCTTGGACGCGGGCCTCGCGGGTTGCGGGTGCGCCGCGATCTGCCGGTTGGCCTCCTGCTGCGCGTCGAGCAGCGACAGCGCCGGCACCCGTTGCTGCTGGTCGTAGCGGGGGGCGTGGTCGGCGGGCTGGGGCTCGGCCGGTGGGGCCGGCGTCTGCGAACCCGCCGATCGCTGTCCCTGCGCGCGCAGCCGATCGAGGTCGGCCCCTCGGATGCCGACGGTCGTCTTGATCGTGAGGACGGCATCGTCGGCGACCTGCCGGCCCGCCTCCGGGGCGGCGTACGCGGGTACAGACAGCGGCGCCGCGACGGTCAGGAGGGTGACCGCGATGGCGGCCACCCCTGTGCCTGGGCGGCGGAGATGACGGTGAAACACGTTTCCTCCTTGATCGTTGTTTCCGGCCGTTCGCCGGCACGCGACATCGATACGGAATGATCGCGACGGAATCCGAACAAGGACCATGCGTCTCCGCAGGCGCGGGCGGCGCCCGCCCACCGGCATCGCATGCCGCCTCAAGTACGCGGAGAGCATCTCTCCACCGAGCCAGGTCCCCGTCTTCGTGTCGCAGCTCTCGGATCGAAGTGCGACATTATGCAAACAAGTGCTCGCGGTGCGCGTCAACGCTTGTGTCAGGCCACTGACATCCATTTCCTAGCGGCAGTACGCTGCGACGAAGGCCCCGTGAATCCCGCGATATGTTGGATGAGTGACCCGTTATGCAAATGGCATTGCTCAATGCATGTTGTGGGTCGAGCCTGAACTCCTCACCGGCGGCCTGCCCTCGGCTGACCGTCGCGCGACGGCCGGATGTCACGAATCCGACTCGTGATCCACTGAGGAGCACTCTTGCCACAGTGGATGCTGACGTAACATGCCCCGGGTGATTCGCTCATGAGGCCGACCATCGCCGCCGATACCCTGCGCCGGGCCCTCACCCAGTACCTCACCACCACCTTCGGCCTGACCGAGGACGGCGTACGCCAGGGCCTGGAGGGTTTCCTCTCCCACCCCGAGCAGGGCATCTTCCGCGGGCCGTACCTGCGGATCCGTACCCCCTTCCGGCTGGCCGACGGCGACTGGCGGGCGGGCCTGGACTGGGCGCCCGCCGACTTCGTCCCCTGGCGGCACCAGGCGGCGGCGTTCGCCCGGCTGTCGACGAAGGACAAGGCGGCCGAGCCGACCCTGATCACCACCGGCACCGGCTCCGGCAAGACCGAGTCGTTCCTGATCCCGGTGCTGGACCACTGCCGCCGGCAGCGGCAGCGGGGGCAGGCCGGCATCAAGGCGATCCTGCTCTACCCGATGAACGCCCTGGCCACCGACCAGACCAAGCGCATCGACAAGATGCTCGCCGACCCGGCGCTGCACGGCATCACGGCCGGTCTGTACATCGGTGACGTGACGGAGATCGAGTACCCGCACGTGTTCACCAAGCGCTCGGAGATGCGCCGCACCCCGCCCGACATCCTCATCACCAACTACAAGATGCTGGACCTGCTGCTGCAACGCGCCGAGGACCTGCCGCTGTGGGAGGACGCCAAGCCCGCGTACGTGGTGCTCGACGAGTTCCACACCTACGACGGGGCGCAGGGCACCGACGTGGCGATGCTGCTGCGCCGCCTCGCCGCCACGCTGGACCTCCCCAGGGAGGGCCGCCCGCTCGGGCCGATCTGCCCGGTGGCCACCTCCGCCACCCTCGGTGAGGGCGGCGGCCGGGACGGGCGCACCGCGATCCGCGAGGTCGCCGAGCAGGTCTTCGGCGTCGCCTTCGACGCCGGGTCGCTGGTGGGGGAGGACCGCTACGAACCCGGCGAGTTCGTGCGCCACCAGGACTTCGGCCTGCCGCTGCCCAGCCCGGAGGAACTCGCGGCCGTCGACGACCGCGACCCCGCGATGATGGCCCAGCTCGCCGAGCTGATGCTCGGCGAGCCCTGCGCGGATGACCCCGTCCGCCTCGGCGAGCTGCTGCGGCAGCATCCGCTCACCAAGGCGGTCCTCGACTCGTTGCAGGCCCGGCCCTGCACCCTCGAAGAGGTCATCGAGGTGCTGCCCCGCAAGAACGCCACCGGCTGGGGCAGCGCGATGAAGACGCGGCCCGAGATCACCGCCAAGGCACTCGCGCGCTTCGTCGGCCTGCTCGCCGTGGCCCGCAACCCGGAGAAGCCGCACCAGCCGCTGCTCAACATCGAGACCCACCTCTGGGTGCGCGCGGTCTCCCGGCTGCTGCGCGGCACCTCCCGCCGGGCCGCCTTCGGCTGGTACGGCGAGGCCCCCCGCGAGCTCGACCCGTACGCGCCCGACGCCGACGCGGTGGTCGCCGACAACCGCCACCCCCGGCTGCCGGCCGTCTACTGCCGGCACTGTGGGCGCTCCGGCTGGATGGCGCTGTCGCCCGAGAAGGACCAGCACGAGCTGGAGACCGACCCGGACAAGATCTACCGGGCCAGCGTCGGCCGGGACAAGCGCCGCGTCCGCGCGCTGATCGCCGCGACCGACGACGAGGTGCGGCGGCGCCCCGCCGGCCTGCTCGTGCTGGAGTACGGCCGCCGGGTGCGCCCCTTCGACACCCACCGTGACCGGGAGCTAGGCGACGACGAGCTCATCGTGCTCGGCGACATCGTCGGTGTCGACGCGGCGGAGAAGGACCGCTGCCCGTCGTGCCAGCTCGACCACGGCATCCGGTACCTCGGCGCCGGCCTGGCCACCCTCGCCTCGGTGGCCATCACCCAGCTCTTCACCGGCGGTGAGCTGGACGAGGCGGAACGCAAGACGCTGCTGTTCAACGACTCCGTCCAGGACGCCGCGCACCGCGCCGGCTTCGTCGCCAACCGGTCGTACGCCTTCTCGCTGCGCTCCCTGCTGGCCACCAGGCTGCGGCCGGGCGAACCGGTCGGGCTGGACGATCTCGTCGCCAGGATGGTCGAGGCGGCGGCACGGCCGGAGGTCCTCGCCACCGTCGTGCCGCCCGACCTGCACGACCGGCACGACGTCGACGCCCTGCTCGGAAAGGAGCACACCGGCAGCCGGGACACCTGGGAGCTGATCAGCGAGCGGCTCGTCTTCGCCACCGTCATGGAGACCGGGCTGCGTTCCCGGCAGGGCCGCACCCTGGAGCTCACCCGCAGCGTCGCCGTGGAGGTCGCCCTCGACGACCCCGCCCGCGCCGCCGCCGTCTGCCGGGACGTGCACCTGACCGGCCCCGGCCGGCTCGACGCCGACCCGCCGGACGACGCCCGCTACCTGGCCTTCCTGCGCGGCCTGCTGGAGCGGCTGCGGATCCGGGGCGCCGTCTACCACGAATGGCTCCGGCCGTACCTGCGGCGGGGCGGGACCCGGTGGCAGGTCTGGGGCGGCCGACCGGCCGGGATGCCGGCCTTCCCCCGGGGCCTCTCCGCGCCCGCGTTCCTGCTCGCGACGACGAAGTCCCGCTCCGAGTTCGACGCGATCACCGCGCGCGGGAACTGGTACCAGGACTGGACGGCGCGCTGCCTCGGCCTCGACCTTTCCGACGCCGCCGGCTACCTCACCCGGCTGCTGCCCGCGCTGGCCGCCGCCGACGTCGTCGCCACCGCCGACACCGAGGACGGCAACACGGTGTACGGGCTGATGCCCGGTCACCTGCGGGTCACCCGGCTCGACGACGCGGCCGCCGTGACCGCCGGCGTCGGCTGCGACACCTGCCACTGGCAGCAGACCGAGCACCCCGACCGGGTGGCCGACTGGGTCGGCCAACCGTGCCGGCAGTACCGCTGCCGGGGCAGCCTGCGCGCCGTGACCGACGACACCGCCCCCGACGACTACTACCGGCGGCTGTACCTGGACAGCCCGGTCTTCCGCGTGGTGACCGGCGAGCACACCGGCATGCTCACCCGCCGCCAGCGGGAGACCGTGGAGAAGGAGTTCCGCGACGGCACCCGGTACACCGACCCGAACGTGCTCTCCTGCACGCCCACCCTGGAGATGGGCATCGACATCGGGGAGCTCTCGGCGGTGGTGCTGGCCTCGCTCCCGCACGGACCGGCCAACTACGTCCAGCGGGCCGGCCGCGCCGGGCGGCGCAGCGGCAACGCGTTGGTGCTGACCCTGGTCGGGCGCACCGAACGGGACCGCTACTACCTCACCGACCCCCGGGACATGATCGCCGGGCAGATCGTGCCGCCCGGCTGCTTCCTCTCCGCCGTGGAGATCCTGCGCCGGCAGTACCTGGCCCACCTGATCGACCTGGCCGCCCGGGGCCGGCTGGCCGGGGTGCTGCCGATGCCCCGGCGCGCGCACGTGCTCTTCGGCCCGACCGGCTGGCTCACCGGCCTCGCCGAGGCCGGCCGGCGGGACGGGGCGCGGCTGGTGACCGGCTTCCTCGCGCTCTTCGGCGACAAGGTCGAGCAGGTCGCCGCCGACCGGCTGCGGGACTTCGCGGGCGACGGCGTCGTGCACCGGGTCAAGGAGGCCGCCGAGGTCTGGGAGGCGCGGCTGGACGACCTGCGTCGCCGGCTGCGGGAGATCACCGCCGCCCTCGGCACGCTGGTGCCCAGCGACCCGGACCACGCCCGCGAGATGAGGATGCTCAAGGCCGAGGCGGGCGCGGTCCGCCGCCGGCTGCGCGAGGTCGGCGGCGCACCCGCGCACGGCACCCTGGTCGAGTTCGGACTGCTGCCCAACTACGCCCTCATCGACTCCCGCACCGACCTCGAAGCCACCCTGACCTGGGAGGACAAGGCCGACAGCGATCGTCGATACCACAGCGAACTGCGGGAGTACGCCCGCCCCGCCCGACAGGCGCTGACCGAGATCGCCCCCGGCAACAGCTACTACGTGCGGGGCTACCGGCACGAGATCTCCGGTCTCGACGTGGGCCCCGTCGACCGCCCCGCGTACGAGCAGTGGCGGGTCTGCGCCCAGTGCGGCTACGTCCGCACCCACCTCGCGAAGGAGGACACCAGCGCCTGCCCGCGCTGCAAGGACCAGGGCATCGCCGACCACGGGCGGCTGTTCCAGGTGCTCCGGCCGACCCGGGTGCGCAGCCGCGACAAGCGCGACGACGCGCGGATCCGCGACGACAGCGACGACCGGGACCGCCGCTTCTACGCCACCGCCACGGCCGTCGACATCGACCCGGACCGGGTCCACTCTTCGTGGCGGCACGCGCACGACACCTTTGGCGTCGACTACAGCCGGCACGCCGTGATCCGCCGGTTCAACCTCGGCGCCCAGCGCTACGACCGGGCCGCCGAGCTGTTCGCCGGTGAGGAGGTGCGGATCAACCGGTTCCACACCTGCACGTCGTGCGGCGGCACCACCATCGACGGCGCCCCCGCCGTCAGTCAGCAGCTTGCCGCGCAGGCCTCCGGGGCGACCGTCGTGGCGGGCGCCGAGCACCACCTGCCCTGGTGCCCGTACCGCCGCTCGCCGGCCGGAGCGGACACGCACGTGGAGCTGATCCTGGCCCACGAGCTGGAGACCGAGGCGTTGCGCATCCTGGTGCCGGTGGCCACCGCCGTCGTGGCGGAGCGGCTCGTGTCGTTCGCCGCAGCCGTGCGCCTCGGCATCGCCGCCCAGTACGGAGGTGACCCGGCGCACCTGCAGGTCGTGTCGGCCACCATGCCCGACGGGCACAGCGACGGCACCCGCAACTTCGTCGTCGTCCACGACACCCAGCCGCAGGGCACCGGCTACCTGCACCGGCTGGCCGAGCCGGAGGAGTTCCGGCGCGTGCTGGAGCTGGCCCGGCAGCGCATCGCCGACTGCGAGTGCCGCCACGAGGCCAAGGCGGTGTGCCACCGCTGCCTGCTGCGCTACGCGCGCAACGAGGAGTTCGCGCTGATGAGCCGCGACGAGGCGCTCGGCATGCTCGACCGACTCCTCGACAACTGGGACGTCCAACGCGACGTCCGCACCGACGAGATCTCGCTGATCCACCAGGTGGAGAGCGAGCTGGAGATGCGCTTCCTCACCAAGCTGCTCGCCCTCGGCGAGACGCCGGGCTCCGGGCTGCGCATCGACCGGCGCACCGACCACGACGGCGCGCGCGTCGCCGACCTGCGGTTCGTCCGCGACGGCGGGCAGAGCGTCACCCACTGGCAGATGCGCCTGCAGAACACCATCCGCGGCACCCGCCCCGACGTGCACTTCACCCGCCTCGACGGGGCGTCGCCGCAGGTGGTGCTCTACCTCGACGGCTTCAAATACCACGCCTCCACCGAGCACAACCGGCTCGCCGACGACGCGGAGAAGCGGGCCCGGCTGCGCGCCCACGGCTACCTGGTCTTCGCCGCCACCTGGGACGACGTCAAGACCTGGGGCGACAGCGACACCGAGGGCCGGTG
The DNA here is from genome assembly GCF_049841815.1 of Micromonospora sp. DT233. NCBI lineage: Bacteria > Bacillati > Actinomycetota > Actinomycetes > Micromonosporales > Micromonosporaceae > Micromonospora > Micromonospora sp. DT233. Next base: position 12,923 of record NZ_JBNCLB010000016.1, on the reverse strand, counting down.
GACCCCGTACGCCGGGCTCGGCAAGCAGGCCGCCCGCAAGCGGTACCGTGACTGCCTGCCCGGCGCCGACCCGAACGAGCTCGAGGACACCGTCTGGACCAATCCCGTCGAGCAGCTGCTGCGCTTTCTCGCCGATCCGGACCCGACCCGGTGGCAGCGACGGGCCGAGGCGACCCTCGGCGGCCTGCTCAACCAGGCCGAGGCGAAGACGACCACCGACTCCGACGGGGTGCCGCAACGGCTGCTGGCGGCGCTGCACGGGCGAGCGCTGCCCGCCCCCGGAGCCCGCCACATCATGATCGCCCGTGCGCGGGACGCCGCCGACTGCCCGGTGACCGCCGTCGTCGACGGACGTGGCAAGCCGTTGCCCACCTGGTCGGCGCTCACCGTCATCGACGACCTGCCGGCGGCCCTGGCCGGCGCGGGGCACCGCAAGCGGTGGGCCGCCTGGCTGGCGTGGGGGAACATCCTGCAGTTCCTGCCGCACGGCGGCGGCGACGCCGGCCAGCTCGCCGCCTCGGCGTTGGACGAGTTCGATCCGGCGTCGATGGCGGTGACCGAGGGCACCGGGCTGGGCCTGGCCCAGCGCGCGCTGCCCCTGGACGAGGAGACCGCGACCTGGCTCCGCGTCGACTCCCGCCCGGCACCCGTCGAGCCGGAGCCGGTCGACGATTCGTCGCCCTGGCGGGAGATCCTGCCCTACGTCGACCGGGAGGACAGCGCCCTGGAACTGCTGGTGCAGCAGCTTGCGCGGCAGGACGTCCCCATGCCGGTCGTCGGCTACGAACTCGGTGACCAGGGCTGGCAGGCCGAGCTGGCCTGGCCCGAACAGCGAATTGCGATCGTGCTCGCCGGCCCGCCCGACGACCCCGAGACCGAGGACCGCGACCAGGCATACGTCGACGCGGGCTGGCAGGCGCGCACCGCGCGCCAGTGGTCGGTCGAGGAGTTGGCGGCACAGATCAGGGCGACGAGCGGGGGAGGACGTCGATGAGCACTGGGGCGCTGCTGCGGATGCTGGACCGCGCCGACAAGGAGGTCATGAAGCTCAACCGCGCCGACATCGGCGCGGTCTACGAGTTCATGCACAAGTTCCGGCACAACCCGGAGAACCCCGGGCTCCACCTGAAGTCGCTCAACGGCGACGCGCGGCTGATGTCCGCCCGGGTCAGCAAGGACTACCGGGCGCTGCTGCTGCACATCGCCGACCGCGACTACCTGCTCGTCGCGGTGAAGCACCGCAGCGAGGTGTACGACGACCTGACCCGGTACGCGTACCGTGTCAACCGGGTGAGCGGCGGCATCGAGGTGATCGACCTGGCGCCGGTGGGCGACAGCATCGTCGGCCGGGTCCTCCCACCGGCAGCCGAGCCGCAACCGGCCGCCACCGCGCATGGGCCGGCGACGGACCACGCGACCCGCCGGCCGCTCTTCGCCGCATACACCGACGCGCAGTTGCTGGAACTCGGCGTCGCCGAGCCGCTGCTGGCGCAGATCCGCGGCCTCACCGCCGAGGCCGAACTGCTGGAACTGCTCGACCGGGCCCCGCAGCTCACCACCGACGTGCTCTTCGCCCTCTTCGACGGCACCCCCTACGAGGTGGTGCTCCGGCAGGTCACCGACCCGGTTCGGGCCGAGGAAGCGGTCGACCCGGAGGACTTCCTGGCTGCGGTGCAACGACCAGCCACCCAGGTCACCTCCGACGACGAAGCGTTGCAGGCGATGCTCGGCGAGACGTTCGAGCGATGGCAGATCTTTCTCCACCCGACCCAGCGCAAGCTGGTCGATCGGTCGTACAAGGGGCCGGCCCGGGTCGGCGGTGGGCCGGGCACGGGCAAGACGATCGTCGCCCTGCACCGGGTCGCGCACCTCGTGCGCCGGCTGCCCGCCGGGACGGACAAGCCCGTCCTGCTGACCACCTTCAACCGGAACCTCGCCGCCGACCTGAAGACCCGGCTGCTGGCCCTCGGCGGGCAGGAGTTGGTGTCGCGGGTCGACATCGTCAACATCGACCGACTGGCCAGCCGGGTGGTGACCGAGGCGAAGGCGGGCGGCAGCCGGCGGACGATAGAGGACAATCGCGTCCCCGACCTGTGGGCCGACTTCCTCGTCGAGACCGGGGAGACCGGCTGGGACGCCGAGTTCCTGGCCGCCGAGTGGACCCAGGTGATCCTGGGACAGGTGCTCAGCTCCCGGACGGACTACTTCCGGGCCCGTCGCCCCAACCGCGGTCGCAACCTGACCCGGCTGGAACGGGACCAGGTGTGGCAGCTGACCGAGCGGTTCACCACCTGGTTGGAGGGGCAGGGCATGTGGACCTGGCGGCAGGTCGCCCAGCGCGCCGCCCGCCTGGAGATCGACCGCACCGCCGGACACGGCGCCGCCGCGGACGAGTCGTCGGGCGGTTTCCACCGGCCCCGCTACCGGCACGTCGTCGTCGACGAGGCGCAGGACCTCAGCGCCGCCCACTGGAAGATGCTGCGAGCCATGGTCGCACCCGGCCCCGACGACATGTTCCTCGCCGGCGACACCCACCAGCGCATCTACGACAACCACGTCACGCTGGGCAGCCTCGGCATCAACATCCGCGGGCGGTCGTCGCGGCTCACGCTGAGCTACCGCACCACGCGCGAAATCCTGGCCGCCGCCTTGGAGATCATGACCGGCGAGCTGTACGACGACCTCGACGGCGGTGCGGAGGACCTGGCCGGCTACCGGTCCCTGCTGCGCGGCGGCCGGCCGGTGTTCCGGGGGGTGCCGACGTGGGCCCAGGAGCGCGACCTGATCACCGAGCGGCTGCGCGACTGGGGCGATCCCACCGATGGCTCGGTGGCCGTCTGCGTACCCACCAATGAGCTCGCGGCGGACGTGATGGCCCACCTCGCCGCCGCCGGGCTGCCGGCCGTGGAGATCGGCCCGGACGGCCCGAGACGGCCCGACGGCGTCCACGTCGGCACCATGCACCGCTTCAAGGGCCTGGAGTACCAACGAATGATCATCGCCGCGGTGAGCGACGGGCTGGTGCCACGGCAGTTCATCGCCCGGTACCGGGACACCGATCCCAAGCGCTACCAGCGCGAGCGCCAGCGGGACAGGTCGCTGCTCTTCGTCGCCGCGACCCGTCCCCGCGACGAGCTGGCGGTGTCCTGGCACGGCATGCCCAGCCCTTTCCTCACCGGCCGCCTCGTCCAGCGGCAGCTAACGTGAGTGCTGGCCCCCTGGGCGTTCGGGGCCGGCGCGCGACCAGGGGAGGCCCAAGGTGCAGGCGGGAGACCACGTCAGCGACCGGTACGAATTGACGTATCCGATCGGACGCGGCGGGATGGGACAGGTCTGGGCCGGCCACGACGTGCGACTCGAACGCCAGGTGGCGATCAAGTTTCTCCGCCAGGCCGAGGTCCCGGAGGATGAGCGGGACGTCGCGGTCCGGCGTTTCCAGCGGGAAGCGCGCGTGGTCGCCCGGCTCGACCACCCGGGCGTGCCGGCAGTGCACGACCTAGGTGAATACGGTGACGACCTCTACATCGTGATGCAGTTCGTCCGAGGGCTCACCCTCGCCGACCGCATCGCCGAGCAGGAGATACTCGACGTCGGAGAGGCTGCCTCGATCGCTGTGCAGGTCTGTGCGGTGCTGGCCACCGCCCACGCCGCGTCCCTGGTGCACCGCGATCTCAAACCGCAGAACCTGATGCTCACCGAGGGTCGGACGGTGAAGGTCCTCGACTTCGGCATTGCCGCCCTGCTGGGCCCGGCCGAGGCGTCCCGCCTGACCGCGACCGGAAGCACGCTCGGTACGCCCGCCTACATCGCGCCCGAGCAGGCCGCGGGCGGTCCCGTCGGCCCTGGCGCCGACCTCTACGCCCTCGGGTGCATCCTGTTCGAGATGCTTGCCGGCCGTCCGCCGTACGAGGCGACGAGCGCTGTCGGCATGCTGCGGCAGCACCGGTACGCGCCCATCCCCATCCTCTCGGATCATCGACCGGACGTGCCCGAGGATCTGGCGCACCTGGTGTTCTGCCTGCTCGCCAAGAATCCCGCCGATCGGCCTGCGTCGGCTACCGATGTCGAGAGGCTGCTTCGGCCGTTCCTTCCGAGGGGGGCGGTCGTCGGGCAGCCGCCGTGTCGGTGTCCGGGGTGCCACCGCTTCTCGGGATGACGTGGCGCGGGAACTCATCCCGTTCGTGACCGCTGCGCGGGTGGCGCACCCGGCAGACCTGCCGGGTGCGCCACGCGTTCGGGGTGCGCCTCAGTGCGCGGGCTTCGCGGCCCGGACCACATCGGCGGTGCCGGTGGACGAGATCCGATCATTCCAGTTGCCTGCCCGGCGGCAGCCTCCGGGACGGCAGATCACTTCAGATAACTCCAGATCTGTCCGGGTGCACCGGCGCAGGTGTCGATGACGATGAGCCCTCCCTGGACCGGCGCAGGGCTGGCGACACCGAGGCACAAGTTGGTGACTGATTGCAGGGTCAGATACTTGCCGTCGAATTTCCATTGCTGGGTGTCGGCGTTGCTGCAGGGAGCGATGGTTGCGCTGGCCCCGGCCAGCGCCTGCCCTCCGAAGACGTCGAGGCACATTTTGGGGTTGAGTACGCTCTGGAGAGTCCCCTCGTTGCTCTGCCAGGACTGTTCGTCTCCACCGAGTGCGCAGGGCCAGTCGACAATAGGCGAACTCGGGGAAGTCTGCGCGTTGTAAATTGTGAGACACTGGGGGGACTGGTTGTTCACGAACTTGTTCGTCGAGCCGGGCGGTGCGGTCATTTGGACTGATGGGTTGTCACTCGACCGGACGGTCTCTGATGATGTTGCCGAGTCCGTGAGCGATGACACCCGCAGGTCCGAGGCGGCGTTCCCTGACTGGGTCGTTGCTTGGGCGGGAGGCGAGACCAGTAGGCCCAGCGCGAGGAGGGCCGCTGCGGATCCTGCCAGCAGGGCACGACGGTTGAGGCGATGGTGAACCATCCGTGATCCATTCGTAGGAGTGAATTCCCTGAAGCAAGTATCCGGGTGGGAGTAAAGATTTGCAATTAGTCGATCTATTCATCCTGGGTGGGTGCTCGTACCGGGACGACGCGGTCGGCGGAGATGCTGCCTGAAGGTCTCCGCGCCGATCACACTGCGGGTGCCGAATCTGCTCCCCAGCGCGGGCCTGCGAGCGCAGTGCGGTGGCAGGGCGTTCGCCTCGATGCGATAAATCTGCTCGTTTTTGGCAAGCGAAGTCGGTTTCGTCATGGCGCGTCGTAGTTTTGCTCGGTTGCCGTGCCACGGAGTCGAGGTAAGGGCAATCCCGGGTGCCACCTCGACGCCGGTAGCGCGAGCGACCGCGATCCGACGCCGAGCGCAGGTGCCTTTCCGGGGCCTTGGTGCACGTCAAGCCGGCGTCTTTCGGATCTGCGGCTCGCGAAGCGGTGCGGCCAGGGGCGCACTGGGTTCGACGCGCCGAAGGGCCTCCTGCCCGCAGGAGGCCCTTCGGCGCGCGGGTGTGCCGTCAGCGTGGGGTCTTGGTGACCCGGACGAAGCTGGCCAAGGCGGCGGGGCAAAGGTGAGGGCGTGCTGATGAACTGCTCCAACTCCTCCTCGCTCACATCGTCTCGATGCTGGAGGACGCCCCGGGCGTATGCCTCCGTCTGCAGCAGCCCCGGGATCAGCGACTCGTCGTAGCCGCGCAGCCGGGAGGCGGTGGCCTCCAAACCGACGTACATCTCGAACCAGTCGGGGATGGCGTCGATGTAGGAGTGCCACCAGCTGCCGTCGTGGCACTGTCGATCCCATGTCGTCGGACCCGCTCGCCGCTTCTCTCGGTGTTGCATTACAAGACACGCCCGACAGGGGCAGCGCCGTGCAATTCCCACGCGTGGTCGTATTCCCGACGTACACCGGGCCGCCGCGTAGCGAAGATCCCGGCCCGTGTCGTACGCGGGTGTGTGGCATGGGGCCGCCTGGCAGCGGTGGCTGACGCAGCCGCCTCGATGGGTTACGCCGTCCACGGGTCGCTGCGTGCGACGGCCGCCGTTTCCCGAAGGTCAGCACGTAACGAGGTCTCCGGTGTGCGGTTCTGCGTGGTCGCTGAACCATTCACCGGAGACCTCGTCACCACTCGCCAACCGAGACGCGAACGATCTCAGGTCGGCAGCTCACACCCTGATATCGGCTTCGACACGCGGCCTAGCACTTGTACGGACTGCCATTGTCCTTCAGGTGGTTGTCCCAGATCCAACCCGAGAGGTTCTGGCCCTGCACCTTGACGTGCGTCCACGAGTTGCCGGCCGTGTTGGTGACGAAGCAGTGGTAGATGAGTGCCGTCGAAGCGGGCAGCGTCTTGTCCGAAGAACAGCCCTCGGCGGGGCCCGAACGAAGCGGCGCGGCCTCTTCTGTGTATTGCCCTCTACCTCCGGCACCCTTGTTGGACCAGTCGGTTTTGCAGGCGGCGCTGGCCGGCGAGCCCACAGCGAACACCGTGGTCGCGACAGCGATCGGCACCACGGCCAAGCTGGCGCGGAATCTTCTTCCCAACATCGATACTCCTCCTTGAGGATTGGCGATAGTTGAAGCGTAGACGCTGTCGGCCGTCGACGCAGTGCGGGCAACGTGGCTATCGGTCCGTCGCCTCCGCTACGCGCGCTTCCCAGGACCGGCGCGGAAGGCTCCGAATGCCGCTGTAGACGCAGGTCAATCCATTGGTGATGATCAAAATAAAGGCGTTGCTTCGGCACCGAGACGCCGGTCAAAAAAAATATGCCACCCGAGGGGCGGAGCGTGTCGATCATTGGGTCGAATGACGGAACCGCGCGAAGCGAGGAACAGCGGATTTACGCCGACAATTCGACCAGCTGTCGAGGCCCGACCAGGAACTGATCTGGCACTTTCGCCAGCAGGCGGCGGTGTGCCAGGTCGAGCTGGGCGAGGGTACGGCGGCCCTGGCCGAGCTGCGCTCGGTGCTGGCCGAGGAACAGCGGGCGCTGCCGGCGGCGGTGCCCGAGCTGTTTGCCCTGCGGCCGCACATCGCCATGCTCGCCGCCAAGGTGGGCGAGGTGACCGAGGCCCGGCGGGAGTTGCGGCGGCTGCTCGACGATGTGGGGCACGTGCACGGCCGCAGGTCCACGGCCGTCAAGGAGATCGACACGCTGCTCAACCAACTGGACCAGCTCGACCGCCCGGACGACTCGGACCGCGTCGAATCGACCCATGCGGGGTTGGATCCCCTGCCCGAGAGCAGGCGGTTGTCACCGTCCGAAATTCGTCCTTTTCGCCTCTGGATTGCCCGCGACGAGCAGGTGACGGTCGTAGCCCGGACCGCGATTCGGATGAGCGGCAAGGCGAACGTGCACGAGTCGGGCAACTTCACGGAGTTGACCCCCGGCCAAGACGTCGCCACGATCGAGGGGGGGGAAGCGCCTCGCCCTCCTGCTCACCCTGGTCTTCCTGGTCTCCGTGTCGGTGCGGCGAGCTTGTACGGCGGCAAGCCCTAGCGACCCGGCTGTCGACCGTTTCCTGCGGGAGGCCCGGACCGCCGGCGCGACCCATGTCGTCGTGGCAGCGGGCGGCGGGCAGGATCTGAGCATGGACATGTTCTGCTACCACCGCGACAGGCCTGGCTCCGCAGCGCTGCGCAACGAGTTGCTGTCGGAGCACTGGTCGTACATGGACCGGTACGCGGCTCAGATGATCGCGCGCGGTCCGACCTTCGCGGCCGACGGTGCCACGCCCACGGGCAGCGTGCACATCTTGGACCTGCCCGATGTTGCCGCCGCGCGGGCCTTCGCCTTCGACGAGCCCAACTACCAGGCCGGTGTGTACCGGGATGTGCTGCTGCGCCGCTGGCGCAACATGCTGGGGCGCACCATGTGGGACTTTCCCGCTGGCAGGACGGGTGGTAACCGCTATCTGGTTCTGGGCCTCGGCGCTGGAGACGCCGCCGACATCTCCCCGCCGCGCGACCGGGACGAGCTGATCGCGTACGGCCCGCTGCTCTCCGACGACGGCGCGACCTGGCTGGGCACGGCGGCGCTGGTGCGGGCCTCGGATCCGGGCGAGGCGGCTGCCGTGCTGACCCCGGATCGGTACGCAGACGTCGAGGTGCACAACTGGGCGTTCGGCGGCCGGCCGTCCTGACCGGCGGGCGCCCGCGGAACGGTCAGCGCGGAGCGTGGCGGCCTGCGCTGCTGCCCTGCCCCTGTGCGTCCCCTCAGGGGGTCGTGGGATCGCGCAGAACAGCTTGTGTCGGTCTGTGGGTGCACTTTTTGCCGCCCTGGCGACAAAATCTGCACCCACAGAGGGCGCGGCTCCGCGCAGGAAGGTAGCGAGTAGCGGGGGCAGGGCGACTTGCAGTGATTGACCGTATTGTTCGTTGGGGGCGGCGGTGGCCTGGGTGGGGCGGTGTGATCGGCGAGCGCTGGAAGGCGACGCCGGCCGTCCGCCTGTCGGCCAGCTCAGTCATCGACGTACCTAGGTCTAAAGTGGACGACCGGATGGTGTGCCCGCTGGCAAGGCTCGATAGATTCGTTAGCGTGGCATATCGCAACTACACGGCTGACGGCAGTTACTGGACCGTGCGCAAGCAGGGTTCGATCTACTGGGTCGCCCGGATGCGTCGCTCGAACGGAACGTACGAGTGGTTGGAGGTCTGGGGCGGCTACGAGCGAGCGGGTGCCGCCGCCGGGGCTGCCGCCCAGCTCGCCTACAGCCAGGCCCGAAAGGATGTGCTCAAGGAACTGGTCGGGAACCTGCACACGGCGCTCGACAAGGCCGGTCTCGGGGCCCTGCCCACCCCCGCGCCGGTGAGGCCAGACCGGGCGAAACTCCCGCCGGCTGCGGACCCGGACGATCCCGAGGACTGACCCGCGTCCTGCGGCGCGATTCGTCAAGGGCAACCACGCGCCGTCGCGGCGCTCAAGAGCAGCGGCACGTGCCCAACAGCGACGGAACCACCCCGCACGCGAAGCAGGCATCAGGGTGCCGCGCCGGTCGAGCAGGGAGGAACTTCTGCCTCGGTGAAGCGAGCCTCGGTGAAGTGGCTCCTGGCTGTTGGAGCGCGGCTTGTATCTGCTGGGTTGTTGCCTTCGGAAACCCGCGGTCTTGTACCTTCTTGGTTAGCTTTTTGATGCCGAGCGTTGGATTCGCCGCGCGGACGGCGCGGGCAACCTCAGCCAGGGACGTTTTGTCGCGGGCAGCCTTTCCGGCGCCTGCTGGTTGCCGGCTCGCCGTAGGCGGATAGATGACAGTGATGGTGCCGTGGGGCTGCTGCTTCTTGTGCCTCGGGTCGGTGGGTGGCGGTGACGTAGGTCCTGCCGGCACCGATTTCCCGCGCTTCGCGGGATGAGCGCTCAGCGCCTCGCGTACCCGTTCTGCGGAAGCCTCTGACCAGCCCTGCCGTTGAAGATGCCGGGCGATCGTCTTGTCCTTGATGCCGGGCATTTGTGCCCGGAGCGCCCGGGCGGCTTCCGCCAGATCCCGCTGCCTCGGTAGGCCTCGAAGCCTCGAACTTCCGGCGGATCTCCGCGCAGAGGGGACGTCGGTGGCGCCTTGCACATACTGGAGCCGGTCGAGCCAGGAATCGGGGGTACGGTCCTGCTGGTCGTCGTTTTCCCAATCGTGCCGGGAATCGTGCGGGTCTCGGGCTTCCGCATTGGCGTACCAGTCGTTGATGGTGTGCCTGAGTACCACGCTGCCCTCCGCTGCTGTCGGGCCCGGGCCGGTTGAGCGGTCACCCCCGGTAGGAGTGCCCGCACCATGCGAGACACCCCCGACCTTAGGCCGCAGTCAGGTTGTCTTGGTAGGAGCCGATCGACCCATTTGGACGACGAATGGTGCTGGTGCCGAGCAGTTTGGCCGCAGAGCCTGCGCTTCCTGGCGGATGGTTTTTGCCGACTATGCCTCCTCGGCGCCGTCGACTCGCTTGATGAGGCGGCGGATGGAGTCCGCACGGGGGTCTCCGAGTGGATCGAGAATTTGAAGTGCTTGCTGCCAGCAGCGCACTGCGTCGTCGTGGCGACCGGTGGTCCGGAAGGTGTCGCCGAGGGCAGCGAGGGTGAGCCCTTCGCAACGCCGGTCATCAAATTTGCGGAAAATTTCCAGGGCCATCTGGTGCTGCTTCAGGGCCTCCTCGAGCTGGCCGGTCTGCTGGTAGGCCAGGCCGAGGGGGTAAGAGACCCAGGCGACGCTCCATCGGTCGTTGATGCCGTCGAGGATGGTAACCGCTTCTCGATAGTGGGCGATGGCGGTGCTGAGGTGGCCGCGTGTGCGGTGGCAGTTGCCGAGGCTGAGTAGGGACATGCCCTCGCCTCGGGTGATGCCGTGGTGGCGGAACACCTCTCGGGCCTGTCCGTAGAGGTTGAGGGCTTCTGCGAGCTGTCCCAGTTCCTCGTGGATGAGCCCTTGGCCGCGGAGGCAGAAGCCCTCGACCCAATGGTCACCGACGTCACGACTCGCATCGACACCTTGGCGGTAGCAGTCGAGAGCGGTCTCGCGCTCCTCCAATCGCCAGTAGGCGTCGCCGAGACAGCGGAGGTTGGCGGCCTCGCCGAGCCGTGAAGCGGCAGAGCGCGCGGCGCGCAGGCCGGTGAGGTGGACGTCGCGCCAGTCCGCCCAGTACGACTTCAGTTCAAAGAATCCGTCGCTGACGACGGGTAGTTGCCAGGCGATGTCGTGGTCACCAAGCTCGTCTGCTTGTCGGATTGAGTCGAGAAGGTTGAGCCGTTCCTGCTCGAACCACGTCATCGCCCCGGCTACGGAGCCGGGAGGAGCGATCGGGATTTCGGGATCGGCTGGAGGGAGGGCGATGGCATGGGAGTAGGGGAGGATGACCCTGCGGCCTTCCTCCGCCATCCATAGGTACCAACTGTAGGCACGGCGTCGCGCAAGGCGTTGTTCTTCGACCGTCTCTTCGACCTGCACGCGTTCGAGGGCGTAGGCACGCAAGAGGTCATGGAACAGGTATCGGTCACGGGCAGGGTTCTGCACGAGGTGCGCCGCGCAGAGCTGGTCGAGGAGGGCGCGGGCGCGGGGAAGGCTTACACCGGTGATGGATGCCGCTGCGGCGGAGGATATGTCGGCGCCGGCGTGTAGCCCCAGGAGGCGGAAGAACCGCGCTGTTTCGTCGGGCAACGCCTGGTAGGACCAGGAGAAGACCGCCCGCACATCGGAGAGTTCGTCATCATCGACCATCAGGGCGTCAAGCTGATGGTCGACCAGCGCGAGGTCGGCTACGAAATCTGCGAGGGTGGCGTGGGGAGTATTGGCGATGCGTTCGCCGATGATCCGCAAGGCAAGCGGGAGGTAAGCGCAGCGGCGAGCCAGTTCGGCGGTGGCGTGCGGCTCGGCGCTGACGCGGTCCCCGCCGATGCTGTCACTGAGCAGCGCGATCGCTTCTTTGGGGGACAAGACATCCAGAGTCATCCGTGAAGCCCCTTCTCGCGCGACTAGGCCGGAGAGCCGGTTGCGGCTGGTAATGATCGCCATGCAGGTTGGCGTGGCGGGCAGTAGCGACCTGACTTGGCCTACGGTGGACACGTTGTCCACCACGATCAGGACACGTTTGCCGTTCAGGACTGACCGATAGAGGGCGGCGCGTCCCTCGGTGTCTGTAGGGATCTGTTCGGCCGGCACGTGAAGGGCGCGGAGGAAGGTGTCCAGTGCTTGTCCGACCTCTAAGGCCGGTCCCGGCCCGTAGCCACGCATGTCGACGTAGAGATCGCCGTCGGCGAACCACTGCCTAACTCGGTGCGCCCAGTGCACGGCCAAGGCTGTCTTGCCGATGCCGGGGGCACCCGCGATGGCCGCGACGGTCATCGACAACCCGCCAGCAGCGACCGTCGCGCCGTCGGCGGGCAGTGCTGCGTCCAGCCGGGTGAGGGTTTGCTCGCGGTTGACGAAGAGGGTCGTGTCGAGAGGCAGTTGGCGAGGTGGCGGCGGAGCTGGTCCCGTACGCCCGAACAGGTTGATGCCGCCGTGTACCGTGCCGGCCTGGATGACAGCCTCAGCATCGCCTGACGACTCATTGCGTGCCGTGTGCACGGTGCCTCTCCTCCCCGATGACCGGTTTGCAGCTCTACGGGGATCCGGGCCGGGATTGGCCTGCGAACGTCCGGTAGGGAATTGAGGTGGAAACGGCGGCATCACGCCAGAGATTGGCCTCCACGATCTTCGCGGGCTCGCTGATCAACTCGCCGGAGAGGAACCGCCCCTCCTCGTCGTAGTACATCGCTACGAGATGGGAGGAGTCGAACAGCCAGTAGTCGTAGTGCGGCAACGCGGCCGGCCAGTCGTCGGCGACGACCACGATGAGGCGAACGTCCTCGCCCGCCTCGACCGTGTGTTCGTAGGCCCAGCCGCATTCGAAGCGGACGTAGTCCGACAACGGCTCGGTGACGACATGGACCCGGTGCATACGCTTGCCGGCCTCGACCGCTGCCCGCACGGTGTCGCACCAGGTTGCGATCCCGGGAAACTCTCCGCGAGTCTCGCCGGCCAGGAACCGAGCAAACTCATCCTGCTCGTACGACACGTCGTATCGCTGCAGCGTCTCAAGCCGGTAGGCCGTGTAGCGAAAGTCGCGAAACAGCCGGTTGAACTCGTCGTCATCGAGGGACGTGAAGGATCGGGTCAAACCTCGGTCACCGCTGTCCGGACTCGCGGTAGCGCTCGATCGCGCCGAGCACCACCTCGGCGGAGATCCTGACCGCACTTTCACCAGGAAGGACGTTCTCCAACTCGCCGAGGGTGTCTGCGTCAACCAGGTCTCCCTGGACGACCAGCTCTCCGCTCTCCGCGAGGTAGACCGTCGGGCAGCCGTTGCCACCCGATCCAGGGTCCTTGTAGAGCTTTGTCAGCTTCACCGCGGCCTCCCTTTAACAACTCCTAACTCTTTGAGTGTTGGAGTCGGCGCCAGCAGATGATGGCGCAGGCGAGGGTGAGGAAGGCTTCGT
>NZ_JBNCLB010000015.1:0-163354 GCF_049841815.1 Micromonospora sp. DT233 | reverse complement strand
CCGACGCCATACCCGGACTCAACCGCCCCGCGTACTCCCGCAACGCCGACGCGGAACGCGCCGAGACCACCAGCGGGGCCGGGCCGGGCGTCGTCGCCGGGCGGTCGGCGGGCGGCGCCTGCTCCAGCACGACGTGGGCGTTCGTTCCGCTGAGCCCGAACGAGGAGACTGCGGCCCGGCGGGGGCGGTCGAGCTCCGGCCAGTCGCGTCGTTCGGCCAGCAGCGCGACCCCGCCGGAGGCCCAGTCGACGTGCGTGGTGGGCCGGTCGACGTGCAGCGTCGCGGGGAGCACCCCGTGCCGCAGGGCCATCACCATCTTGATGACCCCACCGACGCCGGCCGCCGCCTGGGTGTGGCCGATGTTCGACTTCAACGACCCCAGATACACCGGCTCGGCGTCGACCGGCCGCTGCCCGTACGTCGCCAGCAGCGCTTCGGCCTCGATCGGGTCGCCGAGCCGGGTGCCGGTGCCGTGACCCTCCACCACGTCCACGTCGACCGTTCCGAGGCCGGCGTCGGCGAGCGCGCGGCGGATCACGCGCTGCTGCGCCAGGCCGTTCGGGGCGGTCAAGCCGTTCGACGCGCCGTCCTGGTTGACGGCGGTGCCGCGCACGACGGCCAGCACCGGGCGGCCGTCGCGCACCGCGTCGGAGAGGCGCTGCACCACCAGCACGCCCACGCCCTCCGACCAGCCGGTGCCGTCGGCCGCCTCCGCGTACGCCTTGCACCGCCCGTCCGCCGACAGGCCGCGCTGGCGGGAGAACTCCACGAAGAGGCCGGGCGTGGGCATGACGGTCACGCCGCCGGCCAGCGCCAACGAGCACTCACCCCGACGCAGCGCCTGCACCGCGAGGTGCAGCGCCACCAGCGACGAGGAGCAGGCCGTGTCGATCGTCAGGGCCGACCCTTCCAGGCCCAGGGCGTACGCGATCCGGCCGGAGACCACGCTCGTGTGGTTGCCGGTGAGCCGGAAGCCCTCGGCGTCACCGGCGGGCTCGGAGAGCCGCGGCCCGTAGTCCTGGGCCATCGCGCCGATGAAGACCCCGGTCGCACTGCCCCGCAACGACCCCGGCACCAGACCCGCCCGCTCCAACGCCTCCCACGACGTCTCCAACAACAACCGCTGCTGCGGATCCATCGCCAACGCCTCACGCGGCGAAATACCAAAGAACCCCGCATCGAACTCCGCCGCGTCATACAAGAACCCACCCCGACGCGTATACGACCGACCCACCGCATCCGGATCCGGATCAAACAGCTCGTCGACATCCCAACCACGATCCGACGGAAACTCCCCCACCACATCCGCACCCGCCACCACCAGATCCCACAACCCCTCCGGCGAACGCACCCCACCCGGGAACCGACAACCCATCCCCACGATCACGATGGGCTCGTCGGCCGGCGCGTCGGTCGGGGTAGGGGCCGGCGGAGGGGCCGGCGCGCCCTGCGGCGTCACGGAGATCTCGTCGACCAGGAACCGGGCCAGCACGGCCGGGGTGGGCCGGTCGAAGACGACCGCGGTGGGCAGCCGCAGGCCGGTCGCCGTGATCAGTCGGTTCCGCAGCTGCACGCCGGTCAGCGAGTCGAAGCCCAGGTCCTTGAAGGAGAGCGTGAAGTCGAGCTCCTCGGTGGTGGCGCCCAGCACGACGCGGACCTGCCGCCGGATCAGGTCCTCGGCGGCCGCCTGCCGGTCGGGCTCGGAGAGCCCGGCCCAGGCGGCCCGCAGGGTGCCGGTGGTGTCCTCGGCGGCCGGCTCGTCCTCCTGGGCCGTCGGGCCGGACCCGGAGGGCGCGAACGTCATCGTCGGGGCGTCGTCGAGCCAGTAGCGGCGGCGCTGGAACGCGTACGTCGGCAGGGCGACCCGCCGCGCGTCGAGGCCGTCGAAGGCGGGCTCCCAGTCCACCGCGACGCCGTTGACCCAGGCCTCGGCCAAGGCCGCGCGGAACTGCTCGGGGCCGCCGGCGTCGCGGCGCAGCGTGCCCACGGCCACGGCCGGCCGGTCCAGCTCCTCGGCGGTGTCGGCGATCGCCGCGGTCAGGATCGGGTGGGGGCTGACCTCGATGAAGGTGCGGTACCCGGCGGTCAGCAGCGCGCGCACGGCCGGGTCGAACCGGACCGCCTGGCGGGCGTTGCGGTACCAGTACGTCGTGTCCAGCTCCGCGGTGTCGTGCCACCGCGCGTCGACGGTCGAGAAGAACGGCACCGCCGAGGACCGGGGAGTGACCGTGCCGAGCAGTTCCCACAGCTCGTCCCGGATGCCGTCGACCTGCTCGGAGTGGCCGGCGCAATCGATCGGCAGCAGCCGGGCCCGCACCTCCCGGCGCGTGCACTCGGCGATCAGCTCGTGCAGGGCGGCGACCTCGCCCGAGACCGTGACGGCCCGGGGCCCGTTGATCGCGGCCACCGACAGCCGGCCGGGCCAGGCGCTCAGCAGCTCCTCCACCTGCTCGGCCGACAGGGCCACCGACGCCATGCCGCCCTGGCCGGCCAGCAGCGCGAAGGCCCGGCTGCGGCGGGCCACCAGGGCGGCCGCCCGTTCCAGGCTGAGGGCGCCGGCCACGTAGCAGGCGGCGATCTCACCCTGGGAGTGGCCGACGACCGCCGCCGGGACAACGCCGTAGGAGCGCCACAGCTCGGCCAGCGACACCATCACGGCGAAGAGCACCGGGTGCACCACGTCGAGCCGGTCGAGGGAGAGTTCGGGTGGCGCGTCGGGCCCGGCCCGCAGCACGTCGGTCAGCGCCCACGGCACGTGCGGGCGCAGCGCCTCCTCGCAGCGCCGGATGTGCTCGGCGAAGACCGGGGACCGCCGCATCAGCTCGGTCGCCATGCCGATCCACTGGGAGCCCTGGCCGGGGAAGACGAAGACCGCCCGCTCGGAGGCCGGCGCGACCGCGCCACGGGCCACGCCCGGCCGGTCGTCGTCGCCGGCCGCGATGCCGGCCAGGGCCGCCCGCATCGCGGCGGCGTCGGCCGCCGGCACGACCGCGCGGTGGGCGAACTCGGTGCGGGTCCGCACCAGCGACCAGGCGACGTCGGCCGGGTGCAGGTCGGGCCGCTCGTCCAGGTACGCGCCGAGGCGCCCGGCCTGGCCCCGCAGCGCCCCGGCCGTCTTCGCCGACAGCACCCACGGCGCGGAGTCCCGATCCGGCGCGTGGCGCGGCCGGGTGCCCCGGTCGTCGGCGTCGAGCGGGTCGGCCAGGACGACGTGGCAGTTCGTGCCGCCGACACCGAACGAGCTGACGCCGGCGACCAGTGGCCCCGGCCGCTCCACCGGCGCGTGGCCGGTGACCACCCGCAGCCCGAGGTCGTCGAGCGGGATGGCCGGGTTCGCGGTGTCGAAGTGCAGGCTCCGGTACAGCTCGCGGTTGCTGATGCTGAGCACGCACTTGATCAGGCCGGCGATGCCGGCGGCGGCCTCCAGGTGGCCGATGTTGGTCTTGACCGAGCCGACCGGCAGCGGCTCACCGCCGGAGCGCGCGGCCCCGAGCACCGCACCGAGCGCCCGGGCCTCGATCGGGTCACCCAGCCGGG
This sequence comes from Micromonospora sp. DT233, assembly GCF_049841815.1. Lineage (NCBI taxonomy): Bacteria > Bacillati > Actinomycetota > Actinomycetes > Micromonosporales > Micromonosporaceae > Micromonospora > Micromonospora sp. DT233. Next base: position 159,817 of record NZ_JBNCLB010000015.1, on the reverse strand, counting down.
TGCCGGTGCCGTGCAGTTCGACGTAGCGCACGTCGGCCGGTGCCACCCCGGCGTCGGCGTAGGCGAGCCGCAGCACCTCCTCCTGGGCGGCCTGCACCGGGCTGGTCAGGCTCTCGCCGCCGCCGTCGTTGCTCACCGCGCTGCCCCGGATCACGGCGTGGACCCGGTCACCGGCGGCCACCGCGTCGGAGAGCCGCTTGAGTACGACGAGCCCGCCGCCCTCGCCGCGTACGATGCCGTTGGCCCGCGCGTCGAAGGTGAAGCACCGGCCGTCGGGCGAGATGCCGCCGAACTCGGCCACGCTGACCGCGCTGTGCGCGACGATGTCGAGGTTGACGCCGCCGGCGATGGCCACGGTGGACTCGCCCCGGCGCAGGCTCTGCACGGCGAGGTGGACCGCGACCAGCGACGAAGACTGGCCGCTGTCGACCGTCAGGCTGGGCCCGCGCAGGCCCAGCAGGTACGACAGCCGGTTCGCGATGATGCCGCGCTGCAGGCCGGTCATGGTGTGCTGGGTGATCGACTCGAGCGGCCGTTGGTGTACCAGCGTCGCGTAGTCGTCCCAGATCGCGCCGACGAAGACGCCGGCCCGGTCGCCGCGCAGCGTGCCCGGCACGATTCCGGCGTCCTCAATGGCCTCCCAGCCCAGCTCCAGGACGAGCCGCTGCTGCGGGTCCATCGCGGCCGCCTCGCGCGGTGCGATGCCGAAGAAGGTGGCGTCGAACCGGTCTACGTCGTCGAGGAAGCCGCCCCGGCGCGGCACACCCGGTTCGGCGCCGGGGCGTTCGGTGATCGCGTCGACGCCGCCACGCAGCAGGCGGGCGAAGGCGCCGGGGTCGGCGGCCTGGGGAAAACGGCAGGACAGGCCTACGACGGCGATCGGCTCGTTGTCAAGCATGACGTCATGCACCTTCCGGTCAGGACGGCAGGATGAGGCGCGGCGGGCAGGATGGTGCCGCGCGGCCCCGTGACGGCGCTCGGTGGGCGGGCTCGCGTACGCGCAGCAGGGGTCGGTGCGCGCGTACGGCGAGGGTGAGGTCGAGGCGTGGGTTCGGCGAAGGTGTGGTCAGTGCGTGCCGGCGGCCGGTACGGCGGTGAAGGCGCTCACGTAGCCCGGCTCGGTGATCGGCGCGCCGACCAGGTCGGCGGGCACGTCGAGGGCCTCGGCCAGGGCGGCCGCGTGCGGCGCGAGCTCCGCGCAGAGCTCGTCGAGCAGGGCCGGGATGCGCCGGAGGACGGCCGGCGTGACGAGGCCCTCGGCGACGAACCAGCCGCCGCGCTCCTCGACCGCGGCGAGGAAGTGCAGCGCGACCAGACGGCTCAGCACGTGGCGGGTCTCGGGGTCGGGCGTCGCCGCGACGACGTCCCGGACGATCTCGGCGAGCAGCCGGAAGCCGTGTGCCTCGGCGGTCCGCTCGGCCAGCCCGAACCGGTCGTTCCACACCTCGAACTCGCTGAGTCCTTCGGCGCGGGCCTTGTCCAGCTCGGTGGTGAGCTGCTGGTGCAGGCGGCTCTCGCGGGCGGCGGCGAGCGTGGCCCAGGCGGCCGGGTCGAGCAGGCCGGACTCGTCGTCGAGCCGGCCGGACGCCTCCGGTGCCTGGTAACCGAGACCGAGCGCGAGGGTCCAGGCGATGTTGAGGTACAGGACCTGGGTGCTCAGCCCGGCCGCGTTGAAGGACTGGGCCAGCGCCTCGTAGTCGAGGAAGCGGTTCTGCGGGCTGAAGCCGAGCACGCCGGTCGCGCCACGGGTGGTCGCGGTGACCCGTTCGGCGATCTGATCGATGGCCGCCTTGAGCGTCATGATGGTGCGGATCGCGCCGGCGTCGCGGCCGGGTGGCTCGGGTGTCGTGATGGTCCGCACGGCCAGGGTGGAGACGTACGCCGAGGCGAGCGCGCCGAAGAGGGCACGCTGCTGGTTGCGGTACGCGATCACGGGCTGGAGCGGGGCGAAGGCACCGGCGTACGTGCCGTTGGTCTGCCTGATGTGCGCGAAGCGCAGCGCGGTGCTCGCCGCGGCCCGGGTGACGGCGGAGAGGCCGGCGGCCGCGCCCTCCCAGACGTAGCGGATCAGCCGGGAGGCCTGGCGTGACCGCATGGTGGGGTCGGGCAAGACGTCGGTGAACGTGCCGTCCTCGCCGATCGAGGCCTGGTCCCGCAGCCAGTTCCGGTACGGGACGCGCACCTGGTCGAAGGAGACGGCCGCCCAGTCGAGCGGCAGCGCGGGGGGCGACGGCACGGGTTCGACGCGGACGCCGGGCAACGGGCCGTCGGCGTCGCGCAGCGGCACGACGAAGCAGAAGTTGCCGCACTCGCGGCCGTCGACGTGCAGGGCCGCGGTGACGATGCCGACCCGGGCGATGCCCGCGCAGGCGACGCTGGGCGGGTACTTCACCGCGTCGGCGCCCGGGGTGTGCAGCACGAACTCTTCGGTTTCGCGGTCGTAGACGGCCCGGGTGCGCACCGCGGCGTTGCTGTTGCCGTGGCCCAGCTCCGTCATCAGTAGGGCACCGGTCACGGTCAGGGAGTTCAGCTCGCCCAGCAGGGGCGTCAGGTCGTCGCGGCCGGCCCCGAACTCGAGAATCGCGCCCACGGTCGTGCAGTGGTGCAGGAAGAACGCATAGAACAGGCTCGGGTCGGCGATGGCCGCCCATTCGAGCAGCGGGAAGAGCGTCTCCCGGCGCTGGAGCAGCGGAACGTCGTCGTGCACGGCGGCGCTCAACCGGCGCAGCCGCTCGTAGGTCAGCGCGTGCCGCTCGCTTTCCGGGAGCCCTTGCGGCCGCCCGTAGAAATCCGCAGGATACAATCCTTTTAGTTGATCAATTGTGAGGCGCCCGGGGCCTTGGTGTGATAATCGCCATAGAGCTTCGCGGACAGCTGCCGAGTCCAAAGCACGTTCCCCCGTGTGTCGTTGAGAAGCGGCCGGGGACCTGCATCGACGCAGATCACGAGCCGGGCCGCCTTTCCGTCACCCAGGCTGGCAACCTTCCGCACAGTTTTCGCATAGACATCGCACATAACCCTTGGCCGCTCGGCCTGCGGTACTGTCCACTGCGATCTGGTGCACGGCGGATCGGGGGATCGCTCATGCCGATGTTCAGGCTGCTTGGACCAGTTGCCATCGAAAAAGAACCGGGGTGTCTCGCCCCCGTGGTGGTGCCTCTGGTGCGCGCGCTGCTCCTCGCGCTGCTGCTCTACGCCGATCGCTACGTATCCTTCAACACCCTGGCCGAACACCTGTGGTTCGAGCCCCCGCTCAGCGCCCAGGCCAATCTGCGGACCCACGCGACCGCCCTGCGCCGCGTCCTCGCGCAGATCGCACCCGGCCAGCAGGACAGGTTGCACACCCGCCGGGGCGGCGTCGGCGGCACCGGCGCGTACCGGCTGGAGGCCAGGGCCGAGGAGATCGACTCCGCGGCCTTCACCGAGCTCGCCTACCGCGGCCAGCGTGAGCTCATGACGTCGCAGCCGGCCGCCGCGGTCGACACGCTGCGCCAGGCCCTGCGGCTGTGGCGCGGCGACGTCACCGAGGACGTGCCGCAGACCCTGCCGCTGAGCTCCTGGGCCATGTCGATGCGCGAGCGCCGGCTGACCGTGATCGACGACCTGGCCCAGGCCCGGCTCGCGGTCGGCGACCACGTCGGCCTGGCCGCCATGCTCCGCCGACACTCGAGCGCCAACCCGATGCGCGAGCGCGCCGCCGAGAATCTGATGCGCGCGTTGGACGCCACCTCCGACCGGCCGGGAGCGATCGCCGCCTTCCAGGAATACCGGGTACGCCTCATCGCCGAGCTCGGCATCGAGCCGTCACCGCGGCTGCAGAAGCTGCACCTGAGCCTGCTGCGCGGTGAACCCATCGGCCACCTCTAGTCGCGCCTGCCGCACGGCGGCCGACGCTGCGGCACCGCCGCCTGCCCCCTGCTCACGCGTGCGGCCAGGACATTCGCATCCGCTCGACCGGCGAGTCGTCTGGTTGCAGGCACTGCCTTCCTGTCGTACGCCACGCCAAGGCCGGCCCCCGAGATAGAAAGTTTCGGTCGCGCGGCCTGGATCACCGCGCTGCCCCCTGGGGGCCCAACTGACCATGCGGAACATGCGTCCCAGACCATGGCCGCCAGCCCGTCGGAGCCACCTAGGGGCCCCGCCTCGCCAAGAGGAAGTTTCGGCAATGTTTCGGAAAATCGTTGACAGCCCGGAAGCCGGAGCCCTACCCTCAACATCGACAGCCCTCAATTCCACCGTCGTCACCCGCCGCGACCCAGTCAAGTCGTGGAGGACCGTCCATCCACCCCTGCGGTGAGGCGCGGAATGACCGGCTGCCGCACCTGGCCACCGACAGCCCACCGGGTCGCATCCCGGGGCTGGCCACCAGCTGCCACGAGGAGGAACACGTACATGAACCGCACCTCGACCATTCCGCGCAGGAGCAGTCGCATACGGCTGCTCCTCGGTGCCGCGTGCGCCGCAGCGCTCGCCGTCACCGGCACGTTCATCGCCACGCCCAACGCGCACGCCGAATCCGACCGGACCCTCACCTCGAACCTCACCGGCACGCACAACGGCTACTACTTCTCGTTCTGGAAGGACAGCGGCAACGCCAGCATGACGCTGCGCGCCGACGGCCGATACAGCAGCAGTTGGGACCGGAGCACCAACAACTGGGTCGGCGGCAAGGGCTGGGCCACCGGCAGCCGACGGACGGTCAGCTACTCGGGCAGCTACAACCCGGGCAACAACAACACCTACCTCGCCCTGTACGGATGGACGCGCAACCCGCTCATCGAGTACTACGTGGTGGAGAACTTCGGCAGCTTCAACCCGAGCAGCGGCGCCCAGCGGATGGGCACGGTCACCACCGACGGCGGCACCTACGACATCCTGCGCAGCCAGCGGGTCAACGCGCCCTGCATCGACGGCGACCGCTGCACGTTCTACCAGTACTGGAGCGTGCGCCAGCAGAAGCGGAGCAGCGGCACCATCACGACCGCCAACCACTTCGACGCCTGGGCCCGCGCCGGCCTGAACCTCGGCAACCACCACTACCAGATCATGGCCACCGAGGGTTACCAGAGCAGCGGCAGCTCCGACATCACCGTCTGGGAAGGCGGCGGGGGCAACCCCACCACCCCCGGCCCGACCACCACCCCGCCCCCGAACGGCAACTGCACGGCGGTGCTGTCGGCGGGCGACAAGTGGGGTGACCGGTTCAACCTGAACGTCGCGGTCAGCGGCACCAACAGCTGGGTGGTCAACCTCGGCCTCAATGGCGGCCAGTCCATCCAGAACAGTTGGAACGCCTCGGTCAGCGGCACCAGCGGCACCGTCACCGCCAGGCCGAACGGCAACGGCAACAACTTCGGCATCACGGTCATGGCCAACGGCAACTGGACCTGGCCGACGGTCACCTGCCAGACCGGCTGACACCGGCCCGACGAACCCCTACGAGGTGGCGTGCCGGCCTGGCCGGCACGCCACCTCGTCGCTGACACATTTTCAGCGGCCGGTTGCGGATCCCCGGCCATGGTTCATGGCCAGGGATCCGCACGCGACCTCGAGCACCAGCACCAGCACCAGCACCAGCACCAGCTTCTAGCTAGGCACGTCCACAGCGGCGACGAACTCGCCGGGCGGTCGATAGCCGTGAGAACTCACGTAGTGCGAAATGAGCACCGGCGCAAGATAGCAAATGCCCTGCTCGCCCCGCACCAGTATCTCGCCGTTCCCCGTGGCGCCCAGACTTCGCAGTCTTTCCAGCAGAGCCGTCCCGCCATCATCCATACTGACCTCCGACCGCGCTCGCTCAAGACAGAACGGGCAGAGGTGGAAACCGCGGGTCACATTTATCGGCTTGTCCGTCAAGGCACAGAGGCGATCCACGAAGGATGCGGCGACCGATCCCGAAGGGAACGGTTGGGAAGCATCCAGCCAGCCCACGTTCAGGCATGGAGAACAGCCCGCCGCTGGCGCGTTGTAGGAGTACGGGCTCAAATCGGGATAGTACATATCAGAAGAAGACCTCACGACACACGGCCATGTGACAGACACCGCTGATCGTACCGTCCGCCAGCATGTCGCCGAGGAGTCGGTCCCCTTGCACGACAATGGACCCGGTCAGGATGTTCAAGCCGTTCGGCTGGCCGATGGTGTAATTCGGAACCTGATCTCCGGGGCCGAAGGTCTCAGCTGGCTTCATGCTTCTGGCTCCTCCCTCCACGCGAAGGCCGTCCACGTCGAGGATTTTTTCACCGTGCTGCACGTAGAAGTGCAGGTAGGTTCCACTCGAAAGTGGTGGAGTGTAACCGTTCGACGAGAAGTACCAACCGTGGCCAGCAACCACCTTTCCGCCATCCTTGCGGCCGCCGCTGGTCACTGCGGGCTTGTTCTTGCCCGGCTTCTTTCCTCTGGAGTCGTCGTCGCCCTTGGGCGCAGGCTTCTTACCTCCTCCCGGGGCAGGAGCAGGGTCAGGCGTGGGAGTCGGGCCGCCGTCACTGTCCGGGGCGTCCGTCGGACTCCGGTCGCCGGAAGGCGAGTCCGGCGTCACGTCGGTCTTTGCATGTGGATCGGGGATGCCCAGCTTCTTGGACAGCTCGTGCGCCCGCTTGACGCCATTCTTCGCCATCGCGGCGACGCCGCCGGCGCCCGCAGTCAACGCGGTGATGAGCAGGTCGACGAGCGCTCCGCCGATGACCTTGCCGCACGCGTACGGATCGGGCGTCATTGCGCAGGAGTCGAGCATGTCGCAGATGCCACTCAACGCACAGGTCCAGCCGAGGACCTCGCTGCCGGTCTTCTCCTCCCACTTCTCGGCCTCACCCTTGACCGCCTTGTAGGCGCCGCCGAGATTGTTGATCAGCTTCCAGATTCCTTGCAGCATCGCCAGCAGGTTGAGGGCGTCGAAGATCCCGTCCATGACGCCGCAGAGGAACGTCTTGCAGTCGCCCCAGAACAGTCCGCTCGGGTCCGAGAAGGTGATCGGGTTGTTGTTGGCGTAGGCGTACCCGTGCATCTGCTGCGGGTTGCTGAAGTCGATGATCGGGTCGACGGAGATGAACCGCCCGAGGTTCGGGTCGTACTCGCGGGCCCCCAGGTGGACCAATCCGCTGGGATCGACGTCACCGCCGACGAAACCCTTGGTGTTGACCCAGGTCGGTGGGCTCCCGCGTTCCTCACCGAACGGCGTCTGCCGTCGTCGAGTGACCGTCTGTGCCGCATCCGCGCTGACGGCCACCTGGGCGGTGCCTTGCAGGTCGGAGCAGAGCCACTTGACCCCCGCCCCGGTCCGCTGGGCCACGATCTCACCGTTGAAGTTGTAGTACCGGGTCGCGGACACGACCGTGCCGCTCAGTTCGAGCTGCATGCCTCCCAGGTAGAGGGTCTTGGTTCCGTTCGACGACTTGGCGAGCAGCCGGCTGCCGAGACCGTCGTACACGTAGCTGGTCGTGCCCTTGGAGTCGCTCACCGAGGCGAGGTGTCCTTCGGCGTCCCAGCTCAGGGTCTGCTGACCGTTGGGGCCTGGGCGGGTCTTGGTGTTGCCGGCCTCGTCGTAGGTGTAGGCGCCGGTCTTGACGACCTGTCCGGTGGCGTTCTTGACGGTGTACCCGTCGACCAGGTGCGGCTTGACCGCGGGCTGCCCCTGCTGCCGGTTGGCGTACTCGGTGGTGAGCACTCCGGAGGGGGTGAGGTGGTCGACCTCCTTGAGCCGGGAGCCGGTCCTGCCAGCCGGGTCGGTCGGGGCACCGAAGTCCCAGCTCTGCCAGTACGGCGCTGCGCCGCCCATCGGAGTGCTCTCCGGGGCGGTGGCGCAGTCGGAGGACGCCGGGGTCCACGCCTGCGTGAGCCGGCGTAGGTGGTCGTACTCGAAGCACTGGGTGTCACGCTGACCGTTGAGCGGATTGTCGTCGACCTTGACGAGGTTTCCGGCGTGGTCGTACTCGTATTGGGTGTCGCTGACGTACGACGAGCCCGTGGACCTCAGGACCGCGGTGCGTTCCACCCGGCGGGTGGCCTCGTCGTACTCCCGCTTGGACTGCAACACCGTGCTGCCGGTCAACGCGGTGGACCGGTTGATGTAGCTCGACTCGCCGAAGTTGGTGTATCCCGCGTCGATCACGTAGTGCGTGGCGTCGCCGTAGTTCGTGGCGAGGGACTTCGGCAGGCCCAGCGTCGTGTCGTACCCGTAGGTGACGGTCTCCGAGGTGAGGTTGCCGGCCGCCGGCATGGTGACAGTGTTGGTGCTGCCGTCCGGCTTGTAGCTGGTGCGGAAGGCGTACGAGCCGGCGAGCAGGCCCTCGACGGCCGGGATCGTCGCCTTCGTCTGGGTGGGGCGGTACAGGGCGTCGGCCGTCACCAGCTCGGACTTGTACTCGTCGGTGCCCATCCACCGCGATACCGACTTGGTCAGGCCCTTGGCCGGGAGGTCATAGGTCCACTCGACCCGCTTCGCCCCGGTCGCCGAGCCGTCCCGCACGGTCGAGGGACGCCCGAGCAGGGGCTCGTAGGTGTGCGCCAGGGTGATCCCCCGGGCCTCGTCCCGCACGGTTTCCAACTGGTCGGCGCTGGTGTAGGTACGACTCGTGGCGCCCCGGTCCGGGTCGACCGTCCGCTTCAGGCGGCCCAGCTCGTCGTACTCGAACGTCCACTTGTTGCGAGAGGCATCCTGGACCTCCTCAAGCTGGCCGTTCTGGTGGTAGCGGTAACGTGTCTCGTCCGCCGTGCCGCTGGGCGTCGCGCCGTGGTACTCCAACAGGCGGGTCGCCCGACCTTCGAGGTCGGTGTAGACCGTGGTGGCGGTGCCGCCCTCCGGTGGAGTGGTGTCCACCCGGTCACCGTGGTAGGCAACCTTGGTGCGCCACTTCTCGACGTTCTCCGAATAGAAGATCGTGTCGGTGACCCGGCCAGCGGAGTCGTACTCGTACCGGGTCTGCGTCGGCATGTCCAGGTCGTAGCCGAGGAAGAGCGTCGTGCCCGGCGTGCTCTGGTTGTAGTGCGCAGCGTTGGACTTCCAGACGGCGCCGGCGCTGTTGTAGAAGGTGTCGGTAATCGTCCGACCGCCGCCGACGGCTGGTGTCTGGGTCTGGCGGGGGCGCAGCAGGCCGTCGAAGAGCTCGTATCGGGTGAGTTGGTCCCCGTTGGCGTTGATGACCTTGGTGGTCACCGCGTTCGGCGCGGTCTTGCTGATGACGTAGTCGAATTCGGCGTTCGGCGTCGGGTTGGTTGCCACCGGGCGGTCCGGCAGCCGCACCGACGTGCGACGTCCCAGAGCGTCGTAGGTGACTCCGGTGATCCGGCTGTTGACGTCGCTCTCCCGGGTGACCACACCCCAGGCCGGGTCCAGCGTCACCGTGCTGGTCCAGTTCGCGTTGTTGGTCGTCGTGACCGAGGTCAGCGGGCCGCCCGCCGCCGGAGTGAAGGCTGACTTGCTGACCCTGCCGGCGACGTCGGTCGACTCGACGGTCCGGCCCTGGGCGTCGTGCTGGTAGGTGCCGACCACCTGGAAGGTGGGGTTGCCGCCGTTCCAGGACGCCATCCGCTCGACCTTCGACACGAGGCCCTTGGTCGGGACGGTGCCGTGGGCGAGCTGGTCGTAGGAGAACCGCATGTCCGAGGTGACCTGCGCGGCGCTGGTCGGCCCGGCGGTGCAGTCGCCCGACCAGCTACGCACCCGCTTCGACGAGCGGAGCACCCACACGTCCGCGTTGGTGTTCGACAGGTACTCGTGGCTCAGACACCGATCGTCGTTCGGATCGGCCGGGTCGCCCAGATTCTTGATCTTCAGTGGCGCAGCGTCCTGCGCATACTCGGTCACTGTCGCGCTGCGACGCCAGCTTTCCCCGTCGAGCAGAGTGCGGGTCTCCCGCTTCTCCACCGCCACGTACCGAGCCTCGACCGTCGAGTCGTTGATGGTCCGGGTGGCCGTCGGAGTGGTGGATCGCCATGGGGTGGACACCACCCCGGCCAGCACCTCGCCGTCCAGGTATCCGACCTGCTCGCGAGGAATGCCCGCGTACTGCTCGAGGTCGGCGACCGACCCGCCCTCCATCCCAGCGACGCTGACGTTCCGGGTGCCGGTGGAGGTCTTGTCGCCGTGCATGCCCCGGAAGTACAACGTCCGAGTCACCTGCTGCTTGGGGCCCTCGCCGACCTTTGTCACCACGTACGGGTAGCCCCGCCACTGCGACCAGGTCTTGCGCTTCGGGTCGATCAGCCCGTCGTCGCTGTCGTAGTGCCACAGCGGCAGGTTCGACGGATTTTCGTACGAGTAGAAGATCTTCGAGGCAGGCGCCCCGCCGGTGTGGTCGATCTGCTGCACCTGCGTGACGACGTACTTGTGGAAGTAGTCCGTGATGTCGTCGGTCCTGCCCTGCGGTGTCCACCGCACGGGGTAACAGCGCAGCTTGTTGTTCTCCGCGGCGGAGGGCATGACGCTGCCCTTGACGCACTCGCGACCGCTGTAGCTGACCGAGATCTCGCCGCCGCTCTCCGAGCGGATCGAACCGACACGCCACCAGTTCATCGCCGGGGCCCAGTCCGCGCCGCTGGCATCGACCCGGTTGGGCATCTGGATACCGGCGAAGGTGACCTCGGGTAGGGAGATGGCGGTGCCGTTCAGTCCCTTGTGGGTGATACCGGCGAGCCAGAGGCCGGCCCGGGTGGTGTCACCGGGGTCGGGGAACGTCTGACGCAGGTTCCACTGGTCGACGTCCTGGTGGCGGCCCAGGTCGGCCCGCCACACCTTGGTGGTCACCGCGGTCAGCCGCTTGCTGCTCCAGAAGGTCGGCGACCCGATCTGGCAGTTGGTGCTGTTCTCGGTGCACTCGTGGTCCCACGGGGTGTCCGGCCAGGTGGTGGCGTCCTTCGTGGCGCAGTTCGACAGGCACCGGTCAGCGACCTGAAAGTGCACCTGCGCCGGCGTCGCGGTCGTGGCGAAGACACTGTCGGTGCCGGACCGGTTGTTGGTGCCGTAGTCGATCCGCGTCGGGTATCCACCCCGGTGGTACGCGACGGGCTCGTCGCGCTTCTGGTTCTGCGCGTAGTAGTTGGTCTCCCGCTTGTACCACAGTGAGGTGGTGTTGCCGAAGCGGTCTTCGATGTAGTCGAGGTTCCAGCGCCACGCCTGGTCGCAGAACGAGTCAGCGAAGGAATTTTCGTGGCAGGGTTCGCCGGCGTTGTTGCCGGCCACCGGAGCGGAGAGCACGGAATTCGTCTCCGGCATGTCGGTGGCCCATCCGGGCAGGCGGTGCCGGCCGAACCAATACTTGGTGCCGTCAGCGGTGGTGACCCGCCAGTACTCGTTGTCGTCGTCGCCGTTGCCGAACGCCGCGTTCTTCAGCAGCTCGACGCGCGAGCCGTCCTCGCGCACCGGGTGCCAGCGACCGTCGGCCCCCTTGAGCAGCTCGTTCGCGCTGCCGTTGAGCGAGATGACCGCGTTCTCGGTACCCCAGCACCGGTCCCACGTCTCGGTGGAATTGTTGGCGTTGCCGTCCATGTCGTCGGCGCAGGACTTGTAACTGCGTTCGATGAATCCCGGCTCGTAGCTGAACCCCTCCCCGATCCAGCCCGGCTGGTTGTTCGAGGCGGCGTGCCGGCCGTCCACTGCCTGCGAGGAATAGGCAAACGCGAGCTGCGGCGCGGGGCCGCCGACCGACGGCGGGACCCGCATGGGGTACGCCCAGGTGAAGCCACCCGAGGAGCCGGTGTGGCCCCACGTGGCCGACGGCGACAGGCTGCTGGCCGCGAGGTCGCCCGAGCCGCCGGCAGCGCCGGCCGCCAGAGCGACGAGGGCCGACGTCTGCGGGCGGGCGGCGATCCGCTCGGCGGTGCCGTCCGGGGCGCTGGCCAGGGGCACGTCGGCGGTGACCGTACCGGCGCCGGAGTCCAGCGATGAGCTCAGCGGCACCGACGTGCAGGCAGCCGAGGACGGCTGCTCCAGTGCACATTCCGGCAGGACCGACAAGCGCAGCCGCGCGGCCCAGTCGGCGCCATAGGCGGACCGGAACCCGGAGAAGTCAGCCGAAAAGCGGACCGCTGCGCCGTCGGTGGCGCCGTCGGTGCGGCTGACCCGATAGAGGACACCTCTGACACCCGCGGCTGCCGCCGCGGCCTGGGACAGCACTTGGACCTTCACCCGACCGGGCTTGCCGCCCCGGGCGGGGGCGTCGACCCGCACGGGCAACTCGCCGGGGCGTACCCGGGCCTTCGCTCCCGCCGGGAGCCGAGCGGGAATAGCGGTGAGGTCGGCCTCTGCCGCGGCGGCGGCGGGCCAGACGGGCGGCGGACGCTTGACCTTCGCCGCCGCCTCAGCCGGATCCGCAGCCGGCCGGGTGGCCGGCACCGGGCGACCGTCGACCGAGCGGTACCGCTGCGCCTCCTCCGACTTGAACACCGTGGCGGCTGCCGCCCGCTCGGGCACGAAGGCACCAGACGTCACCGTCAGCACCATCGCCATGGCCACGACCAGCCCGTGCATGGCCCGTCGTCTGAGCCGGCTGGTGAGCCGCCGTGGCCTCGGCCGCCGAGTCGTTCGCTCGGCGGTTCCTTCCGATATAGACACGTATTTCCCTCTTTGATCAGGCGCCCCTGGGCGCAGGCATGGCAGGTGGTGAGTCAGTGGGCGTCAGCCGCACGGCACCCGGGCAGCAGTCCGGGCAGGCACTCGCTCGCGTGAGCGCAGGTCGAATGGCCTTGGCGCAGGGCGAAGCAGCGATCCGGAGGCATGCTGGCCCGACGCAGCGGTGGCTACGTGATGATCGTCTTCGTCGACAGTGGCGAGTCGACGGCGCGCTGATCGCTTTCGGACAGAGCCGGATTACGCGGAGTGTGTGCCGGCGGTGCGGCGGCGGGGCGAGGTCAGCAGGAGACGCCGTGGTCGGCGCCCCAGACGAACCCTCCGCACCCGATGCTGCCGTCCTGGATCGCGCCGCGACATAACGGATTCAGCTCCATGGTTCCTCCCCCGTGGTGAACGGCACCGCCGCTGCGGCGACACGGTACGCGAGGCATCGAGGACCACAAAGGAGTCGATCCATTAATCGAAACATTTGAGTATCAAACATGTAGACACCAGCCGAGAGTGGTCAAATTCGGACGTCGGCAGCTGGCTCGTTCGCCCGCTCTTCCTGCGGTAAGGCCTGTTTAGAACCAGCTTGCCGCGCCCTTGACACCCCCTCCCCGCAGCCCTACTTTGCGCTCGACCAAGATCCTGACCACGGGGGCCGCAGTGACTCCATCCAGACATGTTCTCCGCTGCCTCACGGCGGTCGTTACAGCCGTGCCGGTAGCGGTATCGATGATGATTATCGGACCGTCCGCGTCGGTGGCCGGCGCACCATCGACGGCACCACCCACGCCCAGTCCCACGTCCACCGGCACTCCTGCCACCCCCAACCCGGTGGGCGGAACGCCCAGCGGCTCTCCGGAGGCCGATGCCGTCAAGCTGGCCACCGCCACGCAGCGCACCGTCGAGGTCGAAGGGAGCAAGTCCGAGAGCACCCGGTTGGTGGCGACGCCGAACGGCACCCTCGTGCACGAGTCGTACGCGATGCCCCGCTGGACCAAGGGCGCCGACAAGCGCTGGCGCCAGGTCGACACCCGGCTCGTCCCCGACCACGACGGCCTCAAGCCCGTCGCCACGGTGGCCGATGTCAGGTTCTCAGCCGGCGGGAGTGGCCCGCTGGTGAATCTCGGCGGTCAGGGCGGTTCGCTCGAGTTCTCCTGGCCGACGAAGCTTCCCGCCCCGCTGATCGAAGGCGCCACGGCCGTCTACCCCTCGGTGCTCCCCGAGGTCGACCTGCGGGTGACGGCCACCGTGGACGGGTTCGGCTATGTCCTGGTCGTCAAGACGCGACAGGCCGCCACCAACCCGGCGCTTGAGAGGATGCGCCTGGGCATGAAGGCGACCGGCTGGACCATCGCCGGACGTGCCGAGGGAGGCTTCGAGGCCCGTGACAGCGCCGGAGCGCTGCAGGTTTCCGCCGGCCGCGCGGTCATGTGGGACGCCTCCGGTGTGCCCGCCGCCCGCCGTTCGGCCGCCGGCGCGCGGGCGGCCGGCCCCGAGTCGCTGCTGCGCCAGACACCGGATCTGTCCCGCAAGGCCGAGCTGCCCACCACGGTCGAGGACGGTGCGCTGGTCATCGTGCCGGAAAAGTCCATGCTCACTGATCCGACGACCGTCTTCCCGGTGATCATCGATCCGTGGACGACCATCGTCAAGGCCCGCTGGGGCTACACCAACTCGTCGAACGCCACTCGCGACGACGGCATCGTCCGGGTCGGTAGCAATCCCGACGGCTCCGGGAACTACCGATCATTCTTCGCCTTCAACCTGTCCGGCCTGGCCGGCAAGTCGGTGCGTACGGTGAAGTTCATCACCGAGATGACCCACTCCTATTCGTGCACCTCGAGCCCGGTCAACCTGTGGCGGACGGCGGATCTGACCACCTCCGGCAAGCAGACCTGGGACGGGCCGAACCTCGAGAAGTACATCGAGCAGCGGTCCGGGCACGCGCACAAGCCGTCCGGGGGCGCCGGCTGCGGCGACGACCCGCAGCCCGACTCGTACCTGGAATTCGCCTCCGGCACTCTCAAGACAGACCTGGTGGCAACCGGCCAGGGAACCTCGAACTACACGCTGGCCCTGTCGACCAGGGACAGTGATGGCACCGACGAGGGCACCGAGTCGCGTTGGAAGAAGTTCGACGCGGCCCAGACAAAGCTCTCCGTCGAGTTCAACACCAACCCGACCACGCCCCCGGCTTCGGCGCTGACCACGCATGCCGACTACACCGCCCCTGCCCTCGCCTGCGTCACCGGCACCGGCCGGCCGATCGTCCGCTCGACCACCCCGTGGCTGAAGGCGACCCTGGCCGACCCGGACGGCACCAACGGCGGCCTGCTTTCCGGCACCTTCGCGCTGCAGAAGTGGAGCGGCACCGCCTGGGCCGGGGTGACCGGATGGCCCAAGGTCGACTCCGGTGTGCCGACCGGCAGCAAGGCCGAGGTCCAGGTTCCCTCCGGCGTCATCACCGGTGGATTGATTCGTTGGCAGGTACAGACCAAGGACACCCTGAGCGGCGCCTCCAACTGGTCGCCCTGGTGCGAGTTCGACTACGACGTGACGCCGCCCGCGCTGACGCCGACCGTCACCCCAGCCGACAGCGTCTACCTCGAGACGCCGCCGAACGACAGCTGGCTAGGCAGCGTCGGGCTCACCGGCCGGTTCACCCTCGGCGCCAACGGTCAGGCGGACGTCCACGACTACGAGTACCAGCTCGACGGCGGCGCGATTGCCGTCGTCCAGGCAGCCGGCCTCGGCGGCATCGCCACCGTGCTGATCACCCCCCGGCACTCGGGCGAGAACGTACTCACCGTCCGCTCTCGGGACCAGTCGCAGAACCGGTCGGCACCGAAGGACTATCGCTTCCTGGTCGCCGAACCGTCGGCGCCCAAGGCGGTGTGGCGACTCGACGAAGGCACCGGCCTGGAGCTGCAGACCACCCCGGCGGGCGGACCGACCTCGACGCTGGCGAACGGCACCACCTGGGTCGAGGGCCGGCTGCCCGGGACGCACGTCGCCAACGGCAAGGACTGGGCCTTGAAGTTCGACGGTGTCGACGACCAGGCGGCGACCGCCGGCCCCGTGTTGGACACCTCCAAGACCTTCGCGGTCGCCGCTTGGGCCAAGATGTCCGGCAAGACCGCGTACTTCCGCTCAGTGGTCTGCCAGGAGGGAAGCCGGAACTGCGGCTTCGCCCTGGAGTACGCCCCGGCTCCGATCGATCGATGGGTGCTGGACATGTACTCCGGCGACATTGACTACCCGACAGTCGTCCGCATCACGTCAGCGGCTCCGCCAGCGATCGGCGTCTGGACGCACCTCGCCGCGGAGTGGGATGCCGCCACCAACACCGGACGGCTGTATGTGAACGGGGTGGAGCAGGGCAGCGCCCAGCAGCCCGCCAACTCCAACACCACCGGTCCGCTGCTGTTCGGGCGGGCGAAGTACAACGGAACAATCAACAATCCGTGGTGGGGTGAGGTGTCCGAGGTGCAGGTATGGGACAGAGCGTTGAATCCCGACACCGACCTTGCCCCAGAGGTCAAGCCGGTGCTCGCCGGGGCATGGGAGATGGAGGACTGGGACGAAGAGGCACCCCGACAGGTGCTGGACGAGTCCACCTACCGCAATCCACTGACCCTGACGGACGCACCGAACACCCAGTGGTGTGACGGATACAACTTCACGGGGGGCCTCTGCTTCGACGGCGTATCCGGCTCCGCCGCGACGGTCGGCCCAGTGCTACGCAGCGACCAGTCGTACACGATCTCCGCCTGGATCCGTCCCGACTCCAACGACGGCACCCGCACGGCGATCGCCCAGGAGGGCAGCGTGGTGTCCGGGCTGTTCGTCGGCTGCCGGACCAACGGCACCCCGCAATGGGCGTTCATGCAGGCATCCGGGGTCGACTACTCCACCAAGCAGGTCTGGGCGACGCCATGCACGGTGGGCGCCTGGACCCATGTGGTCTCCGTGTTCGACGCGACCGCCGGACAGCAACGGCTGTACGTCAACGGCGACCTGGTCGCATCCGGAGCGCTGGCCACCGGCTGGCACGCGGGCAACGCCTTCACCGTCGGCCGCGCCAAGTGGAACTCACCGCGGGACTTCTGGCACGGAGCCGTAGATCGCGTCCGGGCATGGCAAGGCGTCCTGTCGGCCGACGAGATCGACGCACAGTTCACGGAAGCGTGACGAGTCCTGTCCCGCGACACTCTCTGCCGGTGTCGCGGGACAGGCCCCGCCGAGCCCGAATCCGGTAGCGAGCGGTCCGACGGCTCCCGAGCACCGAGCCCGTCGGCAGGTACACAAAAAGGCCCCGACCCGGATTGAAAACCCGGGTCGGGGCCTTGCTGCTGGTGCGCCGCCAGGGACTCGAACCCCGAACCCGCGGATTAAGAGTCCGCTGCTCTGCCAGTTGAGCTAGCGGCGCTCGTTGGCAACGGAGAGAACCCTAGCACGGCCTCCGAGGAGGGTTCCAATCCGATACCCGGCTCCCCCCTTCGGGCAACGTTACCGGACATTACCTGTCAAATTCCCCGTCCACGAAGCCTGCGGTCGCCACGAACCCGCTCGGATGCGGCACGATGTCCGCCAGGCACACGAGAACAGAGGTGGGAATGGGCAGGTTCGCGCGGGCCGGGGCGCTGGTGAGCACCCTGACCCTGATGGCGTCGCTGACACTGACCGGGTGCGGGGACGACCAGAAGAATGCGGAGTTCGTCGATGGTCCCCCCGCCGTCGGCAGCAGTGTCGCCGCTGAATCGGGCACCGCTCCGTCCGGGTCGGCCGCGAGCCCCGCGCCGTCGCTCAAGGTCAGCCCGGCGGACGGGGCGAAGAACAAGCCGGTCAGCACCGAGATCTCCGTGAAGCTCCCGGCGGGCAGCAAAGTGAGTGACGTCACGCTCACCGCCTCGAACGGCAAGAAGGTCGAGGGTCGGTGGCGGGCCGACGGCTCGTCGTGGGTGCCGAACAGCGCGCTGAAGTACGGCACCCGCTACACGGCCACCGTCACGGCCGCGGGCGAGGGGGGCGAGACCCGGCAGGGCACCAGCACCTTCACCACGATGGCCAAGCCAGGCTCGGTGATCGCCTCGGGGCTCTACCTGTTCGACGACCGGACGTATGGGGTGGCCATGCCGGTGGTCACCGAGTTCCACCCGGGCATCCCGGCCAAGGACCGGGCGGCGGTGCAGAAGCGGATGTTCGTCCGTACCGATCCGCCGCAGCCGGGGGCCTGGCACTGGGTCTCGAACGGCACCCAGGCCTACTACCGGGCACCGGAGTACTGGAAGGCCGGCACGAAGATCACGGTACGGATCGGACTGGCCGGCATCCCGCTCAGCAACGGCAGGTACGGCAACGTCGACCGGAGCGCCACCGCCAAGATCGGGCGCTCGTTCGTCATGAAGGTCGACAACGCCGACAAGAAGATGACCGTCACCCAGGACGGCCAGGTCGTCCGCACGATCCCGGTCAGCCTGGGCAAGAAGAGCACTCCGTCCTCCAGCGGCACGATGGTGGTCATGGAGAAGAAGGAGTCGACGACCTTCGACACCCGGGACGATCCCAACCCGGCCAACCGGTACGTCACCGAGATCGACTTCGCGCAGCGCCTCACCTGGGGCGGCGAGTACATCCACGCCGCGCCGTGGTCGGAGCACGTGCAGGGTCGGCAGAACGTCTCGCACGGCTGCGTCAACGTCTCCATGGCGCAGGCGAAGTGGCTCTTCTCGCAGACCAAGGTCGGCGACCCCATCACCATCAAGGGCACCGAGCGCAAGCTCGTCGCCGGCAACGGCTGGACGGCCTGGAACCTGAGCTGGGCCGCGTTCGTCAAGGGCAGCGCGCTGCCCGTGCCGGAGGGCGGCTCCGGCCCGGCGCTGGCCTGACCGCCCGTACCGTCGTACCGCCCGCAGGGGCGGGGCATCCGAATCCGGGTGCCCCGCCCCTGCGCCGTTTCCGAGTCGTGCTCGCTTCTATCAACATCTGGGACACGACACTTCGGGTGTTTCTCTTCACCCCCGGCAACGGGTAAGTCTTCCCGTGCGTCAGTGAGAGACGATGGGCAACCGGGGCACCACGACAGCGAGGTAATCATGCGAGCAACCCAGAACCAGCTGACCCGGCACGAGGGCCGACGCCGGATGTTCGCGGCGGGACTGCTCGCCGTCGTACTCACGCTCGCTTCCGGCTGCACCGACGGCGACGGCGGCGGCGCGGCACCCGGCTGGCAGGGCGGCGGCGAGAGCGCGCCGAAGGCCGGCGCGACCATCACCGCCCCCACCGCCGACGCAAAGGACGTGCCGGCGTCCACCGGCATCGCCTTCACCGCGAAGGACGCCAAGGACGCCACCGTCGAGCTGAAGGACTCCGCCGGGGCCGCCGTCGAGGGCACGCTCGCCGCCGACGGCAAGAGCTGGCTGCCCAAGGGCGCACTGAAGTACGCGGAGACCTACACCGCCACCGTCACCACGACCGGCGACGACGGCAAGCCCGCGCAGGCGACCAGCAAGTTCACCACGATGGCCAAGCCCGCGAAGCAGATCCGGGTCAGCAGCTTCCTCGGCGACAACCAGGTCGTCGGCGTCGGCATGCCGTTGATCGTTAAGTTCGGCCGGGCCATCCCCGAGGAGTACCGCGACGACGTCCAGCGCCGGATGACGGTGACCTCCACCCCCGCCCAGGAGGGCATCTGGCACTGGGTCAGCCCGACCGAGGTCCGGTACCGGCCCAAGGAGTTCTGGAAGGCCGGCAGCACCATCTCGTACCGGATCCAGGCCGGCGGCCTCCCCCTCGGCAACGGCTGGTACGGCCGCGCGGACCTGGCCGTCGACATCAAGACCGGCCCCGCGACGATCATGACGGTCGACAACAAGACCAAGCGGATGACCGTCACCAAGGACGGCAAGGTCGTCAAGACCATCCCGGTCAGCCTCGGCAAGAAGAGCACCCCGTCCTCCAGCGGCACCATGGTCGTCATCGAGAAGCTGCGCAAGACGGTCTTCGACACGATGGAGGAGCTGGGCCCCGAGGAGGGCTACCGCACGAAGATCGACTACGCCCAGCGGCTCACGTGGGGCGGTGAGTTCATCCACGCGGCCCCGTGGTCGGAGGGACAGCAGGGCAGCGTCAACGTCTCGCACGGCTGCGTCAACGTCTCGATGAAGAACGGCGCCTGGCTCTTCTCCAACACCCGGATCGGTGACCCCATCACTGTCAAGGGCACCGAGCGCAAGCTCGCCAACGGCAACGGCTGGACCGACTGGAACATGAGCTGGGACCAGTACGTCAAGGGCAGCGCCGTGCCGTACGACCCGGACGCCGCCGCCTCCCCCGACGCGGGGGCGACCCCCGGGGACGCCGGGACGACGCCGAGCGCCGAGCCGACCGCCTGACCAGCACCTCGAGCACGAAGAAGGCCCCCTCCGAGCGGAGGGGGCCTTCTTGCGAGGGTGACTGATGGGAATTGAACCCACGACAACCGGGACCACAACCCGGTGCTCTGCCAACTGAGCTACAGCCACCACGCTCCCCGCGCCGGCTGGGCCGGGCGGCGTGCGGACTAATAATAGCCACACCACGGCCACCCGCGTCCACCGGGTTCCCCGCCGGGACGCCCTGGGACAGGGAGGGGCGGACCGGGCTACGAGTCGGCGATGGTCGGGTCCGCCCCTGGGTCACCCTGCTGCTGCAGCTGCTCCTCGAACATGACGAAGGTCTTCCGCCTGATCCCCTCCACCAGCGCACTCTCCCTCTCCGTAAGATTTCGATTCTCTCGCTGCGCCGCGTCGACGATCGCTTCCACGGTCTCGTAGAGAGCGAATATTGGCCCCTCCCCCGACAGGTAATCCCCTCGGTATGCCTCAACCTCCTGTACGAAACGTGCGGGCGGAATTCTGACTATGTCATAGCCAGCGCCGGCGAAAAGGAGCTCAAATAAAATTTCGTCCTGACGACGCCAACCCCCAGTATCGATGGACACACGCCAGACCACGATGCCACCCTCGGCCGATTCCACAATCTTGGCGGGCGCGGCGTAGTAGAGGTGGTAAGAGGGAAGAACCAAGCCGGGAGTGGGATTATAGTCCATACTCATTCCTGAATAGCCGATTTTAACGCATCCCAAAAGAATTGCTGTTGGTATTGAAGGATTCTGGCCACGATTGCCCGCTCGCGGACCGTCAGCTCCCGCCCCTCCTCCCGGGCGATAGCCTCGATGTCCCGCTTAACCTCGTAGAGCGCATGTTCCCAGACAGCCACCTCATCCAAGGCGGCCAGATGCAACCTAAACTCTGCGAGATGCCCGTTGGACATACTCAGTACCAATTGAACGTCTCGATAGCCACTGGCCTCCGGATTTTGGAAGCGATCTTCGAATCTGACGACTCGCACTCTTGGGTAATCCCGTAACCGATCGAGAGCTTCGTACAGGTCATCCAATGAATCGAACTCAACCTTCGCGGCAGCAAGATCAAGGAGCCGGCCGACGTCGCCATCATACTTCTTGACCTTGTCTTCCGCTCGTTTCCTGACCTTGGGCTTATCCCGCCAGCCTGCGCGCCCAGACTCTCGCCCTCCAACTTGCGCAAGTTCCTTGGCCAGCGCGACCAACTCTCCCTGCGCTACCGCCGCAGACTGATACAGGATATCAAGGTAAGCGGATCTATAAACAGCGTCCGCACGTCGTTTATCATCGAATCCCGACTGCTTTACCTTACGGGATTTGTCAACGACAACACTTGCACTAACCTCCACCTGGCGAGGAGTCAGGGGTGTCGGTTTCGGGGTGGGAGCAACGCTGACAGCATCTTGTGTCGGCACAATATCAGCAATCTCCTGCACCACGGTTTCCAATATCGAAATCGCACGGTGGTGGCTCGCCAGATGGTGCAGGGTGATCGGTCGCACCGTCAGCGACTTCGCAAGTTCCGGAGTCGTCAGAATGATTCGCGCCAGACTGGGAAGCTCCGCTAGTTGCTTCACCAGCGTCTCGGCAATCATTGGCTCACCGTCGGGCGGATTCCGCCAGGACAAATCAAGCATCTGCCGAACACGGTCGTGTCGGAACAGGTTCGCGACGTCCCGCGCCGCTGCCTCGTCCAGGCTTGGTGCCAGTCGGCGTAGTGTCGGGCCGTCCAACTCAGCGGCAATCTCAACCGGTGTGACGCCCGCGGCAAAGACCTGATCAAGGTCGACCGCCGTCGCTATTACGTCCTTCGGCGCTGACCCGTTCAATTCCAGATAGGCACGCGCCGCCAGACGCTCCCGCCGAAGTCTGCCCGCCGCCGTTTCCTCATCCTCCGGCGCGGAACCCGGAAACCCCTTCTCCGGCCCAGAACCGCCAATTCCCGGCAACCCAGGATCGACCGGGCCCGGCTCTCCGAGCAGGTGAATCCGGTTCAGACTCCGGTCCTCGAACGGTTCCTCGGGACCCGGCTGCCGCTCCCGTGAACTGTCCTCCTGCGGCTCCGGCTCTGGCGGGGGCCGTTCATCCACCACCGGCCCGCGCTGGCTGAAGTTCCCCGGCCCGGCACCCGCCAACGGCAGCGGACGACCGTCCGGGCCGACGACCAGCGCGTCGATCGCCGTCACGTTGTGCGGAGCCGGCCGACCGCCGTGCACGTAGAGCGGCATGTCCGAGACCCAGCCGTTCTGCGGGTCCAGGTAGACCACGCTCCCGTTCTGGTTGACCGCCGCCCAGGCATGCGAGCCGCCCCCTTCGTACGAGGTGATGAGGAACGCGTACGTGCCGTGGCCGCCGGCCCGCACCTGGTCCTCCAGGCTGCGAAACCCCTGATGGACGGCCTTCCACGCCTCGTGCGGCGGCAGGTCCTCGGCGCCGTCGGCAAGTTTCTGGAACCGGCCGCCGGTGACGTCCTCGACCCGCCCCGGGCCGTCGATCTCGCCACCGAGGGGCCGGTTGATGTCCCCGAGCGCGTACGCGTCGAAGGTGCGGGGCGCGGAGACCCGGGGCCGGCCGTGCATCCACGTCTCGTACAGCGAGAGGGTGCAGTCCAGACAGTTGATGCCTCGGGTCGGGTCCGCGCGCGGCCCGCCGTCGTTGGCGAGCTTGAACCACCCGCCCTGGCGGGGATCCGCGCAGCGCTGGACCCGCCCGTCGGCATCCCGGGGCATGGCCCCCTCCAGGTCCGACTGGTGCAGCGCCAGCGGCGGCCGCAGGCCACCCCACTGCCCGTACGCGCGGGACCGGTCGATCGAGGGCGGGTCGTCGTCGCCGGTCAGCGCCGAGGGCCCGCTGACCTGAGCCACATCGACGATGAGCGACGGAACGTCGGTGTTGAGGCGCTCGAAGTTGTCCCCGCCGCGCACCTCGACGACCGAGGGCGCGACCGTGCCCTTCAACACCTCCTCGGCAAGCTCCGTCTGCCGGTGATGCTGGCGTTCCTTTACCCCGGACTCGCTGACGAACCTGTCGGCCGCCTCCCGGCGACCGGCGTTGTACAGGTCGTGGGCCTGCTCCATGAGCCACCGCGCCTGCTCGTAGTGGTGCTCGGCGCTCGCCCGCAGCACAGCGGCGCGATCCCTGCGCCGGTTGTCCTCGTACCAGCTCCGCTGCCGTAGGAAATAGTCCTGGTAGTGGCGCCGATCGAAGGCCTCGCGGTCGGCGGCCCACTGCGCGGCGTACCACTCGGGAGACCTCGGCGGTGGTCCGCCGGAGGGCCCCCGTGGCGCCGGAGGCGTGGGCGGCGGTGGGCTGGCGGGCGGATTCGGTTTCGGGGCCCCCGGCGACACGACCGCAGGGCCGAGTGAGCGGTATTCACCCTGTCGGGTCGCGCCGACTGGGTCGCCGCCGTGCTGCTGAGGCGACGGCAGTGGGGTGGCGACCGCCGTGTTCGCGCTGGTGGCGGTGGTCGAGAAGGATGCCGGACGGGCATCCGAGGAGACGCCCGGCCCGGCTCCGAGGTGCGAGTCGGCGGCCGGCGACCCGACGGTACCGGCCACCGGCACCGACCCGGCGTCCGCGCTGCGCAGCCCCGCCGGCAGGACCTCGGGGGTGGCCGTGGACGACAGCGTGGGTTGTGCCTCCCGCGCCGACGCCTCACTCACCCCCGGTCCTGGCTGCGGGGGCGACGACCGGGAGTCGGCGGCGGGGTCGACGGCCCGCACGGGTACCGGCTCGGTGGGTTGATCGGCCGGTGACACGACGCCGGCCGCCTGCACCTCCGTCGTCGGCGGCGTCGGCACGGGCGTCGGCGAGGCCGGCCCGGCAGCGCCGTCCGGCGGGAGTTGACTGGGCTCGCCTGCGGGTCGGCTACCCACAGGTCCCGCGTCGTGGCTGGCCTCGCCGACCTCGGCACCGGCGCCCGGCGTGGGCACGGCCCTGCCGGGCCCCGACGAGCCCTCCACCTCGGGCGGGGCGACCGGGCCCGGCGGGGCGACCGCGCCAGGCGGGGCGGCCGCGCCAGGCGGGGCCGACAGGTCAGGTGGGGCGAAGGACGTTCCGCCGAGGGCGGCCATCCGGCTGTCGAGTCGCTGGCGCAGCGCCGCGTCGGTCTGTGCGGTGGCCGAGCCGGTGGCACCCGACGCCGCTGCCCGCGCCGCGTCCTCCAGTGACATCGGCCCCTGACCGGTGGACAGGCGGGCCGCCTGATCGGCGAGCACCTCGCCGGTCATCTCCCGGCCGAAGTGTTCGCCGATGCGCGCGCCCCGGCCGCTCGCGTGTCGCCCCAGACCGGCCAGCGGCGCCACCGCCCCACCGGCCAACCCGCCGAGCGCGGACATTCCCGCGTCTGCCAGGTCCAGGCCGTGCCTGCGGCCGGTCGAGTTCTGGTACGTCTGGGTGGCGAGCGTGACCCCGCCCTCCTCGGCTGCCTCCGCCAGCCCGCCGCGCGCCGCCTTCCGGGCCAGACCTCGAGCGCCACCCTCGGCCACCTGCTTGGCGGCCCGCTCGCCGGCTTCCTTCAGGCCCTGCTTGAGGCTCTTGCGGGCCAACTGCGCCATCAGCTTCTTGAAGATCTGCTGCACGACGAAGCGGCTGGCGGTGATGGCCGCCCCGGCGGCGGGCGAGGCGGCCCCGGCGGTGAGCACCGCCGCCACTGCCAACGCCAACAGCTCGACCACGAGGATGCCCAGCTCGATCCAGACCTCGAGCTTGGCGCCCTCGATGTCGCAGCCGCACTCCTCGACCAGCCGGCCGAGGTCACCGCTGACGGCCAGCAGGACCGGCAGCGGGGCCTCGTCGCCCTCGGTCACCCGCCGCCAGGCGGCGTCGAACGCCGCCGCGACCGCCCCGACGCCGCCGTACCCGGCGCGCACCTCACCGGCGGCGGCGACCGCGTCGGCATGCGGCCCGCCCAGTGCCTCGGCCACGCCGTACCACTGGTCGGCGAGGTCCCAGACCGCCCGCTCGTTGCCCTCCGGCCACTCCACCCCGACCACCCAGTCGAGGGCCTCGTGCACCCAGCCGGGCAGCTCCCAGGGCGAGAAGTCGAGCGGGTGCGGAATCGGGCTCGGCAGCAGGGTCACGGCTGTCCTCGGCGTCGTCAGCGCCCGGCGGGCCGCTGGTCGGAGATTCGGTCGAGGCGGGCACCGCTGCGGTCGTCCGTCGCCACCTCGTTGTCCACGGACCGCACGACGTCCTGGCCCAGGTGCTCGACGGCGCGGCCGACGCCCGCCCAGGCGCGCAGCAGCGTCTCCTCGAATCCGCGGTACTGCTTTTCGAACGCGGCCCCGATGTCGTCCCGCCCCCAGGGCCGGGCCGCGCTGGCCGCCGCGATCTGGTCGCCCACCTGGGCGCGTCGGGCGGTGACGGCCGCGCCGGCCGAGGCGAGGTCGCCGCCGCCGCGCCGGGCCCGGACCGGGTCCAGCCAGAGCTGCCCATCGGTCACGCCGATCGCTCCTCGCCTCGCATGACGGCGTCGGCCCGCCCGAGCAGGGCACCGAAGTCGTTGGTACGCAGGAAGTCCAGCGACCCGGAGCCGGCCGGCAGGTATCCCGCGACGAGTTCCTGGGTGGCGGCCACGGCGACGGCGGTGGCCCGGTGCACGGTCGTGGTGATCTTCCGGCTCAGCGCTCGGGCGTCCCGGTCGTGGAAGACGGAGGCGTGCAGATCCACCGAGACGATCTCTCCTCGGGCGCCGACGACCACTGTGACCTGCCCGTCGTCGGAGCGTTCGGTGATCCGGAACTCCGCGAGGCGGGACTGGAGCTCGTCCAGCCCGGAGCGGAGCCGCCGGTACTGCCCGTACACGTCGTCGAACCGGGCCCGCAGCTCCCGGTTGGTGTCCCGGTCCGCACTCTCGACCAACGCCACCCTCCCCCTCACCGTAAGTAGGCCAGACCATACCGGGCGCCACAGTTTCCGTGGGGTCCGGTAACTTCAGATGGGTGATCGACCGTCAGCAGGCCGAAGAACTGGCCACCGTCTGGGCCCATCGGGACTCCCAGCGTCTCGGGCACGAGTGCGCCCCGCTGGTCGAGGAGTTCGACCTCGGTTGGCTGATCACGTCCAGCGTGGACGCGTCGGCCACCGTGCTCCCGGGCGACCTGCCGACCACCGTCGTGGACAAGGAGACCGGCGAGGTCTCGACCTGGCCGCGCCTGCCCTTCACCGCCGTCCGGGAGATGTACCGGCGCAGCCGACCGGCGCAGCAGGCGCCCCGCACGGTCGACCCGGCGAGCCAACTGCTCCGCGAGATCCGCCGCCTCCCCACGCCGGGTGCCGTCGCGCAGCTGAGCGTCGAGGGGCACCTACACATCGCCCAGGGCGCCAAGGGCGATCTGACCCTCCGCCATCACCCGCTGGTCCGGGCGTACCTCGACGAGCTGCCGCCGGGGCACCTCGTCCGGGGCGGGGAGCGGCACGCGGAGATGATCGTGGTCTCCGACGTGCTGCACGCCCACGACCACCGCCGCGCCGCCGAGGGCCAGGCACCGCTGACGATGAGCGAGGCTCAGGCGCTGTTCGAGACGACCCGGCTGAGCGTGCACCGGGTTCGCGAGCCGGGCGACCCGGCGGGTGGTCCCGCCGAACGGCCCTGCGACTCGTGCCTGAACTTCCTGGTCCACTTCCACGCGCTCGAGTGGCCCGAGCTGGCGTACACCCGGCAGTGGTGGCCGCAGCCGCAGACGCCGATCCACCCCGACCGGTTCCCCGCCGAGGTGGGGCACTCGCTGATGGACGGAGGGTGGGAGGACACGATGTTCAACGCCGCCATGGCGGCGGGAGCCATCAGGGAGACCTGCCAGGTGACCGGTCGGCGGCACCGGCACGAGCCGTTCCCGGCCGCCGAGGCCGTCCTGACCGCGTTCCCGGCCGTCCACCCCCGCCGTCGCGGACCCGGCGAGGAGGTCTGGATCAGCCACTTCCACACCAATCCGACGCGTGTGGCGCACTCGGCGGACACGCTGGCGGACTTCGGTGCCGTGCTCGGCACCCGGCTCTTCCCCATCGGCGCGGAGGGCCGGGAGAGCATCCTCGCGGTCGACGAGCACGGCCGGATCTTCGCACTCGACCAGGCCGGCGAGTGGTTCCTGGGCCCGGACATCGACACCGCCCTGACCACGCTGCTACTCGGCCGCACCCCGTCCCGGGTCCACGACGACGGCACCTGGTAACCCCCTCCGTCCGCGTCGATCATGGATCCATGGTGGGCGAGATGGAATGAATGCCCGTTATCTGGGGCCGCACAACTCCATGATCGACGCTTGCTCGGGGGGGGCGGGCGGGGCGGGGCAGGGGCGGGGGCGGGCGGGGCGGGTGGGGGCGGTGCAGGTCAGGGGTGGAGGAGGGCGGCGATCGTGGACGCGATGTGTTCGGGGCGGCGGTAGAGGTCACGGTCGGTGAAGTAGCGCATCTGCCAGCCGTGGGCCGCGAGCCAGTTCATCCGGAAGCGGTCGTGACGGAGCTGATCACGGTCCAGGTGCGACGCCCCGTCGTACTCGATGCCGACCCGGCGACCTCGGTAACCAAGGTCGAGCCGGTACAGCGGCACGCCCCACGTGTCCGGTACCCACAGCTGCGGCTCCGGCGTCGGCAGGCCGGCGTCGATGAGCACCAGACGCAGTTGACTCTCCTGCCGGCACTCCGCCCGCGGGTCTGCGAGGTCGACGAGCTCACGCGCCTGGCGAACGCCCCGCAGCCGCGCATGCCGGGACGCCTCGGCCCGCAGGTCGTCGGGTAGGCAGGCACCGACCCGCAGGCAGAGGTCGAGCAGCGCAAGGGCATCCATCCGACGGACCGTACGCGCCACGTCGACGGCACACCGGGCAGCGGAAGCGCACGGCACGCCCGCAACAAGCGCGACATCGCGTACGGCAAGGATCGCCTCGTGCGCCACCACCCCCCGGATTTGCGGTACGACCGCACCGGCCGGCACGATCACGTGCACGTCTGCGGAGGGCAGGGCCCCGAATCCGTGCAGTTGCGCCCCGGTCTGGAATCCGACCGCCGCCTCCGGAGGGAGCCGCCGAAACAGCGCGGGCAGGAACTCCGCACCCGGCCCGTTGCCGTAGACGCCCCGCGTCAGCCGAGGAAGCCGACCGGCCAGGGCCCGGCTGCGCACCGCCTCCCGACTGAGCCCCGCCCCCAACAACTCCCGGTACGAGAACAGCTCATCGCCTGCCATCCCCGCACGATCGCGCCCCAGCCACCCCCGTTCCACCCCGTCCACCAACCCTGTGGACAACACCGCCCTCTGTGGAAAACCCCCACACCCCGCCCCAACCTGCTACACCACCCGCCCACCAACGCCGATCATGGAGTGGTGGTGCCCGAGATGCCCCGCATGATGACTTTGTCGGGCACCACAACTCCATGATCGGCGCGGACAGGGGGGCGGGGGCGGGGGGCGGGGGGCGGGAGGGGGGCGGGGGGCGGGAGGGGGGTGGGGGTGGGTTAGGGGTGGGGTGGGCGGTGGGGGTGTAGGAAGGAGGTCAGGGTCACCAGGAGCAGGGCCGTGGCGAACATCGCCGTGCCGATGACGTTGACCTGCGGCGGGATGCCCCGCTGGGCGGCACCCCAGACGTACATCGGGAACGTGACGGTGGTGCCGGCGGTGAAGTTCGTGACGATGAAGTCGTCGAAGCTGAGCGAGAACGCCAGCAGCGCGGCGGCCACGATGCCGGGCAACGCCAGCGGCAGGGTGACCAGGCGGAACGTCTGCCACGGGCCGGCGTACAGGTCGGCGGCGGCCTCCTCCAGCCCCCGGTCCATGCCGGCCAGCCGGGCCTTGACGGTGACCACCACGAAGGAGAGGCAGAACATGACGTGGGCGAGGAGGACGGTCCAGAACCCCTGCGGCACGCCGGCGGAGACGAAGAGGGCGAGCAGCGCGGTGCCCATGACCAGTTCGGGCGTGGCCATCGGCAGCAGGACCAGCACGTTGACCCCGGCCCGGCCGGTGAACTGGTGCCGGGCCAGGGCGAACGCCATCAGCGTGCCGATCGCGGTGGCGACGACGGTGGCGAGGAAGCCGATCTGCGCGCTGCGCAGCACCGCGTCGCACATGTCGGAGGTGGCGCAGGGCTGCCGCCAGTTGTCCAGGGTGAACTCGTGGAAGTCGTAGGAGAGGCGGCTCGACGGGCGGTTGAACGACCAGGCCACGACGACGGCGATCGGCAGCGAGAGGTAGCCGAGCACGAGCAGGGCGACGCCCATCACCCAGTGTTCGGCCAGCCAGCGGGAGAGCCTCACGGCAGTTCCTCCGCGCCGATCCGCCGCAGGTAGCCGAGGACCACCGCGAGGATCGCCGCCATCAGCAGGAACGACAGGGCCGCGCCCTGCGGGTAGTCCAGCCGGACCAGGAACGCCGAGTCGATGACGTTGCCGATCATGTAGTCGGTCGGGGTGCCAAGGAGCTCCGCGTTGATGTAGTCGCCGACGGCCGGGATGAAGAAGAGCAGTGTGCCGGCGGTCAGGCCGGGCATCGACAGCGGCAGGGTGATCCGGAGGAACGTCTGCGCCGCGCCCGCGTACAGGTCGCCCGCCGCCTCCAGCAGCCGGCGGTCGAGCCGCTCCAGGCTCGCGTACAGCGGCAGCACCAGGAACGGCAGGAAGTTGTACGTCAGCCCGAGCACCACCGCGACGGGGGTGGCCAGCAGCCGGCCGTCGGGGGCGAGCAGGTGTACGTCGCGCAGCAGCCCGACGAGTGCCCCGTTGTCGGAGAGGATCGTCTTCCAGGCCAGGGTGCGGACCAGGAAGCTGGTGAACATGGGGGCGACCACCGCCACCAGCAGCAGGTTCTTCCACCGGCCGGCCTTGAGGGCGATCGCGTACGCCAGCGGGTAACCGGTCAGCAGGGCCAGCAGCAGCGCCGCCCCGGCGTAGCCGAAGGAGCGGGCGAACTGCGGCCAGTACGCCCGCACCGCCTCCGGGTAGTTGCCGAACGCCCAGGTCAGCGCGTATCCGCTGGAGAGCGAGCCGCCGGGGTCGTAGAGGCTCGCGGCGCCGAGCTGCAGCAGCGGCACGGCGAAGAACAGCAGCAGCCAGGCCGCGCCGGGCAGGATCAGCAGGTACGGCAGCAGCCGGTGCCGCCCCCGGCCCGCCGAGGATGGCACCGCATCCGCAGCCGCAGCCGGAGCCGGAGCCGCAGCCGGAGCCGGAGCCGGAAGCGGGGGCACGGAAAGACGCGGGGGCGGGGCGGTCACGAGGGTGCACCGACCGGCTCGTCGAGCTTTACGGCGGCCTGGTCGGCCGCGGCGGGTGCGCGGGGCAGCAGGAAGGCGTGCTCGGGGTCCCAGTGCGCCACCACGGGCGCGCCGATCGGCAGCCGCCCGCCCGAGGCGGTGTTGGCCGTGAACGCCCAGAGCTCGTCGCCCCAGCCGGTACGCAGCAGGTACTGGGTGCTGACTCCCACGTAGGAGGCGTCGGTGACGATCCCGGTGACGTGCTGGTGGCCGGCCGGGAGCTGGTCGACGGAGTCGGCCAGGTGCAGCTTCTCGGGGCGTACCCCCAGGTAGACCGGGCCATGGGCGGCGCGGGCGCGGTGGGCGGGCACGGAGAAGCGGGTGCCGTGGGCGGTGACCGGCACGTCGGACCCGGCCGGGCCGGCGAACCCGGCCGCCTCGGCGGCCAGGAGGTTGGACTGGCCGAGGAAGGTGGCGACGAAGGCGGTGGCCGGGTACTCGTAGAGGTCGGCGGGGGCACCGAGCTGCTCGATCCGCCCGGCGTTCATCACCGCGACCGTGTCGGCCATGGTCATGGCCTCCTCCTGGTCGTGGGTGACGTGCACGAAGGTGACGCCGACCTCGCTCTGGACGCGCTTGAGCTCGAGCTGCATCTGCCGGCGCAGCTTCAGGTCCAGCGCGCCGAGCGGCTCGTCGAGCAGCAGCACCCGGGGCCGGTTGATCAGGGCGCGGGCCAGCGCGACCCGCTGCTGCTGGCCGCCGGAGAGCTGGTCGGGGCGGCGCTGGCCGAGGCCGTCGAGTTGCACCAGGGTCAGCATCCGCAACACCTCGTCGTCGACCGCGCGCAGGCCCCGGCGGCGCGGCCCGAACGCCACGTTGTCGAAGACGTTCAGGTGCGGGAAGAGCGCATAGTTCTGGAAGACGGTGTTGACCGGCCGTTTGTGCGGGCGCAGCCCCGTGACGTCCCGGTCGCCGAGGAGCACCTGCCCACCGGTCGGCCGCTCCAGGCCGGCGATCATGCGCAGGGTGGTCGTCTTGCCGCAGCCGGACGCCCCGAGCAGGGCGAAGAACGAGCCCTGCCCGACGGTGAGGGTGAGGCCGTCGACCGCGGTGACGCCGCCGAACCTCTTGGTGAGGTCGACCAGTCGCAGGTCGCCGGCGGGGGTCTGGTCAGCCATCCCGGTCACGCGCCGATGACCTGCTGGTACTTGCTCTCGTACTCCCGCTCCTGCCGCTCACTGAGGGCCATGAAGACGGTGGACTTCGCCAGCAGGGCGTCGTCGGGGAAGATCAGCGGGTTGGCGGCCAGCTCCGGGTCGATCCGCTCCATCTCGGCCTGCGCGCCGGCGACCGGGCAGATGTAGTTCACGTACCCGGCGATCTGCGCGGCGACGGCGGGTTGGTAGTAGTAGTTGATCAGCTCTTCGGCGTTCGCCCGGTGGGTGGCCTTGTTCGGCACCATCATGTTGTCGCTGAAGAGCATCACGCCGGAGTCCGGGGCCACGAATTTGATCTTCGCGTTCTCGCCGGCGAGCTGGATGATGTCGCCGGACCAGCCGATGCACGCGGCGATGTCGCCCTTGGCCAGTTCGGGTGCGTAGTCGTTGCCGGTGAAGCGGCGGATCTGCCCGGAGCGGACGGCCCGTTTGAGCTTGGTCAGCGCGTCGTCGAACTGGGCGGTGGTGAACTTCGCCGGGTCGTGGCCGCCTGCCTGCAACAGCAGGCCCATGGTGTCGCGCATCTCGGCGAGCGCGGTGACCCTGCCCTTGAGGTCGGGGCGGGTCAGCAGCTCGTCGACGGTGCGGATCTCCTTGGTGACGTCGCCGTTGTAGGCGAGGCCGGCCAGCCCGGACTGCCAGGGGATCGAGAGCCGGTTCTCCGGGTCGAAGGGGCGGTGCAGCAGCGACGGCAGCAGGTTCGCCGCCACGTTGGGGATCCTCGCGGGGTCGAGCCTCTGGATCCAGCCGAGCCGGATCATCCGGGCGGCCATCCAGTCGGTCAGCACGATGACGTCCCGCCCGGTGCCCTGGCAGGCGGCGAGCTGGTTCTGCACCTTGCCGAAGAACTCGTTGTTGTCGTTGATGTCCTCGGTGTACGTCACCTGGATGCCGCTGGCGGCGACGAAGGCGTCCAGCGTGGGCCGCCTGGACTCGTCGGCCTCGTCGACGTCCATGTACTGCGGCCAGTTCGAGAACGTCAGCTTCTTCTCCGTGGCGGAGACGTCGTCGCTGACGCAGCCGGCCTCGGTCTGCTGCGCGCCCTTGGTGCCGCAACCGGCGAGCCCACCCGTCGCGGCCAGCGCCCCGGCGAGCGTCGCGGCCGAGCCGAGGGTGCCGGTGAGCAGGCCACGCCGGGTGAGGGGCCGGAGGCGAGGTCGCATGTGACGACTCCTAGGGAGGTCACCGTCAGCGGGCGGACGCAGAGAGGCCCGCCAGCGGAAGGTCATCAGGCGTTGGACGACTGATCTTCACATGACCCAGGCCCCGCTCACGAGAGGGAGATCGGGAGCGGTGCGGAAGACACTTCTCGTTCACCGGCGACGCGAAGCGTCCAAGATTTCGCGCGTCCTGCCCCTGTAGGGCACCGAATGCTGCGCGTGCTGCCAGCCGGCCGGCAGCGGCGGTCCAGCCGGATCGCCGAGACCCACGAGAACAGCACCGGGGCGCGGCGGCTCCGGCGGGATGGGGTGGGAAAGCAGGTCAGGCCGGGTGGCGGGCCACGTCGAGGAAGGCCCGCCAGGCGGCCGGGGCGAAGGTGAGGGTGCCGCCCGCACGGTCCTTGCTGTCGCGGACCAGCACCCGACCGGGCAGGTTGTCGGCCACCTCCACGCAGTTCCCACCGTTGTTGCTGCTGCGGGTCGCCGTGCGCCAGCGGGCGTCGGTCAACTCCATGTCGTCGCCACCTCCCTGATCAGCTCGATCGACCGGCGGCTGGGCAACGCCTCGCCGGTGACGATCTCCCACCTGCGCCCCACGTTAGCAACGTCGACCGGATCGTTGACGATGTGACCGCGGAGCAGGTTGTCGACATACGCCAATTCCGTCCCCTCGGGCAGCCGGGCGAGCACGAACGGCCCGGCCAGGCCCGCATGCCACGGGTTCTCGGCGGGGATCACCCGGACCTGCACGTGCTCGCGCTCGGCCATCGCGGCCAGGTGGGCCGCCTGGCCGGCCATCACCGCCCGGTCGCCGGTCACCCGGCGCAGCACCATCTCGTCGATCACCGCGATGAGCTGCGGCGGGGCCTCGGCGGCGAGGATCGCCTGCCGGTCGAGCCGGCCGGCCACGATCCGCTCCACCTCGGCCGGCGGCAACAGGCCGCCGCTGCTCAGCACGGCCCGCGCGTACGCCTCGGTCTGAAGCAGCCCCGGCACCAGCAACGGTTCGTAGGAGCGGAACGAGGTGGCCTCCTGCTCCAGCTCCGCCCACTTGCGGAACCAGGGCACATCCCGGCGGAGCAAGGGTGTCGGCCACAGCTCCGCGACCTCCTTGCCGAGCAGGTTGGCGACCGCGTACCGGGTGCGGGGGTGCGGGACGCGCCCCTTCGCCACCCACCTCGCGGCCGTCTTCGGATCGACCCTGACCTTCTCGGCCAGCGACTCGGCCGTCTCCCCCATCGCGGCCATCGCCAGCCGCAGCGTCTCGTTGCCCATCGAGCCTCCCGTCAAGCGGTACGGACGGTGGCACCTTAGCGACGGTACGTGCTCAATTGGGGCCTGGCTCGGCGCTTCGAGCGGGGATGTGTTCGGCGCATCCGAGGGGTGCCGGACATGCCCCGCAAACGCCCCGACAACGTCCCGGCGATCCCGGCAACAGGCGGCCTCGGGCAGTAGAGGGCGGGCAGCAGAGGGCCTGGGCGGCAGAGGGCCTGGGCGGCAGGAAGGCAGAAAGGCCGAGGGGCCGGAGGGCCGGCAGGTTGCCGGGGGCAGCGGCCCGGCGGGTCAGTGGTTCGGGGGGATGACTCGGAGGTGGCCGCGCCGGCCGGTCTGGGGGTGCGGCGGCGGGTTGTCGTCCTGCGGCGGGCGGGGCGGCGCGGGGCGGGCCGCCTCGCGGACCGCCTCGGCGAGGGCGACCAGGTCGTCGGCGGAGGGCGGCGGGGGCTCGAACTCGCCCTCGTGCCGGACCACGTTCCAGCCTCGGGGGGCCGTCAGGCTGCGGGCGTGGGGTTCACAGAGGTCGTACGTGTGTGGCTCGGCGAAGGCCGCGAGGGGGCCGACGACGGCTGTCGACTCGTTGTAGACATAGGTCAATGTGGCGACCGCTTGCCGGGGGCAGCCGTTTCGGGAGCAGCGCCGTGGTGACCTCACGGCGGGAGGGTATCCCCATTACCGGGTCCGGCGCATCGGTTCGCGTTGCGACACGCCCGTCATCGAGATCACAATTCGCAACATCCGACACCTGGAGGGCATCGGGCCGGTGCGCCGGCCGCCGGCACGCCGCAGGAGCGGCACAGCCGCTGGTCGGCTGGTGCGGCGGGCTACCCTGTGCGTCATGACGAGTCCGGAGAACCGCCGCCCCGGCCCCGGCCGACGGGCCCACCGTGATCGACACGGGCGGGGCCTGCGCGGGCGGCTGGTCCCGGCGACGGTGCCGTTGGCCCGGACCAAGGCGGAGATCTTCGACGACCTCGTGCTGGACACCGTGGAGACCCTCGAACGACGGTTCGCCAAGGAGTTGGCCGGGGTCGAGTTCGCGGTGGAGGACGTGCCGCCGGACCTGAACGTGTACGACTCCGACGTGCTGGAGGACGGCGAGGTTCCGCTCGCCCGACTGCTGCCCGGCCGCCCCGGTCGGCAGGAGGTGCCGCCGCGGATCGTGCTCTACCGCCGGCCGCTGGAGTTCCGGGCGATGGACCGTGAGGACCTGGCGGATCTGGTGCATGACGTGATCATCGAGCAGGTGGCGAACCTGCTGGGGGTCGACCCGGACGAGCTGGCCTAGCCGGGTCGCGCCGGCCCTCACCCGGCGGGCCGGTCGCCTTGCCGCACCCCGAAAGGGCCGGCTGCCTGAGCTGGGCGGCCCCCACCGCCCTGCCCCGGCAACGCTCAGGCGGCCCGCCGCTTGAGCTTGCGCCGCTCCCGTTCCGAGAGCCCACCCCAGATTCCGAACCGCTCGTCGTGGCCGAGAGCGTATTCCAGGCATTCGGTCTTGACCTCGCACCGCGAGCAGATTCGCTTCGCCTCGCGGGTCGAGCCGCCCTTCTCGGGGAAGAACGCCTCCGGGTCGGTCTGGGAGCAGAGTGCCTGCTCCTGCCACTCCGGCGCGTTTCCGAGCAGGTCGGCCACCTCGAGCTGGCCGTCCATCTAAAGATGCCTCCTTGTCGCGCACCGGCGTCGTCGCCGCTGCAACCCCCCACGCGAAAGGCGTGCTTGTCCGTACGGTCCCGATTTGCAGCGTTCCGCGCGAACAACCCCATTCAAATTACACGCGTGTAATGCGTGCGCCGTCAAGCTGAACTTGATAATGGAGTCGCCCTCCCGACACGTCACGGGCGACCACTGCGGCCACCCGGCCTCGCAACCTGCCCTATCGATTCAGACCCCGGACGAGTAACGCCCCGCTCGGCGAGTTGCCCGAGTTTTCTGCCGTGGCGGTGCGCCGCGCGGCACCACCGGGCACGCCGGCGGCGACCCCGACCGGGCGTCCACCACAATGGTGATCTTGGTGGCACAGGTTAACGCGCCCCGGCCGTGATCGCCCGCCGGCCCGGATCCGTCGCCACCTCTCAGCCCACATGATGGACCTGTGCGGGCACTCAGAACTGACCCTCGAATCAGCGCGATCCGGTGGGGCGCGAGGTAGAGGCGGCCGAGCCCACACCGCGATCCACAGTGGACGGCCGCCGACGCCGCCACGCATTCGCGTCCCAGGATCCGGTATGGACGGCTACGGGAAGGACGGGGGCGGGACGGCCCCGCCGGGGTGCCGCCGACCGGCCGTCCGGAGCGCCCCGCGCCGGCGCCCGGACGCTACGACCGGGCGTGACCGTAGGCGGTCGAGCGCTTGCGGGCCGGCCGCCCGGCCGCCGTGGCGATCGCCCGCAACTGCTCCTCCGTACGCGCCGAACCGTTGCCCGAGCCGGCCATCCGGGAGATCGTCTCCTCCATCAGCGTGCCGCCGAGATCGTTGCAGCCACCGTTGAGCATCGCCACCGTCCCCGCGTCGCCCAGCTTCACCCAGGAGCACTGGATGTTGGCGATCCGCCCGTGCAGCAGCAGCCGGGACATGGCATGCACCACCCGGTTCTCCCGCCAGGTCGGCCCCGGCCGGGCGATGCCCGCGAGATAGATCGGGGCGTTGGTGTGCACGAACGGCAGGGCCACGAACTCGGTGAACCCGCCGGTACGGTCCTGCACCCCGGCCAGCACCCGGAAGTGGGCCAGCCACTGCCCGGGGTGGTCGACGTGGCCGTACATCATCGTGGAGCTGGACCGGATGCCCAGCTCGTGGGCCGTGCTCACCACCTCGACCCAGGCGGCGGCCGGCAGCTTGCCCTTGGTGAGCACCCAGCGCACCTCGTCGTCGAGGATCTCGGCGGCGGTGCCCGGGATGGTGTCCAGGCCGGCCTCGCGCAGCCCGGTCAGCCACTCGCGCACCGGCACCCCGGCCTTCGCCGCCGCCGTGACGATCTCCATCGGGGAGAACGCGTGCACGTGCATCCCCGGCACCCGGGTCTTGATCGCCCGGATCAGGTCCGCGTACCCGGTCACCGGCAGCTTGGGGTCGATGCCGCCCTGCAGGCAGACCTCGGTGGCCCCGAGGGCCCACGCCTCCTCGGCCCGGTCGGCGACCTGGTCGACGGAGAGCCGGTACGCGTCGGCGTCGCGCTCCCGCTGGGCGAAGGCGCAGAACCGGCAGCCCACGTAGCAGACGTTGCTGAAGTTGATGTTGCGGTTGACGACGTAGGTGACGTCGTCGCCGACGGTGTCTCGGCGCACCTCGTCGGCGATCCGACAGAGCTGCTCCAGCGCGGGCCCGTCGGCGGCGAAGAGCGCCAGGGCCGCGTCGGCGTGCCGGGGCTCGAGCAGCGCCGCCGGGTCGTCGGCGGCCAACCGCAGCCCGGCCCGCAGGTCGTGGTCGCCGGAGCCGGCGACGCCCCCGGCCGCCACGCCGTCGCCGGCAACTCCCCCCGCTGCGGCGACGCCGGCCGGGACCGCCGCCCCGAGGTCGCCGGC
Source organism: Micromonospora sp. DT233 (assembly GCF_049841815.1). Classification (NCBI taxonomy): domain Bacteria; kingdom Bacillati; phylum Actinomycetota; class Actinomycetes; order Micromonosporales; family Micromonosporaceae; genus Micromonospora; species Micromonospora sp. DT233. The sequence goes on along the minus strand of NZ_JBNCLB010000015.1, from coordinate 122,504 downwards.
CGGGACCGGTCCCCCGTCGCCGACGGTCGGGGCGGCTCCCTGACCGCCCTCGGGTCGGCGCGCCCCGGCGAGGCTGGCGTCCGCCTCGGCCGCCACCTGCGCCCAGTCGCCGTAGACGCTGTCGAAGTCGCCGCGCCGGTCGTCGGTGCGGCCGGCGGTGTCGATCGTGGCGTGCAGGTCGGTCCGGCCGCCACCGAAGACCTCCTCCGGCTCCTGCCAGGGGCGGCCCACCGGGCGCGCGGCCTCGACCGCGAGGCCGGTCTGCGGGTCGGCCAGCGCGCCGACGTGCGGCAGCAGGCGCGGGTCCAGCCACGGGTCGCCGGCCCGGACGTACTCGGGGTAGATCGTCAGCCGCTCGCGCAGGGTGAAGCCGGCCTCCGCCGTGCGCCGGGCCAGCTCGTCGAGCTGCGGCCAGGGGCGCTCCGGGTTGACGTGGTCCGGGGTCACCGGCGACACGCCGCCCCAGTCGTCGATGCCGGCGCGCAGCAGCAGGTCGTACTCGCCCGCGATGAGGTTCGGCGGGGCCTGGATGCGGGCCTTCGGCCCGAGTAGCACCCGGGCCACCGCGACGGTGGCGGCCAGGTCGTGCAACTCGGCGTCGGGCATCCCGCGCATCGCCGTGTCCGGCTTGGCGCGGAAGTTCTGCACGATCACCTCCTGGAGGTGGCCGTACCCGCGCTGGGCCCGCCGGATCGCGAAGATCGCGTCGACCCGCTCGGCCGGGGTCTCGCCGATGCCGATCAGGATGCCGGTGGTGAAGGGCACGCCGACCCGGCCGGCGTCCTCGAGCACCCGCAACCGGACCGCCGGCTCCTTGTCCGGCGAGCCGTAGTGCGGCCCGGACGGCTCCGACCACAGCCGCGTGGCCGTGGTCTCCAGCATCATCCCCATGCTCGGCGCGACCGGCTTGAGCCGTTGCAGCTCCGACCAGGAGAGCACCCCGGGGTTGAGGTGCGGCAGCAGGCCGGTCTCCTCCAGCACCGCCACCGCGCAGGCGCGCAGGTAGTCGACAGTGGAGTCGTACCCCCGCTCGTCCAGCCACTCCCGGGCCGCCGGCCAGCGCTCCTCCGGCCGGTCGCCGAGGGTGAACAGCGCTTCCTTGCAGCCCTGGGCGGCACCGGCGCGGGCGATGGCCAGCACCTCGTCGCGGTCGAGGAACGCGGCCGGCAGCCGATGCGGCACGGTGGCGAAGGTGCAGTAGTGGCACCGGTCCCGGCAGAGCCGGGTCAGCGGGATGAAGACCTTCTTCGAGAAGGTGACCACGCCGGGGCGGCCGGCCTCGCGCAGGCCGGCGTCGCGGATCTCGCCGGCGAGGCGGAGCAGCTCGCCCAGGGCCGCCCCCCGGGCGGCCAGCAGCGCGACGGCCTCGTCGGTGTCCAGCGCCCGCCCGGAGGCGGCCCGGCGCAGCGCCCGCTCGGTGCTCGCCGGGGTGGGCCGGGACTCGGTGCGATCAACCATAAGCCCAGCCTATGCGCTGGATGTTGCGGCAACGATCCGCCCGGGGCCGGGCGAGCGCCCGCTCCGGGGGCGCAGCGGCGAGAACAGCCGCACCCCCGGAGCCCGGCTTGCTCAGTCCTCGCGCTGGATGCGCTGGGTGCGGTCGTCGTCGGGGCCCTGCTGCCCGCCGGGGGCACCCGGGCCGGGCTGGCTCGGGATGGCCTGCGTCGGCTCCGCCGGCTGCGGGGCCGACGGGCGCGGGATCGCCTGGGTCGGCTCGGCCGGCGACGACTGCCCGGCCGGCGGGGCCGAGGCTGGCGGGGCCGAGGCCGGCGGCGTGAACGGCGGGGCCGAGGCCGGCGGGGTGAACGGCGGGGCCGAGTACGGCGTGGCGGCCGGCGGCGCCGACTGCGGCGGGGTGAACGGCGGAGCCGAGTACGGCGACGCCGACGACGGCGGAGCCGACGACGGGGCCGGGGTGAACTGCGGGGTCGGCTGGCCGTACTGGCCGCCGGGCTGGCCGGGGGCCGGGTAGCCGCCGGGCTGACCGGGTGCCGAGGGGTAACCGCCCGGCTGCTGGCCGGCGGTCGGCCAGCCCTGCTGCCCCGCAGCGCCCCAGGCACCCTGCTGGCCGGGGTGCTGCTGCGGCCAGCCGGGCTGCGGCTGACCGTAGACACCGGGGGCCGGCTTCGGCTTCGGGGTGAAGAACATGGCCCGCCAGATCCGGAACACCACGTAGGCGGCGGTCCCGAACAGCGCCAACCAGGCGGCCCGGCCCAGCAGGCCGAGGAGCGCGTCGAGCAACTCCGCGTCGGCCAGCCGGTCGACCGTCCAGATCAGCAGGGTGAGCACGCCGAGCACGGCGCCGAAGGCGTACTCGCCCAGGGCCACCAGGGTCAGCAGCTTCGCCCGGGGCACCACGGGGGCGATGTGCGTGGCCAGCAGCACGGCCAGCACCGGCAGCACCGTCGCCTCCAGGCCGACGAAGGAGGAGAAGGCCCCGCCGGCCCGGGTGTAGAAGGTCGTGTACTCGGCTGGGGCGATCAGCCGGAGCAGGCCGACGAAGAGCAGCAGGGCGTTCGCGCCCAGCAGCACGAACGCGATCAGCTCGCGCAGCGGTGCGGTGAGCTGTCGGGCCTGGTCGGCGGTGCGGGGCGCGGGCGCGGCGTCACCGGGCGCGGGCTCGGCGGGGCTGGTCACGAACTCCCCCTAGGAAGGCGTTATCGGGCAGGTGCGACGTGAGCCTAGTCTCTCCGGCCAACTTCGGCCCCACGGCGGGGCGTGCGCAAGGATGGACGCCATGCGAATCGTCGTTCTGGCCGGCGGCATCGGGGGCGCCCGATTCCTGCTCGGCGTCCGGGCGTACGCCCGCGAGGTGGGCGCCGAGGTCACCGCCGTGGTCAACGTCGGCGACGACCTCTACCTGCACGGGCTCAAGGTCTGCCCCGACCTGGACAGCGTCATGTACACCCTCGGCGGCGGCGCCGACCCCGAGCGGGGCTGGGGCCGCGCGGGCGAGACGTGGGCGGTCAAGTCCGAGTTGGCCGCGTACGGGGCGGAGCCGGCCTGGTTCGGGCTCGGCGACCGGGACCTCGCCACCCACCTGGTGCGCACCAGCATGCTCACCGGCGGGTATCCGCTCTCGGCGGTCACCGAGGCGCTGGCCACCCGCTGGCAGCCCGGCGTACGCCTGCTGCCGGCGACCGACGACCGCCTGGAGACGCACGTCGTGGTGGACGACCCCGGCGGCGGCCGGCGGGCGATCCACTTCCAGGAGTGGTGGATCCGGCACCGCGCGGACATCCCCACCCACCGGTTCGTCTTCGTCGGCGCGGAGACCGCGAAGCCCGCGCCCGGCGTGCTCGACGCGCTCGCCGGCGCCGACGTGGTGCTGATCGCCCCGAGCAACCCGGTGGTGAGCGTCACCCCGGTGCTGGCCGTGCCGGGGCTGCGCGAGGCCGTGGTGGACGGCCCGGCCCCGGTGGTCGGGGTCTCCCCGATCATCGGCGGCGCGGCGGTACGCGGGATGGCCGACCGGTGCCTGGCCGTGCTCGGGGTCGAGTGCAGCGCGGCCGGGGTGGGCGGGCTCTACGGCAGCCGCTCCTCCGGCGGGTTGCTGGACGGCTGGCTGGTGGCCCCGCAGGACGCCGGGACGGTGGTGCCGGGCGTCTCGGTCCGGGCGGTGCCGCTGCTGATGACGGACGAGACGGCGACGGCGGCGATGGTCCGGGCGGCGGTGGAGTCGGCATGAGGCTGGAGATCCTGCCGGTGCTGGGCATCGGCGACGTGACCGAGGGCGACGACCTGGCGGCGCTGATCGCGACCGCCGCGCCGTGGCTGCGCGACGGCGACGTGCTGGTGGTGACCAGCAAGATCGTGTCGAAGGCGGAGGGGCGGCTGGTGGACGTGCCGGCCGACGGGCCGCAGCGACTGGCGGCCCGCGACGAGGTGCTGGCCGCCGAGACCGCCCGGGTGGTGGCCGCCCGGGGGGCGACCCGGATCGTGCAGACCCACCACGGCTTCGTGATGGCCTCCGCCGGGATCGACGCCTCCAACGTCGACAAGACCCGGCTGGTGCTGCTCCCGCAGGACCCGGACGCCTCGGCGCGGGCCCTGCGGGCGGCCCTGCGCGAGCGCTACCAGCTCGACGTGGCGGTGATCGTCAGCGACACCATGGGCCGGCCCTGGCGCAACGGCCTGACCGACGTGGCGCTGGGGGTGGCCGGGATGCCGGCGATCCGCGACCATCGGGGCGAGATCGACCCGTACGGCAACGAGCTCCAGCTCACCCAGATGGCGGTGGTGGACGAGCTGGCCGGCGCGGGCGAGCTGATCAAGGGCAAGTGCGACCAGGTCCCGGTCGCGGTCGTGCGCGGATACCTCACGGCCGCCCGCGACGACGACGCCGGCGCGAAGGCCCTGCTGCGCGACGCGGAGCTGGACCTCTTCTCGCTCGGCACGGCCGAGGCGCGGGCGGCCGGGCTGGCCGCCGCCGCCGTGCTCGGTGACGGCACGGGCGAGACGCCGGCCGACCCGGCGGCGGTGCGGCGGGCCCTCGCCGCGGTGGCCGGGGTGGTCGCCCCCGGCACGGTCTTCACCCACGTCACCGACGACGAGGTACGCGCCACGCTGGTCGCCACCGTGCCCGGCTGGCCGGAGCGGGCGACCGCCCTGGTGCTCGGCGGGCCACCGGCCCCCGTCGACCCCGCCGACCTGGTCCGCTTCGGTGCCGACCTGCAACGCCTGCGCACCGCGCTGGCCGCCGAGGGGGTCCCGTCGGTGCTGCTGCCGGCCCCGACGGGCAGCGCGGCCAGCGCGGCACTCGCGCTCTGAGCGTCCCCTCGCCGCCGACCGGTCCCGGGGTGCCCGCCCGGCCGACGGCTGCGTCGACGTGCTGGGCGGACCACCCGCCGCAGCCGCCCTAGAGTGTGCTGCGTGCCAGACGCGAACAACGGTCCCCTGTCGACGCCCCCGCCCCCACCGCCGTACGCGGCCCTGCACGCCGACGCGACCGCCCTGCTCGGCGGGTGGACGCCGACCGGCGCGGCGGCCGGCCAGGCCCGGGACCGCACCCTCGACCTGCTGGCCGCCGGGCCGGTGGCCCTGGCCCGGGAGCACCGGGTCGGGCACGTCACCGCCAGCGCGCTGGTCTGCGACCCCACCGGGGAGCGGGTCCTGCTCTGCCTGCACGGCAAGTTCCACCGGTGGGTGCAACTCGGCGGGCACTGCGAGCCCGGTGACCGGACCCTGGCCGGGGCGGCGCTGCGCGAGGCCGGCGAGGAGTCCGGCATCGCCGGCCTGGTCGTCGACCCGGTCCCGATCGACGTGGACATCCACCCGGTGTCCTGCCAGGGCGGCTCGCTGCACTACGACGTGCGATTCCTGGTCCTCGCCCCGGCGGGCGCCACGGAGCGGGTCAGCGACGAGTCCGAGGCGCTGGGCTGGTTCCCGCCGGACCGACTGCCCGAGCCGCTGGCCAGCGGCACCGCCAAGCTCGTCGCCCCGGCCCTGGCGGCGCTACGCCGCCGCACCGGCTGAGCGGAACGGCCCCGGGCTGCGTTAGCCGCCGCCCGGAGCCGCAAGGAGGCCGTGCGCTCAGACGTAGTGCTCCGCGCCCCGTTCCTTCAGCTCGTCCACCAGGGACTTGACGTCCTGGGCGCGGGCGCGAGGACAGACCAGCACCGCGTCCGGGGTGTCGACCACGATCAGGTCGTGCACCCCGAGGGTGGCCACCAGCCGGCCGGACTGCGGGACGACGACCAGCCCGGTGCTGTCGCGCAGCAGCACCCCCGACTCGGCGTCCACGCCGAGCACCACGTTGCCCGCCGGGTCGGCCGGGAGCACGTCGCCGAGGGTGTGGAAGTCGCCGACGTCGTTCCAGCCGAAGTCGCCCGGCACCGTCGCCACCCGGCCGGCGGTCGCCGCCCCCTCCATCACCGCGTAGTCGACGGAGATCTTCGGCAGCGTCGGCCAGAGCGTGCCCAGGACCTCGTCCTGTTCGGCGGTGCCCCAGGCGGCGGCGATGGCGGTGATCCCGGCGTGCAGGGTCGGCTGCTGCCGGGCCAGCTCGGCCAGGAAGACGTCCACCCGCCAGACGAACATGCTGGCGTTCCAGAGGTGGTGCCCCGAGCGCAGGTACGCCTCGGCCACCTCGGCGGCCGGCTTCTCCTTGAACTCCCGCACCAGGCGCAGCGACCCGTCACCGACCGGGTCGCCGGTGTGCAGGTAGCCGTACCCGGTCTCGGCCCGCGTCGGGGTGATGCCCACCGTCATGAGCATCCCCTGCTCCGCGCCGCGCACCGCCTCGCGCACCGTGGCCACCCACGCGTCGGCGTCGCGGATCAGGTGGTCCGCGGCGAAGGAACCCATCACCGCGCCCGGCTCCCGCAGCGCGATCACCGCCGCGGCCAGCGCGATGGCCGCGCAGGAGTCCCGGGGCGAGGGCTCGACGAGGATGTTCTCCTCGGGCAGGCCGGTCAGTTGCCGGGCCACCGCCGCGACGTGCGCGGCGCCGGTGACCACCAGGGTGCGCTCGGGGGCGGTCAGCGGCGCCAGCCGGTCCACCGTCGCCTGGAGCAGCGAGGCGGGGGTGCCGGTGAGCGGGTGGAGGAACTTGGGATGGCCCGCACGGGACAACGGCCAGAGTCTGGTGCCGCTGCCGCCCGCCGGGATGACGGCGTAGAGCATCAACACATCATGCCCGAACCGCCCCGCCGGGGACGCACCGTCGGCCCAAGCCTCAGGCGCGCGCCCGCGTCCACGCCGCGATGTGGACCTCGGCGCTGGACTCCCAGGTGAACTCCTTGGCCCGGTCGAAACCGGCCTTGGCCAGCGACAGCCGACGCTGCTCGTCGTCCAGCAGGGCGGCCAGGTCGGTGGCGATCTGGGCCGGGTCCTCACTGGTGTAGGCGACCGCGTCGCCGCCGACCTCCGGCAGCGACAACCGGGGGGTGGTCAGCACCGGGGCGGCGCAGGCCATCGCCTCCAGGATCGGCAGACCGAAGCCCTCGCCGTACGACGGGTAGGCCGCGACCAGCGCCCCGCCGAGGAAGCCCGGCAGGTCGGCGTAGCGCAGGTAGCCCGGACGCAGCAGCCGCAGGTGCGAGGGGACCTCGGCGACCGCCCGGTCGATGTCGTCGTCGTGCCCCTGACCACCGGCGATCACCAGCGCCGGAGGGTCCGCCCGGTCGGCCACCGCGCGGACCCAACCACGGATCAGGTTGGGCACGTTCTTGCGCGGCTCCTTCGCGCCGAGGAACGCGACGTAGCTGCTGTCGCCGAGCCCCAGCCGGGCCCGGACCCGGGCCTTCTCCTCCTCGCCGGGGGCGTGGAAGGCGGACTGGTCGACCCCGTGGTAGGCCACGTCGATCCGGGTCGGGTCGGCGTCCAGCAGCCGGATCAGCTCGTCGCGGGTGGCCTTGCTCGGCACGATCACCCGGGCGGCCCGACGCAGCGAGGTCTTGATCGCGCTGCGGAAGAACGTGCGGCGGGACTTGTCGTAGTGCTCCGGCTCGGTGAAGAAGGTCGCGTCGTGCACGGTCACGGTGACCGGGCAGGTGGCCCGCAGCGGACACGTGTAGAACGGCGAATGCAGCACCTGCGCGCCGACCTGCTGGGCCAGCAGCGGCAGCCCGGTCTGCTCCCAGGCGAGCCGGGCCGGCCGGTGCGCCACGGCGGCCGGCGCGGCGATGATCTCCGCCCCGGAGAGCATCCGGCTGTAGCGCTCCAGGTCGGTGCGGAGGCTGACCACGGCCAGGTCGATTCCCTGGCCGGACACCTTGCCGAGGGCGCCGAGCAGGCCATCGACGTATCGACCGACGCCGCCACGGTCAACGGGGACACTCGTGGCGTCGATGAGTACGCGGGGCGGACGACCGGCGGTCACGGGGCGACTCCTTGAGGTGGCACTTCTGTGGGAAACAACACTTGGGCCAGCCTACGCCGGAGCCGGGGCCGGGCGCTGACTGCGACCCGACCGTACGCCGAGTTGTCGCCGGCCACGAACACGGATGCCGGGGGCGTATCGTTCGCGCCGATGGCCGACAACATTGCCCGAGTGCTCGCCGACGTGACCGCCGCCGACCCCGCCCGACCCCTGCTGACCTGGTACGACGACGCCAGCGGCGAACGCACCGAGCTCTCCGGGGCGACGCTGACCAACTGGGTGGCCAAGACGGCGAACATGCTCGTCGACGAGATCGGGGCCGGGCCGGGCGAGTCTGCCGGGGTGCTGCTGCCGCCGCACTGGCAGACCGCCGCCGTGCTGCTCGGCTGCTGGTCGGCCGGGCTGACGGTGACCGAGGGCCCCGCCCCGGTGGAGGTGCTCTTCGCCGCCGCCGACCGGATCGCCGAGGCGCAGGCGTGGCCCTCCGGCGAGCGGTACGCGCTGGCGCTCGCCCCGTTCGCCCTGCCGCTGCGCGAGGTGCCCGCCGGCTTCGCCGACTACGTGCTCGCCGTGCGGGCCCACGGCGACCACTTCACCCCGTACCCCCGGGGTGGGCCGCAGGACGCGCAGCTGCTGGGCCGCGCGGCCGCCCGCGCGACGCAGCTCGGCATCGCCCACGGCGACCGGGTCCTGCTCGACGCCGCCACCCACCCCGACCCGGTCGACTGGCTCCTCGCCCCGCTGACGGCCGGGGCCACGATCGTCCTCTGCGGCAACCTGGACCCGGCCCGGGTGGCCGCGCGGGTGGCCACCGAGAAGGTCACCCGCGACCTGGCCTCCTGACGCCCGCGCCGCGCCACCGGGCCGGCGCGACCACCCGGGCCGGCGGGCGCGGTCAGGCCGGGGTCGGGGTGTCCGTCGTGGCGCGGCGCTGGGCCAGCGCCGCGAAGGCCGTCAGGGACTCCGGGTTGGCCAACGCCCCCCGGGCCGCCGCGTCGTCGACCGGGGTGCCGGTGAGGATCTTCTTGACCGGGACCTCCAGCTTCTTCGCCGACAGGGTGCGCGGGACCGCCCGGACCTGGTGGATCTCGTCGGGGACGTGCCTCGGCGACAGCGCGGTGCGCAGCTCGCGGCAGATTCGCCGGCGCAGCTCGTCGTCCAGCTCCAGGCCCTCGGCGAGGACCACGAAGAGCAGCAGCTCCCCCGCGCCGCCCTCGTCGTCCTCCAGGTGCACCACCACCGAGTCGACAACCTCGTCCAGCCCCTCGACCACCGAGTAGAACTCGGCGGTGCCGAGCCGGACGCCGCCCCGGTTGAGGGTGGCGTCGGAGCGGCCGGTGATCACGCAGCCGCCCCGGTCGTTGATGGTGATCCAGTCGCCGTGCCGCCACACCCCGGGATAGACGTCGAAGTACGCCTCCCGGTAGCGCGCGCCGTCCGGGTCGTTCCAGAAGCCGACCGGCATGCTCGGCATCGGCGCGGTGATCACCAGCTCGCCCAGCTCGCCGAGGACCGGGGTGCCGTCGGCGGAGCGGGCCTCCACCTTCGCGCCCAGCGCCCGGCAGGTGATCTCCCCGGCGTGCACCGGCAGCAGCGGCACCCCGCCGACGAAGCCGGTGCAGACGTCCGTGCCGCCGGAGAGGGACTGCAACTGGAGGGTGTCGCCGACGGCGGCGTACACCCAGGTGAAGCCCTCGGCGGGCAGCGGCGCCCCGGTGGAGCCGACCCCGCGCAGCGCGGAGAGGTCGGCGAGCTGGCTCGGCACCAGGCCGGCCTTGCGGCAGGCCAGCAGGAACGGCGCGGAGGTGCCGAAGTAGGTGGTCCGCGTCTGCGCCGCCAGCCGCCACAGCCCGCCCAGGTCGGGGTGGGCGGGGTTGCCGTCGAAGAGCACGATCGCCGCGCCCACCGCCGGCCCGGAGGCCAGGAAGTTCCACATCATCCAGCCGGTGGTGGTGAACCAGAAGAAGCGGTCGGCCGGGCCCAGGTCGTGGTGCAGGGCCAGCATCTTCAGGTGCTCCAGCAGGATGCCCCCGTGGCCGTGCACGATCGGCTTCGGCAGGCCGGTGGTGCCGGAGGAGTAGAGCACGTAGAGCGGGTGGTCGAACGGCACCGGCGCGAAGGTCTGCGGCTCGTCGGTGGGGGCGGCCAGCTCGGCCCAGGCGAGCGCGCCGGCGGGCGGGTCCCCCGCCGGGTCGAGGTACGCGATCGAGACGGTGTGCGCCAGCGACGGCAGGGCGGCCCGGATCGCGGCCACCTCGGCGCGCCGGTCGACGGCCTTGTCGCCGTACCGGTAGCCGTCGACGGCGACGAGGACCTTCGGCTCGATCTGCCGCCACCGGTCGGTGACGCTGCGGGTGCCGAACTCCGGCGCGCAGGACGAGAAGACCGCGCCGAGGCTGGCCGTGGCCAGCAGCAGCACGTACGTCTCGGGGATGTTCGGTGCGTACGCGGCCACCCGGTCGCCGGGGCCGACGCCGAGCCGGCGCAGCCCGGCCGCCACCCGGCGGACCCCGTCGCGCAGCTCGGCCGCCGTCAGGGTCTGCGGCGCGCGGGTCTGCCCGTGCGCGAGCACCACCGGGTCGTCGTCGCCCATCCCCGGCATCCGCAGCACGTTCTCGGCGTAGTTCAGGGTGGCGCCGGGGAACCAACGGGTGCCCGGCATCGCCGGGTCGGTCAGCGTGGCCGTCGGCGCGGTGTGCGCGACGACGTCGAAATGGTCCCAGATCGAGCGCCAGAACGCGTCGAGGTCGGTGACCGACCAGCGCCACAGCGCGTCGTAGTCGGCGAACTCCAGCCCCCGGTGCTCGGCCAGCCAGCGCAGGTAGCCACCGATGCGGGACCGCTCGCGCACGTCCGCCGGCGGCGTCCACAGCACGTCACCCACAGCTCCACCCTCCTCCGGGCCCCGCGCACCACACCGTGCGCCGGCCCCCGGGCTCATCTTGCCCTACCCGCCGGTACCGACGCCCGCCCCGGCCTGCGTGCCGACGGTCGCTCCGGCCCGGTCAGCCCTCGCGGTGGGCCTGGATGGCGCGCCGCCTCGACAGCCGGTGCGCGCGGCGGATCTCGGCCTCCCGGTAGCGGCGCTCGTCGTCCGGGGTCTCCGGCAGCACCGGCCGGACCGCGCGGGGCGCGCCGCCGACGTCCACCCCCACGAAGACCAGGTACGCCGTGGCCACCCGGACCGGCTCGTCCTCGGCCGAGTCCCACCGCTCGGCGACCACCCGCACGCCCACCTCCATCGAGGTCTGCCCGGTCCAGTTGACCTGGGCGTGCGCATGCACCAGATCGCCCACCCGGACCGCCTCGGAGAAGACGATCTCGTCGATCGCGGCGGTCACCGCCGTCCCGCCGCTGTGCCGGGCCGCCGCCGCGCCCGCCACGTCGTCGACGAACTTCATCAACACCCCTCCGTGCACGGTCCCGTACAGATTGACATCGACGGCGGTCATGATTTTGCTGAGCGTCACCCGCGAGTACGAGGTGGGCTTGCCCGGCGGCGCGGCGGAGAGATGATCTGTCATGCCGAAGACGGTACGGTGCGCCAATGCGACATCTCTGGAGCTTCCTCGCCGGGCTGGTCGTGGCCCCCGTCACGTGGGTGTTGATCACCCTCGGGCAGGACGGGTCGACCCGCACCATCGGCCGCTGGGTGGAGATCGGCACGTCGAACACGGCCAACCTGATCGAGCCGGCCGTCTACCTCGCCGTCGCCGGGATCCTGCTCGGCCTGCTCGGCACCCTGCGCTTCTCGCCGCTCGGCCCACTGGTCGCCGGGCTGCTGCTGATCACCCCGTACGTCGGGATGTTCGTCGACCCGTTCGAGGTGCGCGACCGGATCCCCGCGAACCGGGAGATCTTCGGTGACCCGCTGCCGCTGCACCTGCCGGTGCAGAACGGCACCCTCTTCCTGATCGGGGTGCTGCTGCTGATGGCGACGTTCAGCGGGCAGCGCTGGCGGCGCTGGCCCCGGCCGGTGGCCGGCCCCGTCCCCGCGCAGCGGCCGCAGGACGACACCGGCGCCGACCGCACCGACTGGCCGCAGGGCGGCAACGGAGCGGACCGGGACAGCACCCCGCCCAGCCTGGGTTACCCGGACGACACCCCGACCGAGCCGCTGCCCCGCCGCACCGCCGGGGAATCGCCGTGGTCCGCGCCGCCGCGCCCGGCGAACCGCGCGGACGAGACCACGACCGACCTGCGCTGAGCCGACGACATGCGCCGCCGCCGCGTCCGTGGGGAACGCGGCGGTGGCAGAAAGCGGCGTACGCGACGGTGCCGCCGCGTCGGCGCGGTCAGTCGCGCAGCAGCTGGCGGGCCATCACGATCCGCTGGACCTGGTTGGTGCCCTCGTAGATCTGGGTGATCTTGGCGTCCCGCATCATCCGCTCGACGGGGTAGTCCCGGGTGTAGCCGTAGCCGCCGAGGAGCTGCACCGCGTCGGTGGTGATCTCCATTGCGGCGTCCGAGGCGAAGCACTTGGCCGCCGCCCCGAAGTAGGTCAGGTCGGCGTCGCCCCGCTCGGAGCGGCCGGCCGCGGCGTACGTCAACTGCCGGGCCGCCTCCAGCTTCATGCCCATGTCGGCGATCATGAACTGGACGCCCTGGAACTCGGCGACCGGCTTGCCGAACTGCTTGCGCTCGCGGACGTACCCCTTGGCGTAGTCGAGCGCGCCCTGGGCGATGCCGACGGCCTGCGCGGCGATGGTGATCCGGGTGTGGTCCAGGGTCTTCATCGCGGTGCCGAAGCCGGTGCCCTCCGCGCCGATCATGCGGTCGGCCGGGATGCGGACGTCGTCGAAGTAGACCTCGCGGGTCGGCGAGCCCTTGATGCCGAGCTTCTTCTCCGGTGCGCCGAAGCTGACCCCGGCGTCGGACTTCTCGACCACGAACGCCGAGATCCCCTTGGAGCGGGCAGTGGGATTCGTCACGGCGAAGACCGTGTAGTACTCCGCCACCCCGGCGTTGGTGATCCACCGCTTCACGCCGTTGAGCACCCAGTGGTCGCCGTCGCGGACCGCCCTGGTCGTCATCGACGCGGCGTCGCTGCCCGCCTCCGGCTCGGAGAGGCAGTACGAGAAGAGGGCGTCACCGGCGGCGACCGGGGTCAGGTATCTGCGCTTCAGCTCCTCGGAGCCGGCCAGCAGCAGCGGCAGGGTGCCCAGCTTGTTCACCGCCGGGATCAGCGAGGACGACGCGCAGGCGCGGGCCACCTCCTCGATCACGATGGCCGTGGCCAGGGCGTCCGCCCCCGCGCCGCCGTAGGCGACCGGGATGTGCGGGGCGTGGAAGTCGGCGGCCCGCAGGGCGTCGTAGGACGCCTTCGGGAACTCGCTGTTCTCGTCCGCCTCGGCGGCGTGCGGCGCGACCTTGGCGGCACAGACCGCCCGCACCGCCGCCCGGACCGCCTCGTGCTCCTCGGGCAACCGGTATGCGTCGAACGACTGCTCTGCGGCCATGTCGGCCCCTCCCCTTCACCGCTATCATGCCCAGTCTGTAGCGTCTCGGAACCGCCGACCGCGCAAGCGCAAGGATAGCGACCAACGCCCGGTTGATCCTTACCGCCGCGTAGGCTCGGGCCTGACGGTGGCCTCGGCGGGCACGGGTGAGCCCAGAGAGCACGGGTTGGCCCAGAGCGACACAATCCCCCTTCGGTGCCCGGCCAGGCGCCGCAGCCGAATGCGACGCGACGAAGCGCCGCCAGCGCGAGCGGAGAGACAGGCGTGACGATCCCGTACCCGAACACCCAACCGATGCCGGCCATCGCGGCGGTCACCCCGCCGTCGGGCGCGGCCCGCCCCCGAGTGACCTTCCTCGGCACCGGGTACCTCGGCGCGACGTACGCCATCTGCTACGCCGAGCTGGGCTACGAGGTGCTCGGCTTCGACGTCGACGCGGAGAAGATCGCCAAGCTCAACGCCGGCGAGGTGCCGATCCACGAGCCCGGCCTCGACGAGCTGCTGCGCCGCAACCTGGCCGCCGGCCGGCTGCGCTTCAGCACCGACATCGCCGAGACCGCCGACTTCGGCGACGTGCACTTCATCTGCGTGGGGACCCCGCAGCGCGCCGACGGGCTGGGCGCCGACCTGTCCTACGTCGAGGCCTCCGTGACCAGCCTCGCCCAGCACCTCACCCGCAAGTCGCTGATCGTCGGCAAGTCCACCGTGCCGGTCGGCACCGCCGAGTGGGTGGAGCAGCTCGTCGGCAAGCACACCCCGGCCGACCTCGGCGTCGAGGTGGCGTGGAGCCCGGAGTTCCTCCAGGAGGGCTTCGCCGTCGACGACGTGCTGCGTCCCAACCGGATCGTGGTGGGCGTCAAGAGCGAGTGGGCCAACGGCATGCTCTACGCCGCCCACAAGGGCGTGTTCGACCTGGCCGCCACGGAGGACCGGGAGGTCCCGCTGGTGGCCACCGACTTCGCCACCGCCGAGCTGGTCAAGGTCGCCGCGAACGCCTTCCTGGCCACCAAGATCTCCTTCATCAACGCGATGGCCGAGGTCTGCGAGGCCTCCGGCGGCGACGTCACCCAGCTCGCCCGCGCCATCGGCTACGACCCCCGCATCGGCAACCGCTTCCTCCAGGCCGGGCTCGGCTTCGGCGGGGCCTGCCTGCCCAAGGACATCCGCGCGTTCCAGGCCCGCGCGCAGGAGCTGGGCGCCGGGGAGGCGCTGCGCTTCCTGCACGAGGTCGACCTGATCAACCTGCGCCGCCGGACCCGGGTGATCCAGCTCGCCGCCGAGCTGCTCGGCCGCCGCACCGGCCCCGCCGGCCCGGACCTCTCCGGCACCCGGATCGCCGTGCTCGGCGCGACCTTCAAACCCAACACCGACGACGTACGCGACGCGCCCGCGCTCGCCGTCGCCGGGCTGCTCGGCAAGGCCGGCGCGGACGTGCACGTGTACGACCCGCAGGGCACCGAGAACGCCCGCCGGGTGGCCCCCGAGCTGACGTACGAGTCGACCATGGCCGACGCGGTGACCGGGGCGGACCTGGTCTGCGTGCTCACCGAGTGGGCCGACTTCCGCAACGCCGACCCGGTGGCCCTCGGCGAACTGGTCGCCGGTCGTCGGGTGGTCGACGGTCGCAACTGCCTCGACTCGACCCTGTGGACGCAGGCCGGCTGGGAGTACCGGGGCATGGGCCGCCCCTGACCCCGCCCGCGACGCACCGGCGCCGGGCCGCCCCCGACCCCGGGCGTGGGCCGCCCGCGCCCCTTTTTTGGGGGGGCCGGTCGGGCGGCGCCCCCCGGCCCCGGGGTGGGGGACGCAGCCCTGGCTGCGTCCGCAACCCGAA
Source organism: Micromonospora sp. DT233 (assembly GCF_049841815.1). Classification (NCBI taxonomy): domain Bacteria; kingdom Bacillati; phylum Actinomycetota; class Actinomycetes; order Micromonosporales; family Micromonosporaceae; genus Micromonospora; species Micromonospora sp. DT233. The sequence continues at coordinate 107,389 of NZ_JBNCLB010000015.1, read as the reverse complement.
CGGGCCCGCCCACCCGGCGGCGGGCCCGTTCGCCGTTCAGCAGGCCTGACGCTGTCCGCTGTAGTGCTTGCCGACCCTGCCGACCACGGTCAGGTCGTTGAGGGCGGTGTTCGCTCCACGGGCGATATAGCAGGAGTAGCGGTGCTGGTTGATCACTTCGAGGTGGATGTGCGCGCCGGTGTCGCCGCTGACCTGGTAGCACGAGGACCAGCGGAACCTGCCGGTCTCGCCGAGCTTGGTCCACGGGCCCACCCCGGCGCCCACGACGATGCCGCCGGGCTTGTTGTTGACGTGCATGACGTCGGCGCGGCCGAGGATCTGACCGGTCGTGGTGTCCCGGGCTTCGAGGCCGATGCGGTAACCGCCGTCGGCGAGGTTGCCGGTGGCGCAGCCGGGGCGGACGGTGACCACGGTGACGGCGACGGGGTGACCGGAGGCGGTCTTGGTGCCGAAGGGCGAGACGACGGTCGCGCCGGGGTTGCGGTAGATGTCGACCGCCCAGTCGTTCAGGTAGCCCCAGCTGCCGAAGACAATGTGGTGCGAGCCCGCCGGCGAGTAGCCGAAGCGGTCCCAGGTCGACGCGCCCTGGATCGGGGGGTAGACGGCGACGTTGTCGGCGTCGGGGTGGGCGCCGGCCGCGGCGGCCGGCACCAGGGCGGCACCGACCGCGAGCATGACGGCGGCGGCCGTACGAGCGATCCTGAGGTACACCAATTCCTCCAGATGCCTCTTGTGGGGGAGAATTTCGCATTGACGGCCGAGCATATGGAGACCCGCATTGCCGAGGAAGTCCACAGCCACTGATCAATGGTTCTTTAGGGGGTGGGCGGCCGGTCAGGGGTGGCGGGTGTCGACCAGGGCGGCGAAGGCGATGACGTTGTCGGCGTAGCCGGTGCGCCCGCCGACCCACGCCCCGCCGCAGGTGATCAGCCGCAGCTCCGGCGGCCCGTCGTCGCCGTACACCCGGTCGGCCGGCAGGTCGTCCTTGCCGAAGTGCTCGACGGAGTCCACCGCGAAGACCGCCACGCCGCCGTCGGCGCGGGTCACCTCGATCCGGTCACCGGTGCGCAGCCCGCCGAGGCGGTGGAAGACCGCCGGGCCGCTGCGGGTGTCCACGTGCCCGACGACGACGGCCCGGCCCGGCTCGCCCGGTGCGGGGCCTCGGTCGTACCAGCCGGTCTGGTCGGCCCGGTCCAGCGGTGGCACGTCGATCGACCCGTCGGCGGCCTGCCCGACGGGGTGGACCGGCGCGGCGACCCCGATCGCCGTCACCCGCAGCCTGACCGGGCGGCTGTCCACCGATTGGGCGGCGTCGTCGGTCACGCCGGCGGGCCGGGACCCCGGGCCGGCGTCCCGGTCGAACGGCCCGGCCACCCGGCCGAGCCCCGCGCCGGTGACGAAGACGCCGAGCAGCACCAGGGCCACGGCCGCCGGCACCGACAGCGACCGCCGCCCGTCGGCGGCCTGCGGAGCGCGGGGGGACGCCACGGCGGACCTCAGCGGCGGTACGCGCCACGGCGGGCGCGGGGCCGGCGGGCCGTGACGATCCCGATGGTCGCCCCCGCCACCGTCAGCGCCAGCCCGCCGGGGAGCAGCAGCCCGGAGGTGGGGTCGTCGGCGGTGCCGCCGAAGCCGGTGTTCGGCCCCCGGCTCGGGTGCGGGGCGGGGCGGTGCGTGGGGCGCTCCGGCTGGGAGTGGGTGGGCGCGGGCGAGGGGTGCCTCTTCACCACCTGGAGCATCGTGCGGGCGGTCTCCTCGTCGCGGCACTCCAGCTTCACCGGGTAGTTGCCCGGCCGGGTGCGCTCGCGGACCATCGGCGTGCCGGTGAGCATGCCCCGATCGGGGCGCACCGCCACCCGGCCGAAGGCGTCGGAGACCACGATCGCCGGCACCGAGTTGTCGCGGCAGCTCGCCCGCAGGCCGACCAGGTAGCCGGGCTGCACGGTGGCGGGGGTGACCTCGACGAAGACGAGCCAGCCGGGCTGCTCCCCACCGCCAGGTGGGCCGGGTGGTTGCTCGCCGCCGCCGGGCGGGCCGGGGGGTTGCTCCCCGCCGCCGGGCGGGCCGGGGGCGGGGGCCGCCGCCGGCGCACCGGCGGCCGACGCGCCGGCCCACGGCAGCGGGCCGACGGCCGCCGCGATCGCGACCGCCAGCGCGGCGCCGAGGCGCGTCGCTGCTCCCATGAACCCTCCCGGCGTCGTCGGTGCGCCGGCCGGACAGCGTGTCCGCCCGATCCGTCCTGCGGGATGAATTATCTCATCTCCGGACGTACCTCACATTCAGCTTCGACGAGTTCGTCGCGTACGCTCGGTTGGCTATGACCACCACCGACCCGCGCCCCGTCGTGCCGCACGCCGCGCACATCCGCACCTTCCACCCCCGGCGGGGTCGGATGAGCGCCCGCCAGGTCGACGACCTGGCCCGGCTCTGGCCGGCGTACGGCCTGACGATCGCCGACGGCCTCGCCGCGCCGATGGACCCGGCGTCGCTGTTCGGCCGGCGGGCCCCGCTGGTGCTGGAGATCGGCTCGGGGATGGGCGACGCCACGGCCTCGATGGCCGCCGCGGACCCGGATCGAGACTATCTGGCGGTGGAGGTGCACACTCCGGGAATCGCCAGCCTGTTGGGCCTGGTGGAGAGCGGTGGGCTGGGCAACGTCCGGGTGGCCGAGGGCGACGCGCTGGAGCTGGTCCGGGCCCTGCCGGAGGCGTCGCTGGACGCGGTGCACGTCTTCTTTCCCGACCCGTGGCCGAAGTCGCGGCACCACAAGCGGCGGATCATCGCCCCGGCGCACGTGGCGCTGCTGCGCTCCCGGCTGGTCCCCGGCGGCACCCTGCACTGCGCCACCGACTGGGCCGAGTACGCCGAGTCGATGCGCGCCACCCTCACCGCCGACCCGGGGCTGCGCGACGTGCACGGCGGGTACGCCCCGCGCCCGGCGCACCGGCCGGTCACCAAGTTCGAGCGCCGCGCGCAGAGAGCCGGCCGTCCGGTCTTCGACCTGATCCACCGCCGCGCGTGAGCGCGACGGTGTCGGGCGACGGGCCGGTTGGCGCGGGAGGGCCTGCGGCAGGCACGATGGACGGGCTATGACGCTCACCGCCGCGCTGCCGACAACCGCCGACCCCGACGCCCTCTTCGACGCGTTCGCCAGTTGGGCGAAGGAGCGCGGCCTCGACCTCTACTCCCACCAGGAGGAGGCGGTCATCGAGATCGTCTCCGGCGCGAACGTGATCATGAACACGCCGACCGGCTCGGGCAAGAGCCTGGTCGCGATCGCCGCGCACTTCGCCGCCCTGGCCGACAGCCGGACCACCTTCTACACCGCGCCGATCAAGGCCCTGGTGTCGGAGAAGTTCTTCGCCCTCTGCGAGGTATTCGGCGCCGACAACGTCGGCATGCTCACCGGCGACGCCAGCGTCAACGCCGACGCCCCGATCATCTGCTGCACCGCCGAGATCCTGGCCAACCTCGCGCTGCGCGAGGGCGCCCGGGCCGACGTCGGCCAGGTGATCATGGACGAGTTCCACTTCTACGCCGAGCCGGACCGGGGCTGGGCCTGGCAGGTGCCGATCATCGAGCTGCCGCAGGCGCAGTTCGTCCTGATGTCGGCCACCCTCGGCGACACCACCCGCTTCGTCGACGACCTCACCCGGCGCACCGGCCGGCCCACCGCCGTCGTCCGCTCGGTCGAGCGGCCGGTCCCGCTCATCTTCACGTACGCGATGACGCCGCTGCACGAGACCCTCGAGGAGCTGCTGGCCACCAAGCAGGCCCCGGTCTACGTCGTGCACTTCACCCAGGCCGCCGCGCTGGAGCGCGCCCAGGCGCTGACCAGCGTCAACGTCGCCACCCGGGCCGAGAAGGACATGATCGCCGAGGCGATCGGCCGATTCCGCTTCACCTCCGGCTTCGGCAAGACCCTGTCCCGGCTGGTCCGGCACGGCATCGGCGTGCACCACGCCGGCATGCTGCCGAAGTACCGCCGGCTCGTGGAGACCCTGGCCCAGGCCGGGCTGCTCAAGGTCATCTGCGGCACCGACACCCTCGGCGTCGGCATCAACGTGCCCATCCGCACCGTGCTCTTCACCGGCCTGAGCAAGTACGACGGCGTGCGTACCCGGCTGCTCAAGAACCGCGAGTTCCACCAGATCGCCGGGCGGGCCGGCCGGGCCGGCTTCGACACCATCGGCCGGGTCGTGGTGCAGGCCCCCGAGCACGTCATCGACAACGAGAAGGCCCTCGCCAAGGCCGGCGACGACCCGAAGAAGCGGCGCAAGGTGGTGCGCAAGAAGCCGCCGGAGGGCTCGATCGGCTGGGGCCGCCCCACCTTCGACCGGCTCGTCGACGCCGAGCCGGAGCCGCTGACCTCCAGCTTCGGGGTCAGCCACTCGATGCTGCTCAACGTCATCGGCCGCCCCGGTGACGCGTTCACCGCGATGCGGCACCTGCTCACCGACAACCACGAGGAGCCCGCCGCCCGCCGCCGGCACATCCGCCGGGCCATCGCCATCTACCGGGCGCTGCGCGCCGGCGGAGTGGTCGAGGAGCTGCCCGAGCCGGACGAAACCGGCCGCCGGATCCGGCTCACCGTCGACCTGCAGCTCGACTTCGCGCTCAACCAGCCGCTCTCGCCGCTCGCCCTGGCCGCCATCGAGCTGCTGGACCGCGAGAGCCCGTCGTACGCCCTCGACGTGCTCAGCGTGATCGAGTCGATCCTCGACGACCCCCGCCAGGTGCTCTCCGCGCAGCAGTTCAAGGCCCGCGGCGAGGCGGTCGCCGCGATGAAGGCCGAGGGCATCGAGTACGAGGCCCGCATGGAACTGCTCGACGAGGTGACCCACCCGAAGCCCCTCGCGGAGCTGCTGGAGGCCGCGTACGAGATGTACCGGCAGGGGCACCCGTGGGTGGCCGACCACGAGCTCTCCCCCAAGTCCGTCGTGCGCGACATGTACGAGCGGGCGATGACCTTCACCGAGTTCGTGCAGTTCTACTCGCTGACCCGCTCCGAGGGCCTGGTGCTGCGGTACCTTGCCGACGCGTACAAGACGCTGCGGCAGACCGTGCCCGAGGACGCCAAGACCGAGGAGCTGGTCGACCTCATCGAGTGGCTGGGCGAGCTGGTCCGCCAGGTCGACTCCAGCCTGATCGACGAGTGGGAGCGGCTGCGCAACCCCTCCGACGTGGCCGAGGCCGCCGAGGCGTACGCGAATCTCGACGACCGGCCGCCGGCGGTCACCCGCAACGCCCGCGCGTTCCGGGTGCTGGTGCGCAACGCGCTGTTCCGCCGGGTGGAGCTGGCCGCGCTGCGCCGCTGGTACGACCTGGGCGAGCTGGACGGCGCGGACGGCTGGGACGCCGACGCGTGGGCCGAGGCGCTGGAGCCGTACTTCGAGTCGTACGACGCGATCGGGGTGGGGCCGGACGCCCGCGGCCCGGCGCTGCTGATGATCGAGCAGGGCCGCGAGCGGTGGACGGTCCGGCAGATCCTCGACGACCCGGACTCCGACCACGACTGGGGCATCAGCGCCGAGATCGACCTGGCCGCCTCCGACGAGGTCGGCGCCGCCGTCGTCCGGATCACCGACGTCGGCCAGCTCTAGCCCGGCGGTCTGCGCGCGGGTCGCCCGGTGCTGACACGCCGTGATGAGATGGCACGGTGTCCAAGCACGATGAGGTGGGCGCTGTCCGGCCGTTGACACTGGCTTGGGTCACCCGGCACCTGGAGGTTGGCGAGCGGATCGTCAGGATCGAGGCGCTACGCGGCGGCATCACCGCCGAAATGCGGAGGCTGACCATCGGCGCGCGGGACGGAAGCACCCGCGACCTGGTGCTGCGCAGCTTCGTCGACCCGTTCTACGTGCCGCACGCCGAGGACTGGCTGAACCGGGAGGCCGCCGCCCTCTCCCTGCTCACGGGGACCGACGTGCCTGCTCCGGGGCTGGTCGCGGTCGATCCGACCGCCGCGCACTGCGCGCATCCATCGCTGCTGATGACGCATGTGCCCGGCCGGACGGTCCTCGACGACGAGGGAGTGGAGACACGCCTCCCGCTGCTGGCTCGTCAACTCGTGGCGATCCACGCGTTGCGACCCGCCGAGCGACCCAAGGAGTACGTGACGCTGACCACCGCGGACACCGTCGTGATTCCGAGGGGCGCCGACCAGGCCGCCTGGGACGCGGCGATAGCCGTGATCCGTCGGCCCGCGCCGCCCTATGAGGGACGCTTTCTGCACCGGGACTTCCAACCCGGCAACGTGCTGTTCGACGTGTCGCCCGCAAGGCCGACAGGCACCCGGATCGTCGGCGTCGTCGACTGGGCGGCGACCTCCTGGGGCCCGGCGGATCTCGATGTGGCGCACTGCTGCACCAATCTCGCACTGCTGCACGGCCCGGCGTGGGGTCTACGGTTCGCGCAGGCGTACGAGCAGGCCGGCGGGCGGCTGGCCGCGTCCGCGAGCGAGCGGCTGTACTGGCAGGTGCGGGACGGGCTGGCGTGCTCCGAGGAAGTGCGATTGGTATCGCAGCCGTGGCGGGAGGCGGGGCGGGCAGAGCTCACGACGCGCGTCGTGGAGGAGCGGCTCGACGCCTATGTCAGCACCCTGATGGATGCGCTGGGCTGAGCCAGGACGCTCCGGGACCCGACGGCGACGACCCTCGCTTTTCGCTGGGCAATGTCAGACCCGTCGATTAGAATGTATGTACTAAACCAAGTCCTGACCTGGGAGGACTTCCGTGACCGCGCCCACCTCCAGCACCCTCCCGCCCTACGCCACCCTCCTCGGCTTCACCCGGTACGTCGACCGCACCGGGCCCACCAAGGCCAACTTCGTCGGGGGCCTGCGCAAGCAGCGGGCCAGCCGGCACGGCTTCAACCCGCACGGTCAGTTCGTCAAGGCGCTCAAGGCCGACATCGCCTTCCACACCGGCGGCACCCACCTGGCGCAGATCGCCGACGCGGTGAAGCCCCGCTGGCGCCCGCTCTACGAGGCGCTCGTCCCGGGCGCGACCGCCTGGCTGCACACCCTCGGCGAGCCGACCGGCGTCGACCTCGCCCAGACCCGCGACGCCCTGGCCATGCTCGGCGACCTCCCCGTCAAGATCAACCCCCACTTCGGCATCCGGTACGCCGAGGACGGTCGCGCCGAGGCCGTCCGCCTGCACTTCGACGAGGCCCCACCCAGCGAGGAGGCCGCCCTGGCCACCCTGCACCTGATGGCCCGGCACATGGACGCCGTCCTGCCGCACGCCGAGCCGGTCCTGGTCGACGTGCGCCGGGGCGAGACCCACCGCATGCCCAGCGCGGTCAAGCCCGACCAGGTGGAGCGCTGGCTCGCCGGCGAGGCCGCCGCCTTCCGCGCAACCTGGTCCACCGCCGCCTAACCTCCCACCCGTACACGCCCACTCCCTCCGCCTCGCACCCGCGCATACCGCCCTCGTACCGCCCAAGATCCGCGCATCTTCGGGGAACTTGCTGCGTCGTCGCGCCGCCTCGACCCGGCATGTCCCCTGAAGTCGCGCGGATCTTGCGTCTTCCCGAGTTATCCGCAGGGGGGTCGCGGGAGGCAGGGGCGGGGCGGCAGGGTGGGGGGCGTGGGTGTTTCTCCTCGGCGTCCCGAGCGGTTGCGGGGGCGCGTCTTCCAGGGTTCACGGGTCGTCGCCGACGGGTTGCTGACCCGCGCCGAATTGCGCAGCGGGGCCTGGCGACCGCTGTTCAAGGACGTCTTCGTGGACGCGGACGTCACCGTCACCCACCGGCTGCGGTGCAGCGCCGCCGCCCGGTGGCTGCTCCCCTCCGGGGCCGTCATCGCCGGCCGCAGCGCCGCCGCCCTCTTCGGCGCGGGCAGCGTCGACACCGCCGACCCGCTCGACGTCCTGATCCCCGCCGGCCGGCGCTTCGGGCCCGTCGCCGGGCTCACCGTACACACGGTGATGCTCGGCGACGACGACGTCCGGCAGTGGAACGGGCTCGCGGTGACCACCCCGGAGCGCACCTGCTGGGACCTGGCGCAGTGGCTGCCCGTCGAGGAGGCCGTGGCGGTGGTGGACTGCCTCGTCAGGCTCGGGCTGGTCCGCCCCGGCCCGCTACGCGACCGGACCCGGGGCAACGTCGGCGTCAAGGGCTGGAAGCGGGCGCTGCGCGTCGCCGAGTTGGCCGACGGAGGTGCCGAGTCACCGCAGGAGTCCCGGTTGCGGGTCCGGCTCGTGCTCGCCGGCCTTCCCCACCCGGTGACGCAGTTCGTCATCGAGCGCGACGGCCGCTTCGTCGCCCGCGTCGATCTCGCCTGGCCCGAGCTCAAGGTCGCCGTCGAGTACGACGGGCTCTGGCATCACGACCCCGAGCAGTTCCACCGCGATCGGCAGCGCCTCAACCGGCTGCTCGGCGAGGACTGGATCGTCCTGCACCTCACGGCGAAGCGCTTCCACACCGACTTCGAGGGCTTCCTGACCGAACTCCGCCGCGCCCTGACCTCCCGCACCCGCTGACCCACTGACCCACTGACCCACTGAGCAGACCAAGATCCGAACCCACTGAGCAGACCAAGATCCGAACATTTTCCCTGAAAATGCTGGGTCAACCAGCCCTTCAGGCAGCATTTTCCCTGAAAATGCTCGGATCTTGACGACGCGCGGGGGTGGTTAGGGGCGGGGGGTGGGCACGACGGGGGTGGGGGTGGGCACGACGGGGGTGGGGAGTTGGTGGTCGGCCCAGACGTAGGTGTCGGGGAGCAGGTCGTCGATCCGCGCCACGCGCAGGGCCTCCGGCGGGCCGACGACCACCCGGATCGACGGGAAGTAGTCCCGCAGCACCTGCCGGCACCGGCCGCACGGCGCAAGGACGCCCCGCCCCCGGTCGCCCACCGCGACGATGGTCTCCAGCTCACCCGCGCCCTGGGTGGCGGCGGCACCGAGGGCGACGATCTCGGCACAGGGGCCGCCGGTGAAGTGGTAGACGTTCACGCCGGTGAAGACCCGCCCGTCGACGCTGCGAACGGCGGCGGCGACGGTGTGGTTCTCGCTGCGGCAGCGCAGCTTGGCCACCGCCGTGGCGGCCTGCACCAGCGCCCGGTCGGTGTCTCGCATGGTCATTGTCGTCGCCCCCGCGGTCGGTGTCGCTCGGCGGTCAACTCTAGTCTCGGGCGTCGGACGGGGGGCCGGCGACCGGGACGGCGGTAACCGGGGGGCGATCGGCGTCCGGGCTGCCTATCCTTGGCGACGACATGCAGAATCCAGCCGTATCCGCAGCGTCCGATGCCGTCCGACCTGCCGCGCCCGACACCAGCCGGCCCGCCGCCAGCCAGCCCGCCACGTCCGACACCGGCCGACCCGCCACGTCCGACGCCAACCGGTCCGCCGCAACCGACGCCGACCAGCCAGCCGCACCCGACACCGGCCGACCCGCCGCGCCCGACGCCAGCCGACCCGCCAAGGCCGAGGCCAGCCGATCCGCCGTGCCCGACGCCGGCCAGTCCGCCATGCCCGAGGCCAGCCGGCCCGCTAAGGCCGACGCCGGCCAGTCCGCCATGCCCGAGGCCAGCCGGCCCGCCAAGGCCGACGCCGGCCAATCCGCCATGCCCGAGGCCAGCCGGCCCGCCATGCCCGAGGCCGGCCGGCCCGCCGTGCCCGAGGCCAGCCGGCCCGCCGTGCCCGAGGGCAGCCGGCCCGCTAAGGCCGACGCCGGCCGGGCCGGGCGCGAGTTGCAGCGCCGCCTGGGCGAGCTGATGTTCCGCGACCAGCGCCGGATCCAGCGCCGTCTCGACGGCATGCGCCGGTTGCGTGACCCGCAGCGGCGGGACGCGGCGCTGGCCGAGGTCACCGCCGACGTGGAGCGGGCCGAGCGGCGGCTCGCCGCGCGCCGGGCGGCGGTGCCGGTGATCACGTACCCGGCGGGGTTGCCGGTCAGCGAGCGCAAGGACGACCTGGCCGCCGCGATCCGCGACCACCAGGTGGTGATCGTGGCCGGCGAGACCGGCTCCGGCAAGACCACCCAGCTGCCGAAGATCTGCCTGGAGCTGGGGCGGGGGGTGCACGGGCTGATCGGGCACACCCAGCCCCGGCGGCTGGCCGCCCGGACGGTGGCCGACCGGATCGCCGAGGAGCTCGGCACCGAGCTGGGCGACGTGGTGGGCTACAAGGTCCGCTTCAACGACCAGGTCAGCGAGCGCAGCCTGGTGAAGTTGATGACCGACGGCATCCTGCTGGCGGAGTTGCAGACCGACCGGATGCTGCGCCAGTACGACACGTTGATCATCGACGAGGCGCACGAGCGCAGCCTGAACATCGACTTCATCCTGGGGTACCTGCGGCAGCTCCTCCCCCGCCGCCCCGACCTCAAGGTGATCATCACCTCGGCGACGATCGAGACCGGGCGGTTCGCCCGGCACTTCGCCGCCCCGCCGGCGCCGGGCGAGGAGGAGGGCCGGCCCGCGCCGGTGGTCGAGGTGACCGGGCGGACGTACCCGGTGGAGGTGCGGTACCGGCCGCTGGTGGAGGTGGCCGAGGACGACGACGAGGACGACGACGCCGACAACGTCCGCGACCAGGTCCAGGCGATCGGCGACGCCGTCGAGGAGTTGGCCGCCGAGGGGCCGGGCGACATCCTGGTCTTCCTCTCCGGGGAGCGGGAGATCCGCGACACCGCCGACGCGCTGGGCAAGCTGGTCGGGTCGAAGCGCTCGCTGCTGGGCACCGAGATCCTGCCCCTGTACGCCCGGTTGTCCTCCGCCGAGCAGCACCGGGTCTTCGCCCCGCACGCCGGGCGGCGGGTGGTGCTCGCCACGAACGTCGCGGAGACGTCGCTGACCGTGCCGGGCATCAAGTACGTGGTGGACCCGGGCACCGCCCGGATCTCCCGCTACTCCAGCCGGCTGAAGGTGCAGCGGCTGCCGATCGAGCCGGTGTCGCAGGCGTCGGCCAACCAGCGCAAGGGCCGCTGCGGGCGTACGTCGGACGGCATCTGCATCCGGTTGTACGACGAGAACGACTTCGCGTCCCGGCCGGAGTTCACCGACCCGGAGATCCTGCGCACCAACCTGGCCTCGGTCATCCTGCAAATGACCTCGATCGGGCTGGGAGACGTGGCGGCGTTCCCGTTCATCGACCCGCCGGACCGGCGCAACATCGCCGACGGGGTGAACCTGCTGCACGAGCTGGGCGCGCTGGACCCGGCGGAGACCGACCCGGCGAAGCGGCTCACCCCGTTGGGTCGGCGGCTGGCCCAGCTCCCGGTGGACCCCCGGCTGGCCCGGATGGTCACCGAGGGCGAGCGCAACGGCTGCGCCACGGAGGTGGTGGTGATCGCCGCCGCGCTCTCCATCCAGGACCCGCGCGAGCGGCCGGCGGAGAAGCAGGCCCAGGCCGACCAGGCGCACGCCCGGTTCGCCGACAAAGAATCCGACTTCGTGGCGCTGCTGAACCTGTGGCGGTACCTGCGGGAGCAGCAGCGGGACCTGTCGTCCAGCGCGTTCCGCCGGATGTGCAAGGCGGAATACCTCAACTACCTGCGGGTACGCGAGTGGCAGGACATCGTCGCCCAGTTGCGCCAGGTGCTGCGTACCCCCGAGCAGGGCGACGGGGCGCGCGGCGGGCGGGGCGCGAAGGAGGCCGGGGCGGACGGCGGCCGGCGCGGGCCCGGCGCGGACCTGCCGGAGGAGATCGACACGCCGAAGGTGCACCAGTCGCTGCTGGCCGGGCTGCTCTCCCACGTCGGGTTGAAGGACGCGCAGAAGCACGAGTACCTGGGCGCGCGGGGGGCGAAGTTCGCCCTCTTCCCCGGCTCGGCGCTGTTTCGCAAGCCGCCGCGCTGGGTGATGGCCGCCGAGCTGGTGGAGACCTCCCGGCTCTGGGGGCGGGTGGCCGGGCGGGTCGAGCCGGAGTGGGTCGAGCCGTTGGCGCAGCACCTGGTCAAGCGCAGCTACAGCGAGCCGCACTGGGAGAAGAAGCAGGCGGCGGTGCTGGCGTACGAGAAGGTGACCCTGTACGGGGTGCCGCTGGTCACCGCCCGGAAGGTCAACTTCGGGCGGATCGACCCGGCGCTGTCGCGGGAGCTGTTCATCCGGCACGCCCTGGTCGAGGGCGACTGGTCCACCCACCATCAGTTCTGGCGGGACAACCAGAAGCTGCTCACCGAGATCGAGGAGTTGGAGAACCGGGCCCGGCGGCGGGACATCCTGGTCGACGACGAGACGATCTTCAGCTTCTACGACGAGCGGATCCCGGCCGACGTGGTCTCCGGGCGGCACTTCGACGCCTGGTGGAAGCAGACCCGCCGGGAGCGGCCCGACCTGCTCACCTTCACCCGGGAGCTGCTGGTCAACGCCGGCCGGGGCGGGGTCGACGAGGCCGACTACCCCGACCAGTGGCAGGCCGACGGGGTGACCCTGCCGCTGACGTACACCTTCGACCCGACCGCGCCCACCGACGGGGTGACCGTCGACATCCCGCTGCCGCTGCTCAACCAGGTGCCGGCGGAGAGCTTCGACTGGCAGGTGCCCGGCCTGCGCGAGGAGCTGGTGATCGCGCTGATCCGGTCGCTGCCGAAGGCGATCCGACGCAACTTCGTGCCGGTGCCCGACTACGCCCGCGCCGCGCTGGCGGCGATCACCCCGGGCGAGGAGCCGCTGCTGGACGCGCTGACCCGGCAGCTGCGCCGGATGACCGGGGTGACCGTGCCCCGCGACGCCTGGGACGTGCAGCGGCTCCCCGCGCACCTGCGGGTCAGCTTCCGGGTGCTCGACGAGGAGAACAAGCCCGTCGCCGAGGGCAAGGACCTGCCGACCCTGCAACGCCGGCTCCGCCAGGAGGTACGGCAGGTGGTGGCCGCCGCCGCGCCGGACGTGGCCCGCACCGGGCTGACCGAGTGGAGCATCGGCGCCCTGCCGCGCACGATCGAGCAGGTCCGCGCCGGGTTCGCGGTGACCGCGTACCCGGCGCTGGTCGACGAGGGGTCGACGGTCGGGGTGAAGGTCTTCGACTCGGAGGCCGAGCAGGCCGCCGCGCACTGGGCGGGGACCCGGCGGCTGCTGCGGCTGACCGTGCCGTCGCCGGCGAAGTTCCTGCAGGGTCGGTTGAGCAACGAGGCGAAGCTGGCGCTGAGCCGCAACCCGCACGGCAGCGTGCAGGAGTTGATCTCCGACGCGGCCGGGGCGGCGATCGACAAGCTGATCGCCGACGCGGGCGGCCCGGCCTGGGACGCCGAGGGCTTCGCCGCGCTGCGCGAGCGGGTCCGCGCCGACCTGGTGGACACCGTGGTCGAGGTGATGGGCCGGGTGCGGCAGGTGCTGGCCGCCGCGTACGCGGTGGAGCAGCGGCTCGGCAAGACCCAGAACCTGGCCGTGGTGGCCGCCCTGGCCGACATCCGGGCCCAGCTCTCCGGCCTGGTGCACCCCGGTTTCATCACCGAGGCCGGGTACGCCCGCCTGCCCGACCTGCTGCGCTACCTGACGGCGATCGAGCGACGGCTGGATCGACTGCCGGGCAACCCGCAGCGGGACCGCCAGCAGTCCGACCGCGTCGCGGCGGTGCGCAAGGAGTACGCCGACCTGCTGGCCGCGCTGCCGCCGAGCCGGCGGCAGTCGGCGGCGGTGCGGCAGATCCGCTGGATGATCGAGGAGCTGCGGGTGAACGTCTTCGCGCAGGCGCTGGGCACCCCGTACCCGGTCTCCGAGCAGCGGATCTACCGGGCGATGGACGACGCCGAGGGGCGCTGACGGATTCCGGGCGGGCCCCCGGCTGCGCGGGCCGGTCGGGCGCGGGCGCGCGGTGCCGGCTCAGCGCACCGGGGCCGGCGCGGGCGCGGCTCAGCGCACCGGGGCCGGCGCGGGCGCGGCTCAGCGCACCGGGGCCGGCGCGGGCGCGGCTCAGTGCACCGGGGCGGGCACCGCGCGGGCGGCCGGGAGCCCGCGCACCGAGTTGCCCAGCGCGCCGGTGCGCGCGTCCGGGTAGGCGTGCGCCCACCAGGCCCGGTTCTCCCGGTACCAGTGGAAGACCTCGTAGAGGCCGTCGGTGAAGCGGATCTGCGGCACGAAGCCCAGCTCCTCGGAGATCTTGGTGTAGTCCAGCGAGTACCGCTGGTCCTGCACCCGGCGGTCGGCGACGTACCGCACCCGCTCCCAGCCGACCCCGGCGATGCGCAGGATCTTCTCGGCCAGTGCCTTGTTGCTCAGCTCCACGTCGCCGCCGATGTTGTAGATCTCCCCCGCCCGCCCCTTGGCCAGCACCAGCGCGATGGCCAGGCAGTGGTCGTCGACGTGCAGCCACTCGCGCACCGCCCCGCCGTCGCCGTGCAGGGTGATGTCGCCGCCGGTGAGCAGGCTGGTGACGAAGCGCGGGATGACCTTCTCCACGTGCTGGTACGGGCCGTAGTTGTTGGCGCAGCGGGTGATCGACACGTCGACGTCGTAGGTGCGCCAGTAGGAGCGCACCACGCTGTCGCTGGCCGCCTTCGACGCCGCGTAGGGCGAGTTGGGCTCCAGCACGCAGCGCTCGGTCCACGAGCCGTCGGTGATCGACCCGTACACCTCGTCGGTGGAGACGTGCACCACCCGACCCACCCCGGCGCGGGCGCAGGCGGCCATCAGGTGGTGCGAGCCCATCACGTTGGTCTCGAAGAACGGGGCGGGGTCGTCGATGGAGCGGTCGACGTGCGACTCGGCGGCGAAGTGCACCACCGCGTCGTGCCCGGGGAGCAGGTCGGCCAGGAGCGAACGGTCGCAGATGTCGCCCCGGACGAAGGTCAGCCTCGGGTGTTGGGAGGGCAGGTTGTTGCGGTCACTGGCGTAGGTCAGCTTGTCCACGACGGTGACGTGGCAGCCCTCGAAGCCGACGTACCTCCCGTTGAGCAGGCTCCGGGCGAAGTGCGAGCCGATGAAGCCGGCGCCGCCGGTAACCAGGATCCTCATGTGTGTGGCCTCCCTGCCACGCGAGCCCGCGCGTTCGACTCTGCTCGGCAGGCCGACGGGGGTGTCAGGCCTGCGCAGGGCTTCACCATAGGGGACCAACACCACCAACGAGCCTTATACACCTCGCTTAAGGACTAATTAACCAACCGTGGCGTAACAGGACAAGAAGGAATATCGCGTTCGGCGAGCCCACGCCGCCGGAACGCCTCGGCTCGGGTCCCGGCCATGGGTCGGTTCAAGACCCCCTGCGCGGGTAGCAGTCCCCTGGACGACGCCAACGAACTGCGATGCCGACGAACTGCGGGACAGACGGCCGGCGAGGGGACGGGACGGGATGAAGGCACTGACCTGGCAGGGCAAGCGGGACGTCCGGGTGGAGGAGGTGCCGGACCCGCGCATCGAGGAGCCCACCGACGCGATCATCAAGATCACCTCCACCGCGATCTGCGGCTCCGACCTGCACCTGTACGAGGTGCTCGGGCCGTACCTGAAGCCCGGCGACATCCTGGGGCACGAGCCGATGGGAATCGTCGTGGAGGTCGGCTCGGGGGTGACCCGGCTGAAGCCGGGCGACCGGGTGGTGGTTCCGTTCAACATCTCCTGCGGCACCTGCTGGATGTGCCAGCGGCAGCTCTACGCCCAGTGCGAGACCACCCAGGTCACCGCCCAGGGCAAGGGCGCGGCGCTGTTCGGCTACACCTCGCTCTACGGCTCGGTGCCCGGCGGGCAGGCCGAGTACCTGCGGGTGCCGCACGCCCAGTTCGGGCCGGTGAAGGTCCCGCAGAGCGGCCCGGACGAGCGCTGGCTGTACCTGTCGGACATCCTGCCCACCGCCTGGCAGGCGGTGAAGTACGCCGACTGCCCGCGCGGCGGCACCCTGGCGGTCTTCGGGCTGGGCCCGGTGGGCCAGCTCAGCGCCCGCATCGGCCGGCACCTCGGCGCGGAGCGGGTGATCGGGCTGGACCTGGTGCCGGAGCGGCTGGAGATGGCCCGCCGGCACGGCATCGAGACGCTCGACGTCCGCCAGCTCGACGACGTGCCGGGGGCGCTGATCGACCTGGTCGACGGGCGCGGCCCGGACGCGGTGATCGACGCGGTCGGCATGGAGGCGCACGGCTCCACCGCCGGCAAGCTCGCCCAGGGCGCCGCCGGGCTGCTGCCGGACAAGCTGGCCCAGGCGATGACCGACCACGTCGGCGTGGACCGGCTGGTCGTGCTGAAGGCCGCGCTGAAGGCCGTCCGGCGCGGCGGCACCGTGTCGATCTCCGGGGTGTACGGCGGCGAGGTCGACCCGATGCCGCTGATGGAGATGTTCGACCGGGGCGTCCAGCTGCGGATGGGGCAGTGCCACGTGCGGCGGTGGACCGACGAGATCATTCCGCTGCTCTCCGGCGACGACGACCCGCTGGGCGTGGAGGACCTGCGCACCCACCGGGTGCCGCTGACCGAGGCGCCGCAGGCGTACCGGATGTTCCAGCAGAAGGAGGACGGCTGCGTCAAGGTGGTCCTCGCGCCCTGACCCGCCGGGTGACCTGCGGCGGTACCCGGTATCGACGCTCACGCCCTAGGTTGCATGATCCACACCAGCCGACGGAGGGCGCGAATGACGATCAGGGGGAACCGCAGATCGGCGCTGGGCCTCGGCACGATGGCGACCGCCGGCACGGTGCTCGCTGCCGCCGCACCAGCCTCCGCCGCCGCCCCGGCCGCCCGGCCGCAGGCCGCCACCGACCCGGGCCGGGCGGCGCGCCGGCTGGCCGCCAGTTACCTGCGGGAGTCCACCCACGCCGGCGGCGACTGGCAGGCGTACATCTCCGTCGCCAACCCGTCGGCCGCCCCGCTGGTGGCCGTCGCCGACGAGGCGGACGCCCAGATCGAGGCGTACAGCGTGAACAAGGTCGCGGTGACCACGGCGGTGCTGGACAACGACCGAGGGCTGCTCACGCTCGATCAGCCGCTCGACGTCACTTCGTCGATCGTGGTGGCCGGCGGGGACGGGATCTTCAGCCTCGACGGCGCGTACCCGAGCAGCGTCACCCTGGGCCACGTGCTGGCGACCCTGATCACCGTCTCCGACGACACCGCCGTGCGGCTCTGCGGCCTGGTCTGCCCGGCGGCCGAGCTGAACCAGATCCTGGTGGCGAAGGGCTTCCCGAAGACGCAGGTGGAGCCGGTGGCCAACCCGAACCGCTTCTTCCACGGCACCGCCCAACGGCCTCCCCGGCACCGGAGCAGTCCACCGCCCGTCCCCCCGCCCTCGCCTCTTTGGCGTCGATCATGGACCCGTGGTGGGCGAATAGCCCGTGTTGCGGCTTCCGTTGGGCACCACAACTCCATGATCGACGGCGGGGAGGGCGGGGAGGGTGGGGAGGGCGGGAGGGGTGGGGGGCGGGGAGGGGTGGGGAGGGGTGGGGAGGGGTGGGGGGCGGGTTACCGTGTAGGGCGGATGCGGCTGAGGGGGCACGGCATGGGGGAAGCAGGGCAACGGGGCGGGCGAGGCGCGTTCGGGCGGCGGCTGGGCGGCGCGGCCGGGTTGGCCGCGCTGGTCGGGCTGGCCTGGGTGGCGCGGGACGTGCCGGCGGCGCTCGGCGGGCGGCTGACGGGTGCCCGCGCCGAGCGGGCGGCCCGATCGCCGCAGTTCCGCGACGGCGCCTTCCGCAACCGGGGCGGCAGCCGGTCGATGGCCGGTGCCCCCGACCGCAACCTGCTCCGTGAGCTGGTCTTCGGCAAGCAGAAGCGGCGGCCGACCACCGCCGTCCCGCTGCTGCGTCCGGCCGCCGCGCCCGCCACCGAGCGGGAGCTCAACATCGTCTGGTACGGCCACGCGTCGGCGCTGATCGAGATCGAGGGCCGGCGGGTGCTGATCGACCCGGTGTGGAGCGAGCGGTGTTCCCCGTCTGCGGCGGTCGGGCCGCGCCGGCTGCACGCGCCCCCGGTCGGCCTCGACGAGCTGCCGGCCGTGGACGCCGTCCTGATCTCCCACGACCACTACGACCACCTCGACATGGCCACCGTGCGGGAGCTGGTGGCCCGGCAGTCCGCGCCGTTCCTGGTGCCGCTGGGCGTCGGGGCGCACCTGCAACGCTGGGGCGTGCCGGAGCACCGGATCGTCGAGCTGGACTGGTCGCAGAGCCACCGGGTCGGCGGGCTGACCGTCACCGCCACCGCCGCCCAGCACTTCTCCGGCCGGGGGCTGCGCCGCGACGGCACGCTGTGGAGCTCGTGGGTGGTGGCCGGGGCGCACCGCCGGGTCTTCTACACCGGCGACTCCGGCTACTTCGACGGGTACGCCGAGATCGGCGACGCGCACGGCCCGTTCGACGTGACGCTGATGCAGATCGGCGCGTACGACCGGGCGTGGCCGAGCATCCACATGTTCCCCGAGGAGGCCGTCGCCGCCCACGTCGACCTGCGCGGCGGGCTGCTCGTGCCGGTGCACTGGGCGACGTTCAACCTGGCCCTGCACGACTGGTCGGAGCCGGTGGACCGGGTCTGGGCCGAGGCCAAGGCCCGCGACGTCCGGCTGGCGGTGCCCCGCCCCGGCGAGCGGGTGGTGGTCGACGACCCGCCGCCCGTCGACGGCTGGTGGCAGTCCATCGCCTGAGCCGCACGGCGGCGGCGCTCCTCCGCGACGCGCCCGGCCGGAACACGGGCGCACCCGGCGTACCTCTGATAGACCTGACGCGTGACCACACCGTCACCACCCGTGACCCGGCGGGTTCGGCGTCGCCGGCCCGCCCCTCGGGTGTCGTCAGCGGCGGAGGACGCAGCATGCTGAACGGTCGACTGGTCGCCATTCGCCCGACCCGGGTGACGGATCTCGACTTCCTGGCCGACCTGGCCGTCGCCGACGGGGTCCGGCACCACGTCGTGGGCTGGAACTGGCCGATCGGGCGCGACGGTCAGGAGGAGTGGCTGCGCCAGTCCCAGCGCGACCCCGCGGTGCGCCGGTTGACCGTCGCCGCCGTCGACACCGACGAGCCGCTGGGGTTGACCGGCCTCTGGGAGATCGACTGGCACAACCGGTCGGCGCTCACGGCGGTGAAGCTCATGCCCGGCCTGGCCCCCCGGGGCGCCGGCACGGACTCGATCATGCTGATCATGGCGTGGGCCTTCTACGAGGTCGGGCTGCGCCGGCTGCACAGCACGATCCTGCCGTTCAACGCGCCGAGCCTGGGCGCGTACGTGCGCAAGTGCGGCTGGCGCATCGAGGGCCGCGACCGGGAGGCGGTGTTCCGCCGGGGCGAGTGGCACGACCTGCTGCGGGTGGCCATGCTGCGGCCCGAGTTCGACGCCCTCGCCGACGCCGAGGAGTACGTCCAGCGGGTCTGCGGCCCCCGCGCGCCCATGCCGACACCCGCCCCCGGTCAGAGCACGAACGCGTCCGTCCAGAGCGCCCCGGAGCGGCCCGAGAGGGCGTCGAGCATCGCCACCGCCTGACCGTCGGTGAGCTGGGCGACGAAGTCGATGATCGCCCGGCCCCGGGCCCGGCCGATCCGGTCCGGCGTACGCGGGTGCAGCTCCGCCTCGGCCAGCTCGACCAGGTCGTGCAGCCGGCGCGGCAGCCGGGACTCCTCCTCCGGGTCGAGCAGCCACTCCCAGAGCGCCTCGACCAGCGTGCCCAGCAGCCGGGCCTGGCCGCGCTGGTGCAGGGCCAGGTCGGGGCGGGCCAGCACGAAGCGGTGGTGGACGAACTTGAGCACCTGCACCTCGTGCCACTGCGCCGGGGCGAGCAGCACGTGCCCGGAACGCACCGACGGGGTCTCGGTGACGGTGATCGAGTCGACGAACCGGGTGGTCCACCGGGCGGAGAACCGGGCCACGTACTGCTCGGCCTCGATCGAGCCGTCGAACGGCATCGCCAGCAGCCCCTCGACCAGCTCCTGCCGGACGTGCTCCACGGCGGCGGCGAACGCCTCGTCGTCGGCGACCCAGCCGTCCTTGCGGTGCAGTTGCCGGCGCAGCCGCTCGATGGCCGCGCCGGGGCGGCGGCCGCCGCCGGCCAGCGCCTGCGCGGTGACGGCCCGGAAGCGCCCGTGCTCGCGCTGCCAGGCGATCAGCTCGGCGGCCACGGCACCCTGCTGGAGCACCCCGACCCGGTAGAAGTCCTCGACGTCGTGGATGGCGTACGCGATGTCGTCGGCGGTGTCCATCACCGACGCCTCGACGGTCTGCTGCCAGTCGGCGATCCGCCCGACGAACGGGGCCCGCGCCTGCCGCAGGTCGTTGAGCTCCGTGCGGTACGCGCCGAACTTCGACGAGCCGCTCTCCGGCTCGTCCGGCGGCGCGGCGGCGCCCCGGGGAGCCGGGGTGAGGTGCCGGGGGTGCGGGTCCGGGTGGTCCAGCCGGGTCCACGGATACTTCAGCAGCGCGGCCCGCACGGCCGCGGTCAGGTCCAGGCCGGTGGTCGCCGCGCCCCGGATCTCGGTGCTGGTGACGATCCGGTACGACTGGGCGTTGCCCTCGAAGCCGTCGGCCAGGCCGAGCCGCTGCCGGGCCAGCCGGTCGAGCACCCGCTCCCCCAGGTGCCCGAACGGCGGGTGCCCGAGGTCGTGGGCGAGGGCGGCGGCCTCGACCACGTCGGGGTCGCAGCCGCCGAGGGCGTCCAGCAGGTCCCGCCAGCGCTTGTCGGCGGTGAGCCGCTCGGCGATGGCGCGGGCCACCTGGGCGACCTTGAGGCTGTGGGTGAGTCGGTTGTGCACCAGCAGGCCGGAGCCGCCCGGGCTGACCACCTGGGTCACCCCGCCCAGCCGGGTGAAGAACGGCGAAGCCACGATCCGGTCCCGGTCGGCCCGGAACGGGCTGCCGGCGAGGTCACCGAGGGCGCGGGCGCTGCCGCCGAAGAGTCGCCGCGCCCGGGGACCAGCGGAAGGTTCCATGATCGCCACGCTAGCGCAGCCGGCGACGCGGCACGACGGGTCGTGCACCCGGTGGCTGCCGGACGGGCCCGGTGAGCGCCGCTCCGCCGGGTGCGCCGGTTGCGCCTTGTCGGCGGGTGCGCCGGGTGGGCCTTGTCGGCGGGTGCGGCGCGGCGGTGTCGGGGGCGGGCGGCACAATGCAGGGCGCAGTCAACTTCGAAGGCGGAACAGATCGTGACCCAGTCTGTGCACCAGCGGATCGCCGACGAGCTCGGCGTCGCCGAACGACAGGTACGGGCGGCCGTGGAGCTGCTCGACGGCGGCTCCACCGTGCCGTTCATCGCCCGCTACCGCAAGGAGGCCACCGGCCTGCTCGACGACGCCCAGCTGCGCACCCTGGAGGAGCGGCTGCGCTACCTGCGCGAGCTCGACGAGCGCCGCGCCGCGGTGCTGGAGTCGATCCGTGGCCAGGGCAAGCTCGACGACGCCCTGGAAGCGCAGATCACGGCGGCCGACTCGAAGTCCCGGCTGGAGGACATCTACCTGCCGTTCAAGCCGAAGCGGCGCACCCGGGCGCAGATCGCCCGCGAGGCGGGGCTGGCCCCGTTGGCCGAGGCGCTGCTGGGCGACCCGTCGCTGGACCCGAAGGCCACCGCCGCCGGCTTCGTCGACGCCGACCGGGGGGTGGCCGACCCGGCCGCCGCGCTGGACGGCGCGCGGGCCATCCTCATCGAGCGCTTCGCCGAGGACGCCGACCTGATCGGCACGCTGCGCGAGCAGATGTGGTCGCGGGGCCGGCTGGTCTCCCGGGTACGCGACGGCCAGGAGACCGCCGGCGCGAAGTTCTCCGACTACTTCGACTTCGCCGAGCCGTACCCGAAGCTGCCCTCGCACCGGATCCTGGCGATGTTCCGGGGCGAGAAGGAGGGCGTGCTCGACCTGACGATGGACCCGGAGGCCGACGGCGACTCCGACGCGGCCCCGACCGGGCCGAGCCGGTACGAGGCGGTGATCGCCGGGCGGTTCGGCATCACCGACCAGGGGCGCCCGGCCGACCGGTGGCTGGCCGACACGGTGCGCTGGGCGTGGCGCACGCGGGTGCTCATCCACCTCGGCGCTGACCTGCGGATGCGGCTGTGGCAGGCGGCGGAGGAGGAGGCCGTGCGGGTCTTCGCCACCAACCTGCGCGACCTGCTGCTCGCCGCGCCGGCCGGCTCCCGCCCGACGATGGGGCTGGACCCGGGGCTGCGCACCGGGGTGAAGGTGGCGGTGGTCGACGCCACCGGCAAGGTGGTCGCCACCGAGACGATCTACCCGCACGAGCCGCGCCGGCAGTGGGACGCCTCGCTGGCGACGCTGGCCCGGCTGGCCGCCGCGCACCGGGTGGAGCTGATCGCCATCGGCAACGGCACCGCCTCGCGGGAGACCGACAAGCTGGCCGGCGACCTGATCAAGCAGCACCCTGAGCTGGCCCTGACCAAGGTGGTGGTCTCCGAGGCCGGCGCGTCGGTCTACTCCGCGTCGGCGTACGCCTCGCAGGAGCTGCCCGAGCTGGACGTCTCGCTGCGCGGCGCGGTCTCCATCGCCCGCCGCCTGCAGGACCCGCTGGCCGAGCTGGTCAAGATCGACCCCCGCTCGATCGGCGTCGGCCAGTACCAGCACGACCTCTCCGAGCTGAAGCTCTCCCGCTCGCTGGACGCGGTGGTGGAGGACTGCGTCAACGCCGTCGGGGTGGACGTCAACACCGCCTCCGCGCCGCTGCTGACCCGGGTCTCCGGCATCGGCGCCGGGCTGGCGGAGAACATCGTGCTGCACCGCGACGCCAACGGCCCGTTCCGCTCCCGGTCGCAGCTGAAGAAGGTCTCCCGGCTCGGCCCGAAGGCGTTCGAGCAGTGCGCCGGCTTCCTGCGCATCCCCGGCGGCGACGACCCGCTGGACTCCTCCAGCGTGCACCCCGAGGCGTACCCGGTGGTGCGGCGGATCCTCACCCGCACCGGGCAGGACCTGCGCTCGCTGATCGGGCAGAGCACCATCCTGCGCGGCCTGCGCGCCACCGACTTCGTCGACGACACCTTCGGCCTGCCCACCGTCACCGACATCATCGCCGAGCTGGAGAAGCCGGGGCGGGACCCGCGACCGGAGTTCCGCACGGCGACGTTCGTCGAGGGCGTGGAGAAGATCGGCGACCTGACCCCGGGCATGATCCTGGAGGGCGTGGTCACCAACGTGGCGGCGTTCGGCGCGTTCGTCGACGTCGGCGTGCACCAGGACGGCCTGGTGCACGTCTCGGCGATGTCCCGGACGTTCGTGAAGGACCCGCGCGACGTGGTGAAGTCCGGCGACGTGGTGCGGGTCAAGGTGCTCGACGTGGACGTGCCGCGCAAGCGGATCTCGCTGACCCTGCGGCTGGAGGACGAGGCGGGCGCGACCGGTTCCGACGAGGGCCCGCCCCGGCGGGGGGCCGGCGCGGGCCGGGACCGCGCCGCCCGCCCGGAGGCCGGTCGAGGCCAGGACGGCGCAGCCCGGGGCGGCGGCCAGTCCCGCCAGGGCCAGGGCGACGGGGCCCGGGGCGGCGGCCAGTCCCGCCGGGGCCAGGGCGACGCAACTCAAGGCGGCCAGTCCCGGCAGGGCGGCGCAACCCGGGGCGGCCAGTCCCGCCAGGGCCAGGGAGGCGGCGGCCAGCCGGTCAACGACGCGATGGCCGAGGCGCTGCGTCGCGCCGGCCTGGCCCGCTAGCCGCCTCCCAGGGTCGCGCGCGGACCTTGGACACTTCCCGTTGCTGGGTGAGCGTGAAGTGTCCAAGGTCCGCCGAACATCCCGCCGCAGCGGGTCGCATGCGGAGCCCGGCGGTGCCGGGACGACCGGCGGGGCGGTCGGGGCGTACCTTCGCGGGCATGGACGACGGCCTCGAGTGGCGGGAGCGGCAGCTGCGGGCGGTCCGGGCCCATGCCGACGCGGACGAGCGGCGGCGGGCGGCGGAGCGCGCCGAGGCGGCCGGGATCGTGGCGTGGTTCGTGGCCGAGGCGACCCGGCGAGGGCTGCCCACCGAGCGGCTGCATGCCCGGCCCTACGACGGGCCGGGCCGCTACCGCACCCGGCTCACCGGCTGGTACGTCGACCGGGCCCGGGTCCGGGCGGTGGACACCGCCGGGCGGTGGTACGTGCTGACGGTCCCGGCGAGCCTGCGCGCCCGGCTGCTCGGGGCCGACCCGCCGCCCTCCCCCGCCCCTCTGATCGTGGGCGAGGGCGGGCGCGACGGCGACTCGATCCCGCTGCGCACGCTGCTCACCCGGCGGCTCGACGACAATCCCGACCGGGACTGACCAGGGTCACCGACCGGACGAGCGCGGACGCCGACCGGGCAAGCGCCGGGCCGACCAGGGCACCCGCCGGGCACCGACCGCCGGGCGGGCCGGGTCAGCGGCCGGCGACGCGCTTGCGGAGCCGGGTCCGCCGGGCCACGTGCCGCCACCAGAGCTGCTGCGCGCTCAGCGTGGCCAGGCCGGCGAGCACGATCGCGCACAGATTGATCATCAGTTGCAGGGCCGAGCCGGCGGCCTCGTGCCACACCCCGTACGCGACGGCGACGGCGACGTTGGCGGCGGCCGGCACGGTGGTGACCGAGATCAGCACGCCCACCAGTGAGCCGGACTTCTTCGAGGTCAGCGAGAGCATGCCGGCGACGCCGGCCAGCAGGCCGACCACCCAGGAGAGCGCGTCCGGCCGCCAGATGAAGTCGGTCAGCGGGCGGTCGGCCAGCAGCATGTCCCGATTGACCAGGCCGGTCGCGGTCAGCGCCCAGGTGCTCAGCACGGTGGCGAGCATGGCGGCCAGGAAGCCCACCGTCAGCGCCTGCACCGACCGGCCGACGATCGCCGGCTTGCGGCGCAGCAGCGCCACGCAGAGCGCGGCGAGCGGACCGAACTCGGGGCCGACCACCATCGCGCCGACGATCAGGATGGGCTGGTCGAGCAGCACCCCGATCCCGGCGATCATCGTGGCCACCACGATCAGCACCAGGTAGGTCCCCGACAGCTCGGTCTGCTCGCCGGTCTTGGCGGCCACCTCGTCCCAGACCACCGCGTCCGCACCGCTGCCCGGGGCTGCCTCGGCGGCCCGGTCGGCGGCGTTGGAGAGGGTCATCTCCACGTCGTCGGCCGCGATCCCGCCGCGCGCCTCGACGCCGAGGCGCTGCAACCCGTCCAGCACGGCGTCGGCCCGCTCGCGTACCACGTCACAGAGGATCAGGTCGCCGCTGGGCTGGCGGGCGACGCCGGGCAGCACCGCCAGGTGGGTGACGCCGGGATCGGCGCCCAACAGGTCGGCCACCGCCGAGGACTGCTCCGGCGGGGCGATCACCCTCAGGTGCAGCACGTTTCCTCCCCTCGTCCGCCGACGTGGTGTCGACGCGGCCGGCAGCACTGTATACACGCCGGTTCCGGAACTCGGCCGGGCCGGCGGCCCGTCGGGAAGGTGTCACGGTTGTGCACCTCGCCGTCCGTAACGTTCCGCTACCGCTCCCGGTTAAGCGCAGTGCCGGCCCGCGCACCGCCGGGGCGCTCCCGCGCCGCCCCGACCCAGGCCACTCGCCGGCCGGGCCGACGAGAGGAGCCGCCGGGGATGGCAGGGCAACGGAAGGTCGGCGTCGCGGCGGCACCCGGCGGAACGCGTCCGGCGTCCGGGCCCGGCCAGGGTGGGGCCCGGTGAGCGGTTCGACCCGACCCTGGGAGGTCGGCTCGGCATTCGCCCTGCCCAGCACGCGCGGCGGGTGCACCCCTCCCGGCGCCCACGGCGCAGGCGGGGCCCGGTGGCCGTCGTCGGCCCGGTTGTTCGGGTCGGGCCGGCAGGCCCTGGTGGCGCTGCTGCGCTTCGGTGCCCGCCGGCACGGTTGGAGTGGCGCGCACCTGCCGGCGTACTTCTGCCCGCCGGTCGCCGAGGCGGCCGCCGACGCCCTCGCGGTGCGCCCGTACGACGAGGGGCCGGGTGGCGGTGCCGGGCCGGCGGCGGTGGGGCCGACCGAGGTGGTGGTGGCGGTGTCGTACTTCGGGTTGCCGCCCACGTTGCCGGCGCAGCGGGGCGCGGCCCTGATCGTGGACGCCACCCACGATCCCCGGGCGCCCTGGCTGGCCCACCTCGACGCCGACTTCGTCCTCGCCTCGCTGCGCAAGACCCTGCCCCTGCCCGACGGCGGTCTGCTCTGGTCGCCGGTCGGCCGGCCGTTGCCCGCGCCGGCCGCGACGACCCGGTCCCACCAGCTCACCGCCGACCGGATCCTCGCCGGGATGCTGGTGAAGGGGGCCTACCTGGGCGGCGCCCCGGTGGTGAAGGAGTCCTACCTCGAGCTGCTGCGGGCCGGCGAGCGGGAGTTGGCGACGTCGCGGGTCAGTGGGGCCGGCGCGTACACCCGGTTGATGCTGCCCACGCTGCCGGCCGACGAGCTGCGGGCGGCGCGGGTGGGCAACGCGCGCCGGCTCGCCGCCGGGCTCGCCGGCCTGCCCGGGATCACCGCGGGGGCGTACCCGCTCGGGGTGGTCTGCGTGGCCGACGACGGCGACCGGCGCGAGGAGATCCGGCGGGCGCTCGTCGCCCGGGACGTCTACCCGGCGGTGCTCTGGGAGCTGCCCGACTCCGCGCCGGCCGCCCAGCGCGAGTTCAGCCACCGGATGCTCTTCCTGCCGACCGACCACCGCTACGACGACGCGGACCTGGACCGGGTGACCGCGGTGCTGCGCGAGGCGGCGCACGTGACGGCCGGCGGCGGCGGCGAGCCCCGCACCGGCCTCGTGCCGACCGGCCTCGTGCCGACCGGCCTCGTGCCGGGGGGCCGGTGACGGGTCCGCGCCGGCGACCGGCCTTCCGACCGGTACGCCACAAAGAGCGAACGCCGCGACTTTATCCGTGTTACAACCATTTGTCGGAATCTAATCCCCGCAGGAGTCCGCCGCCATGAATCCACCCTCGACGCACCTCGCGCAGCCGATCGTGCCGGCCCCCGGCACCCCGGCGCGGGGCGACGACGCGCCGGGCCCCCGGATCGGCCTCTCCGATCCCGACCTCGGGCCGCTGGAGGAGTCCTACCTGCTGCGCGCGTTCCGCTCCGGTTGGCCCGGCCCCGCCGGCCCGGAGACCGAGGCACTGGAGGCGGAGATCGCCGCGCGGGTGGGTGTCCGGCACGCCGTCGCCGTCAGCTCGGGCACCGCCGCGCTGCACCTCGCCCTGCTGGCGCTCGGGGCCGGCCCCGGCCGGGTGGTGGTGGTGCCCACCCTGACCTTCGCCGCCACCGCCAACGCCGTGGTCTACACCGGCGCGCGGCCCGTCTTCGTCGACTGCGACCCGGCCACCGGCAACATCGACCCCGCGCTCCTGGCCGACCTGCTGGGCCGGCTCGCCCGCGACGGCGCGGCCCCGGCGGCGGTGCTGGCGGTCGACATCAACGGCACCTGCGCGGACTACGCCCGACTGCTGCCGGTCTGCGCGGCGGCCGGCGTGCCGTTGGTCGAGGACGCCGCACAGGCCCTCGGGGCCACCTCCGGCGGCGCGGCGGCGGGCTCCTTCGGCCGGTGCGCCATCCTCTCGTTCAGCTGGAACAAGATCATCACCACGTCGGCGGGTGGCATGGTGCTCTCCGACGACGCCGCCCTCGCCGCCCGCTGCCGGCACCTGTCGACCCAGGCCCGGGAGCCGGTGCCGCACTACGAGCACCGCGACATCGGCTACAACTACCGGCTGAGCAACCTGCTGGCCGCCCTCGGCCGGGCCCAACTCGTCCGGCTGCCGAACATGATCGACCGGCGGCGGGCGCTGCGCGGGCGGTACGAGGCGCTCTTCGCCGCCGTCGCCGGCACCCGGATCCTGGGCGCGGGCGACCCCGGCGCGAACTGCTGGCTGACCTCGCTCGTGGTCGAGCCCGAGCGCACCGGGTGGGACGCCGCGCAGCTCGGCCGGCACCTGGCCGGGCAGCGCATCGACACCCGCCCGATGTGGAAGCCCATGCACCGCCAGCCCGTCTTCGTCGGCTGCGAGGCGGTGCTCAGCGGCGCGGCCGACCGGCTCTTCGCCAACGCCGTCTCGCTGCCCAGCGGCTCGGTGCTGACCGACGGCGACGTCGACCGGGTCACCACCGCCGTCGCCCGCTTCCTGGACGGCCGATGAGCGTACGGGTTCCCGCGCCGCCGAGGCGCGTACGACCGGCCACCGCGACCGCCGCCGAGGCCGCGACGCTCGCCCTGCCCTGGCCGGACGTCTACTTCACCCCCGGCTACGGCAGCGCCGCCGCCCTCGCCGAGCAGGCCCCGTGGCGGCTGACCCACTGGCACGACCGCGTCCTCGTGCCGTACCTGCTGCGCCGGGTCGACGCCGCGCACCACGACGGCATCAGCCCGTACGGCTACTGCGGGGTGCACGTGCGGCCGGGCACCACCCCCGCCGACTTCGCCGAGTTCTGGGCGGGAGCGGTGTCGGCCTGGCGCGCGGCCGGGATGGTCAGCATGTTCCTGCGCTTCTCCCCGCTGGACCCGCACTCCGCGGCGGTCGTCCGGGCCGCCGGCGTGGCCCGGCTGGACTGGCGCGGCGACACGGTGACCGTGCCGGTGGGCGACGGGGCGGCGGCCGTCTGGGCCGCGATGGCCGGGCGGTCCCGCACCGCCGTACGCAAGGCGGAACGGGTCGGCCTCACCGCCGACCTGCGGCCCGCCGGGCGCGACGACGTGACGGCGGGGTCGCCGTTCCGGCTGCTCTACGAGCGGACCATGGGCCGCGTCGGCGGCACCCCCGGCTACCTCTTCACCGACCCGTACTACCAGACGCTCACCGCCGGGCTGGGCAAGGACCTCCTGCTGACGGAGGTGACCGGGGCCGACGGCGCGACGGTGGCCTCGGCCCTGGTGCTGCGCCACGGCGACCGGGCCCACTACCACCTCTCCGGCTCCGAGCCGGCCGCCGCCCGGGACGGGGCGAACAACCTGCTGCTCTGGACCGTGCTGCGCTGGGCGGCGGAGACCGGCTGCGCGCTGGTGCACCTCGGCGGCGGGCGGAGCCCCGACGACTCGCTCTTCGCCTTCAAACGCTCGTTCGGCGGACGCCGGACCCCCTTCCACACCGCCTCGGTGGTGCTCGACGCCCGGCGCTACCGGGCCCTCGTCGCGGCTCGGGCCCGCGAGCTGGGCCGGCCGGTCGACGCACTCGCCGCCGACGGCTTCTTCCCCGCCTACCGCCTCGGAGGGCCGAGATGAACCCACGGCACGTCAAGCGGGCGATGGACGTGTTCCTCGCCTGCGTCCTGCTGCTGCTGCTGGCCCCGGTGCTGGCGGTCGCGGCCCTCGGCACCCTGCTCACCCTGGGCCGGCCGATCCTGTTCCGCCAGCTCCGCCCCGGCCTGAACGGCGTGCCGTTCACGCTGCGCAAGTTCCGCTCGATGCGGCCGACCCGGCCCGGCGAGGGGCTCTGGGACACCGACGAGGTCCGGCTCACCGCGTTCGGCCGGCTGCTGCGCCGGACCAGCCTCGACGAGCTTCCCCAGTTGTTCCAGGTCGTCACGGGCGAGATGAGCCTCGTCGGGCCGCGCCCGCTGCTGATGCGCTACCTGCCGCACTACAGCCCGTGGCACGCCCGGCGGCACGAGGTGCGCCCCGGCATCACCGGGCTGGCGCAGGTCAGCGGGCGCGGCGCGCTGACCTTCGGGCAGACCCTCGACCTCGACGTCGAGTACGTCACCAACTGGTCGCTCCTGCTCGACCTCAAGATCCTCGTCCGGACCCTGGCCACCCCGTTCCGCCCCGGCTACATCCCCGGCCGCACGGTCGCCGACCGCGACGACGTACACCTGACACGCCCCCTGGAACACGCCGAGTAACCACCCCACCCCCACCCTCGCCCCACCCTCGCCGTGGATCATGGACTTGTGGTGCCCGAATTATTCGTATAAGCGGCTTTCAAGGGGCACCATAACTCCAAGATCGACGGACGGCGGAGGGGGGAGGGGGGAGGGGGGAGGGGGCGGCGTCCGCCGAGGTCAATAGGTGTGGCAGGTCATGCGGCCGTCGTCGGCAGGCGGTCGGCGGCCGTGCGGGTCACCGTCGCGCCCAGCCGGCGCAGGTCCGCCGCCATGTCGGCGGAGGCGTCGTACGGCGGCAGCGCGGCTACCGGCGGCCAGCCCGCGGCGGCTCGGACGGCGGCGGCAGCGTGGGGAGCCCCGGCGTGGGGGGCGACGGCGTGGGCGGCGGCGGGATGGGGGGCGACGGCGTGGTCGGCGGCGGGATGGGCGGCGGCGGGATGGGCGGTGGCGGAATGGGCGGT
The DNA here is from genome assembly GCF_049841815.1 of Micromonospora sp. DT233. Lineage (NCBI taxonomy): Bacteria > Bacillati > Actinomycetota > Actinomycetes > Micromonosporales > Micromonosporaceae > Micromonospora > Micromonospora sp. DT233. Next base: position 77,338 of record NZ_JBNCLB010000015.1, on the reverse strand, counting down.
GGCGGGATGGGCGGTGGCGTGGGCGTCGGCCAGCTCGACCAGGATGCGGGCCAATGCGTCCGCCTCCCCGGCGGGGAAGACCCGGTCCACCTCGGGGTCGACCAGGTCGGCCGCGCAGCCGGTCACGTCGGTCAGCACCACCCGCAGCCCGTTCGCCTTAGCCTCGTTGATCACCAGCCCCCAGGGCTCCCGGCGGGAGGCGAGCACGAAGACGTCGGCGGCGGCGTACGCGGGGCCCAGCTCCGCCTGGGTCAGGGCGCCGGGCGCCACGATCCTCGGGTCCCGGGCGGCCTCGGCCGCCACCCGCGGGGCCAGCGGCCCCTGCCCGACCACGACGAGTCGCGCCGTGGCGTGCGGGACCGCCCGGAACGCCGCCAGCAGGGTGTCGGTGCCCTTGCGGGCGTCGAGCACGCCGACGCTGAGCAGCACCAGCCCGTCGCCGAGGCCGTGCCGGCGGCGGAACCAGGCCCCGGAGCCGGGCGGTCCCACGGGCGGGGCCGGCAGGCCGTACGGGATCAACACCCGGTCGGTCAGCCCCATCGCCGCCCAGTAGCGGTCGTTCTGTCGGCCGACCGTCCAGACCCGGGTACGCCGGCCGAAGAGCGCCCGCAGGAAGAGCCGCTTGGCGAGCCGGCGCAGCGCCGGGCGGCCCTGCTCGTCGCGCCAGTTGCTGTCGGAGCGGGTGACCACGCGGATGCCCCGCAACCGGGCCAGCAGGATCGCCGCCATGTTCACCGGCCGGTGGTAGCCGAAGCAGCAGAGCACGTCGACGCCGGGGCGGCACAGGTGACCCAGGACGAAGCGCAGCGCCGCCACGCGCCCGGCGGGGACGACGCCGTGCGGGTGGCGGGGCAGCACCGGGCCCCAGCCGCGCTGCGCGTCCGCCGCCTCGTGGTAGAGCGCCCGCAGGTCGACCCCGGCACGCCACATCGCGTCCAGCGTCGGGGTCCGCTGCGGCGTGGGCCGCTCCAGCAGGAAGATGACCGAGGACACGCCGGCTCCCTTGGGGTCAGGGACCGCCGGGCGCACCCACGACCGCCGGGCACCCGCCGGACCGTCCGGAGGCTCCGGACACCGGGGACAACGAGCACGGCCGCCCCGGAGAGACGGCGGGGCCCCGCAGTGCCGGCCGGATCGCGCAGTGCCGGCCGGATCGCGCAGTGCCGGCCGGATCGCGCAGTGCCGGCCGGATCGCGCAGTGCCGGCCGGCCGCGCGCAAAGAGGGGAAATGTCATCACTTTGCCCGATCGTCGTCGTTGGTCACCACGGACACGCCGTCGCGCGTGCCGTCGTGCCCTGCGGCTTGCCGCCGCGGCCGCGCCGGCCCACGCGCCTGCCGTGCGTGCGCCCGCCGTCCCGGGCGCCCGGGGCGGACCCGTAGCTCGCCGACGGACGGAAGAGAGCAGATGCGCGCACCCGACCGGACGATCGACTTCCGGCTGCCCATGGCCGGCGCGGTCGTCGTCGTCCTGGCCATCGTCGGCTCCATGGTCTTCACCGGCGGCGACGCGCGACTGCAACTCGCCGCGCTGGTCTACCTGGGGATCCTGGTGGTCTCGGCGTACCGCCCGATGGTGGCGGTCGTCGCCGTCCTGGTGGCCCTGCTGCTGGCGGTGACGTCCTTCGCGAAGTCGATGGGCGCGGTCGACCCCCGGTTCCTGCTGCTGCCCTTCGTCGCCGTGCTGGCCCTGCGGCCCCGCCGCCCGCCGGCCGCGTCGGCCGCTCACCAGAGCGGGGAGCGGATTCTGCGCTACGCCCTGCCCGCCGTCGCGCTCTTCGCCCTGGCCAGCACGCTCTGGAGCGGCGACCCCCGGCGCACCCTCTCCGCCTCGGCCGCGCTGCTGGTCATGGCGGTCTTCTGCCACGGCGCGGTCCGGGCCGTCGGGGTGCGGCCGCTGCTGCGCGTGGTGGCGGTGCTGACCTGGGTCGTCGTCGCCGCGAGCGGGCTCTACTACCTCGCCGCGCCGTCGTCGGCGATGATCGGCGACCGGCTGTACGGGATCTTCGACCACCCGAACTCGCTGGCCGCGTTCGTGGTGGTGGCCACGCCCGTGGCGCTGAGCCAGCTGACCGTGCTGCGCTGGCCCGCCGCCGTGGCCCTCGGCGCGCTCTGCGTCTTCAGCGCCTCCCGGGCCGGCACGGCCGCCTTCGCCATGGAGCTGATGGTGTTCGCGATGGCCGGCCGGGCCCGCAACGCCAGGATCCTCGGGACGCTGGTCACCGCCGGCCTGGGCGCGTGGTACCTGCGGGAGGCGATGCGCTCCTGGAGCGCGCCGGCCCTGCCCCTGCTGCGCACCAACAACTCCCGGCAGGAGACCTGGGAGTCGGGCCTGCAGCATTTCCGGGAACACCCGCTGCTCGGCGTCGGCGCGGGGGCGCTGCCTCCGGGGACGATCGGCGGGCTCTGGCCGTACCTGCTGGGCACCACGGGTCTGGTCGGCACCGCGCTCGCCGCCGGTTTCGTGCTCGTCCTGGTCAGCACCGTCGTGCGGGCCGGCGCGCTGTACCGGGCGCTGGTCGTCGGCGCGCTGGTCGACAACGTCTTCGAGCCCTGGCTCTTCACCGGTGGCCTGGTCTTCTGCGTGCTGTTCTGGCTGCTGGTCCTGCATCCGCAGACCCGGTCGGCCCGCGCCGGTCTGGTGCCGCAGACGGCCACCGACCCGCCACCCGGCACCGCCCCGACCGGCACCGCCCCGACCGGCACCGCCCCGACCGGCACCGCCCCGACCGGCACCGCCCCGACCGGCGGGGCCACCCGCCCCGGCGTCGCCCGCCGACCGCCGGTCACGTCACGGCGGTGAGCAGCCAGCTCGCCCGCCGGTCACGTCGCCGCGGTGAGCAGCCGGCTGCGCCCGGAGGTCACCTCCCGGGGGTGAGCAGGAAGTCGAAGTACGCGTCGCGGTCGAAGGCGCGGGGCTCGGCCGGCACGGGTTCCGCGATCCCAGCCAACGCCTCGCCGAGGCTGCGCGGGCTGTTCGGATCGTACCCGCGCAGGGCCGGGCCGGCGATCTCCACCGACTGTGCGCTCACCGGCGAGATCACCGGCACCCCGTACGCCCGCGCCTCGGCCAGTGGGTAGCCGAACGACTCCAGCACCGACGGGTAGAAGGCGGCGGTCGCGGTGCGCCAGAGCTGCGCCAGGCGGTCGTGCGCCACGATGCCCAGCGTCTCGATCCGCTCGTGTTCACGCAGGTCCACGGGGAGGTCGGCGGGCGCGGCGGTGACCAGGATCCGGGCCGGGTGCCCCGCCCGGTCGGCCATCCCGACCAGCAACCGCAACTGTGGCACCAGGTTCTTGTACGGGCCGGGCACCACCGGCACGAGGATCGTCGGCGTCTGCGTCGGGCGGCGCGGGCCCACCGGGGTCACCGGGTGCGGGCGCACCACCAGCCGGCGGCCCACCGTCGGCAGCAGCCGGGTCACCCGCTCCGCCATCGCCGAGCAGGGCACCACGACGAGGTCGGCCCGCGCCACCAGCCGCCGGACCACCGGGATCTTGGCCTGGAACGCCCGTGGCATCCGGGCCAGCAGGTGCCGCTCGGCGGGGTGCAGGAAGTGCAGGGCGTTGCGCAGCAGCAGCCGGCGTTCGGCGCCGCTGACCGCGAAGGAGAGGTTGTTGGGCGCGACCACCAGGCCGTACCCCTGGGCCAGCCGCTCCCGGCGCAGCAGCCAGGACGAGGTGATCCGCCGGCCCTGGCCGACCACCGTGACGGTGTCCGGGCGGGCGGCGAGGTAGTGCTCCAACTCGGCCCGCCACCGGGCCGCGCCGCCGAGCTCGCTGCCGGCGATGTCGAGCAGCACGGCGCGCTGCGCCGGCACGGTGGCGGTGCGGACCGTTCCTGCGGTCGTCGTCATGGCGTCCTCACTGTGGTTCCGGTGGCGGGTCGGCCGGGCTGTGCCGCCGAGTGGCGGTTGGCCGGGCTGTGCCGCCGGTGGCGGGTCGGCCCTCGGTCAGCGCCGGATGCCGGCCCAGGCGTGGTGCACCCGCACGGTGGAGAGGATGAAGCTGACGACCCGGCGGGACGTGTCGGTCACCTGGTAGTCCGGCGGGCAGGGCATGCCGTCGGCGGCGAACTGGGCGACGGCGACGGCGACGGCCTCCAGCACCGCCTCCGGGTCCAGCTCGGCCAGCAGGATGCCGGCGCTGTCCAGGGCCTCGGGGCGCTCGATGGAGCTGCGCAGCGTCACCGCCGGGAAGCCGACGATCGCGGCCTCCTCGCTGATCGTGCCGCTGTCGGAGAGGGTGCAGCGGGCCTGGGACTGCAACCGCACGTAGTCGAAGAGGCCGAACGGCTCGTGGAAGACGATGCCGGCCAGGTCGGCCGGGTCGGGGGCCAGCTCGGCGAGCCGGCGGCGGGTGCGGGGGTGGGTGGAGACCAGCACCGGCAGGTCCCAGTGGTCCCGCACGGCGCGCAGGCAGTCCAGCAGCCGGGCCAGCCGGGCGGCGTCGTCGACGTTCTCCTCCCGGTGGGCGCTGACCAGGAAGTAGCCGCCGGGGGTCAGCGCCAGCTGCTCCAGGACGCGGGACTTGTCGATCTCGGCGCGGTAGTGCTCCAGCACCTCCCGCATCGGCGAGCCGGTGTGCAGGATGCGCCGGGGGTGCAGCCCCTCGGCCAGCAGGTTGCGCCGGGCGTGCTCGGTGTAGACCAGGTTGAAGTCGGCCACGTGGTCGACCAGCCGCCGGTTCGTCTCCTCCGGCACGTTCAGGTCGAAGCAGCGGTTGCCGGCCTCCATGTGGTAGACCGGCACCCGCATCCGCCGGGCGATCAGCGCCGCGATGCAGCTGTTGGTGTCGCCGAGCACCAGCAGGGCGTCGGGCCGCAGGTCGACGATGGCCTGCTCCACGCCGATCAGCACGCCGCCGAGCACGCTGCCCAGCGAGGAGGTGTCCACCCCGAGGTAGCGGTCCGGGCGGCGCAGCCGCAGCTCGGTGAAGAAGACCTCCGACAGGGTCGGGTCCCAGTTCTGCCCGGTGTGCACCAGCACGTGGTCGACGGTCCGGTCGAGCCGGGCGACGACCCGGGAGAGCCGGATGATCTCCGGCCGGGTGCCGACCACCGTCATCACCCGCGTCATCGGCGCCGCCCCTGCCCGGCGGCCTTGGTCAGGATGTCCTCGAACTGGTCGAGCCCGACCGGCAGCGACATCCGGTCCAGGTACACCTCGCGGGCCCGCCGCGCTATCTCCCGACGCTCGGCGACGGGCTGCGCCGCCGCCGTGGCGAACCGGGCGGCCAGCGCCCGCCAGTCCTGCGGCGGGCAGGTGAAGCCGACCCCGGCGGAGCTGACCAGCCGGGCCGCGTCGCCGCCCGCCGAGACGATCACGGGACGGCCGCAGGCCAGCGCCGCCTGGAGCTTCGACGGCACCGTGCCGCGCAGCCCCGGCCCGTCGCGCAGGCAGATGAGCTGGTAGTCGGCGGCGGCGTAGAGCTCGGCCATCTGCTCGGGCGGGCGGCGGGCGAGGAACCGGATGTTGGGTGCCCCCAGGTCGGCGGCGAGCCGGCGGGCGCTCTCCTCCTGCATGCCGGAGCCGATCAGCACCAGGTCGACCAGGTCACGGGTCGCCGAGGCGGCCCGCACGGCCGTCTCGATCCGCTGGAGCAGCCCCATGTTCCCGGCGAACATGATGGTGCAGCGTCCGGTGTGGCCGATGGCGGCGCGGGCCGCGGCGGTGGCCGGCACCGGCCGGAACAGCGCGTCGTCGGTCCAGTTCCAGACCACCCGCACCTTCTCCGGGTCCGCGCCGCGCTCGACGACGAGCTCGGCCATCGCCGGTGAGATCACCGCGATGGCGGTGGCCGAGCGGTAGATCCGGCGCATCGCCCCGGCGATCGCCCCGTCGAGCAGGCGGCCGACGCGCCCCTGCGGCGCCATCCCCGAGTGCAGCACCGACTCCGGCCACGGGTCCTGCACGTGCAGGACCCACGGGGTGCCGCGCAGCCACCGGCCCAGGCCGGCCGGGGCCACCGAGGTGGGCGGCGGGTGGTAGACGTAGGTCACGTCGACGTCGGCGAGGTAGCGCGCCCCGGCGACCGCGCTGGTCGCCCCGAAGGAGAGGTAGCTGGCGGCCCGCCGCAGCGGGGACCGGTCGTGACTCGGGTACGACGGCACCCGGCGCACGGTCAGCCCACCCGTGCGGGTGCGGTCGTTCCAGCGCTGCCGGTAACCGGGGTAGACCCGGCCCAGCGGGTAGCTGGGGAAGGTGGTGAGCACCTTCACCTCGTGCCCCCGGTCGGCGAGCCCGGTGGCCAGGTTCTCGGTGATGAAGATGCCCTCCGGCGGGTACCACTGGGTGACCAGGCCGATCCTCATCCGACCACCGCCTGGCCGGGCACCAGGGCCGGCAGCTCCACCGGCTCGGGGTAGGTGTCGGGCCGCCCCGGGTCGAAGAGCTCGTTGGTCCAGAAGAGGGTGACCAGCTCGCCGGGGCCGGTGTTGGTGATCCGGTGTGCCCACATCGTCGGCATGTCCACCGCCACCGGCTCGTCACCGGCGACCGCGAAGCGGACCACGTCGCCGTCGCCGACCCGGCGCAGGGCGATCTCCGCCGACCCGCGCAGCACCACGAAACGCTCGATCTTGGCGAGGTGGAAGTGCTCGCCCCGGGTCACCCCGGGGTGGGTGCCGGAGCAGAAGGTCTGCCCACCGCCGTCGTGCGCCCGGACGGTCTCCACCAGCTCGCCCCGGGCGTCGGCCCGGCGGGGCAGCGGCAGCGGCGCGTGCGCCGGGAAGGCGTGCGAGCGGTAGGTGTTGAACAGCCGTACGTCGTGGCGGTCGCGCAGCGGCGGGATCTCCGCGCGGCGGTAGGTCTCGGCGAAGCCGGTCAGTCGGCGGGCGAGCTCGCCCACGCCGATGCGCAGCGGCGGCATGGCCGGGTCCCAGGAGCCGCCGGCGGGCACGCCGACGAGTCGGGCGGCGGCGTCGGTGGCGTGCGCCAGCGTCAGCTCCCGGTCGCCGTGCACCTCGGGGGTGTCGCCGGTGGCGAGCAGTCGGCAGAAGGTGGCGACCACCGAGTTGTAGAAGGGGCGGCCGTGCTCGCCGTAGAGGTTGGGCAGCAGCAGGTCGTCGAGGGCGACGCCGGTGCTGGCCAGGATGCCCGCGGCGGTGGCCTTGGCGTCGCCGTACGGGGTGCCGTTGCCGGCCTGCACCGAGTTGGCGAAGGCCACCGAGCGCGGCGGGGTCGCGCAGCGCCGCAGGCCCTGGGCGAGCTGGGCGGCGAGCTGGACGTTGCCGGCGGCCACCTCGGCGGGGTCGCCCCGGTTGACGCCGGCCAGGTGCAGCACCCGGTCGACGCCGTCGAGCCGCGCGGCGACGGCGGCGGGGTCGGTCAGGTCGGCCCGGCTCACCACGATCGGCTCCGGTCGGCCCAGCGCGCGCAGCAGGGTGCGCACGTGCCAGCCGAGGAAGCCGCCGGCGCCGGTGATCGCCAGCCTCAGCACGCCAGCACCGGGTCCCGCAGGGCCAGCTCCGCCCGGATCTCGGGCAGCGTGCGCAGCAGCTCCATGATCTCCGGTACGCCGAGCTGCTGGGTGTTGGCGGAGGTGAAATCCTCCCGGGGCAGCTCGCCGAGCTCGCCCTCGGAGACGTAGAGCGCGTAGTTGAGGTCCCGCGCGTCCAGGGGCACCCGGAAGAAGTCGCCGAAGTCCTGGGCCTGGGCCAGTTCCTCGCGGGTGGCCAGCGTCTCGTGCCACTTCTCGCTGTGCCGTACGCCGATGACCTCCAGCTTGCACGGCACCTCGAAGAGCCGGCACAGCGCCTCGGCGAGGTCGGCGATGGTGCCGGCGGCGGCCTTGCGGATGAAGACGTCGCCGGGCTGGGCGTGGTGGAAGGCGTGCTCCACCAGGTCGACCGAGTCGGCCAGCGACATCAGGAACCGGGTCATGCCCGGGTCGGTGACCGTCAGCGGCCGGCCGGCCTTGATCTGCTCGACGAAGAGCGGGATGACCGAGCCGCGCGAGTACATCACGTTGCCGTACCGCACGCAGGAGACGATGGTGGCACCGCGCGGGTTGTTGCGGGCGTGCGCCTGGGCGACCTTCTCCATCAGCGCCTTGCTCATGCCCATGGCGTTGACCGGGTGGACGGCCTTGTCGGTGCTGAGCACGACCACGGAGCCGACCCCGTTGCGGGCGGCGGCCTCGACCACGTTGGCGCTGCCGAGGATGTTGGTGCGGACGGCCTCCAGCGGGAAGAACTCGCAGGACGGCACCTGTTTGAGGGCCGCCGCGTGGAAGACGAAGTCCACCTCGCGGGTGGCCCGCTCGACGGTGTCGCGGTCCCGGACGTCGCCGACGTGGTAGCGCACCCGGTCGTCGCCGAAGGCGCGGCGCATCGCGTCCTGCTTGGCCTCGTCGCGGCTGAGCACGCGCACCTCGCCGACGCCGTCGCGCAGCAGCCGGCGGGTCATGGTCTGGCCGAAGGACCCGGTGCCGCCGGTGATCAGCACCCGGCGACCCGCTGTGTTCACGCTCATGTCTCTCCCGTTCGTCACCTCGGCGGGCAGACCTCGTGCCGGCGACGGCGGAGCGCACCCGGCCGGCAGCGGTCCGCCTGACGGCATCCGGGTCAACGACGAAATCCGAGCCTTAGTTACGCATCGGCATTAGTCACTCAAACGAGTTCAATCGGACAAGCGCCGATCCGTCCACCCGCCCCCGCGACCTGTCGCGCCGCGCCTCGTTCGTCCCTGCGAGAGCATCGCCGCCGCCCTGGCGCGGGGCGCGACCGAAGGGTGGGGCCGGCCATGGGCACGCTGCGGGATGGGGCCCGGCCGGGCCCCGGTGGGCCGGCGTGAGGCCCCGGCAGGCGCTGCTGCGCACGGTGACCCGGCTGACCCCGGCCACCCGGTGGTATCCGCTGCGCCGGGCGCTGCTGGCCGCGCAGGGCTTCGACGTGCACTCCAGCGCCCAGGTCACCGCCAGCGCCTGCTTCCTCATCCGGCAGGTCTCGATCGGCGCGGAGTCCTTCGTCGGGCACCGCTTCCAGGTCTACGGCGGCGCGACCAGCCGGCTGATCATCGGCGAGCGCTGCGCCGTCGGCCCCGACGTGCGGGTCTTCGCCGGCACCCACGAGCTGGCCGACAGCCGGTGCCGGGCGGGGGCGGCCCGGTCGACGGAGGTGACCGTCGAGGACGGCTGCTGGATCGGCGGCGGCGCGGTCCTGGTCGGGCCGTGCCGCATCGGGGCGGGCTCCGTCGTCGCCGCCGGGGCCATCGTCCGCGCGGACGTGCCGCCGAACTCCCTCTACTTCGGCCCGCGCGCGGGCGACCTGCGACCGCTGCGCCCGTGAACCCGTATCGGGTGGGGCTGACGCTGCACCCCACCCGCGACGTGTCGCCGGTGGTGCGGACCATCGTCGACTGGGCCGCCCGGCAGAACGTCGACCTGGCCGTCCGCGCCGAGGACGCGGCCCGCGTCCCCTCGCAGGTGGCGGCGTGGCCGTCGGCCACCCTCGCCACCGGCTGCGACGCGTTGATCAGCATCGGCGGGGACGGCACCATGCTCGGCACGCTGCGGCTGACCGTGCACCACCCGGTGCCGGTGCTCGGCGTGCACCTGGGCCAGCTCGGCTTCCTGGTGGAGGTGCAGCCGGAGGGGCTGCCCGACGCGCTGGACCGGCTCGTTGAAGGCCGGTTCACCGTCGAGCCGCACAGCTGCCTGGTCTGCGCGGTCTGCGGCGACGACGTGGTGGCGTTCAACGACATCGTGCTCGGCCGCCACCCCGGCGAGGGGCTGATGGTCACCACCCTGGTCATCGACGGGCAGCGGTACGGCTACTACCGCTGCGACTCGCTGATCGTCAGCACCCCGACCGGCTCGACCGCGTACAGCTACGCGGCCGGCGGGCCGCTGGTCTCGCCGGCCGCGCAGGCGGTGGTGGTCACCCCGTCGGCGCCGATGTCGGGCATCGCCCGCCCGGTGGTGCTCTCCCCCGACGAGCTGCTACGGCTGGAGCTGCACCCCGACTCGGCGCGGGCCGCCGTCGAGGTCGACGGGCGGGTGCTCAAGCACATCGAGGGCGGCGACGCGATCGAGGTCCGGTACCGGCGCGACGCCGGGCAGGTCGTCCGGCTGGACCCGCACCGGCACCGGGAGCGCAGCCAACTGCGGCTGAGCCTGCTGGACCTGCCGCTGCTGCCCGAGCAGCTGCGCGAGCTGCTGCCCGCCCCGCTGCGTGCCGAGTTCGACCGCCGCCAGACCCCGGACGTGCCGTGACCGCCGCCGGGGCTCAGCTGCGCCGCAGCACCGCCGGGCCTCAGCTCTGCCGCAGCACCGCCGAGACCAGGTCCTTGGCCTCCTGCTGGATGCGGGTCAGGTGCTCGGGGCCCTGGAACGACTCGGCGTAGATCTTGTAGACGTCCTCCGTGCCCGACGGGCGGGCGGCGAACCAGCCCGACTCGGTGGTCACCTTGAGCCCGCCGAGCGCCGCGCCGTTGCCCGGCGCGCTGGTCAGCGTCGCGGTGATCGGCTCGCCGGCCAGCTCGGTGGCGGTGACCTGCTCCGGGGAGAGCTTGGCCAGCACCGCCTTCTCCTGCCGGCTGGCCGGGGCGTCGATGCGGGCGTAGGAGGGGGCGCCGAAGCGCTCGGCCAGCTCGGCCCAGTGCTCGCTGGGCGTCTTGCCGGTGCTGCCGATGATCTCCGAGGCGAGCAGGCAGAGCAGGATGCCGTCCTTGTCGGTGGTCCAGGTGCTGCCGTCGCGGCGCAGGAACGACGCCCCGGCGCTCTCCTCCCCGCCGAAGCCCACGGACCCGTCGAGCAGGCCGGGCACGAACCACTTGAAGCCCACCGGCACCTCCAGCAGCGGCCGGCCCAGGTCGGCGGCGACCCGGTCGATCATCGAGGAGGAGACCAGGGTCTTGCCGACCGCCGCGTCCCGGCCCCAGTTCGACCGGGTGCGGAACAGGTGGCCGATGGCCACCGCGAGGTAGTGGTTGGGGTTCATCAGGCCGGCGTCGGGGGTGACGATGCCGTGCCGGTCGGCGTCGGCGTCGTTGCCCGTGGAGACCTGGTAGTCGGCGCGGGCGCGGATCAGCGACGCCATCGCGTTCGGCGAGGAGCAGTCCATCCGGATCTTGCCGTCGCCGTCGAGGGTCATGAAGCGCCAGGTCGGGTCGACCGTCGGGTTGAGCACCGTCAGGTCGAGGCGGTGCCGCTGCGCGATCTCCCCCCAGTACGCCACGCTGGCCCCGCCGAGCGGGTCGGCGCCGATGCGTACCCCGGCGTCGCGGATCGCGTCGAGGTCCAGCACGGTGGGCAGGTCGTCGACGTAGCGGGCGAGGAAGTCGTACTCGCCGGTGGTGTCGGCGGCGCGGGCCCGCGCGTACGGGATGCGCTTCACCTCCTTGAGGCCGGCGGCGAGGATCGCGTTGGCCCGGTCCTGGATCCACCGGGTCACGTCGGAGTCGGCGGGGCCGCCGTGGGTCGGGTTGTACTTGAACCCACCGTCGTCGGGCGGGTTGTGCGACGGGGTGATCACGATGCCGTCGGCCAGGCCGGAGGTGCGCCCCCGGTTGTGGGTAAGAATCGCGTGCGACACCGCCGGGGTGGGGGTGTAGCCGTCGCGGCTGTCCAGCAGCACGGTGACCCCGTTGGCGGCCAGCACCTCGAGGGCGTCGACGGCCGCCGGGGCGGAGAGCGCGTGGGTGTCCCGGCCGAGGAAGAGCGGCCCGTCGGGGCCGTGCTCGCGGCGGTAGTCGCAGAGCGCCTGGGTGACGGCGAGGATGTGGTCGGAGTTGAACGCGTTGCGCAGGCTCGACCCCCGGTGCCCGGACGTGCCGAAGGAGACCTGCTGCGCCGGGTCGTCCGGGTCGGGGTGCTCGGCGTAGTAGGCGGTGACCAGCCGGGGCACGTCGACCAGGTCGGCGGGCTCGGCGGGCTGGCCGGCGCGGGGGTGGGTCACTGCGGCAACCTCCAGGGACGGTACGGACGCTCACTCATTCCCGGCGCGGGCCGGGGTCACACGTGCTGCTTCACGGCTCGATCCGCTGGCCCTTGCCGACCACCACGATGCCGTTGTCGGAGACCGTGTAGCGCCGCCGGTCCTTCTCCAGGTCGACGCCGATCTCCGCCCCCTCGGGGACGATCACGTTCTTGTCGAGGATGGCCCGGCGGACCACGGCATGCCGGCCGATGTCGACGCCCTCCATCAGCACCGCGCCGTCGACGTGCGCCCAGGAGTGGACCTTGACCTTGGGCGAGACGATCGAGTTCTCCACCAGGCCGCCGGAGATCACCGCACCGGGCGAGACCATCGAGCCGACGGCCCGGCCGACCCGCTCGTCCCACTGGTGGACGAACTTCGCGGGCGGGTACGGCGGCTGCGCGGTGTAGATGGGCCACTCGAAGTTGTAGAGGTTGAACACGGGGTGCACGTTGATCAGATCCATGTGCGCGTCGTAGAACGAGTCGAGCGTCCCCACGTCCCGCCAGTAACCCCGGTCGCGGTCGGTGCTGCCCGGCACCTCGTTGTCGCGGAAGTCGTAGACGTTGGCCTCGCCCCGCTCGACCAGCATCGGGATGATGCTGCCGCCCATGTCGTGCTTGCTGGCCTGGTCCTCCGCGTCGGCCTCGACGGCCTCGCAGAGCGCCTTGGTGCTGAACACGTAGTTGCCCATCGAGGCGTAGACCTGGTCGGGGGCGTCGGGCAGGCCGACGGCGTCGGTGGGCTTCTCGCGGAACGCCCGGATGCGCCGGCCGTCCGCGCCGACCTCGATCACCCCGAACTGGTCGGCCATCGACAGCGGCTGGCGGATGCCCGCGACGGTCACCCCGGCGCCGGAGGCGATGTGGTCCTCCACCATCTGCCGGGGGTCCATCCGGTAGATGTGGTCGGCGCCGAAGACGATCACGTGGTCCGGCTGCTCGTCGTGGATGAGGTTGAAGCTCTGGTAGATGGCGTCCGCGGAGCCGGCGAACCACCACGGGCCCCGGCGCTGCTGCGCCGGCACCGGCGTGACGTAGTTGCCGAGCAGCGTCGACATCCGCCAGGTCTTGGTGATGTGCCGGTCCAGTGAGTGGGACTTGTACTGGGTCAGCACGACGATCTTGAGAAAGCCGGCGTTGGCGAGGTTGGAGAGGACGAAGTCGACCATGCGGTACATCCCGCCGAACGGGACCGCCGGCTTCGCTCGATCCGTGGTGAGGGGCATCAGGCGCTTGCCCTCACCACCGGCCAGGACGATCGCTAGCACCTTGTCAGCCATGCTGAAACGCTATCCATCCCCCCGCCACTTCACCACTCGGACGGGCGCACTTCTGCACTAGGGTGCGGGGCATGAACGACTCCTCCCCGGCCACCGGAGCGCTCCGCGTCGACCTGCTCACCCGCGAATACCCCCCGGAGGTGTACGGCGGGGCCGGGGTGCACGTCGAGTACCTGGCCCGGGAGCTGCGCAGACTCGCCGACGTGCGGGTGCACTGCTTCGGCGCGGCGCGCACCGAGCCGGGCGTCACCGCGTACGCCGAACCGGCCGGCCTGGCCGGCGCGAACGCCGCGCTGCGCACCATGGGCGTGGACCTGCAGATGGCCGCCGGCTGCGCGGGGGCCGACGTGGTGCACAGCCACACCTGGTACGCGAACCTGGCCGGGCACACCGCGAAGCTGCTGCACGGCGTGCCGCACGTGGTCACCGCGCACAGCCTGGAGCCGCTGCGGCCGTGGAAGGCCGAGCAGCTCGGCGGCGGCTACGCGCTCTCCTCCTGGTGCGAGCGCACCGCGTACGAGTCGGCCGACGCGATCGTCGCGGTCAGCGCGGGAATGCGCGCGGACGTGCTCGCGGCGTACCCGGCGGTGGACCCGGACCGGGTCCACGTGATCCACAACGGCATCGACACGATCCAGTACGCCCCGGACAGCGGCACCGACGTGGTGACCCGGCTCGGCATCGACCCGACCCGCCCGAGCGTCGTGTACGTGGGCAGGATCACCCGGCAGAAGGGGCTGCCGTACCTGCTGCGGGCGGCCCGGGACCTGCCGGCCGACACCCAGCTCGTGCTGCTCGCCGGCGCCCCCGACACCCCGGAGATCGCCGCCGAGGTGGAGGGGCTGGTCACCGAGCTGCGGGCGAAGCGCTCCGGGGTGATCTGGGTGGCGGAGATGCTGCCCAAGCCCGAGGTGATCCAGGTGCTCACCCACGCCACGGTCTTCGTCTGCCCCTCGATCTACGAGCCGATGGGCATCGTCAACCTGGAGGCGATGGCCTGCGAGACGGCGGTGGTGGCCACCGCCACCGGCGGCATCCCCGAGGTCGTCGCCGACGGCGAGACGGGGCTGCTGGTCGGCATCGAGCAGGCGACCGACGGCTCCGGGACCCCGCTGGACCCGGAGCGCTTCGTGGCCGACCTGGCGGCGGCGGTCAACCGGGTGCTGGCCGACCCGGCGCGGGCCGCCGCGCTGGGCGGGGCGGGGCGGCGGCGCGCGGTCGAGCACTTCTCCTGGGACGCCATCGCCGAGCGGACCGTGGAGCTCTACCGCTCGCTGCGCTGACCCGCGGCCGGCCCGGCCCGCCCCGCCGCACGATGCCCGCGACGCGCCGACGAGCGGCCCGCGCCCGCTCGTGCCGTCGCCCGGCGACCCGCGGTACGCCGGGTACCCGACGAATCCGGTTGGCGACAGCGGTTGGCCCTTCATCCGCCGGACCGACCCTGACAGTCTGCTCCCGGCAGGTAACCCTTCGGATTGGGTGGGTCGGGAGCGATGACGAAGCGTTGGATGATCACGGGGTGTTCGAGCGGACTCGGTCGGGCCCTCGCGGCCCGGCTCGCCGCCAAGGGGGAACAGGTGGTGGCGACGGCCCGACGGCCGGAGACCCTCGACGGACTGGTGGCCCAGCACCCGGGCAACGTGGTGGCCGTCGCGCTGGAACGTCCGGGATCCGGCGCAGTGCACGGCGGCGGTCGGGCGGGCGGTGGACGCCTTCGGCGGGCGGTGTTGCCGGCGTGGCGAGCACAACGCCGCGGGCACGCGGTCTTCGTCAGCTCGGTCGCCGGCACGGTTCCCTTCCCCGGGCTGGCCGCGTACACGGCGAGCAAGTTCGCGGTGTAGGGAGCGGCCGAATCGCTGGCCGCCGAGGCCGGGCACCTCGGGGTGCGGGTCACCATCCTGCAGCCGGGCGGCTTCGCCACCGGCTACAGCACCAACCTGGTCATGCCGGAGCACCGGATCGCGGACTACACGCCGGTCAGCGACGGCCTGCTCGGTGCGCTGCGCGGCATGAACACCAACGCCGAGGTGAACTCCCCCGAGCTCTTCGCGGACGTGGTCTGGCGGCTCGGCCAGATGGAGTCGCCGCCGCTGCGGCTCCCGGTGGGACCGGACTCGGAGGCGTTCCTGGAGGCGCTACACCCAGCACCGTCACGGAGAGGCCATCGATGCGCGGTGGGCCAGAGGGCTCCGGCAGGGCGCCTCCCCGACCCGCCCCAGCGTCGTGTACGTGGGCAGGATCACCCGGCAGAAGGGCCTGCCGTACCTGCTGCGGGCGACCCGGGACTGCCGGCCGCGAGGTCGTCGCGGACGGCGAGACCGGCCTGCTGGTCGAAATCGAGCAGGCGGGCGACGGCTCCGGCACCCCGCTGGACCCGGAGCGCTTCGTGGCCGACCTGGCGGAGGCCATCAACACCCTGCTCGCCGACCCGGTGAAGACCGCCGAGCTGGGCCGGGCCGGGCGGCGGCGCGCGGTCGCGCACTTCTCCTGGGACGCCATCGCCGCCCGCACTGTCGCCCTCTACCGCTCGGTCGGCGCGACGGGCTGACCGGCGGCTACCCCTCGGGCGCGATCAGCGGCACCGTCGGGAAGTGCGTGCGGTAGCGGCTGCCGTCGCGAGTGAGCAGGCGGTAGCGGCAGACCGCTGCGTGCGCGCCGATGTAGAAGTCGGCAATCGGTGACTGCTTGGTGCCTCCTCGCGCGCGGTACCGGGCGTACGCCTTGCCCGCCAGGAAGCCTGCGGAGTACGGCAGCTCCTCGCGCAGGAAGTCGGTGGCGGGCAGGGCGTCGTCGAGCTCCTCGACCCGCGCGAACCGCACGGACACCTCCGCGTACACGATGGGGTTGATCACCAGCACGCCCACGTCGCGGGCGGCGGCCAGCGCCTCGCCCGACCAGTCGGCCCACTTCGGGTCCTCGGTGAAGACGTCCAGCAGGACGTTGGTGTCGACCAGGGTCGTGATCGTGTCGGCCGCCCGGCCGGCCACGGCACGGATCCGTTCACTCGCCACGAAGCAGGTCCATCAGGTCGTCCGTCGACATGCTCTCCGCCTCTCGGGCACCGCCGCGCCCGCGCATGTGCCGGACCAGGCGTCGCCCCCGGCTCTCGGCGTCCTCGACGCGCACGATGCGTAGCGCGCCGCCTTCCTCGATCACGTCGACCTCGTCGCCCTCGTGCAGGTGGTGCCGTGCCCGCAGGTCGGCCGGGATGGTCACCTGTCCCTTGCTGTTCAACTTCATGCCGCCCCCTGATACGTAATACGCATGATACGTGTCGCACGCGGCATGGTCAGCTGAGTAAGCAGGCCGCCCACGACTTACCAGGAGGGGCGCAGCGGCGGGAGGTCGTCGCCAGCGAAGGCACGGATGACCCGGGCCAGTTCCCCGCGCAGCAGGTGCAGCCGGTCGTCGCCCCCCACCTGGTCGGCCAGCCGGGCCTCGATCCCGCGCAGGCACCGACCCGCCACCCGCATGTGCTCCTGGCCCTTCTCGGTCAGCGTGATGAGCTTCCGGCGACCGCCCAGCGGCGAGGGCTGTCGCCGCACGTAGCCGAGTTCCTCGAGGTGGTCGACGAGCTGGCCGGCCGCCTGCTTGGTGACCCCGAGCCGGGCGGCCAGCTCGGTGCTGGTCGCCCCGTGGCCTTGAAGCAGCTGGAAGACGAAGCCGTGCACGGGGCGAAGCTCGCCGTAGCCCAGCTCGTCGAGCTCGGTGACGAACTCGGCCAGCACGAGCTGGAACGCCATCCCCAGCAGGAACGTCAGCTCCGTGCGTTGGAGCGGATCGGGACCGGTCATGTAAAACAGCTTGACACACCCGGTGGGCAGCACTTTACTGACGGGCAGGTAAGTAAAGCCGCTTTACTCGGAGGTGGACATGTTCGTGATCAGTCAGACCGAGGCGCGCACCACGGCGACGCCCGCCGGTCGGATGTACGGCCTCGCCGGCCCCAGCCAGGGCAGCGCGGAGGTGAGCACCTGGCGGGTGGAGCTGCACGAGGACGCCGCCACCCCGCTGCACGCGATCGACGCCGAGCAGGTCTGGATGCCTCTCTCGGGCACCTTCGAGGTGACCGTCGACGACGGCACCGAGCTGGTCGGGGCCGGCCAGGCGGTCGTCCTGCCGGCCGGCGTCACCCGACAGCTCAAGACCGTCGGCGGCCCCGCCCAGGCGCTGGTCTGCATGCGGGTCGGCGGCAGGGCGGTGCTGCCGGACGGCAACGCGAAGGTCCCGCTGCCCTGGGCCGAGTGACGCCGCGAGGCAGCAATGCGTGGTTCTGCGCCGGCCGTGACGTTGCGCCGCAGCGGCTCGGGTCAGGCGACGCGCAGGGTGGCGGCGAGGCGGGCCAGCCCCGCCGGGGCGGCGCTCGACCGGGCCACGACGGCCACCAGGTCCCGTACCGCAGGCCGGTCGTGCACCTCGCCGCGCGCGATGCGTTCCGCGTCCAGCAGCGCCCGGCCCGCCCGGAGCGTGTCGCCCGCCCGCGCGTAGGCGCGAGCGGCATCGACCAGGTACGCGGCCCGGTGCTCGGGCGGCAACCACCGCCACCCGTCGCCGGCCGTCAGCCGCTCGTGTCGTACCGTCGCCGCCGCGACCGTGCCGAGGCCCGCCTCGGCGACCAGGCGGGCGGCCTCGACCGCCGCGCTCCCCTCGCCGGCCTCCTCGGCGAGCCGGGCGGCCCGGTCGAACAGCTCCTGGACACGTCCGTCCCCCCGGCCGGCGGCGGCGAGGGCGGCCTGCACCAGCAGCGTCCCGAGCAGGGCCGGGTCGGGCGGAACGTCGACACCGGGGCGGGCCGGCGTGTTCTGGTCGGCGGCGACCACGGCGGCCTGCAACGCCGACTGTCGCCGGCCGCCCGCTCGCAGGGCCTGGGCGAGCGGCACGGTGGCGACGGCGAGCACCGTCGGGTCGTTCGTGCTCGCGGCGACGGCCATCCCCCGGTCGGCGGCCAGCCAGGCCAACTCCCCCTGGTCGACCTTGAGCAACGCCAGGGCGACGAGCCCGTACGCGTCGACCAGCAACTCGTCGGCCGCCCGGCCGGGGCGGGTGGCGCGCGCCGCGCGAGCGGCATCGAGCAGACCGGGCAGCAGGTCGAGCAGTTCCCGGTAGCGGGCGTGCCGGTACGCCTGCTCCGCGTGGTCGAGGCGGCCCCGCTGCTCCGCGACGTCGAGCGGGCGGGCCGGGGCCTCGACGTGGTACCGCGCCAGGGCCGCACGCACCCCCTCCAACCCGGCGGCAGAGGCATCGGGCCGCCCCGGCCGCCCCGCCAGCAGCGCCCCCAGGTCGATCCGAAGCGTCGCAGCCACCGCCCGCAGGTTGGACACCCGTTCCAACCGGCGCACCCCGCGCTCGACCTTGTCCACCCAGCTCTTGGACTTGCCGATCTGATCGGCGAACTGCTGCTGCGTCATGTTCCGCCGCACCCGCCACTGGGCGATCCGGCGGCCCAGCGGCAGCTCGTTGATCCCCCGGCCCGGCCCGCTCACCCGAAGATCCCGAGCAGGAGCAGCACGAGTACGGCCAGCGCGACCGCGAGGCCGTAGGCGTACTGCCGCCGGGTGGGCGGCGCGCCCTCCGGGTGGCGGGGCGGGCAGGGCACCCGATCGCCGTCGGGCTGCCGGGGCGGGGCACCCGACACCGGGTACGCCGCCGGCAGCGGCCCGTCATGCGGACGCTCACGCATCCGTGCCTCCTCAGGGGTTCGTCAGGCGCAGAGGGCGGGGTGACCAGGGAGGACACCCCGCCCTTCGGATGAGGATCTCCGTTGCTGACGAGAGGTCCTCCATTCGCAACCTAGAGTGCAGTGAGTACAGAGTCAACACGACATGCACAGAATGTTGTGTTGGGTGGCATGCTCAACGGGCTGACGAGAGGCGGCCGTGCCATGCCCAGAAAACCCGTGTACGAGCAGGTCATCGCCGATGTGATCGCGTCGGTTCAGTCCGGGGCACTGAAGCCCGGCGACAAGCTGCCGTCCATCGCCGAACTGTGCGAGCAGTACAAGGCCAGTGCCACCCCGATCAGGCTGGCCCTACGGATCTTGGACGAGCGGGGCTGGATCGAGGTGCACCAGGGCAAGGGCTCGTTCGTGGCACCGCAACCGCCGGCCTAGCCAGGGGCTCAGCAGACATGACCATCCCGATGGGCTATCGGAAGATTGCCGCGGACCTGCACGCCCGCATCGAACAGGGCGAGCACCCGCCGGAGACGAAGCTTCCCACCTACGCCGAGTTGGCCGAGATCTACTCCGCGAGCGTCTCCACCGTCCAGCGCGCGGTGATGCTGCTCCAGGCTCAGGGCGTCATCGTCGGCGTCCAAGGCGCAGGTCTCTACGTCGCCGCGACGCCACCCGCGTGAGTCACGGGAGACCTAGGACGGATAGCGTTTCCGGCGAACAGTTCCTTTGCAAGATTGACCCCTCGATGCAGTCGATCAGAGCTTTGCTTGGCATGACGTTTAGCTCAAGCTATAGTTTTTGACATGACTAGCGGGCCAGCCCGTCGCTGGGCGATCAAAACGACAGGCGATGTCCGCGACTGGCTGAGGGTTCTACGTCAGACCGACCCGGCGGCATACCTGTCCGTCAACACTGCGATTGACATGCTCGCCGAGACCGGTCCGGGTCTGGGGCGTCCGCTGGTCGACACGCTCCGTAGTTCGACCATCAGCAACCTCAAGGAGCTGCGGCCGAGGTCCGGGCGGGACGTTGCCATCAGGATTCTGTTCGTCTTTGACCCCTGGTCGCAGGCGGTGCTGTTGGTCGCGGGCAACAAGGCCGGAGACTGGACACGGTGGTATGAAAAGGCGATCCCGACCGCCGAGATTGCATACGAGGGTTGGCTTGCCTTCGAGACGAAACGGAGGGAGAGCTGATGAGCGACTTTCATGACTGGGAAGACATTCGGGCCGAGCTGCACGACGGGGACGACGATGCGCTCGATGCGGAGCGTGCCCGCACCGAAGCGTGGGTAAGCGCGTTCCACCTTGTCGAGGAGCGGAAGCGTCTCGGTCTTACCCAGCGGCAGGTGGCCGAGCTGATGGGGGTCACGCCCGGGCGGGTGAGTCAGATCGAGAACGGCGATCTGGAGGCCAATGAGGTGGCGACCCTCAGCCGGTATGCACGAGCACTGGGTGCCCGGATGCGGATCATCTTCGACTACGGCAGCGACCTCCGTCAGATCGCCTGACCCGTCGACACAGTCGCCGTGCGAGCCGACTCGGGGGCACACGGCGAATCGCCCTGGCTTACTTCTGTCCAAGATTGAGCCCTCGAACAGAGCAGGACGTGCATGCGGAGGAGTCATGCGTCGCGTCCTGGTGGTGGCAGGCTCACGAGCAGGGCTGGATCGAGGAGGACGAGAGCGAGACCGCGTCGGAGCACTTGCGGTACTCGTAGCAGCCCGCGTGGGCAGTGCCCCGATCCCGGGAATCGGGTGGATCTTGGTACGGATCTGCCCCTGGAGGGGCCGGTCCGTACCAAGATTTCGCTGACGCCCGCCGGCAGGTGGTGGACCCGCCGACGGTGCCACCGCCTACGGGCAAATTACTTGGGAGGGGCCAGCTCGACCAGGATGACGTTCTTGAGGTGGGCGAGGATCGTGTGGAACCAGCCCAGGAGCCGCTGCTGCTTCCACGACTCGATTTCGACCCAGTCCCAGTGGGCGGTGAGGTTCATGAGCGACCCGCGGTCCAGCTCGTTGGCCGGCGGGGCCTGCGGATAGGCGGCCCGGAGCGCGGCGTAGGTGGTTATGGTCGGGTTTCCTTGCTCCCTGATCAGCTGTTGCTGAGCCTGAACGCCGGCAGCCAGATTCCCGGCGATGTCCGCCGCGATGGCCTTCAGGCGCGCGGTGGAGACCCGGAAGTACGCCGCCTCGTAGGTGTTGGTGGCCCCCTCCTTCTCATCGAAGTACTCCCACGACCGTTCCCTGACCTGGGCGTCGGCGTCGATCCGGACCCCGGTCTCCTCGTAGAACTCGCGCCGGGCGCCGGCCTCGATCGTCTCGCCCCGTTCCCGCTTGCCACCGGGGAGCGCGGATTTCCCGCTCCCGTTGAGCCACTGCCCGGCCGGGACGATCGCGCCTGCCCCGTTCTCCCAGAAGAAATACCCTTTTTCGAACTTCGACCCGATGAAAACATTGCCGATGTCGTCGTGCAGAACCCCGTACACGTATGCCGTCATGTGCTTCGCCTCCTGATTACGCGCTCGCCACTTCGGGCCGCCGATACCCGCCGGCGATCGTAACTAGTGCTGTCTCGCGGATCTTCGTGGTCGATCGAGAGTTTCGATGAGGTAGCGGGGGGCCTGGAAATGAACGGCGAGTTTGTCGTACTCAATCACCAGGCCGCGCCTTTCCGAGCACACCCCGGCCGGGTGCGATTTGGCGGGATCGTCGGGTCGGGGCGGTCGCCGCGTGTCAGCATCCGGCGAGAGGGTGCGGGCCGGATCCGACCGGCTGCCCGGCGCAGTGGGAAGGAACCGACATGGGCACGTACGCGGTGACCGGCGCGGCCTCGGGGATGGGCAGGGCGGCGACCGAGCGGCTGCGCCGGGACGGGCACACCGTCATCGGCGTGGACCTGCGCGACGTCGAGGTGGTCGCCGACCTCTCCACGCCGGCGGGGCGCACGGCGGCGGCGGTCGAGGTGCTGGACCGCGCCGGGGGGCGGCTCGACGGCGCGGTCTGCGCGGCCGGGCTCGGCGGCATCCCGGGGCGCGACGCGATGGTGCAGCAGGTCAACTACTTCGGCGTGGTGGACCTGCTGGAGGCGTGGCGGCCCGCGCTCGCCGCCGCCGGCAACAGCAAGGTGGTGGTCTTCGGTTCGAACTCCACCACGCTCACCCCGATGGTGCCGGAGAGCGCCGTGCGGGCGCTGCTCGCCCGCGACCCGCACAAGGCGCTGCGCCGGGTGGGGCGCTTCGGCAAGCGCTCGGCGCCGTTCGCGTACGCGAGCTCGAAGATGGCGGTGACGCGGTGGGCGCGGCGCAGCGCGGTCTCGCCGCAGTGGGCCGGCGCGGGCATCCGGGTCAACGTCCTCGCCCCCGGGATCATCGCCACCCCGCTGCTCGACGAGCAGATCGCCCGGGGCGAGAAGAACTCCGTCGAGCAGTTGGCCGTGCCGATCGGCGGGCGCGGCAAGCCGGCCGACGTCGGCGAGTGGGTGGCGTTCATGCTCTCGCCGGCCGCCGACTTCCTCTGCGGGTCGGTGATCTTCCTCGACGGCGGCTCCGACGCGTACTTCCGCACCGACGACTGGCCCGCCTCCACCGGGCCCGGCGGGGTGTTCCGGTACATGCGCCGCGCCAAGGCCTGGCGGACCCGCCACTGACCAGCTCACCGGTCAGCTGTGCTGGGACTGCCGGACGCGGTCGAAGCGGCCCGCGTGCAGGTCGTCGCGGCGGATGATCCAGCCCATCTCGCCGTCGCCGGGGGAGATCTCGTCCTGATGGAACTCCAGCAGGTTGAGCCACACCCCGTCGCCCAGCGCCGCCGCCTCGAGGGCCTGGCCGTGCAGCTCGTCGAAGCGCTCCGGCTCGGCCCGCAGGATGGTCACCGCCTCCTCCCCCCGGCGCAGGAAGCCGGCTCGGTAGTCGGCGGCGTAGGGGTTCGGGTTCAGCGCCTCGCCGCGCAGCCCCCAGGTCCGCCGCTGGACCGTCGGCACCTCGCCGACCCGGGCGCCGTACTCCTCGATCGCCGCCATCAGCCGCGCGAGCCACTCCTTCTCGTCGTCGTCCACGTCGTCGTTGTCGGGCTCCGGGGTCCAGCCGAGGATGTCCCAACGGTTCACCCGGTCGAGGGTGATGACCTGCCGGGGCAGCACCTCCGCCTCGACGCTCGGCCACTCCTCGTCCACGGGCGCGGGTCGCTCGGCCGTCGGTGTCCCCGCCGGCACATGGATCACCTCGGCCGGGCAGTCGTGCTCCGGGTACGGGTCGCCGAAGAACAGCAGGTGCCCCTGCCGGGGCAGGGCGAGGTCCATCGGCTGCGGCGGGATCGCCGCGAGGTCGAGGGCGGCGATGAAGGTGTCCCCCATCGGCCAGGGCGTGTCGGCCGGCAGCCGTGGCAGGCCGCCGCAGTAGCCGATCACCTGGCTCTCCGGACCGATGCCCTCCGGGTCGCAGAGGCCGACCTCCACCCCCGGCTGCACCGACCACAGGATGCGGGTGATGGCGTCGTCGGAGACGCCGTGCCGTCGGGCGAAGGCCCTGAACTGCTGCGCGTACGACATCGCCCCATCGTGGCGTACCCCACCGACAGCCCCCGGAGGGGCCCGACCGCCGCGCGCGAGACGATCTCGCACAGTAGGTTGGCGGGGTGACTGGACGGTTTCCGATCGAAGACGTCTCCCCCGTCGTCGCCTGCGGTCGCTACCCGGCCAAGGCCGTGGTCGGCGAGGTGGTGCCCGTGTCGGCGCGCGCCTACCGGGAGGGGCACGACGCGCTGGGCTGCAACGTGCTCTGGCGCGGCCCCGACGGGCGGGCCCGGCCGTTCACCCGGATGCGCCCCGGCGAGCCCGGCCAGGACCGCTGGCACGCCAGCATCCGCCCCGACGCCGTCGGCGAGTGGGCCTTCGCCGTGGAGGCGTTCCAAGATCCGTACCTGACCTGGCAGAACGCGGTGACCAAGAAGGTCGCCGCCGGTCAGGGCCCCGCGGAGCTGGCCAACGACCTGGCCGAGGGGGCGCGGGTGCTGACCGCCGCCGCCGAGCTGGTGCCGGCCGGCGACGCCGCACGGGTCACCGCCGCTGCGGCGGCCCTGGTCGACGAGCGGTTGCCGCTGCCCCGGCGGGTGGCCCCGGCGCTGGAGCTGGCCGACCTGCTCTGGGCGCACCCGGTGCGCGAGCTGGTCACCACGGGCGCGGAGCACCGGCTCTGGGTGGACCGCCCCCGGGCGCTCTTCTCCGCCTGGTACGAGTTCTTCCCCCGCTCCGAGGGCGCGATCCCGGCCACGGTCGACGCGCCGGCCCGCTCGGGCACCTTCGTCACCGCGATGGAGCGGCTGCCCGGGGTCGCGGCGATGGGCTTCGACGTGCTCTACCTCCCCCCGATCCACCCGATCGGCCGGGTCAACCGCAAGGGCCCCAACAACGCGCTCACCGCCGGGCCCGACGACGTGGGCTCGCCGTGGGCGATCGGCGCGGCCGAGGGCGGCCACGACGCCATCCACCCCGACCTGGGTACGCCGGAGGACTTCCGCGACTTCGTCGCCGCCGCCGCCGAGCAGGGCCTGGAGGTGGCCCTTGACCTGGCGTTGCAGTGCGCGCCGGACCACCCGTGGGTGACCGAGCACCCGGAGTGGTTCACCACCCGCGCCGACGGCAGCATCGCGTACGCGGAGAACCCGCCGAAGAAGTACCAGGACATCTACCCGGTCAACTTCGACAACGACCCCGAGGGCATCCGGGCCGAGGTGCTGCGGGTGGTGCTGCACTGGGTCGGCGAGGGCATCAAGATTTTCCGGGTGGACAACCCGCACACCAAGCCGTTCGACTTCTGGCACTGGCTGATCGCCGAGGTCAAGCGGGTCGACCCGGACGTGCTCTTCCTGGCCGAGGCGTTCACCCGGCCGGCGATCATGCACGGGCTGGGCAAGATCGGCTTCACCCAGTCGTACACCTATTTCACCTGGCGCACGACGGCCGCCGAGATGCGCGAGTACTGCGAGGAACTGGTCGTCTCCGCCGACCACATGCGGCCGAACTTCTGGCCCAACACCCCCGACATCCTGCACGAGTCGCTGCAGCACGGCGGCCCGCCGATGTTCAAGATCCGGGCGGTGCTGGCCGCGCTGCTCTCGCCCTCCTGGGGCATGTACGCCGGCTTCGAGCTCTTCGAGCACGTCGCCCGCCCCGGCGCGGAGGAGTACCTCGACAACGAGAAGTACGAGCTGCGCCCCCGCGACTGGGCCGGCGCGCAGGCGCAGGGGCGCTCGCTGGCCCCGTTCGTGACCACCCTCAACCGGGTCCGGCGCGACAATCCGGCGCTGCGCGGGCTGCGCAACCTGGTCTTCCACGACATCGACAACCCGGCGCTGCTCTGCTGGTCCAAGCACGACCCGGAGACCGGCAACACGGTGATCGTGGTCTGCTCGTTCGACTCGCGGGCCGTGCAGTGGGGCAACGTCACCCTGGACATGCCGGCGCTGGGCTTCGACTGGCACGAGCGGTTCGCCGTGCACGACGAGCTGACCGACGCCGGCTACGACTGGGGCCAGCACAACGCGGTGCGGCTCGACCCGTACCTGCAACCCGCGCACGTGTTCACGGTGCGCCGGCCGGTCCCCCCGGCCGCCGCCGAGCCGGCCGCCCCGGCCGCGCCCGACCTGACCGTGCAGGACGTGCCCACCGACCTTTCCGGGGGCACCGCCCCCACCGTTGCTGCCGACAAGGACGACCCACGATGGACCAGCTGATCGCCGGCGAGGCGCACGACCCGCATGCCGTTCTCGGCGCGCACCCCGCCGACGGGCGCACCACCATCCGCACGCTGCGCCGGGGCGCGTCGGCGGTGACCCTGCTGGTCGACGGCGAACGGCACGAGATGCGCCGGGTGCACGACTGCGGCGTCTTCGAGGCCACCGTGCCGGGCACCGTGCTCGACTACCGGGTCGAGGTCGACGGCGCGCTGCGCGACGACCCGTACCGGCACCCGCCCACCCTGGGCGAGCTGGACCTGCACCTGATCGGCGAGGGCCGCCACGAGCGGCTCTGGGAGGCCCTCGGCGCGCGGGTCCTCGACGCGGGGGTGGCGTTCGCCGTCTGGGCGCCGAACGCGCGCGGCGTGCGGGTGATCGGCGACTTCACCGGCTGGGGCCCCGACGACGGCTGGCCGATGCGCTCGCTGGGCTCCACCGGGGTGTGGGAGATCCTGGTCCCCGACGTGCCCGTCGGGGCCCGCTACAAGTACCGCATCCTGGGCGCCGACGGGCGGTGGCGGGACAAGGCCGACCCCATGGCGGCGTACGCGGAGGTGCCGCCGGCCACCGCGTCGGTGGTAAACCGCTCGACGTACGAGTGGCGCGACGCCGACTGGCTCGCGCGCCGCGCCCGGCAGGCCCCGCACCAGGAGCCGATGAGCGTCTACGAGGTGCACCTCGGCTCGTGGCGGCCCGGCCTGGGCTACCGGGAGCTGGCCGAGCAGCTGACCGGGTACGTCACCGAGCTGGGCTTCACGCACGTGGAGTTCATGCCGGTGATGGAGCACCCCTTCGGCGGTTCCTGGGGCTACCAGGTCACCGGCTACTACGCCCCCACGTCCCGCTTCGGCACCCCCGACGAGTTCCGGCACCTGGTGGACGCGCTGCACGCCGCCGGGATCGGGGTGATCCTGGACTGGGTGCCCGCGCACTTCCCCAAGGACGAGTTCGCGCTGGCCCGCTTCGACGGCGCCCCGCTCTACGAGCACCCCGACCCGCGCCGGGGCGAGCACCCCGACTGGGGCACGTACGTCTTCGACTTCGGCCGCCCCGAGGTGCGCAACTTCCTGGTCGCCAACGCGCTCTACTGGTGCGACGAGTTCCACGTCGACGGGCTGCGGGTCGACGCCGTCGCCTCGATGCTCTACCTGGACTACTCCCGCACCGAGGGGCAGTGGCTGCCCAACCAGCACGGCGGCCGGGAGAACCTGGAGGCGATCGCCTTCCTGCAGGAGGTCAACGCCACCGTCTACAAGCACCACGCCGGGGTGGTGATGATCGCCGAGGAGTCGACCGCCTGGCCCGGCGTCACCCGCCCCACCGCCGACGGCGGGCTGGGCTTCGGGTTCAAGTGGAACATGGGCTGGATGCACGACACCCTGCTCTACACCGCGAAGGACCCGATCTACCGCCAGCACCACCACCACCAGCTCACCTTCTCCCTGGCGTACGCGTGGAGCGAGAACTACGTGCTGCCGATCAGCCACGACGAGGTGGTGCACGGCAAGGGCTCGCTGGCGGCGAAGATGCCCGGCGACACCTGGCAGCGGCTGGCCAACGTGCGGGCGCTGCTGGCGTACATGTGGGCGCACCCGGGCAAGCAGTTGCTCTTCATGGGCTGCGAGCTGGCCGACGACCGGGAGTGGAGCGAGGAACGCGGCCTCGACTGGTACCTGCTGCACGACCCGGCGCGCGCCGGCGTGCAGCGCCTCGTCGGCGACCTGAACCGGGTCTACCGGGACACCCCGGCGCTCTGGGCGCAGGACACCGAGCCGGCCGGGTTCCGCTGGATCGCCGGCGACGACGTCGCCCACAACACGATCTCGTTCGTCCGGATCGCCCCCGACGGCGCGACGCTGGTCTGCGTGGCGAACTTCTCCGCCCAGCCGCTGGAGGACTACCGGATCGGGCTGCCGGCCGCCGGCACCTGGACGGAGGTGCTCAACACCGACGCCCACCACTACGGCGGGTCCGGGGTGGGCAACCTCGGTGCGGTGCACGCGCAGGACGTGCCGTGGCACGGGATGGTGGCGTCGGTGGCGCTGCGGGTGCCGCCGCTGGGCGTGCTCTGGCTGCGCAGGAGCTGAGCCGGGGATTGCGCCGCGGGCCGGTTCACGCCCTCCATCAGCCCCCGCAGACGTTGCTCCGCGCGGCGCACCGGCTTCCTCGCCTGACGGCGGTGCAGCCGGGCGCAGTAGCGCGGCACACCCAGCACGGCCGCCCGTATCGGCAGTCGGAATCGTGCTTGCCGGTGCACGCCTCCCGGAACTCGACGGGCCTGCCGCGAAGTCGTACCCCACCGCCGCCCGGCCCGCCGTGTCGGTGCCTCCTGTTAGCGTGCCCCCTGCGTTGATCAACCGGCCGCTCCTTGATGGACCCTGCCGGATTACCACTGTGGAGGGTGCGTCCTTATGGGCTGGCTACCGGCGGGAGGCTCCTACGAGATCTCCCTCGTGGACGGGAAGGTGGCGGCCCGGTCCACCGGCCCACGGGCCGGCGCTCGTCCACTGAAGACGCTGCCGAAGGCGCTGCGCGACGACCCCGAGGTGGAGCGGCTGCACCAGCTCGGCCAGTGGCTGGACCGGCACGCCGCCGAATGCCTGGCCCGGGTCGACGCCTGGGTGGTCTCCTCGCTGCCGGTGCCGACCGGGCTGCTGGCCCGGGTCTGGCCGGACCCGGCCTGGCAGGGCGCGCTGCGCAACCTCGTGGTGCTCGGCGACGACCCGGCCGAGCCGGGCTTCCTGCGGGGCGTCACCGACGCCGGTGACCTGCGCGTGGTCGACCTCGACGGGGAGACCGTCCGGCTCTCGCCGGCCACCGCCACGCTGCCCCATCCGGTGCACCTTCCCGACCTGGCGGAGCTGCGCGAGTTCGCCGACGAGCTGGGCCTCACCCAGGGGGTCGAGCAACTGCACCGGGGCACCTGGGAGCGGCCCACCACCCTGGGGGCCCGCGCCAGCACGGTCACCGACTTCGGTGGCGTCAGGGTCCCCAACCGGCTGGCCGCCCGCGCCGCCACGCTCGGCTTCCGGGTCTCCGGCGCACAGATCAGGTGCCGGGTCTGGGAGGCCGGCCAGACGGTCGAGGCGGCTCTGGGGTTCGACGAGGACTACTGGGACTCCGAGGCGACCCTGGGCGGCCTCTCCTGGTCGGTCGCCGAGGGGCCGATGCTGCGGTTGGCCGAGGTCGGGCCGGTGGCCTGGTCGGAGGGAATGCGAATGGCGACGGCCCTCTCCGGCGCCGCCACGGGAACGGAGAAGCGGGCATGACCGAAACGACGACCCGGCCGGGCGAGGTTGCGGCGGCGAGTCTGCTGGCTGCGGGCGCGGTGCTGCCGATCGACACCGCCGAGGCCGGCGACCGGGCGGTGCCCCTCACCGCCCGCACCTACCGGCACCCGGTCCTCGATGACCGACCGGTGATCCGCCTGGTCGACGCCGCGCTCGGCGAGGGCGAGGACATCGCCGTCGGGTTCCTCGGCCTGACGCCGGGTGCCGCACCGGCCGTCGTCGGGTGGGGCCCACGCCGCCCGCTGGCCTTCCCGGAGTGGGTGCTGGTGCACCACCCGGCGGACGGCCGGCACGCGTTGACGGCGGTGCCGGAGCTGCAGAAGCTGGCCAAGCAGGTCCGGTCGCGGCCGAAGGCCGCCATGGACGGCCACCAGGCCATCGGCAACCGCTTCGCCCGGACGCTGCCGCACTTCCTGCCGACGTTCTTCGAGCAGGCGGCCCGGGTGTTCCTGGCCGCCGGGCAGGACAGCTACGCAAAGCAGTTGTTCAACAAGGCGCGCAAGGCGGAGGCGCAGCACGGGCTGCCGGTCGACCTGGGCCGGCTCGACGAGGTCTACGTCGAGTTCACGGCGGCCAAGGTGGTCTCCGCGACCGGGTTGGCGGGCTACGCGAAGGAGCTCTCCGCCCGGTTGCCGGCCGACGAGGCGCTGGAGCGGTTCTGCCGGCTCGCGCTGCGGGCCGCCGCCGCCGGCGTGGTGCCGTCCGCGCAGTTGGCCACCGCGGTGAAGCAACTGGTCCGGGCCGCCACCAAAAAGGCCCCCGGCAAGGCCGCCCCCACCACCCCGCCCGGCACCGCCGCCGAGCGGGAGGCCGCCTACCTGGCCGAGATGGTACGGCTGCCGGTGGCTGCCGAGGCGCCCGCCGGCTGGTGGAAGGCGCACCTGCCGGCGCTGACGGCGCTGGCCGCCGGCGACCCGGCGAGCCGGGGCAGCCTGCTCGACCTGATGCCCGCCGACCGCAACGACCTGGCCATGTGGCTGGCCCTGTTGGCCGACACCGGTGCGCTCGCCGGGCTGAGCGACCCGCAGGCACCGGACGCGACCCGCCCGCGCGACGGTTCCGTGGGCTGGCTGCGCCGCTACCTGAGCCAGGCCCAACCGGCCCGCCACGCTCCGATTCAGGAGCTCTACCCGCTCGTCGAGCGGATGGCCGACCGGCTGCGCGCCGAGCTGGCCGACAGCGGCGAGACCCTCACCGTCGCCACCGACCTGAACCTGCTCGACCTGCTGCTCGAGCTCAAGGTGCCGGTGACCCCGCCGAAGGAGGACGAGGCGCTGGGCCTGTTGCACTGGGCGGGCGTCGAAGCGGGGCGGAAGCTGCTCGCCCTGGCCGGCGACGACCGCTTCACCGGGGCCCTGCGCCGGGGTCTCGACCCGCTCGACGGCCGGCCGGGCGCCCTCGTCCGGATGGTCGACACGCCGGGCGTCCGGCCGTTGCTGGACGAGTGGCTGCGGGCCCGGATCCGCGACCGGTTCACCGCCGGGCTGCCGCACCTCCCGCAGTCGGTGAAGTGGCTGGGTGAGCTCCCGGTCGAGGCGCTGCGCCTGGTCTCCGACGAGCTCGACGGGTCCGGTGCGCCCGGCTCGGGCGGCGAGCTCCGCCACGCCCTCGACCTCGACCTCACCGAGCACGTCGCCCGCAGCCTGCGCGGCGGGCTCATCGACGAGCTGGGCTGGCCGGTCTGGGAGCAGGCCTGGCAGGAGGTGACCGGCGGCGATCCCACGGTCGCGCTGACCCTGCAGGAGGCCTGGCCGTACGTGATCATGGGCGGGCCGACCACGGTGCGGGTGCTCGACGCCGAGGGCATCGTGCTCCGCCACGACCTGCGCATCCCCACGGGCGACCGGAGGTACCCACCCGAATACCACTACGTCGACGGCCAGCTGCTGGTCTTCTGGTATTCCCGGGCGTTCGGCTACAACACGGTCGGTTACTGGCACTCGTCGCCCGGCGAGCCGCAGGCCGTCGACGGCCGTCGGCCCGGCGGCCAACGCGGCAACGAGACCACCCTGCCGCTGCCCGGCGGCGGGCGGGCCACCGGCGCCGGGGTGCTGCACGCCGGTGACACCGCGATTCCGCTGGAGCTGCCGATCAGCACCGACGGCACCTCGTACTGGGTCTACCGCGCCGGCGAGGGGAACACCGACCGCGGCTGGCGCGAGTACGACCCGGCCGGCGGCGACACCTTCGGCCCGCGCGGCCTGCCCCGTTTCCTGGCCGACCTGCCGGCGGGCGCACTCCGTCTTCAGGAGTGGGCCAGCTGGCTGCGGCCGGCCCTCTCCGACCGGGCCACCCCCGCCGCCGCCCCACGGGACGGCCTGCTCGGCTGGCGGGTGGTCACCCTGCCGGACGGCTCGGTACGCGGCGACGACCTGGCCGGTCGTACGGTCACCGTCGCCCCGGGCCAGCACCCGGTCGCGGCGCTGGTGCTGCCCGGCGACGACCGGCCCCGGGCC
The DNA here is from genome assembly GCF_049841815.1 of Micromonospora sp. DT233. Taxonomy (NCBI): domain Bacteria; kingdom Bacillati; phylum Actinomycetota; class Actinomycetes; order Micromonosporales; family Micromonosporaceae; genus Micromonospora; species Micromonospora sp. DT233. The sequence goes on along the minus strand of NZ_JBNCLB010000015.1, from coordinate 45,982 downwards.
GTCCTCAAGGGTGTCGTCCTGGTCGACCCGGACGGCATCGTGTGCGCCGCCGCCGGATCGTCGTCCGGTCGGGCCTACACCTCCCCGGCGGTTCCGCTGCCGCCGCAGCAGTTCCTCGGCAACATGCTGCCCCGGGACCCGGCCGGCTCCACCGCCCTGCGCCGGATGGACCGGGACGTCGCCGCCGCGCTGTTCCAGGCCGCGCTCGACGAACGCCACGCCGCCCTGGCGGCGGCTCGGGCGGCGGCCCGGTCCGGGTCGACCACGACCACGGCCACCCAGTCCACCGGCAACCTTCCCCTCGTCCTCCCGACCGCCCTCACCAGCCAGGCCGGCCCGGCCGTCCCGGCCAGCCGGGCCGTCCTGCCGAGCACCCCAACCGCCCCGGCCGCCCCGCCGGCCGGGGCGTGCGCCGCCGAGGAGAAGGACGCGCTGGTCGAGCTGGTCCGCGCGAGGGTGCCGGCGATCAGCCACGACGCGGTGCTGGCCGGGGTGGCCGGCGTGCTGCGGCTGGCCGCCCAGGTGCGCACCGACCTGGACGCGGTGGCCGAGCGGCTCACCGGGTCGCTCTCCGCCCCGCCGGCCGCGCCACCGGTGGTCGCCGGCCCCACCGACTGGCAGCTCGCCGTGGCGCTGAGCGGCCTGCACTACTTGTCCCACGCGTCGCACGCCCCCGGGGTCTTCGGCCAGTTGGAGGCACTCGCCGCCCAGCGCTCCGCAGCCGGTGACAGCGGCAGCAGCGGCGACGGCGAGCCCGCCGTTCGGCTGCACCTCGACGGGCCGGCGCTGCCGACCGCGGTGGACTGGGCGGCCCTGCTCGGTCGGCTCGCCGCCGTCGCCTACCGGGCCCTCGCTGCGACCACCCCCGACGTCCATCAGCAGCGCCTGGGCGCCCTGCTCGTCGCACTCGACCGGCTCGACCTGAGCACGGCCGCCGCGCCGGCCCGGTGGCGTCGGTGCCGGCTGCACCTGCTCGACGCCGACCTCGACAACCCCGACGGCACCCGCCGGCAGGCCAAGCCGGGCATCCTGCCGCTGCCCGACGGGGCGTTCATCGCGTTCCTCAACGTCGACAGCACGTCCACCGGGTACGCCTTCCACGCGCTGCACCACGACCCGGCCGGCGCGTTCGCCGTTCCCGAGCCGTACACGGTGCTGGACTCGTCGGGGCCGGTCGGCGACGAACGGCCGGCCGGCTGGCTGGCCGATCTCGACGCCGAGTGGGCCGCGCGCGGTCCCCTGCCCTGGCAGCCGGAGGCGGCGCAGCGGTTCGCCGAGCTGACCGGCGTCACCCCCACCGCGGCGAAACTGGTGCTGGCCGGCCTTCCGTACGCGGATGCGGCGTGCGTCCCGCCCGAGATGCGCAAGTGGCTCGGGATCAAGCAGGGCGAGGCCAGCCTGGCCGTCGAGATCCTGCGGGAGGCCGACGCGCAGCTCCGCCTGGCGGTGCTCTCGGCGCTGCTGCCGCAGGACCCGGCCCGGCTCTGGGCCGACGGCCCGGACGTGGCCGCCGCCGCAGCGGTCTGGAACGCCGCCCTGGGACGCCGGGTGGCGGTGCCGGAGCAGTTGCTGGCCGACGCGGTACGCGCGGTCCGCACCAGCTGGGGGCCGGCGAAGGCGCTGCCGGCGCTGCTCGACCCGGCCCGTTCGGCCGAGCTGAGCACCGACCTGGCCTTCGAGATCAGGGGCGACCGGGCCCGGCAGTCCGACAACCGGGCAACCGGCTTCACCGGCACGGTGCTCTGCTCGGCCGTCGCCCTCGTGGCCTGGGTCGCCCACCACACGCCGGCCGGTGACCCGTGCCGGGCCGCGCTGGCGGCCGCGCTGGCCGCGATCCGGTCCCGGCTGGCCAACCCCAACCTGCTGCTCGACCTCAACCAGTACGTCTCCCTGCCCGCGTTCCGGCAGGTGGCGGGCACCCCGTCCGAGACCGGCCCCGGCTGGGAGCGCTATGGCGCCATCGTCCTGGCCACCCACGACGAGCAACCCTCACCGGCGCTGCGGCCGGACCTGCTCGACGCCGACGGGACGGACCCGTACCTGCCGGTCCTGCGGACGGACGCGGCCAAGCCGTACCAGATGGAGGTGGCGCTGCGCTTGGCCGGCGACCCACGCTTCGCGGCGCTGCTCGACGATCCGGGGGAGCCGGCCGGCGGCGCGCGGGCCGCCGACGGCACCTGGTGGCCGCAGGATCCGACCCGGTCGGTGCCCGAGCTGGTCGCCGAGGTCTCCGGGGAGCATGGCCTGGGCGCGGACGCGGCGGCGCTGTACCTGATGCTGCTGGCCATGGCGGAGCCGACCGACCGCAACACGGCGAAGTGGACCGGGTGGAAGCCGGCCCGGCTGAAGCTGGCCCGCGCCGAGCTGGCCGGCACCGACCTGGTCGTCACGGCCAGCCGGCCCCGGGCCGGCCGGTCACTGTTCCTGCCCGGCCCCTGGCTGGAGCGCGGCAGCGGACAGGCCCCGATCGAGGGCTGGAAGACCGCCCTGTACGACCTCGCACCCGACGGCACGGCCAGCCTCGGTGTGACCGTGCCGTTCGTCCCGGTCGCCGACCTGTACCGGCGGGCCTGGCGGCGCCTGCGCGACGGTGACCGGCCCCGCCTCGACGACCTGCCCGCCCGTGGCACCCACCGCTGACCCCCTTCCACCAGCACGAAGAGATCGAGGAACACCAGTGACCGTGATGGCACACGCCCGCCCCACCGCGACGGCGGAGACCGCCGCCCAGGTCCTCTCCGCCGAGCAGCGCTACGCCGACGAGTTGGCCTTCCTGGCCGCGTACGACGACGGGGCCCGGCCGCCGGGCTGGGCGCTGACCCCGCGCGCCGTGGTCACCTTCATCCGGGGCAGCGACGGCGAGGCGTTGAAGCTGCCCGCCGACCGGCGCACCGGCCCCGCCGGCACCGAGCTGCCGGCCAGCATGAGCATCCCGGCCAAGTTCGTCGGTGAGCGGAGCCTGGTCGAGCGGTGCGTGGTCACCCTGGCCGGCGAGCGAGGCCTGTTGCTGGTCGGTGAGCCCGGCACCGCCAAGTCCATGCTCTCCGAGCTGCTGGCCGCCGCGGTCTGCGGCACCAGCGCGCTGACGGTGCAGGGCACCGCCGGCACCACCGAGGACGCGTTGCGGTACGGCTGGAACTACGCCCTGCTGCTCGCCCAGGGCCCGACCCCGCAGGCGCTGGTCGACTCGCCGGTGCTGACCGCCATGCGCACCGGCCGGGTGGTCCGCATCGAGGAGGTCACCCGCTGCCTGCCCGAGGTGCAGGACGCACTGGTGTCGATCCTGTCCGACCGGCGGATGAACGTGCCGGAGCTCAGCGGCACCGACGACGGCCTGATCCGCGCGGCACCCGGGTTCACGGTGATCGCCACCGCCAACCTGCGGGACCGGGGCGTGTCGGAGATGTCCTCGGCCCTCAAGCGCCGGTTCAACTTCGAGACCGTCCACCCGATCGCGGACGCGCAGACCGAGACCGACCTGATCCGTCGGCAGGCCACCGCCGCCGTGCAGCGCGCCGGGGCGGCCTACACCGTGGACGACGCGGTGCTGGACGCCCTGGTCACGGTGTTCCGCGATCTGCGTTCCGGCCGGTCGGGCGAGGGCTGGGACGTGGAACGGCCCGGCACGGTCATGTCCACCGCCGAGGCGGTGCAGGTCGCGGCGTCGCTCGGGCTGGCCGCCGCGTACCTGCCCGGCGCGGACGGGCTCGAGCTGGTGCCCGGGCACCTGCTCGGCGTGGTCCGCAAGGACGACCAGAACGACCACGCCCGGCTGCTCGGCTACTGGGACGGCCCGGTCCGTCGCCGCGCCGAGGACGGCTCCGCGATGTGGCGTCGCCTCTGGGACCTGCGGGAGAACCTGCGGTGACCATGGCATCCCGCACGGCACCCGGTGGCGCTGCACCGACCGAGCACCCAGCGATCGCACCACCGCCGACCGGCCACCCGCCGTCGGCGGCACACGCGCACCCGTCGCCGGTCGACCCGCGAGCCGTGGTCGACGCGCTCGCCGGTGCGGTGCGGCCGTACCTGATCGGGGTGCGGCACCACAGCCCGGCGCTGGCGGCGGTCCTCCCGGCGCTGCTCGACGCCGCCTCGGCCGAGGTGGTCTGCATCGAGCTGCCGGCCGACTTCCAGCCCTGGCTGCCGTACCTCGCGGACCCCGCCGCCCGGGCCCCGCTGGCCCTGGTCGGCAGCCACGGCGAGGACGGGCCGACCGGGTTCTACCCGTTCGCCGACTTCTCCCCGGAGCTGGCCGCGCTCCGCTGGGCCCGGCAGCGCGGCGTCGAGGTGCTCTGCTGCGACCTGCCGCTGGCCGACCCCGGCTGGAGCGGCGACGCCGGCGACCTGACCGTCGGCCCCGAGGGCCTGACCGCCGGCACCGACCTGACCGCCGATCCGGAGCCGACCGCCGGCGGCCCCCACCCGACCGGCGGTGGCGACCCGGAGGCCGGTGAGCCGCCGCCCGGCCTGCGCCCGTCCGACTACGCCGCCGCCCTGCGCGCCAGCGGCACCGGCCGCGACGGCGACGACCTGTGGGACCGGGTGGTCGAGGTGCGCGCCCCGGGCTGCCCGCCCGAGGCGGTCCGCCGGGCCGCCCTCGGCGTCGGCTGGGCGATGCGGGCCGACAGCGCCAGCGGTGACGGCGTACCGGCCCGGGACCTGGCCCGCGAGCGCCACATGCGCCGGGTGCTGGCCGAGGCCGGCGCGAACGGCCGGCGGGTCGCCGCCGTCGTCGGGGCGTTCCACGCCCCGGCCCTGCTCGCCACCCCGCCGGCCGCCGCCGCCCCGACTGCCGGCGACACCCCGACTGCCGGCACGGCCGACGGCACCCCGACGGCCGACGTCGCCGGCACGGCCGACGCCGCTCGGAGAACCGGCACGGCCGGTGGTGCCGTCCCGGCCGCTGCCGTCCGGTCCGTGGCGACCCGGCCGGCCCCGGCCGGCACGGGCGTCATCACCTCGCTGGTGCCGTACGCGTTCGACCTGCTCGATTCCCGCTCCGGCTATCCCGCCGGGATCCGCGATCCGCGCTGGCAGCAGTCCATCTTCACCGCTGCCGGCGACCCGGAACGCATCCGGGCCGCCGCCGCCCGCGCGGTCACCGACCTGTGCCGGGAACTCCGCTCGGCCGGGCACACCGCCGGCACCGGGGAGGCCACCGAGACGGTACGGCTGGCCGACGACCTGGCCCGGCTGCGCGACCTGCCCGCCCCCGGCCGGGGCGAGGTGCTGGAGGCGGTGACCACCGTGCTCGGCCAGGGTGAACTGCTCGGCCGTGGCCGGGCGCTGGCCAGGGCGCTGGAGGTCGTACTGGTCGGTGCCGAACGGGGTCGGGTCGCCCCCGGCACGCCGCGCTCCGGCCTCGGCCCCGCCGTCGAGGCGGAACTCATCGCGCTGCGGCTGCCCAACCCGGACAGCCCGAAGTCCCGCGAGGTCCGGTTGGACCCGCTGCGCACCGAACTCGACGGGCGGCGGGAGATCCTGCTGCAACGCCTGCTGACCTGCGGCGTCGGCTACGGCGAGTCGATCGAGGTCGCCGGTACCGGCGACGGTGCCGCACTGACCACCCGTTGGCAACTGGCCTGGACGCCGTCCGTGGCGGCCCGGCTGGACCTGGTCGGCGTACGCGGGGTGACCGCGGCGCTGGCCGCAGCCGGCACCCTGCGGGAGCGCTTCCGCCGCGAGGCCGCCGACGGCGGCCCCACCGCCGCGCAACTGCTCACCGGGCTGCGCGACGCGGCCCGCTGCGACCTGCCCGAGCTGGTCACCGACCGGCTCGAGCTGGCCGAGGCGGTGTTGCCGGGCACCGGCACGCTGCCCGAGTTGCTGGCCGCACTGGACCTGCTGGAGGCGCTGCGCCGGGAACACCTGCCCGGCACCACCGCCGACGGCCGGGCCCGGGCGGCCGAGTTGGCCGTCGTGCTGCTGGACGCGGCGGTGCGTGGGCTGCCCGGCCTCGCCGGCAGTGACGCCACCGCCGACGCCGCCGCCCTGGTCGACCTCGCGGTCCGCGCCGGCGAGGAGCGGATCGGCCTGCGCCTGGACGAGGCCCTCGGTCACCTGGCCCGGACCGGTTCGCCGCTGATCCAGGGTGCCGCCCTGGCCGCCCGGGTGCTGCTCGACCTGACCGGCCTGGAGGTCCTGGGCAGCCGGGTGGCCGGCTGGATCGACGCGGCGACCGGCCCGGACACCCGCCGGAGGTTGCACCGGCTGCTCGGCGGTCTGCTCACCGCGGCGCACCCGCTGTTGCAGTCCGCCCCGGCCGCGCTGGACCCGCTGCTGGAGCGGATCGAGCGGCTCACCGACACCGAGTTCCTGGACCGGTTGCCGGCGTTGCGCGGCGGGTTCGACGTGCTCACCCCGGCGGCCCGGGACCGCCTGCTGCACACCGTCACCGACCGGCTCGGCGACCGGCTCGACCTGGCGCTCTCCGTCCCGCCCGAGCTGCTGGCCCGCTGGACCGCCGCCGACCTGGCCGGCCGGGCCACCCTGGTCGCCCGCCACCTGCCGATCCCGGGCAAGCCCAGCGGCCCGGCCGACGCCGACGTCGACCCGGCCAACGCCGAGCCCGACCCGGCCGACGCCGAGCCCGACCCGGCCGACGCCGAGCCCGGCGCGGAGACCCCGGCCGGCCCGGCGAAGACCGTCTCCGAACCGGAGCCGCCGGCCGCCCACCTCACCCCCACCGACCGGTGGCGGCTGCTGCTGGGCCGCCAGCCCGACCGCTTGCCGGCCGACGCCCGCCGCTACGCCCGCGCCCTGGACGAGCTGTACGGGGCAGGGCAGGGCGAGGGCGTCACCGACCTCGGCCGGGGCACCGGAGGCGGCCAGGAAGCCTCCTTCCCGACCGCCCGCGAATGGGCCGACGAGCTCGAGGCGCTCTTCGGCACCGCCGTACGCGAGGAGGTCATCGCCCGCGCGGCCGAGGACGGCCGCACGGACGTGCTCACCGAGCTCGACCCGGCGACCGTTCGCCCCTCCATGGACCTGCTGACCTCGGTGCTGTCGCTCGCCGGTGGCCTGCCCGAGGCGCACCTGGCCAAGCTCCGGCCACTGGTCCGGCGGCTGGTCGAGGAGCTGACCAGGCAGTTGGCCACCCAACTGCGGCCGGCGCTGACCGGGCTGAGCAACCCGCGGCCGTCCCGCCGTCCCGGCGGCCGGATCAACCTCGCCCGTACGCTCCAGGCGAACCTGCGGCACACCCAGCGCCTCGACGACGGCCGGACGGTGGTGGTGCCGGAACGCCCGGTCTTCTACACCCGCACCCGTAGGGAGGCCGACTGGCGGTTGGTGCTGGTGGTCGACGTCTCCGGCTCGATGGAGGCGTCGGTGGTGTGGTCGGCGTTGACGGCCGCCGTGCTGGCCGGGGTGCCGACCCTCTCCACCCACTTCCTCGCCTTCTCCACCCGGGTGGCCGACCTGACCGACCGGGTCGACGACCCGCTGTCGCTGCTGCTGGAGGTCCGCGTCGGCGGCGGCACGCACATCGCCGCCGGGCTGGCCCACGCCCGCTCGCTGGTGACCGTGCCGAGCCGCACCATCGTGGCGGTGGTCAGCGACTTCGAGGAGGGCTACCCACTGGCCGGACTGCTCGGTGAGGTCCGCACCCTGGCCGGCTCCGGCGTGCACCTACTCGGCTGCGCCGCGCTGAACGACGACGGAGTGCCCTGCTATTCGGTGCCGGTCGCCGAGCAGCTCGTGGCGGCCGGGATGCCGGTCGCCGCTCTCAGCCCGCTCGAACTCGCCCGCTGGGTGGGCGATCGCATCCGCGGAGGATCACGTTGACGGACCGCACCCCCACCGACCTGTTGCCGCCGGTGCTGCCGGAGGTCGCCGCCGCGGCGGTGGCCGCCCTGCCGTCCCGGCTGCACAAGCGGCTGGACGCCACCGTCGCCCGGCTGACCGGGGTGCCGGTCGGTCGGGTCGACGGCGGCGTGTCGGTCGACTGCGGCAGCGAAGCCCTGGTCACCCTCATGCCCGGGCCGACCGGCGCGGTCACCGACGCGCACCAGGCGCGGTGCAGCTGCCTGATCGCGCCCCGCTGCCTGCACAGGGCCGCAGTCCTGGTCGCCTGCCCGGTGGCCGACCCGGCCACCCACCCCGACCCGGCGTCCACCGGCGCGGCATCCACCCCGGACAGCCACGACGCGGCCACCGGCCGGACCGAGAGAACGGCCGGCCGGACCTCGAAAACGGCCGGCCGGACCGAGAAGACGGGCGCTGGTCGTACCGAAAAGTCGGCCGCCGGTCGGACCGGCCGGGGCACGGCACCGACGAAGGCGCAGCGGGCCGCCGCCGGCGCGCTGTGGCGGGCCGCCGCCGCGGTGCTCGTCGCCGGCGCGCCGGCCGCCGGCGCGGTCCCCCAGGCCGAGCTGCTGCGGGCCGCGCACAGCGCCCGGCTGGCCGGACTACCGCGCGCCGAGAGCGCCGCGCTGCGCACGGTACGCGGCCTGCGCGCCCACCGGGAACGGCAGGCCGGGCACCGGCTGGCCGAGCTGGTCGAGGTGCTGCACGACCTGCTGTACGTGGCCGGCCGGCTGGCCGCCGGCGATCCCGACCCGGCGCTGGTGGGCGTCCTGCGGCGGGCCTACCAGCCGGACGGGGCGCTGGAGGTGCACGGGATCTGCCGGGAGCCGGTGATCAGTGCGAACGGGTATGCCGGGGTGGTCACCCACCTGGTCGCCGCCGACGGGCGTCGGCTCTCCTTCGGCGACGTCAAGCCGGGCGGCCCGGACCGGGCCCGGGACTGCGCCCGCGCGGTCACCGAGATGGGCTCGGTCGCGGTCAACCATGCGGTGCTGGCCCGGGGCGGCCTGCGGATCAGCGGCACCACCGTCTCCCCGGACGGCCGGCTCGGTGCCGGCAAGGGGGTCCGGGCCAACCCGCTCCCCGGCACCGACTGGTCCACCGGGCCGCTGGCCGAACTCTTCGCCCGCCCGCTCGCCGAGGCGGTGACCGCCCAGTTCGCCGTCGACGACGCGGAGGACCCGGCACGGGCAGGGACCGCGCTGCTCGGCGGCGACCTGGTGGTGGTGGGTGCCGTCGGTGACCAGGTGCTGGCCCGCGAGCTGACCCCCGCCGCCGAGGCGGGTGAGCAACGATCGCCGGTGCCGGACGGGCCGGTGATCCGGCTGGTGGCGGCGGACTCCCACCCGATGCTGGCCCACGTGGGCAACCTGCGGCGGCTGGCCTCCCGACCGGGCCTGCGGATCCGGGTGGTCGGCCGGTTGGACCCGGACCGGGCCAGCACGCTGCGCCCGCTCGCGGTGGGGCCGGTGCCCGGTGCCGCCGCGACGCTCCGGCTGCCGGCGGAGTGGCACGGCCGGGCGGACCTCGGCTACGACGAGCTCCAGGGCGGCCACCTGCCGCCGCGCGACCCGGCGACGATGGGTGCAACGGTGTGCGGCGCCGACGCGGTCGCGGAGTCCCCGCTGTGGCGGGTCCGCCGGCTGGTGGAGCTGGCCGTCTCCGGCGGTCGCCGGGCCGTCGCCGAGGCGGCCCGCGGCGACGGCCCCGCGCTGGCTGGGACGCTGCGCCGCGCCGGCTTCACCACCGCCGGCGTGGTGACCGCCGCGCTCGCCGACGAGTCCGACCGGGGCGGGCGGGACGCGTTCGGTCGGCGTACCGATCCCGACCCGGACCGCTACGCCTGGGCCTGGCTCGCGGCGACCGCCCACCTCGCCGCCACCGAGCGGGAGCTGATCCGCGCCTCCTGGGCCGCCTCCGGCGTCCCGCTGGCGGGAGTCGTCCCCCTGGCGGATCGGGTCGGCCGCACCGCCGTCGGGTCCCTCGCCGGGCAGGTCGACCTGTCGGGCGACTGGGACTCCGCACGCAGCAACGCCGAGGTCGCCGCGGACTTCGGCCTCGGTGCCGGTTCCGCGTACGCCTCGACCAGCACGATCCGCGCTACCGGGCCTGGGACGGCGTAACGGGTCCCAGGCCCGGTGCGGATCGGGTCAGAGGCGGGTGATGCGTACGGCGTCGGCGACGACGTACCCGGTGGTGCTGGTCCAGCGGCTGACCCCGACCAGCTGGCGGGTGCCGGCGGCGAGGTCGTAGGTGCCCAGCACCCGCCACTGGCCGCCGCCGGTGCGCTGGTCGACCTTCGTGGTCACGGTGCCGTTGGCCGTCGCCACCAGGTGCGGCGCGGCGCTGTTGTAGCCGGAGTCGGCCGGGTACCAGACCTCGACCCGGTACGAGCCGGCGGCGGGGAGCGTCGCGGTGAACCAGGCCGGGTCGCTGACCGCCTGCGGCTCGGCGAAGCGGTAGTTGGCCCCGTACCGGGTGCTGAGGTACGACGACGTGCCCCAGGTGGCCGCGGCGGTGAAGCCGCCGGCGGTGGCGTTGTCCACGATCACGCTGAACGTGCCGCCGGTGCCGGTGACCGTCCGCACGTTGCTGGCGGCGCTCTCGGTGTGCCGCCGGTCCAGGCCGGTCACCAGGTAGCGGTAGGTCGAGCCGGTCGCGGCGGTGGCGTCGGTGAACGTCCCGGTGCTGCCCGAGGCGCTGACCGTGCCGAGCAGGTACCGGGCGTCGGCCAGGTCGCAGGTGTCGACCGCGCCGTCACCGGGCAGCCGGTACACCGCGTACTCGGTGGTGCTGCCGCTGGTGCCGCGCTGCCAGCTGAGGGTGACGCCGCCGGTGCCGCGTACCGCCGAGGTGAGGTTGGGCGCGGCGGGGGCCGCGCCGCCCACCCCGGCCGGCGCGAGGGCGGGCCGGCGGTAGTGGTCGTTCACGACCCGGGTGACCGCGCCGATCCGGTCGGCGCGCACGTCCTTGGCGCTGAAGTGGATGTCGCCGACGATCCTCGGGTACGCGCGGTTGGCGGTGAAGTGGTCGGTCAGCTCGGCGGCGTCCTGCCAGGCCGCGTCCTGCCCCGACGCGCCGGCCCGGTAGGTGGCCTGCCCGACGAGCAACTGCACGTTGGTGCCGGTGACGGTCTCCGACCACCAGCGGATCAGCTCGGCGTAGTCGGCCGAGGGGTGGCCGATGTGCCAGTAGATCTGCGGGGCGATGTACTCGATCCAGCCCTGCTTCACCCAGCGGCGGGTGTCGGCGTAGATCGCGTCGTACGACTGCAGGCCGCTGGTGCGCGAGCCGAGCGGGTCGGTGCCGGCGTTGCGCCAGATGCCGAACGGGCTCACGCCGAGCTTCACCCACGGCTTGACCGCCTGGATCTTGGCGTGCATCTCCTGCACCAGCAGGTTGATGTTGTTGCGCCGCCAGTCGTTGATGTTGCTGAACCCGGCGCCGTACTGGGCGAAGGTGGCCTGGTCGGGGAAGCCGCCGCCGCTGCCCGGGTACGGGTAGAAGTAGTCGTCCCAGTGCACCGCGTCGATGTCGTAGCGGCGCACGGCGTCCATCATCGCGTCCTGCACGAAGGCGCGGACGGCGGGAATGCCGGGGTTGTAGTAGAGCTGGCCGTTGTAGGCGACGGCCCAGCCCGGGTTCTGGCGGGCCGGGTGGCTGGCCACCAGCTTGGTCAGGTCGGTGTGGGTGGCGATCCGGTACGGGTTGAACCAGGCGTGGAACTCCAGGTTGCGGGCGTGCGCCTCGGCCACCGCGAAGGCCAGCGGGTCGTAGCCGGGGTTGCCGCCCTGGGTGCCGGTCAGATATTGCGACCAGGGCTCGTAGGTCGACGGCCAGAACGCGTCGGCGGTGGGGCGGATCTGCATGACGACCGCGTTCATCCGCCGCTGCTGGGCCAGGGTGAGCCAGCCCCGGTACTCCGTCTGCTGGGCGGCGGCGGTCAGCCCGGTCCGGCTGGGCCAGTCGATGTTGGACACGCTGGCGATCCACATGCCCCGGAACTGCCGCTTCGGGGTGGCCGGATCGGTCACGCAGGCCGCCTGGGCGGCGACCGGCGCGGTGTCGGGGGTGGGGGGCGGGGCGGCGAGGGCGCCCGTGGGGGCGGCGGCGCCGAGCGCCAACGCCACCGTCAGCGCCGCGCCGGGCAGGAATCGACCATAGTCTCTACGCACGAAAGAATCTTCAAGGCAAACGGACCGATGCGCAAGTATTCTTCACGATCTGTCCGGTCGAGCCGGTCGGGCCGGTGCCCAGCCACGGGCTCCCGCGCGGACGATGAGCACAGTCGCTGCCGCCGCCGACACCCACACGGTCAGCCGCACCGGCTGCGCCATCAGGCTCTCCGACGCCGGCGGCAGCACCACCATCTGCAGCGCGGCACCGACCGGCACCGCCAGGGCGGCGAGCGGCCCGGCCGGACCGGGGCGGCGGATCGACGCCCCGACCGCCCCCAGCGCCGGGCCCAGCACCACGCTGCCGACCAGCCAGTACGCGGTCGTCCCGCTCCACCACGCGCCGCCGTCGAAGAGCACGTCCAGGCCGTAGTAGGCAGCGGTGGCGAAGACCAGGGCGAGCGCCCCGGCCACCGCCCCCCGCAGCAGCCCCACAGCGGGACGCGCCTGCGCGCTCACCAGCCAGCCCGCGAGCACGGCCGCCGCCGCCCACGCCCAGCCGGCGTCGAGAATCAGGCTCGCGAACTCCGCGACCTGCGACCAGCCGCTGCGCTCGGCGCGCGCGAGGCCGACCTCCCCGCGCCAGACCGGCACGTGGTTCACGAGCGAGTCGACCGCCCCCAGCGCCGACCCCAGGAGCGGCCCACCCGCCAACCACCATCCATCGCCACGGCTCCGCATGGCGCTCATTGTGCTGAACGCGCCGCGCTCCGGGGGGACCACACAGCGACGGAGCGACAACCGCGCCTGCGCTGCCTGAAGACCCAACCCCGCACGCGCTGCTAGCGGACACACGCGAGGTCATCGGCGCGCTTCAATGGGTCATCAAATTGTCACGCGTTGCCCGTACGCGCACATGGGAGGCATCTTCGTGCCCGCAAGCATCCCCCTGCCGAGGCCAGTCAGAATCAGGGCCACCCTGGTCGGCGTCGGCATCGCCCTCCTCGCGGTCGCCGGGGCCGCGTCACTGCCCGCCGCCCCGGCGGCTGCGGTGATGCGCCCGGACTCCAGCCCGCCCGGGCCACCCGTCGTCTCCGACCCGGCGGACGGGACCACGACCGTCACGCAGCCGGCGACCTTCACGATTGCCAAGGGCAGCACCGGCGACACCCCCAGCCGGTACGTCTACCAGCTCAATTCCGGCCCGACGGCCGACGTCGCGGCGGACGGCGCCGGCAACGCCACCATCGTGATCAAGCCGACCCGGCCCACCAACACCCTGACCGTGACCGGCGTCGCTGCCGACGACGCCTTCGGCGAGTCCACCACGGTCATGTTCAACTCGAACCCCGCCCCCATCGCCGTCGACGGCGACCTGACCGGGGACGGGGCCGCCGACCTGCTCACCGTCGGCGCCGCGAACGGCCTGCCCTCCGGGCTCTGGCTCGCCGCCGGCAACGCCCCCGGCTCCGCCCTCTCCGCGACCGACATCGGCGTCAACGGCAACGGGGTCGGCAACAACAGCCCCGCCGACTTCGACGGGACCCAGGTTCTCACCGGCCGGTTCACCGGCACGGGGGTCCAGGACGTCCTCGTCTACCACCCCGGCGGCGGCGTCAACCCCGGCGGGGCCGGCATCCTGCGCGGCAACGGCGACGGCTCGGTGCTTCAGCCCCAGCTCAGCGGCAACCAGTTCAGCATCGACTCCAGCCAGCTCCTCGACCCCGACGGCAACATCCCACTCCAGCTCGCCAACGCCGGCGACACCCGGCGCATCGCCGCCGACTACCCCGACCTGATCGGCATCAGCGGCAACGCCACCTCCGGCCACCACCTGAGCTACTACCCCAACCTCGGGATGATCGGCGGCTACGTCGGGGCCTTCCACACCACGGCCACCACGCCCACCGGCGGCACCGACTGGAACAACTGGACCATCGCCACCGCCCAACTCACCGGCGGCACGGCCATGTTCCTGTGGAACCGCACCACCGGTGCCCTGCACCTGTGGACCAACCTCACCGTCGACCCCGACACGGGGGCGCTCAGCTACACCGCCTACGCGCTCTCGTCGACCTGGAACACCGGCACGAACGTCACCCTGCGCGCCGCCGACATCGGCAACGACGGCACCCCCGACCTATGGACCGTCGGCGCCGGTGGCAGCACCGTGCTCTGGCGGGTCAGCAATCTCACCGCCGGCACCGGCACCATCGCCGCCGACCCGGCCCGAACCCTGACCACCGACTGACAGCTCGATGACGTCGACGGCGGGGCGGCCACAGGGCGACCGCCCCGCCTGGCTCGATATGCCGCATATGGCGGCTTCCTCGCAGCCGGAAACCGCCGTATACCGCATCCGGTGTTGATCACGAGGCCGCGGCGGTCCGAGCCCGGCGCAGGAGGCTCAGACCAGGTCGGCCTCGCGGAGCAGCTTCCACAGCCCCGCGCCGTCCGGGGCGGAGAGCCACTTCTGCCCCACCGGCCCCGACGAGGAACTGCCCGACGGGGCGGGCAGGCTGCCGGCCAGCACCGACTGGGTGGGCGACAGTCGGCGGATCGCCACCCCGGCGACGTTCTCCGGATGGGCGGCGGCGAACTCCCGGTAGATCTCCGGGTCGTGCTGGCCGTCGTCGCCGATCAGCAGCCACCGCACGTCGGGGAACTCCCGGGCGAGCCGTTCCAGGGTGGCCCGCTTGTGCTCCCGGCCGCTGCGGAACCAGCGGTCGGCCGTCGGCCCCCAGTCGGTGAGCAGCAGCGGCCCGGCCGGGTAGAGGTGCCGGGACAGGAAGCGGGTCAGCGTGGGCGCGACGTTCCACGCGCCGGTGGAGAGGTAGCAGACCGGGGCGCCGGGGTGGGCGGTGACCAGCCGCTCGTAGAGCACCGCCATCCCGGGGACCGCATTACGGGCGTGCTCGTCGAGGACGAAGGTGTTCCACGCGGCCAGCAGCGGGCGCGGCAGCGCGGTCACCATGACCGTGTCGTCGATGTCGGAGAGGATGCCGAAGCGCACGTTCGGGTCGAGCACCCGGATCAGCGCCTGCACCGGCTCGGCGTCTGGGGCGCTCAGCCGCACCGACGCCCAGCCGGGGGTCAGATCGGCCTCGACCACGGTGTCGACGAAGCCGCTGCGGTCGGCCTTCGCCTCGTGGGTCACCCCGCCGGCCTCGATGGTCACCGTCATGTGCTTGGCCGGCAGGGTGGTGAAGCTGCGCCAGCCGCGCACCTTCTCCAGGCGCTGCCCGGCGCGGGTGTCGGGGCGGCCCAGCAGCACCCGGCAGAGCACCCGCGCCCAACCCGGGGCGCCGTACCCGGCGTACGCGATGATGTTGGTCTGCCAGCCGGTGCGCCGCAGCCGACGCTCGGCGAGCTTGTGCAGCGCGTCCTCGAATCGGGCGGCGCGGTGCAGTTGCGGTACGGCCAGTTCGCCGGCGGTTGTCGGTGGCACGCTGCCACCCTGCCACACCCCGGCGAGCACGGCCACGCGAGGCGCTACCAGGGGCGGGACGGGCCGATCCGCCCCGCGCTGTATCGCGTACGTGACAGACTCCGGTCGGGGCGACGACGGGGGCGTTGGTCGTGTCGACAGGTGTGCGGCTCAACCGGCGGTGGCGACCGGCGCTCGACCGGCCGGCGCTGGCCGCGCTGCTGCTCGGGCTGGCCGGGTTCGGCTACCGGCTGGTCCTCACGCTGCTCACCGTGCCCTCGTCGAACAGCGACGAGGCGACCTTCGGGCTGGCCGCGCTGCACGTCGCCACCGGCCGGGAACACCCCGTCTTCCTGTACGGGCAGCGCTACATGGGCACGGCCGAGTCGTACCTGGCGGCCCCGCTGCTGGCCGTGGCCGGGCCGAGCTGGCCGGCGCTGCGGCTGCCGGTGCTGGCGCTCTGGGCGCTCTTCGTCTGGGCGATGTACCGGCTGACCCGCCGGATCTGCGCGCCGTGGTTCGCGGTGCTGGTCGTCGGGCTGCTGGCGCTGGGTCCCGAGCGGGTGCTGCGCGACCAGTTGACCGCCGTGGGCGGGCGGCCCGAGGTGAAGCCGGCGGTGGCGCTGATGCTGCTGGTGGCGGTGGGGCTGGCCGACGGGCGGATCCGGGCCCGACGGCTCGCGGCCGGGGCGGCCGGGCTGCTGGCCGGGCTGGCGCTCTGGTCGGACTGGCTGATCGTGCCGTACCTCGCCGTGGCCGGGGCGCTGCTGGCCTGGGTGCTGCGCCGGGAGCTGCTGGGCTGGTCCGGGGCGCTGCTGCTGGCCGGGTTCGCCGCCGGGGCGGCCCCGCTGATCGTCGACAACCTGCGCGCGCCGGCCGGGCAGGACTCGCTGTCGGTGCTGCGGCGGATCAGCGGGGCGGCCGGCGCGGTCCCGCCGCTGCTCGACCGGGTGCGCGGCGGGCTGACCCAGGGGGTACCGCTGGCCACCGGGCTCTGCCCCGCCGACGGCTGCGCCCGCTGGCAGCAGTGGTTCGGGCTGCTCTACCCGGTGCTGCTGGCCGCCGCCGCGGCGCTCGCGCTGGTCGCGTACCGCCGCGCCGCCGGCCCCCGGGCCACCGCGCCCGGCGGCGAAGGGGACCGCCCCGCCGCGTCCGCCGGCGACCGGGACGGCACCGCAGCGCCCGGCGGCGACCGGGTCGGGGCGGCGGCGCAGCTCGCCCTGGTCGCGGGGGCCGCCCTGACCCTCGCCGCGTACGTCCGCAGCCCGCTGGCCGCCACCGATCCGCTGCACAACGCCCGCTACCTGTCGGTGTTGCAGCTCTCGCTGCCGGTGGTGCTCTGGCCGCTGTGGCGGGCGGCGGCCCGCCTCCGGCCCGGCGGCGCGGACCCGGCCCACGGGCGGGACCGCCCCGGCGGACCGGCCCGGCGGAGGCCGCGCGGCGCGGCGGGGGCGGTCGGCGGGTCGGCTGGCCGGCTGGGCGGCGGGCTGGTCGCGGCCGTCGCGCTGGCCGCGCTGACCGCCACGGCGGTCGTCGCCACCGGCGGGTTCCTCGTCGGGCTCGGGCCGGTGCGGGCGGAGGAGCGCCGGGCCCGGGAGCTGGCCGACACGGTCCGCCGGGCGGGGCTGCGCACGGTGTACGGGGAGTACTGGACCTGCAACCGGCTGATCTTCACCACCGGCGAGGAGGTGATCTGCGGGGTGCTCGACGGGGCGCTGACGCCGGGGCAGAACCGGTACCGCCCCTACTGGCGGCAGGTGGGGCGGGCCGAGCGCCCCGGGTACGTGCTCACCGCCGACTCCCCCGCCGACCGGCGGCTGCGCGAGTTGCTGGGGGCCCGCGCCGGGGCGGCCCTGGTCGCCGAGGTCGGCGGCTATCGCGTGTACCACCCGGAGGCGGCCGTGCGGCCGTGGCGCTGAGCGGAGGTCGTACGCTGGCCCGACCGGCGGGGCGTGGACCCGTCGGCGGAGCGAGGAGTCGACCGACATGCTGATCCTGTTGCCGCCCTCGGAGGGGAAGGCCGACGCCGGCACGGGCCGGCGGCTGGACCTGGGCCGGCTCTACCTGCCCGAGCTGACCGACGCCCGCGCGCGGGTGCTGGCGGCGCTGGTCGAACTGAGCGCCGGGCCGGACCCCACGGCGGCCCTGGACGCGCTGGGGCTGACCCCGGGGCTGGCCGGGGAGCTGCGCCGCAACGCCCGGCTGGAGCGGGCTGCCACCGCCGAGGCGGGCCGGATCTACACCGGCGTGCTCTACGAGGCCCTGGACCTGGCCACGCTGCCGGAGCCGGCGCGGCGGGCGGCCCGCCGGTCGGTGCTGATCAGCTCCGGGCTCTGGGGGGCGGTGCGGCTGGCCGACCGGATCCCGCCGTACCGCTGCCCGATCGGGGCGCGGCTGCCGGGGGTGGGGGCGCTGTCGGCGTACTGGCGGGGGGAGCTGGCCCCGGCGATGGAGTCGGCGGCCGGCGGCGGCGCGGTGCTGGACCTGCGCTCCGGCGCGTACGCGGCGACCTGGACCCCGCGCGGCGAGCTGGCCGAGCGGACGGTGACGGTGCGGGTGCTGCACGAGCGGGACACCCCGGACGGGCCGGTCCGCTCGGTGGTCAGCCACTTCAACAAGGCCACCAAGGGGCGGCTGGTGCGCGACCTGCTCACCGCCGGGGCCCGCCCGCGCCGCGCCGGCGAGCTGGTGGCGGCGCTGCGGGACCTGAAGTACCCGGTGGTGGAGCACCCGACGGCGGCCGGTCGGCCCCGGGCGGTGGACGTCGTGGTGACGCAGCTCTGACGGCTGCCCCCGGCCCGGGGGGCGCGAACGCGGCGGGGCCCCGACGACCGTGGTCGTCGGGGCCCCGTGCGTCGCAACGGAATCGCCGGGCGGCTCAGCCGCAGAGGCGGACGACCTCCTGGCGGAACCGGTCCATCGAGTTCGGCTCGTTCGGGCCGAGCAGGTAGACCTTCAGCTCCCGACGGGCCTCGGTCATCGGGTCGTCGCCGGCCCGGGTGACCGCGACGATCTTCTCCAGCTCGCCGCAGTCGGCCGAGAGCAGGTACGCCCCCCGCGAGGTGGGGAAGTTGCGGCGGAACTCGTCCTCGGGCAGCCCGCTCGGGTTCGCCACGATGTACGGCCGCTGGCTCTGCACGAAGTCGGAGACCACGCTGGAGATGTCGCTGATCAGCAAGTCGGTCTGGTTGAAGCAGTCGAACAGGGCCGGGACCCGGCCGGTGACCACCCGGTGACCGGGGCCGTCGAGCGAGGTGGCCTCGGTGTCGCCACCGGCGGCCCGGATCAGCTCCACGACCCGCTCGTGGACCGCCTTGGCCTCCTTGGAGCGGGTGCCGGTCAGCGGGTGCGGCTTGTAGATGAGCCGCACCGCCGGCCGGATGGCGAGCAGGCCCCGGATCATCCGCTCCCCCATCGCCACCAGCGAGGTGTGGAACGGGTCGTCGTCGAGCCAGCCCTCCCAGGTCGGGGCGTAGAGCACCGTGAAGGGGCGGTCGATCGACTGGGCGCCGAAGGTGTGCACGCCGGCCAGCTGCGGGCGGCCGATCTCGACGATGTCGGCGTCGAGCACGCCGACCCCGGCGCGGGCGTAGCGCTCCCGGCCGGCCAGGCCGGCCACCCACACCTCGTCGTAGACCTTGCTGTACGGGTTGACGCTGGCCTGCTTGTCGCTGTCGCCGTGGCCGACGAAGACATGCTTCATGCCCGGCTCGCGCAGCATGTGGATGTTCGCGCCGACGTTCGCCGCGTAGAGGGCGACGCGGACGCTGCCCAGCTCCAGGTTCATGAAGTCGACGCCGGCCGGCACGCAGATCACCGGCAGCCGGGTGTCGGCCAGCTCG
This sequence comes from Micromonospora sp. DT233, assembly GCF_049841815.1. Taxonomy (NCBI): domain Bacteria; kingdom Bacillati; phylum Actinomycetota; class Actinomycetes; order Micromonosporales; family Micromonosporaceae; genus Micromonospora; species Micromonospora sp. DT233. The sequence continues at coordinate 26,789 of NZ_JBNCLB010000015.1, read as the reverse complement.
TTGAACGCCTCCCGGCTGCGCATCAGCACCACGGCGCGGCGTTCGAGGGCCTCGGTCGGGGCCAGCCACATGTTGGCCTGGTAGACGTCCTTCGCCGGCCCGGCGAAGTAGAAGGCCACCTCGGGGCGGTAGCTGTCCAGCCACTGCTGCACCGCCGGCAGCACCGGGTTCTTCCCCATGCCCCGGCCGCGCAGCCAGGTCAGCGCCACGATGCCACCGGCCACCGCCGCGGCGACCACCGCGACCACGCCCGCGACCAGCATCGGCACCACGCTGTCGGAGGCCGCGGCGATCACCACCGCCGGGACGAGCAGCACGTTGATCACCGCGAGCCGCTCGCCGACGACACCGGCGGCCCACTGCGGCGGGGTCGGTGCCGCGCGCATGGGACCGAGGTCGATGTTGCGCACCAGCGCGGAGACGGGGTTGCGCCGCGTGATCATCCGGTTCAGGGCCCCGGAGAAGACCGCGATCACCCAGACCACGACCGGCAGCAACAGGGCCACGACCAGCTCCGTCGTCTCCGGACGCAGCGCCGCGACGACGAGCAGGGCGGTGGCCACGTCCCGGCCGAGCTGGCGATAGACGCGGTTGAGGCCGACCTTCTCCAACAGGGTCAGGGTCACCGGCGACCAGCGGGCCAGGACGAACTCACCGGCGATGGCGAGGGCCGCGCCCACCGCGAAGAACCAGGTCGCGCCCAGCGCCCCCGAGACGAGGGCGATCAGGTAGAACAGCACCAGCACGGCACCGCGTGCGGCCACTCCCGCCGGTCCGATCAACTTGCCGAACAACGTTTACTCTCCCCCAACGAGATCGGCGACAGCTCCGGCCCCACCGGGCACCGGAGCTCACGCGCGTGACTGACCGCGGGGACCATCCGTCGCCGTGCCTGACGCCCCACTGGTTCCCCAGACCTTAACGCGAGGCGGACACGAATCCATATTCGGGTATTGCGACCTTCATCCCGTTGCTACCCAATGGATCCCTACCGCCCCTGCCGGCCCTGATCGGCCGGTCGCCGCCCCGCCCCATCCGCCGCCACTCACTCCCACTTACGGAAGCACCGGACGGCGCCGGGGGCGAAGCGTCGGGCGTACTGCTCGTAGCCGAGCTTCCTGAGCGCCGCCTTGGCCTCCAGGTTGATCCAGTACACGCAGATCGTCGTGACGTCCAGCCGCTCGATCGACGCCGAGAGCTCCGGCAGCGGCGGGATCGCCGTGCCGTCGGCGAACGCGGTCAGTCGCTGCCGGTCGCGGACGAAGTCGGAGTTCTGGTCGTACTCGATCAGGTAGCCGGCGCGGGGGTTGACCACCCGCAGCCGGCTGCTGACGATCGGCGCGGTCCGCATCAGCGTCGACGGGGCGAGCAGCAGCCCGGGCTGCCGGGGCAGCCCCTCGATCCACCGGACGATCTCCAGCCGCTGCTGCGGCAGCTTCCACAGCGGACGCGGGGCCACCTCGATGAAGCTCCCCTTGTCCCACATCGGCACGCCGTAGCTGGTGAAGGAGAAGACCAGCAGGCCGGCGACGATGGCGCCGGCCAGCCGGGAGGACCACTTCAGCCGGGGCAGCCCGATGGTGCAGAGAATGCCGATCAGGCCGGGCAGGGCGAGGATCCAGGGCACCCGCCACAGCACCGCCGGCACGCCGGTGACGTCGGCCAGCCACTCCAGCACGCCGGGCACGAAGAGCACGGTCATGGTCACGGCCGCGCCGGCCGCCAGCAGCCGGGGGGTACGCCGCCGCACCAGCAGGGGCCCGAGCCAGAGGGCGAGGCCGCCGATCACGCCGAGCGTGCCGACCAGCAGGGTACGGCGGTAGGTGCCCTCGGCGTCGAAGAACTGCGTCTCCCCGCCGGCCTCGGTGACCGGCCCGAGCACCAGCCGCGACACCACCACCGACCCGGCCGGGTAGAGCAGCGCGACGATCCCCACGGCCAGCGCGGAGCGCCAGCGGCCCACCAGCAGCATCGCCAGCCCGGCCGCGCCGACCAGCAGCGGCAGGATGATCGCCGAGGTCGACGTCAGCCCGGTCGCCACCACGGAGAGCGCGAAGACCAGGAAGAGCTTCCACTTCGACCGCGACTCGAACCAGTCGGTCAGGTAGACCCACATCAGCGGGACGACCGCCGAGACGAACATGCCCTTGCCCTCGTAGAGCCGGGGCAGGTGGAAGGTGCCGAGCGAGGCGTCCGAGCCGACGACCAGGTAGAGGTAGGCGAGGGCGACCGTGAAGGCCAGCACCGGCCGGCGGGGCGCCCAGCGGTGCACCAGCCGCCACAGGGCCAGCACCGCCAGCACGGCCAGCGCCGGCAGCAGCACGAACCAGGTGGCGTCGCCGGCGTGCAGGCCCAGGAAGCGCGCCAGCGCCCCGGCGAAGACCTCGATCGAGGCGATCGGCGGCTGCGTGCTCAGCGGCGCGGCCACGTTCTCGGTGAACAGGAAGTCGCGCAGCGGCACGATGTCCCGCTCGGCCACCCACACCGACTTGCCGACGTAGAACACGTCGTCGGGGGTGTTGCGGGCCATGTAGAGGGAGGAGACGGCGACGCCGGCCGAGATCAGCAGCACGTAGAGCGCCTGCCAGGGCGTGGCGACCGGTTCGTCGGCGGCGGTCCGCTCCAACCACGTGCGGCGGGCCAGCAGCGCCCCGCCGACGGCGGCGGCGAGCCCGAGGAGCACCGGCACCCACCACGAGACGATGCCGCCCACCCCGGCGAGGATGGCGGCGCCGATGCCCAGCAGGCCGGTGCCGATGGGGGCGAGCCACCACCACCAGCGGCGCGACGCGGCGGGCTCGGGCGCGGGCGTTGGGGCGGGCGCGGCCGTCCGTGCCCTGCGCCGCCGGCGTACGGCCCGGAGCACCCCGAGGACCGGCGCGAGGACGGCGAGCCCGGCACAGCAGACCAGCCAGGTCAGGAAGATCGTCGACGGTCGCAGCTCGAGCAGGAACGCCGCGTGGTACAGGACCGTGAAGAGCGCGAAGGCCAGCACGGCGGAGTCGGTGATCCGGCGCGGGAGGGCCCCCACGAAGCCCCCGACGGCCGCCGCGACCCGCCGCCAACCGGACACCACGGGGGCGGTCTCGCCCGGCGCGACCTCCGGCGACTCCACCTGCGCCGGTAGCGACGCCTCTCCCGGCGCGACCGGCGACGGCGGATCGGCTTCCGCAGGCTCCTGCTGCGGGGCGGCCGGAACCGACGACGGCGGGTCGGCCGGAACCGGCGGCTGCGACACCAAGCGCACCGTCGGGTCCGCCGAGTCCAGCGGCACCGTCGGGTCCGCCGACTCGCCGGCTGCGGCCGGCGGCTGCTCCAGCCGCACCGTCGGGTCCGCCTGCGGTTCACCTGGTGCCGACGGTTGCTGCGGGTGGGCCGGCGCGGGTTGGTGCTCGGGCGTGGGCTGCTCGCCCGGCTCGCGCGGGTCCTCCGCCGCCAGGGCGTCCGCTACGACCTTCGGCACGGGGTATTCCTTGTTCCTCGTCGAGTCAGAGTCAACAGATGCGCCGCCGGGCGGCACTTCACCGGCGTGGATCGCCGGCGGGCGGCCCGGCGCACGGTCGGCAGCCTACCCGACCGGGCTCGCCGCCCGGAGCGGACGACACGGGCCCCGCGGCGGGGCGTCAGCGGGATTCGGCGGCGAAGAGCCGGCCCACGGCGCGGTGCGGGGGAAGGATCCGCCGCCGCTCGACGTCGGCGTCGGCGACGCCGGCGACGATGTCCAGGAAGTGGTCGAGCTGGGCGGCCAGCGGCTCCCGGTTCGTGATCAACTCCGGGACCTCCATGATGCTCTGCTGCCGGTAGCCCCGGCCGTCCGGCGTCGCCGCGTCCAGCGAAACGTGCCGGTAGATCGTCACGTCCCGACGGATCAGGTCGGCCTCGATCAGCCGGTCGACCTCGCTGATCACCAGCGTCCGGACCTTGCGCTGGCCGATGCGGCTCGCGGAGACGTTGGCCAGGGCGGTGCCGCCGAAGGTCAGCAGGGCCTCGGCCACATCCTCCGCGCCGGGCAGCGAATCCGGGTGGAAGTGGCCCAGCACGCCGCGTACCGCCGTCGGCTCGTCGCCGCCGAAGGCCCGGATCGCCAGGTCCACGTCGTGGATCAGCAGGTCCCAAGCCGCGCCGGTGCGGATCCTCGGCGCGTACGGGGAGTGCCGCACCGCCGTGAAGTGCACCGGGTTGTCGACCAGCGCGAGCGCGGTGAGCACCGCCGGGTTGAAGCGCTCCAGCAGCCCGCAGAGCAGCGGCACGCCGCGCTTCTCGGCGGTCGCCACGACCTCCTCGGTGGCGTCCAGGCTGCCGCAGACCGGCTTCTCGATCAGCAGCGGCGTGTCGGTGGCGAGGATCTGACCGGCGAGGTCGTGGTGGAACTCCGTGGGGGCGGCGACGACCACCGCGTCGATGCCGGCCAGGTCGGCCAGGTCGGGCACCCAGCCGGCGCCGTACCGGTCGGCGATCTGCCGGCCGACGGCCTCGCGGGGCTCGACGACCCGGGCCAGCGTCGCCCGGGGCGACTCGGAGACGACCCGGGCGTGCAGGGAACCCATCACGCCCGTGCCGACCAGCGCGACGCGCACCGGGGCGCTCACGCGCCCACCGCCTTGCGGACGACCTCGATGATCCGGTCCACGTCGCCGTCGGCGAGGTGGTGGTGCACCGGCAGGGAGAGGCACTGCCGGGCCACCCGCTCGGCGACGGGGGCCGGGTCGGCGACCACCCGGGGGTGCTCCCGGTAGCAGTCGTAGTCGTAGACCGTCCTGGGGTAGTAGATGCCGCAGCCGACGCCCTGCTCGGTGAGGCGGGCGATCACCTCGTCCCGGGTGACCGGCGCGTCCTCGCCGACCAGCACCGTGTACTGGTGCCAGACGTGCGAGCGGCCCGGCAGCTCGGCCGGCAGGCGCAGCCCCGCCACGTCGGCGAGGCCGGCGGTGAGGCGCGCCGCGTTGCCCCGACGCCGCGCCACGTTGTCGCCGTACGTGGTGAGCTGCGGGATGCCCAGCGCCGCCTGCAGGTCGGTGAGCCGGTAGTTGTGCCCGGCGACCTCGTACTCGTAGCGCTGGCGCATGCCCTGGTTACGCAGCACCCGCAGCCGGTCGGCGAGACCGGCGTCGTTGGTGGTGATCATGCCGCCCTCACCGGTGGTGAGGTTCTTGGTGGCGTAGAGCGAGAAGGCGCCCAGCCCGAAGCCGCCCGCGCCCCGGCCGCCGACGCCCGCCCCCAGCGCCTGCGCGGCGTCCTCCACCAGCCCCAGGCCGTGCCGCTGCGCCAGCGGGACGATCGCGTCCATGTCGGCCGGCTGGCCGTAGAGGTGCACCGGCATCAGGACCTTCGTGCGCGGGCCCACGGCGGCGGCGAGGGCCTGCGGGTCCACACAGAAGTCGTCCTCGCGGATGTCGGCGAAGCGTGCGGTGGCGCCGGCCTCGAGGATCGCGTTGAGCGTCGCGACGAAGGTGAAGGGGCTGGTGACGACCTCGTCGCCGGGCCGCAGGTCGCACACCTGGAGGGCGGCGACCAGGGCGGTGGTGCCGTTGTTGACCGCCACCGCGTGCTCCACCCCGACCAGGGCGGCGAACTCGTGCTCCAACCGGGCGACCATCGGGCCCTGCGCCAGCCGGCCCGAGCGGATCACCTCCACCGCCAGCTGCTCGGCCTGCTCGTCGAGGCGGACGACGGAAATCGGGATCACGGTGCGCTCCTTGCGGGTCGTCGGGGGCCGCCAGCACGGTAACAGCGAGGTGGGGGCGGGAACGGGGGTGCCCGGGGCGGCGCGGCGGACGGCACGCCGGGTAGTGCGCGGCCGGGGGGGCGGACTTTCGGCCCAGGCTAGGGTAGTACCTTCCGGTGACCCATCCCACTGTCCGTTACGGGCAGGACGCGACCTGGAGGCACGTGACGCATGGTGGAGACCGCCTCGCGCAGGGACGTCGCCGCCGCAGGCTCGCCGGCCCCCGCCGCCCCGTCCCCGGCCCCGGCCGCCGCCTCGAAGCGGTGGCTCTCGCTGGGGCTGCGCGTCGTCGTCATCGCGGCCATCGTCGCCGGGATGACGTGGAGCGTCGTCGACCAGTGGCCGCAGGTCCGCTCCACCTGGCTCGGGCTGGCCTGGCAGTCGGTGGCGCTGTCGGTCCTTGCCGCGCTGACCGGGATGGTGGCCAACACGATGGCTTGGCGGGCCGCCGTCGACGACCTGGAGCACCGGGTCTCGATCCCCGCCGCGCTGCGCATCTGCCTGGTCGGCCAGCTCGGCAAGTACATCCCCGGCAGCGTCTGGGCGTACGTGTTGCAGGTCGAGCTGAGCCGACGGGCCGGGCTGCCCCGGGCCCGCGCCTTCCTGGCCACCCTGGTCAGTGTGGGGCTCGGCGTGACCGCCGCGCTCGGCCTGGGGCTGCTGGCCCTGCCCGCGCTGCGCGACGCCGCCGGGGGTGGTGACTCCACGTACGCCGAGTCGGTGCGGGTCGCGCTCTGGATCGTCGCTGCGCTCTTCCCGGTGGCGCTGGTCTGCGCGGTGCCCCGGGTGCTCACCGCCCTGGTGCAGCTCGCCCTGAAGGTGCTGCGCCGCCCGGCGCTGCAACACCGGCTGACCTGGCCGGGCGTGCTGCGGGTGGTCGGCTGGAGCGCCCTGGGCTACACCCTGTTCGGCCTGCACCTGTGGCTGCTGGCCAACGCCCAGGCCGCCCCCGGGGCGGAGGGCCTGCTGCGCAGCGTCGGGTCGTTCGCCATCGCGATGACCGTGGGCATGTTCGCCTTCCTCTCCCCCTCCGGGCTCGGCGTGCGGGAGGCGGTGCTGGTCGCCACGCTGGCCCCGTTCCTGGTCGGCAGCGGCGGCGTCGGCGCGGCCATGGGCATCGCGTTGGCGTCGCGGCTCATCTTCACCATCGCCGACGTCCTCGCCGCCGGCCTGGCCGCCCTCTCCGGCGTACGCCAGCTCCGCCGGGGCGGCGGGGCGCCGGCGGAGGCGACGCCCACCACCGGTTGACCGGCGACCGGGCCGGTGGCGGGCGGGGCTCAGCGGGTGACGACGGTGGTGAGCCGGGTGAACTCGCGCATCAGGTCGTAGCCGTCCCAGGTGGCGGCGAAGCTCAGCGCGTCGCCGACCGGGACGATCCGGTCCACCCCCCGGCCGCCCAGGGCGCGGGCGAAGGCCACCAGCTCCTCGGCGGTGAAGCCGAAGTGGGTGACGGTCTGGTCCCGGCGCACCACCAGCGGCGCGAGGTCGGCGAGGGCGTCGACCCGGGCCTGCGGGAACGTCCCGACGCCGAGCCAGCGGCGCGGAATGTCCCCCGGCGTGGCCAGCTCCACCGTCGCCAGGTCGTTGCCGTCGAAGTGCACGGCGGTCGCCACGCCCTCGAGGGCCAGGCCGTAGGTCGCCACCCGCTTCTCCACCGCCATCGCCGCGTCGATCTCCGGGCGCTTGCCGTCGAGCACCGTACGCAGCCGGGCCAGCAGGTCCGCGCGCGCCGACTCGGTGGCGGCCGGGTCGCCGACCCAGTACACGGTGCGCGGCGAGGCGCAGGCGGCCTGGTCGAACCAGTAGGAGTCGTTGTAGAAGCCGAGCGCGGCGGCGTCGCGGGCCGACTCGTCGGCGGCCAGCCAGCCGGCCGCGCCGAGCACGGTGAACGACGACCGGTCCGGGAAGGTCAGGTCGCGGGCGTGCGGGGCGAGCGGGTGGCGGCGGATCTCGGTGACCGACCGGTCGCCGCCCCAGATCACCCGCAGGTCGGCGGCGGCCGACAACGCGGCGGTCACCGCGTCGTCGCGGCCGTAGGTGACCATCCGCTGGGTCTGCCGGATCACCTCGTGGGCGTCGGCGAGGGTGTCGCCGAGCGCGTCGAGCACCGCGTCGGCGGCCCCGGCGGAGCGGGACGAGATCCGGACCACGTTGGCGTTGCCGGCCAGCGCGGAGAGCGCCCACGAGTAGACGAAGATGGTGTCCACGTTGGCCGGCGGCACGTGCAGGACCAGCCCGCGGGGGAAGTGCAGCCGGTCGGGCTCGTCGGCCACCCGGGCCAAGGTCCGGGCGATCTCGCCCCGGCGCAGGAAGAAGCCGAGCGAGGCCAGCTCCGGGTGCCGGCGGGCAACCGCCGGGCGCAGCAGCCGCCGGGCGAACGCCACCAGGAACTCCACCACCCGCTCGTCGCCGACGGTCAGCGGGCCGCCCGCCGGGGCGGCGCGCACCGCCGCGACCAGGTCGTCGACGGCGAGCGTGCCGCCGGCCGGGAAGCGCTCGACGACCTTGCCGCTCATGCCGCCACCGCCGCGAACGTGTCGCTGCACCCGCGCGCCTCGGCGCGGGGCAGCCGGCCCAGGATCTCGAACCGCTTGCCCGGCCAGGCCCCGTCGTCGACGCCGCGCACCACCCCCCGGTCCTCGGTGAGCAGCAGGTGACCCGGGTACGACCGGGGCATCGTGCTGACCACCTGCACCACCCCGGGGACGCCGACGGGCGTCTCCTGCCAGGTGTGCGGGTCCCGGACGATGACGTCGGCGAAGTCGGGGCAGTAGAGCCCGCCGCCGTCCGGCCCCTCCAGGAAGGTGGTGCCGATCTGCTCGACCATGCCGTAGAAGTTGTGGATGCGCGTCAGGCCGGTCTCGGCGGTGAAGCGGCGGCGGAACTCGGCGTTGTCGACCGCGCGGTCGGCCAGCTTCTTCCAGCCGCCGCTGTGGATCAGGATGCCGTTGCTCAGGTCCAGCCGGTGCTCACGGGCCAGCTCGTAGAGGTAGAGCCAGGTCATGAAGGTGAAGCCGAAGATGAGGAACGGCTGGTCGCCGTGCCGGTCGAGGAAGGCGCGCACCGCGTCCGGGTCGGGCCGCTCCTGCTCGTCGAGGACGAAGGTGTGGTTGCGGCCGAAGTTCATCAGGCCGAGCACGCCGGCCCCCCGGGCGGAGAAGGACCTGCGGTTGGCGAAGAGCGCCTTCGTGTCGACCAGCAGCATCGGCAGCCGCTTCGACCCGATCACCGCGCCGAGGGTGGCGGAGAGCATCTTCTGCTGCACCCCGGCGGCCTCGCGGTCGAGGTAGATCCGGCTGACGTCGCCGGTGGTGCCGGAGGAGGTGAGCACCTTGAAGACCTCGTCGTCGGCGATGCTCTTGAGGATGTGGTGCTTGAACAGCCGCACCGGCAGCCAGGGCAGGTCGGCCACCCGGTCGTAGCGGCGGCCCGCCGGGTGGCCGAGGGAGGCCAGCAGCCGGGCGTACTCGGGGCTGCGGGCCCGGTGGTGCTCGGTCAGCTCGACCAGCTCCGGGAGCAGCTTCGCCTCCCGGGCCGCCTGGTCGAGGGTGAACAGGGTCATACCAGCGCCTCCAGGGAGCGGTAATCGATCTTGCCGTTTGGCAGCTGCGGCAACCGCTCGACGGTACGCACGTCGAAGCCGGAACGGTGCAGCCGCAGCCGCTCGGCCAGCCGCCCGGCCAGGGCCTTCGCGTCGTCGGCGGTGATCCGCTCGGCGAAGAGCACCACCTTCTCCGGGCCGGAGACCGCGACGACCGGCCCTGAGTCGCGGGCCAGCTCCTCGATGTCGTGCAGGTTGACCCGGATGCCGAAGACCTTGCCGAACCGCTTGAGCCGGCCGCGCAGCCAGACGAACCCGTCGGCGTCGAGGTGGCCGAGGTCCCCGGTGCGCAGCACCCCGCCCAGTTCGTCGGCGCGGGCCAGGTCGGCGGCGTTCTCGGCGTACCCCATCATCACGTTGGGGCCCCGGTAGACCAGCTCGCCGACGACGCCGGGACGGTCGGTCTCCGCGCCGTCGGGGCCGAGCACGGTGAACGCGCCGCCGTCGAGCGCCGGGCCGACCGAGCCGACCCGCTCGGGCAGCGCGTCCGCCGGCAGGGTGCTCATCCGGGGGCCCGCCTCGGTGCAGCCCCACATCACGTGGAACCGGCCGCCGGTCGCGGCGATCTTGTCGTGGAAGGCGAGGATCAGCTCGTCGCGCAGCCGCCCGCCGGCCTGGGTGAGGGTACGCAGCGACGGGTACGTCGCCGGGTTCCACCGGATGCGGTGCAGCATCTCGTAGTTGTAGGGCACCCCGGCCAGCGACGTCGCGCCGTGCTCCCGTACCGCCTGCCAGAACTCGCGGGCCAGCACCCCGCCGTCGACGACCAGCACGGTCGCCCCGGCGGCCAGGTGGCTGTTGAGCACCGACATGCCGAAGCTGTAGTAGAGCGGCAGGCTGGTCGGGGCGATCTCGTCCGGGCCGATGGCCAGCGCCCGCGCGATCGCCGTGGCGTTGGACGCCACGGCGGCGCGGGAGAGCCGGACGAGTTTCGGGTCCCCGGTGGACCCGGAGGTGGCCAGCAGCACGGCCAGGTCCGGGTGCGGCTCGGCGGCGCCGGCCCGCTCGCGGACCCAGACCGGCCCGAGCGTCGGGTCGTCGACCGCGCGGTAGCCCTCGGGCAGCCCGCCCGGGTCGTCGCCCGCGCCGCCCTCGGCCAGGCCCACCACGACCGCCGGGGCGAAGCGCCCGACGAAGTCGGCCAGCACGGCCGGGTCCAGCCCCGGGTCGAGCAGCGCCACCGGGCGCTCCGCGCGCCACGCGCCGGCGTAGCGCAGCACCGCCGCGACGGTGGTGCCGCTGCGGGCGAAGACCACCCCGGGCGGCAACCCGGCGTACGCGGCGGCGTGCCGGTCGGCCTCGGCGGCGAGGTCGGGCCCGCCGAGGACCGCCCCGGTGGCGGCGTCGACCAGCCGGGCGGTCGGGGCGATCAGGCTCACGGCACGAGCCCCCCGTCGACGCCGAGCACCTGCCCCGTCACGTAGCGGGCCGCGTCGCCGACGAGGAACCGGATCACGTCGGCCACGTCGTCGGGCTCGCCCAACCGGCCGAGCGCGGCCGCCGACGCCTGCCGGTCCAGCACCTCGGCCGGCAGCGCGGCGGTCAGGTCGGTGCGGATCACCCCGGGCGCGACGGCGTTGACCCGGATGCCCCGGGGACCCAGCTCCCGCGCGGCGGAGCGGGCCAGTGCGGCGACGGCGGCCTTCGACGCCGCGTACACCGACTGGCCGGCCGCGCCGTACGTGCCGACCACCGAGGCCAGCAGCACGATGGCCCCGCCCCTGCGCTCGGTGCCGTCGGCCCCCCTGCGCTTGCGGGCCATCGCCCGGCCGGCGGCCTGGACGGCCGCGACCGCCCCGGCGACGTTCACGTCCAGGGTGCGGCGCACGTCGTCGGCGCGAAGCATGCCGAGCAGCCCGCTCTCCATGATCCCGGCGTTGGCGACCAGCACGTCCAGCCCGCCGTGCTCGGCGGTCACCCGCTTGACCGTGGCGCCCACCGCGTCGAAGTCGGCCACGTCCAGGCCCAGCCCGTGCGCGCCGAACTCCTTGGCCACCGCCTCGGCTCGGTCGGCGTCGCGGCCGGTGAGCACGACGGTGGCGCCCGCCCCAGCCAGAGCCCGTGCGGTGGCCAGGCCGATGCCACGGGTGCCGCCGGTGACCAGGGCCACCCGGCCGGTCAGCTCACTCATCGACGCCGAGACCCCGCAGCGTGTCGAGGGCGACCTTGAAGCTGCTCATGTCGATGACCTGCTCGGTGTCGAGCTGGACCTCGAACTCGTCCTCGATCGCGGCGACCAGGGTCATGTGGCCGAGGGAGTCCCACTGGTCGATGTCGCGGTAGTTGAGGTTCTCCACATCGGTGCCCTCGGGAAGCTCCAGGGCTTCCACGAAGACGGTGCGCAGACGGTCGCTGAGGGGCATGTCGCATGTACTCCGTTTGGATGGGTAGGTTTCGTCACTGTCCGTCGCGGTGCCCGGCGGGGTCGCGGTGCCCGGCGGGTGAGCCCCAGACCGTCGTCTCCCCGCGCTCCTGCGCCTCCGCCCGCCGGGCGGCGTTCTCCGCGCGGACACGTTCGGCCTCAGCCTGGATGTGCTTCTCGTCGTAGCGCTGGAAGACCCGCGCCGGGTTGCCCGAGACCAGACTGTAGGCCGGAACGTCCTTGGTCACCACCGACAGCGGGCTGACCGTGGCGCAGTCACCGATGGTGACTCCCATCATGATCACGCTGTTGCCACCGATGAAACAACCCTTGCCGATCCGCACCGGCTTGCGCTCGATGAGATCGCTGCCGGAGTGGTTCTCCAGCATCATGTTCGCCAACCAGCTGGAGTGGGTGAACACCAGGCAGTTCAGGCCGATGCTGGTGTGCTCGCCGATCTCCAGGCCGCCGCTGGCGTCGAGAACCGTGTTCTCCCCGATCCAGCAGTGCTCACCCATGACGAGGTTCTCCGGGCTGACGATCTTCGTCCGCTCACGGATCCGGGTCGTCTCGGGCAGGCCAAGGTACCGCGCCCGTTCCACGTCGTTGAGGAAGCCACCGACGAAGTCGTTCAGGATGCCGGGCCGCAGACGGTTGCTGCGCTCGTCGTCGGAAAAGATCGTCACGCGCGCTCCCCCACCATCCGCTCGAAGACGTCGAGGTGCTGGCGGCTGACCACGTCGAGGGTGAAGTGCGAGAACACCAGCTCCTGCTGACGCTTGGCAATCCACTCCCGCTCCTCCGGCTCATCGAGCAGCCGGATCACGGCGTTCGCGAGGTCAGCCGAGTCGTTCGGCCGGACCAGCACGAAGTTCTCCCAGTTGCGTAGGCGTACGGCCGGGAAGTTGGTCTCGGTCACCGTGCCGATCGTGGCCCGGCCCGACGCCATCGCCTCCAGGCTCGCCGTGCCGAAGCCGCCGCCCTGCAGGTCGTGGGCCACGATGTCCGCAGCGGCGAAGAAGGACGGCACATCGCCGGGAGGCACCGCGTCGGTGCTGATGACGGCGTCGGAGACGCCCAGCTCGGCCGCCCGCTTGAGGAACGCGTCGTAGTAGACCCGGCCGACCATCATCACCCTGGTCCGTGGGTGCTTGGCCAGGATCGCGGGAAGGGCCTCGATCAGGGGCAGCCGGTGACGGAGTTGGATCACGTGCCCGAGCGAGACGATCAGCGGGTCGTCACCGATGCCGTAGTCGGCGCGGACGTCGCGCGTCGGAGGGCCCGCGAATCGGATCGGTTCCACCGCGACGGGAATGTATTCGAACTCGTCCCGGGTGGCGAGGTACCGCTTCGCGCAGTATGCGCCGGACAACTCATCCATGATCACGTAGCGCGGGCGGTAGCGACGCAGGATCGGCTTGACCACGAACCGGTCCAGGCCCTTGAACAGTGCCATGTATTTCGGGTCCGGGCTTTCGAGCCGCGTGTGCACCGACAGCAGCGCCGGAACCTTGCGCCGGCGCGCGTACCAGCCGGAGAGCCAGGTCAGGTCGAAGAACTGCCCGTGCTGATGAATGACGTCCGGCCTGAAGTCGTCCAGCAGGCGCGTCACCCGGCGCAGGTTACCCGGACGGGCCAAGGTGAACGCCATGTCGAAGTCGATCGCGAGGCCGAGCTGCGGCATCGGCATCGCGGGCAGGCGGACCAGCCGGTACCCGTCACGCTCCTCCTCCGCCGGGGCGTCCTGGTACGCCGCAGTCAGCACCAGCACCTCGTGACCCGCCGCCGCGTACCGCGCCGCCAGCCCGGCGGCCAGGTGGGAGCTGCCGCCCGGCCTAGGTGGGAAGAAGTTGTTGACAACAGCGATCCGCACGGTGGGTAGCTCCTATTGGCTGCGGCGGGGAACGGCGTCACCGGGGATGAATCTAGACCAAATGGTGAGTACCAGCCGGAGCGACCCCGGCCGTGCCTCGCCACGCTACCTCAACACCTCGGGGGCCACCGTGGACCGCCCGCTCCCCGGGACATTCCCGCCAGCGCAACGAACGCCCTGCCTGCGCCCTTCCGAACGGCCGACCGAAGCGGGGCAGAGCGCCGGGAGCAGCGATCCCGGGAGCCGGCCGCCGCTTCTCGGTCCGGTAGGCTGGCCGACCGAAACCCAACCGGTCACGGGCGGCTACGATCCGCTCGGCCGAAGGCCAAGGGCGGACATGCATGGTCAACAAAATCCATCCCACCGCCGTGATCGGCACTGACGTGGAGCTCGGCGACGACAACGTCGTCGGCCCCTACAGCGTCATCGTCGGCCCCTGCCGGATCGGAAACGGCAACTGGTTCGCTCCGCACGTGGTGGTCGGGACGCCGGCCGAGTACCGGGGCGGGCCACACCCGACGGCCTGGGACGGCGAGCCCGACGGCGGTGGTGTGGTGATCGGTGACAACAACGTCATCCGGGAGTTCGTCACCGTCAACCAGGGGACTCAGGAGACCACCCGGATCGGCGACGGCTGCTACCTGCTGGCGCGCAGCCACGTCGGCCACGACTGCGTGCTCGACGACGCGGTGACCCTCTCCGACGCGGTCCAGCTCGGCGGGCACACCCACGTCTGGTCCTGGGCGAACATCGGCATGGGCACCGTGGTCCACCAGCGCGGTCAGGTCGGGCCGGGCGCGATGGTCGGGATGGGCTCGGCCGTGCGCCGCGCCGTCGAACCCTTCACGATCACCGTCGGCAACCCCGCGCGGGTCAGCGGGGTCAACCGGGTGGGGCTGTCCCGGCGCGGTTGCGCCGACGACGTGATCGACCGATTCGAGACCTTCCTCAAGGGCCGGTCGGAGCTTCCCGCCGGCCTGCCAGTCGAGGTGGCCGAAGAGCTCGCCGCCTGGACCAAGATCATTTCAACGGACAAGGAGTGACCATGTCGCTGTCCCACCGGCTCCGCGCCGTGTTCGTCGACGCCTTGGAGCTCCCCGAGGGCACCGACGTGGAGAACCTCAAATACCGCGAGATCGAGCAGTGGGACTCGTTGGGCCACATGACGCTCGTCGGTGCGATCGAGGACGAGTTCGACGTCCAGCTCGACACCGAGCAGGTCATCGACATGAGCAGCTTCAAGGTCGCGCGGGACATGCTCTCCGGGATGGGCGTCCGTGACTGATCCGAGGGGTCCCCTGCACGACCGGGTGGCCGTGGTCACCGGCGGCACCCGCGGGATCGGCCGGACCACCGCCGAGGCGCTGGTCGCCGCCGGCGCCTCGGTCGTCGTCACCGGGCGTGACGGCGACCGGGCCCAGCAGGTCGCCAAGGAGATCGGCGCCGCCGCGAGCCACCCGCTCGACGTGACCGACCCCGACGCGGTGAGCGCGGTGTTCAAGACGATCGCCTCCGAGCACGGCCGGATCGACGCGCTGGTGGCAAACGCCGGCGTGCTGGAGGACGCGCTGATCGGCATGATCAAGCCGGATCTGGTCAGCCGGATGCTCGACACCAACGTCGCGGGGACCATCTCCACCGTCCAGGCCGCCGCGCGGGTGATGATGCGCAAGAGGAGCGGCGCGATCGTCCTGCTCGCCTCCATCGTGGGCGAGCGGGGCAGCGCTGGGCAGACGGCGTACGCGGCCTCGAAGGCGGCCGTGGCGTCGGTCGCCCGCTCCGCGGCGAAGGAACTGGGGCCGCGCGGCATCCGCGTCAACGCCGTCGCACCCGGGCTCATCGACACCGACATGATCCGGCACCTGCCGGCCGACCTGATCGAGCGGCGGATCGGCGACACCGCGCTGCGCCGGCTCGGCCGCCCGGACGACGTGGCCCGGGTGATCCGCTTCCTGCTCAGCGACGACGCCGCCTTCGTGACCGGTCAGGTCATCGGCGTCGACGGCGGCTTGGTGCTCTGAGTCGGCCATCGACTCGACGAGGAGGCCCGGTGAGCAAAGCTCACCGGGCCTCCTCGTCGCCACCCAGGGTCAATCTCCGGACGGGACGTCGATGGTCAGCCCGTCAGCACCGTAGCGCTCGCGCCGGCGGACACCCGGTTGCCGATCCGGTGGCGAACGCGTCTCAACCTGCCGAGTTGCGGACCAGCTCGTGCATGCCCTCCTCGACGGTGATCCGCGGCTCCCAGCCGAGCACCTCGCGGGCCCGGCCGATGTCCGCGGCCCGCCGGCTGACCAGCACGTCGCGCGGGTTGAAGATGGGCTCCACGTCGGTGCCCACCGCCTGAATCAGGATCTTGGTGAGCTGGGCGATGGAGGTGTCCACGCCGGTGCCGATGTTCACCGGCATGTTGTCCCGCTCCGACTCCAGCGCGGCGACCACGCCCCGGGCCAGGTCGGTGACGTGGATGAAGTCCATCGACTGCTCGCCCTTGCCGTCGATGATCGGGGCCTGCCCGGCGCGCAGCCGCTGGATGAAGGTGTTGATGACGCTGGTGTAGTACGCCTCGATCTTCTGACCCGGGCCGTAGACGTTGAAGAACCGCAGGGCCATCCAGGACAGTCCCTTGCTGCGCTGGTAGAAGCCGAGCAGGTCCTCCCCCGCGCGCTTGGAGATGCAGTACGGGGTGAGCGGGTGCAGCCGGTCGTCCTCGTGCATCGGCAGCTTCTCCGGGTCGCCGTAGACCGACGCGGAGGAGGCGAAGACCAGCCGCTGCACGCCGTGGTCGGCGGCGGCGGCGAAGACGTTGTTGTTGCCGACCATGTTGATGTCGATCGACTCGTACGGGTCGGCCTGGCTCTTGTTGATCGACACCGTGGCGAAGTGGATGACGTGGCTGCACCCCTTCATCGCCTGGTGCACCGCGCCGCCGTAGCGCACGTCCTGCTCGACCAGGTCGACCTTGCCGGTGGCGACCAGCTCGTTGACCCGGGCCCGGTCGCCGCGCGCCATGTTGTCGAAGATGCGGACCTCGTAGCCCTTCTCCAACAGCAGCGGAATGACGTGCAGGCCGATGAAGCCCGCCCCGCCGGTGATGAAGACCTTCTTGGTCATGGGGTCAGTTTCCCTTCTCAGGCTGGTCAGCGACCGGCGGCGACCGAGGCGACGACCTCGCGTACGGTCGCGGCGACCCGGTCGACCTGCTCGTCGGTCAGGTTGGCGTGCATCGGGATCGCCAGGTGGCGGGCGAAGACGTCGGCCGACACCGGGCAGGGGTGCGCCGGTGCGCCGTAGAGCGGCTGCACGTGCGAGGCGTACGTGCCGAAGTTGCACTGCACGCCGCGCTGGCGCAGCCGAGCGGCCACCGCGCCCCGGTCCACCGAGGGGTCGAGGGTGAGGATGTACGCCTGCCAGGGGTGCTCGCGGTCGGGCAGCTCGGCCGGCACGGTCACCAGGTCGACGCCCTTGAGCAGCTCGCCGTAGCGGGCGGCGATGCGCCGCTTGGTGGCCATCAGGTCGGGCAGCCGGTCGAGCTGGGCGAGCATGATGGCGGCGGCGACGTCGGAGAGCCGGTAGTTGTAGCCCAGCTCGTCGAAGGTCGGGATCGGCAGGTCGGTGGAGGCGGCCCGGGTCAGCGCCCCCTCGATGCCGTACGTGTGCAGCTTGCGGGCGTGGGCGACCAGGTCCTCCCGGTCGGAGACGAGCGCCCCGCCCTCGCCGGCGGTGATGCCCTTGCGGCCGTGGAAGCTGAACGCGGCGACGTCGGCGAGGCTGCCGGCGGGCCGGCCCTTGTAGGTGGCGCCCGCCGCGCAGGCGGCGTCCTCGATCAGGAAGAGCCCGTGCCGGTCGGCGATGGCCCGCAGCTCGTCGTAGTCGGCCGGCTGCCCGGCGACGTCGACGGCGATGATGCCGGCGGTGCGGGGGGTGATGGCGGCCTCGACGGCGGCCGGGTCGACCGTCCAGATGTCGGGGCGCACGTCGGCGAAGACCGGCTTCGCCCCCGCCCACATCACCGCGTGCCCGGTGGCCGGGAAGGTGTAGTCGCCGACGATGACCTCGTCGCCCGCGCCGGCGCCCAGGGTGAGCAGCGCCAGGTGCAGGGCCGAGCCGCAGTTGTTGGTCGCCAGCGCCGCGGCGGTGCCGGTGGCGGCGGCGAACCGCTCCTCGAACCGCCGGCAGGTGGGCCCCGCGCCCGCCAGCCAACCCGAGGCGAACACCTCGGCGATCGCCGCGAGCTCCGCCTCGCCGACAGTGGGCTGGCCGAGCGCGATGACGTCGTCTGACATGTGACTCCCTCGAAGACGGACCCGGTGAGTGTAGGCCAACCCCGGTCAGCGGCGACGAATCGGGCGCGCCGGGGCGTGGTTACCATCGGTCGTCCTCGCCGGGGCGGGCGCGAGGCGGGCAGGGGGATCGGGATGACCAGATTCGTGGTGGTGGGCGGCGGCATCGTCGGGCTGGCGGTGGCGCACCGGCTGGTGACCGACCGCCCCGGCGACTCGGTCACGGTGCTGGAGAAGGAGGCGGGCTGGGCGGCGCACCAGACCGGCCACAACTCGGGCGTCATCCACGCCGGGGTCTACTACCAGCCGGGCAGCCTGAAGGCGACGATGTGCAAGGCCGGCAGCGCGTCGATGGTGGAGTTCTGCGCGGCGTACGGGCTGTCGTACGACATCTGTGGGAAGTTGATCGTCGCCACCGACGCGGCGGAGCTGCCCCGGCTGCGTGCCCTGCACGAGCGGGCGACGGCCAACGGCCTGCCGGTGCGGCTGATCGGGGCGGCCGAGGTCGCCGAGCACGAGCCGCACGTGGCGGCGGTGGCCGGCCTGCACGTCGCCTCGACGGGGATCGTCGACTTCGGCGCGGTCTGCCGCAAGCTGGCCGAGCTGCTGGCCGCCGCCGGGGCGGACCTGCGCACCCGCGCCGAGGTGACCGGGGTGGCCGACCGGCCCGATGGGGTGGTGGTGACCAGCACCGGCGGCGAGGTGGTCGCGGACGTGCTGATCAACTGCGCGGGGCTGCACGCCGACCGGATCTCCCGGCTGGCCGGGGTGCCCACCCCGGTGCGGATCATCCCGTTCCGGGGCGAATACTACGAGCTCACCCCGCAGCGCCGCGACCTGGTGCGGGGGCTGATCTACCCGGTGCCGGACCCGAGCTTCCCGTTCCTCGGGGTGCACCTGACGAAGATGATCGACGGCAGCGTGCACGCCGGGCCGAACGCCGTGCTGGCCACCGCGCGGGAGGGCTACTCGTGGGGGCGGATCAGCCCCCGCGACGTCGTCGACGAGCTGTCCTACCGGGGGCTGTGGGCGCTGGGCCGCCGGCACTACCGGTACGGGCTGACCGAGGTGGCCCGGTCGTTGTCGAAGCGGCGCTTCGCGGCGAGCCTGGCCCGGCTGGTGCCGGAGCTGACCCCGGCCGACATCGTCCGGGCCGGGGCCGGGGTGCGGGCCCAGGCGATCCGGCCCGACGGGGCCCTGGTCGACGACTTCCTGATCGTGGAGGCGCACCGGCAGGTGCACGTGCTCAACGCGCCCTCCCCCGCCGCGACCAGCTCGCTGGAGATCGCCCGGCACATCGTGTCCCGGCTGCCCCTGGACGCCGGCCGCTGAGGCGGCTCACCCCGGGCCGGCCGGTGGGACGGCTCAGGCCGAGGCGGCCGGCAGGGCGGCGTCGCGCTGCCGGGGCACGGCCGGGGCCGCCCGCAGGCCGGCGGCCACGGACTCCACCAGCGCGTCGAGGTACGCCTCGCTCGGGACCGAGCGGTGGATGGCCAGCCGCCAGTAGAGCGGCCCGACGATGAGGTCCACGGCCGCCTCGGGATCGACGTCGGCGGACACCTCGCCCCGGCGGACGGCCCGCGCGACCAGCGAACCGACGACCTCCTCCTGCTTGGCCCGCAGCACCGCCTGCAGGGCCCCCTCGATCTCGGGGTTGCGGGCCGCCTCGGCCAACAGGTCGGGGATGATCTGCGAGGCCAGCGGGTGGCCCAGGGCGTGCGCGCCCACCTGGAAGAGCAGGCTGAGGTCGCCGCGTAGGCTGCCGGTGTCCAACGGTGGCAGTTTGCCGCCGGCCGCGGCGACGACGATCTCCACGACCAGTTGCAGTTTCGAGCTCCACCGCCGATAGATCGCGGTCTTGCTCACCCCGGCCCGCCGGGCGACCGCCTCGATGGAGAGCCGGCCGTAGCCGACGGCGGCGAGCTCCTGCATGAGGGCGCGTCGGATGGCCGTGGTGATCTCGCTGCGGAGGACCGCCGCGCCGGCCGGCGCCCGCCTCTTGGGGGTGGTCACGGCAGACTCGTCTCGGGGGTCACGGGAGGCTCTCTTCGGCGGTCACGTGGGACAATGTACCGCAACGACGCTACGGTTGCGTCCCGACGTGTTCATGGACTACCTTCCACCCAGCGACGAGGCGGCGCTCCCCGCACCGGCCACCCTCGAATCGATCGTCGCGCGCATCCCGTTGGTTCGAAAGATCGGAGCGCCCATCCCATGGCCAACACCGCGCTGGCCGACCCAGACGCCGGCCTGACCCAGGCGCAACTGGCCGCCCGGTACGGGCTGCGGGTCGCCGGCGAGCGGCCGTCCCTGGCGGAGTACACCCGCCGCCTGTGGACCTACCGGCACTTCATCGCCGCGTACTCGAACGCCAAGCTGGTCGCCTCGTTCAGCAACGCCCGGCTCGGGCAGCTCTGGCAGGTGCTGACCCCGCTGACCAACGCGGCGGTCTACTACCTGATCTTCGGCCTGGTGCTGGAGCAGAAGAGCATCCCGAACTTCATCGCGTACCTGACCACCGGGCTGTTCATCTTCAGCTTCACCCAGGCCGCGGCGCAGCACGGCACCACGTCGATCACCGGCAACCTCGGGCTGATCCGGGCGCTGCACTTCCCCCGGGCCTGCCTGCCGCTGGCGGTCATGCTCACCCAGTTCCAGCAGTTGCTGGCCTCGCTGGTGGTGCTGCTCGGCATCGTGCTGGTCACCGGCGAGCCGATCACCCTCGAGTGGCTGCTGCTGATCCCGATCGTGCTGCTCCAGGCGGTCTTCAACGCCGGGCTCACCATGGCGGTGGCCCGCATCGGCTCGAAGGTCGCCGACGTCAAGCAGGTGATGCCGTTCGTCCTGCGCACCTGGATGTACGGCTCCGGCGTGCTCTACAACGTGGCGCTGTTCGAGGAGAACCTGCCGTCCTGGGCGACCAAGCTGGTCGAGGCCAACCCGATGCTGGTCTTCATCGAGCTGGCCCGGCACGCGCTGCTGGAGGGCGCACCGCTGCTCAACACCTCGATGCTGCAGGCGTGGTCGTACGCGGTGGGCTGGGCGGTGCTGGTGGGCGTGGGTGGTTTCATCTACTTCTGGCGGGGCGAACAGGAGTACGGCCGTGGTTGATTACATCGAGGCGTCCAACGACGTCACCGTCACGCTGCCCCGGATCGTCGACCGTGTCCCGACCGTGGTGGTCGACGACGCGCACGTGATCTACCGGGTGCACAAGGGTGGCACCGGGGGCAGCAGCCCGGTGGCGGCGCTGCGCCGGATCGTCTCGCGCACCTCCGCGCCGAACATCCGCGAGGTGCACGCGGTCAAGGGGGTCAGCTTCACCGCGTACCGGGGCGAGGCGATCGGGCTGATCGGCAGCAACGGCTCCGGCAAGTCCACCCTGCTGCGGGCCATCGCCGGCCTGCTGCCGGTCAACCGGGGCGCGGTCTACACCCAGGGCCAGCCGTCCCTGCTGGGCGTCAACGCCGCCCTGCTCAACGACCTCTCCGGGGAACGCAACGTCACCCTGGG
Organism: Micromonospora sp. DT233; assembly: GCF_049841815.1. Lineage (NCBI taxonomy): Bacteria > Bacillati > Actinomycetota > Actinomycetes > Micromonosporales > Micromonosporaceae > Micromonospora > Micromonospora sp. DT233. Next base: position 5,432 of record NZ_JBNCLB010000015.1, on the reverse strand, counting down.
CTGCCTGGCCATGGGCATGCACCCCGACGACGTGCAGCGGCTGGCCCCGGAGGTCATCGAGTTCTCCGGCATCAACCAGCGCGGCGACTTCGCCTCGCTGCCGATGAAGACGTACTCCTCGGGCATGGCGGCCCGGCTGCGGTTCTCCATCGCCGCGGCCAAGAAGCACGACGTGCTGCTGATCGACGAGGCCCTCGCCACCGGCGACAAGGGCTTCCGCAAGCGCAGCGAGCAGCGGGTCCGGGAGCTGCGGGAGGGCGCCGGCACGGTCTTCCTGGTCAGCCACCAGCTCTCCTCGGTCCGGGACACCTGCGAGCGGACGATCTGGCTGGAATCGGGCGAGCTGCGGATGGACGGGCCGACCGACGAGGTGCTGCGCGCGTACGAGGACTTCTCCAACGGCAAGTAGGGTTCGGGCGTGCGCACGGTGCCTGCCCCGCCGCGTCGTCCCTGCGGGGCGGCGCGGTGGGGGCGTTATGGTTCACCCGGCCGCACACGGCCGTCACCCGATGTTGTGACATTCCCCGAGAGTGAGGATCGGCAATGACGCAGGACCACACCACTGGCCCGGACGCCGCACCGGAGACCCCGGCACCGTGGCGGCCCTCGCGGACGGTGGCGGTGGTGCTGGCCGGTGGCACCGGGACCCGGCTTGGCCTGGGCATCCCGAAGCAGCTGCTGAAGATCGCCGGCAAGCCGATCATCGAGCACACCCTGGCGGTCTTCGAGGCGGCCCCCGAGATCGACGAGATCATCGTGCTGATGGCCGTCGGGCACGTCGACGACGCCCAGCAGATCGTCGACAAGGCCGGGTTCCGCAAGGTCAGCAAGGTCATCGCCGGTGGTGAGACCCGCAACGCCACCACCCGCATCGCCCTGGACGCCGTGGGCGAGGGCGACGTCAACATCCTCTTCCACGACGCGGTGCGCCCGCTGCTCAGCGGCCGGATCGTCCGGGAGTGCGTCAACGCGCTCTGGACGTACTCGGCGGTCGACGTGGCGATCCCCTCGGCCGACACGATCATCCAGGTCGACGCCGACGACTGCATCACCGACATCCCGGTGCGGTCCAGCCTGCGCCGGGGGCAGACCCCGCAGGCGTTCCGCTCCGGCACGATCCGCGAGGCGTACCGGATCGCCGAGGGCGACCCGGACTTCGCCGCCACCGACGACTGCGGCGTGGTGCTGCGCTACCTGCCCGGCACCCCGATCAAGGTGATCGCCGGCTCGGACGACAACATCAAGGTCACCCACCCGGTCGACGTGCACCTGGCCGACAAGCTCTTCCAGCTCGCCGCCGCGCAGGCGCCCCGGCTCAGCGACCACGGCTACGCCGAGGAGCTGACCGGCCGGACCATCGTCGTCTTCGGCGGCAGCTACGGCATCGGCCACGAGCTGACCGAGCTGGCCCGCCGCCACGGCGCGCAGGTCTTCCCGTTCAGCCGCTCCACCACCGGCACCCACGTCGAGCGCGCCGAGGACGTCGAGGCCGCGCTGAAGACCGCCTTCGAGGCCACCGGCCGGATCGACCACGTGGTGGTCACCGCCGGCATCCTGGAGAAGGGCGAGCTGGCGGAGATGGACCAGGAGACCATGGACCGGGTCCTGCACGTCAACTTCGTCGGCCCGGTCACCATCGCCCGGCAGTCCCTGCCCTACCTGCGGCAGACCAAGGGTCAGCTGCTGCTCTACACGTCCAGCTCGTACACCCGGGGCCGGGCCCGCTACGCGCTCTACTCGGCCACCAAGGCCGCGCTGGTCAACCTGACCCAGGCGCTGTCGGACGAGTGGGCCGAGCTCGGCGTGCGGGTCAACTGCATCAACCCGGAGCGCACCGCCACCCCGATGCGCACCAAGGCGTTCGGCGAGGAGCCGGAGCACACGTTGTTGGCCGCCGAGACCGTCGCCCAGTCGTCGCTGGACGTGCTGATCTCCGGGCTGACCGGGCAGGTCATCGACGTGCGGCGGGCGCCGGGCGAGGGGCCGGCCGCGGCCGTGCCCGCCCAGGGCACCCCGGCGGTCGCCCCGGCCCCGGCCGGCTGAGCGGCCACGACCACCGCGACGGGCGGAAGAAGCGGACAGCGACATGCGTGGTGACCTGGTCAGGAAGCTGACCGCCCGGGTGGCGACCACCGGCCTGGCGGTGCTGGCGTTCTGCGTCCTCGCGTTGACCGGCGCGACCGGCTGGGGGCTGGCCCTCGCGGTGGCGGCGCTGGCCGCCGCCGGCTGGGAGCGCCGGGTCCGCCCGGCCGCCGACAGCACCGCCGAGTCGGTGCTGCTGGCGGCCGGCATCCTGATCGGGTACGCCCGGCGGCTCGACGCCGGCTTCGACCCGGCGCTGGCCGCGACCGCGCTGGTGCTGCTGGGGCTGGTGCTGCTGGTCGGGCCGCTGCGGCAGGCCGGCGACCTGGAGATCCGGGCGGCCAACCTGCCGGTGCGGTCGTGGACCCCGCTGGTCGCCGCCCGGCTGGGCGACGCCCTGCTGGTGCTGCTGGCCGCCGTGGCGGCGCTCGCCGCCCTGGTGGCGCCGGCGGCCGTCGCCCTGGCCCTGGCCCTGGTCGTCGGCGCGGGCGCCGGCGCGGTGGCGGCCGACCTGGCCCGGCGGCGGCTGCGCCCCGGGGCCGGTGGCGGGGCGGTGGCCGCCGCGCTGCGGGCGCACCGGCCGGAGTTCCTGCTGCACTTCTCCGCCCCGCCCGGCTCGGAGTACCAGGTCACCATGTGGCTGCCGTACCTGGAGCGGATCGGCCGGCCGTTCGTGGTGATGGTCCGGGAGCCGGAGTTGTTCGCCCCGATCGCGGCGGCCACCACCGCGCCGGTGGTCTACTGCCCCACCACCAAGACGATGGACGAGGCGCTGGTGCCGAGCCTGAAGGTGGCGTTCTACGTCAACCACGGGGCGAAGAACAGCCACTGCATCCGGTTCGGCCAGCTCACCCACGTGCAGCTCCACCACGGCGACAGCGACAAGGCGCCCAGCGCCAACCCGGTCTCGGCGATCTTCGACCGGATCTTCGTGGCCGGTCCGGCGGCGATCGAGCGGTACGCCCGCGCCGGGGTGGAGATCCCGGCGGAGAAGTTCGTGGTGGTCGGCCGCCCGCAGGTCGAGTCGATCGAGGTACGCCGGGAGCAGGTCACCGCCCTGGCGCACCCGACGGTGCTCTACACCCCGACCTGGACGGGGCACAACGCCGACGCCAACTACTGCTCGCTGCCGGTGGGCGAGGCGATCGTGCGAGGGCTGCTGGCCCGGGGCGCGACGGTGATCCTGCGCGCCCACCCGTACACCGGGCAGAACCCGGCGTCGGCGCGGCAGCTCGCCCGGCTCACGGAGCTGCTGGCCGCCGACCGGGCCCGCACCGGGCGGCAGCACCTCTGGGGCGCGGCGGCCGGGCGGGACCTCTCCCTGGTCGAGTGCGTCAACCGCTCCGACGCGCTGGTCTCGGACGTCTCCGGGGTGATCTCCGACTACCTCTACTCGGGCAAGCCGTACGCGGTCACCGACATGGTCGGCGAGGGCGACCGGTTCGCGCAGCGGTTCCCGCTGGCCGCCTCCGGCTACGTGCTGCGCCGCGACGCGGGCAACCTCGACGAGGTGCTGGGCGACCTGCTCGACGCCGACCCCCGCGCGGCGGCCCGCTGGGTCACCCGCGCCCGCTACCTGGGCGACTTCCCGCAGCACGGGTACGCCGAGGCGTTCCTCGCGGCGGCCCGCCGGGAACTGGACGCCGCCGGGGTCGCCCCGCTGGCGCCCGCCCCCCGCACGCCACTCACCCCCACCCCCTGAGCTGCGGGGGCGGGGGTGCGGGTCGCGCCGGTCAGGCCGAGTAGCCCCGGGTGGCGGTCCAGTCGGCCAGCGTGGTGATGCTGATCCAGTACGACGGCAGGGACGCGTCGGCCGAGTCGGCGATGCGCACGGTGCGGCCGTCGTTGCGGTAGCCGACCACGGCGACGTAGTGGCCGCCGGGGAACGAGTGCCAGCCTCCGTCGAGGTCGACCACGTCGCCGGCGACGTTCGCCACGACACCGCGACCGTCGGCGATCGCCGCCACCACGTCGGTACGCATCCGCTCGGTCTGCGCCGAGTCGGCGGCACCGCCCGGGATCGCCCGGGTCCGGTACGGGTTGCCCGGGACCATCTCGTTGAGCACCCGGGTGGTGTCCTCGGCCGAGTTGGTGCCCATCTCGGTGGTACCGAGCTCGGCGGCCAGGCCGTCCTGGGTGGTCTCGACGCCGCTGGCGGAGAGCGCGTTGCGTACCGCCGCCGGGCCGCAGTAGTAGTAGTTGATCTGGGCCGCGTAGTCGTAGTCGAGGCTCTTCGCCGACGGCGTCCTCGCGGCGGCCGGCTTCGCGGCGGTCTTGGCCCTGGCAGCCATGGTCCTGCTCTCCGTAGCCTTGTCGGCCGTGCTCCTGCTCGGGTCGGCCGTGCCGGTCAGGTCCGGGTCCGGGGTGGCGCTCGGTGACCCGGTGGCGCTCGGCGACGCGCTCGCGGCGGGGCCGGCCTGGGTCGGGCTCACCGCGCCGACCTCGGCCGCCGGGGTGGTGCGCGGCGCGGCGTCGTCGCCGCCGGTCAGCAGCAGGCCGGTGCCGGAGGCCAGCACCAGCGCCGCCGCCGAGCCGGCGACGACCTGGTACGGGCGCTCGATGGCGAACCGCCGCAGCTTCTGCTTGAGATGGGCGTTCACGTGTTCCTCCAAGGACGAGGGGCGGGCAGCGGGGGCACCCGGGCGTGCGGGGGCGCACGGCGACGCGGGCGTGATGCCACGCCGCCGGTGGGGACCGCTGTGGGTGGACGCCCGGCTCAGCCGGGCAGGCGGGCGGGGGCGGCGGTCAGCTCGTCGGCCCGGGGGCGACGGGCGCGGGCGCCGGGCGGCCGCGCTGGAGGAACAACCGAGGGATGGGGTCGTGCTGCACGAGAATGGCACTCCTTCCGAGACCGCCTACCGGGTTAGCTGACGGATTCGGGCGGGAAGATCGCCCTACCGCGGGCCGTGGCCCGCGGATTCACCCCACATGTGCACTGGGTCCCCGGTTCGTTCGTCGACGATTGAGCGGGTCGGCGCGGCGTCGCCTCCTGCGATCGGTTACCGCACCGGACGCGCCGACATTACTGGCCGGTCGCCGCCCTGCCAACCCCCTGTGAACTGCTTAAACGTCCGTCATTCGCTTTCCTTCCGACACAGTCGGAGCTGACTTGCATCAATGGGACGCCTGCCTTTTCGGGCACAGCGGCGACCATCCGGAACAGCGGGTCGTGATCGTCGGGGAATTGCGTCGGCCGCTGCGCCCCGACGACGCGGATGCCCGATTCCGCTCCGGCGTGAGCGGCCTCACGGGATTCGGGCGCCACCACCGCCGCCTTAGTACTCCAGCAGGAGATCCGTTTCACGGTTCTGTGAGGGCTTGTCGGGCGTAGTGGCTGATCTTGGCTGCAG
>NZ_JBNCLB010000014.1:133225-166496 GCF_049841815.1 Micromonospora sp. DT233 | reverse complement strand
CCGATCTGGTCGGCGAGATCGACGAGCAGACTCACGACTTCCCCTGGACGTACGGCCGATTCCGCCCGCTACCCGGTTTCGAGCCGCTACGGCCGCTCTTCGTGAATTACAGCGCTGCCGTCGACGCAGGGGACGACGAGGGCATGGAGCGCGCCTACGACGCCGTACGGGGCGCCGTCACGATGACCCATCCGGACGGCCGCCCGGTGGCCGAGTTCTTGTTGAGCATCGAGGACGACGAGGCCGGTTTCCGGTGGCATGACGAGGCGTTCGAGGACGGGTAGCCCGTGCCATTAGCGTGCCATTAGGCCAGGACAACCAAGGTCAACCCAGGCCACCAGGGACCGCCGTGACCAGGCAGCCGGTCCCATGACCTGCCGCCCATCGTCAATTCCCAAGCTGACAGTGCGGGTTCGATTCCCGTCACCCGCTCCAACGCGAAGGCCCTGGTCAGGACTACGGTCCCAACCAGGGCCTTCGATATTCCACGGTCAACGATCACGCCGCGTGCCGGGCTCGGCGCGGTGGCGGGTCATTGGTAGTAGTCCTCGGGGATGCGGATGGTCAGGGTGATGCGGATGCGTTGGCCGTCGAGGTCGTCGCGGCGGTGGACCATGTTGGCCAGGCCGTGGAGGGCTGCGGCGAGTCGGTCCGGGGAGTCGTTGAGGTTGATGTGCAGCGGCTTGAGTCGGTGGGTGCCGAGGAAGAAGCGCTTGAGGGACATCGGGTTACCTCCGGGCCGGGTCGACGCGGGTGCGGATGTGGTCGGCCGGTTCGCTGAGGCAGGCACGGTCAGCAGGTCGAGGGCCTGATCCGAGCGCACCCGCAGCAGCTCGGGCAGGACGGGCAACCTGCCGGAACCGGCCGAGCAGCGGCCCCGCGCACCACCGCCACCACGACGCCTCATCGCGCCACCGCCACAGCGCCGACACCGCCGACGCCAGCACCAGCGGCACGACCAGACCCGACCAACCATGCTTGGCGTAGAGGACGACGGCGGCCACGGTCAGGCCCACGGTGACCGGTTGACGCACGCCGGTGGACGGGGCGAACCGGTACTGACCCACGTCGTATCGAGGCTGACTCGGGGCAGGCGAACGCCTACGCTTGGACACGTCACTACCTCTCTCGTCACGAGCAGGGGGAAGAGACAGAGGGCGGGGCTGCCGTCCGCCAAGACCTGACAGCCCCGCCCCCACCTGATGCGGCTACGCCGCCGCCTTCTGCTTGCCGGCCACACCAGGCCGTGACGATCGCCAGGGTGGTCGGGCGCCGTCGAGCTTTTGGCGATCGGCTGCCGCACCGGCTACGCCGGCTTGCCCTCGACCTCCCTGGCCGCCCACACCGCGCCGGACCTGACTGCCCTAGCGCCGCCTACCCTGTCGCGGTGGACGCGGACAGGGTGTGGCGGCTGTACCACCGCGCCGATCTGGTCGGCGAGATCGACGAGCAGACTCACGACTTCCCCTGGACGTACGGCCGATTCCGCCCGCTACCCGGTCTCGTGCCGCTACGGCCGTCTTCGTCGCCTACAGTGCTGCCGTCGACGCAGGAGACGACGAGGGCATGGAGCGCGCCTACGACGCCGTGCGGGCCGCCGTCACGATGACCCACCCGGACGGCCGCCCGGTGGCCGAGTTCTTGTTGAGCATCGAGGACGACGAGGCCGGTTTCCGGTGGCATGACGAGGCGTTCGAGGACGGGTAGCCCGTGCCATTAGCGTGCCATTAGGCCAGGACAACCAAGGTCAACCCAGGCCACCAGGGACCGCCGTGACCAGCCGCCAGTCCCGTGACCTGCCGCGCCACCTGTCCTGTTGTTCCTCTTCGACCACCATGACGTGCATGGTGACTGACCGGCGCACACCGATCCCCCCCCCGTTACCTTTTTGATCGTCCCCAGCCGGGGACTCCTCGGTCGCCCGGCCCGGTATGACTGTCTGCCCCTGTCGTTCGGATGATCCGGGGGGGTGTTGTCGCCGGGTCGGGTGGCGTCGGCGGACCGCTGATAGGGACACGGCCACCCGTGTTCGGGTAGGTCTCTTCGTAACGTGGCTGCCGGCAGTCCGACGCCCAGACCAGCGGCCGAGGCCACGCGGCGAGGTGTGGAGGCAGGCAGGTGAACAACGGGTACGGCGTCTTCCTCGGCTTGGACGTCGGCAAGGAAGGCCATCACGCGGTCGGGCTGGCCCCGGACGGCACACGGTTGCACGATGCGCCGCTGCCGAACACTGAGGCCAGGCTGCGGCAGTTGTTCGACAAGCTGGCCCGCCACGGCCCGGTGTTGGTGGTGGTCGACCAACCTGCCTCGATCGGCGCCCTGCCCGTCGCGGTGGCACGAGCGGTCGGGCATCAGGTCGCCTACCTGCCCGGCCTGGCCATGCGACGCATCGCTGACCTGCACCCCGGCACCGCGAAGACCGACGCCCGCGACGCCTACGTCATCGCCGACGCCGCCCGCACCCTGCCCCACACGCTGCGGCGCGTCGACACCGGTGACGAGACCCTGGCCGAGTTGGAAGTCCTCGTCGGCTTCGACGACGACCTCGCCGGCGAGGCCACCCGGGTGTCCAACCGCATCCGTGGGCTACTCACCCAGATCCATCCGGCCCTGGAACGGGTCCTCGGCCCGAAGGTCCACCACAAAGCCGTCCTGGAACTGCTGTCGCGCTGCGGGGGACCCGCCGGGCTCCGCAAAGCCGGCCGCCGGAAACTGACCTCGATCGCCACCGCCCACGCACCCCGCATGGGCGACCGACTCGCCGCGCAGATCATGACCGCCCTCGACGAACAGACCGTCACCGTCCCCGGCACCACAGCGGCCGAGACGATCCTGCCCCGCCTGGCCGACAGCCTCCGCGACGTCCTACGCCAGCGTGATCAGGTCGCTGCCGAGGTCGAGAGGATGCTCGATGCGCACCCTCTCGCCCCGGTCCTGACCTCGATGCCCGGCATCGGCGTCAGGACCGCAGCCCGGATCCTGCTCGAAGTCGGCGACGGCACCGCCTTCCCGACCCCAGGCCACCTCGCCGCCTACGCCGGCCTGGCACCCGTGACCCGACGCTCCGGCACCAGCATCCGCGGCGAACACCCACCCAGAGGCGGCAACAAGAACCTCAAACGCGCGTTCTTCCTCGCCGCGTTCGCCGCTCTGGCCGACCCCACCAGCCGCGCCTACTACGACCGCAAACGCGGCGAAGGCAAACGCCACAACGCCGCCCTCATCTGCCTCGCCTGCCTCGCCCGCGCCGCTGCGACGTCCTCCACGCCATGCTCCGCAACAAGATTCCCCTACCAACCCCGCCCCGCGACACCCATCACCGCTTGACGAAACCCATAGGGACACCCCCCCCGGCGAGGACCGACCCGACCATTTCAACGCCGTCGCGCCCGCCCGGAACGCTTCCCAGATGGTCGGGCCTTCCCCCGGCCAGCACTTACCGCCCGACGACCACTTTCCCGCCCGACCGATTCCTGCCCCGCCTCCTCGCCCCGCCGGCCCCGCCGGTACGTGAGGTAACCGATGATCGCCGTCCCCAACGCCGCCGCCCCCGTACCCGCGCCAACGAGGAACTTGCCCGCCCCGCCCAACACCACGCCGGTACGGTGCGCGAAGGTGTCTTTCACGTCAACAGCCAGGTTGAAATAGCGAGTTGGAAACAAGGCGACATTGGAGTCGCCCCGCAGGGTCGTCACACTGATTTGGAAGTTCAGCCTGCTTGCGTTCTTGGCCGTCACAGACCAACGCCACTCGGCCACATCGCTCTTCGCGGTGATCACCTGTTCGGCAGGGCCCGCAGCGACCACCACCGCGTCCCCACCGTACGAGGTCAGTTTCACCTGCACCCGACCACCCACCTTCACCGCCCCGAGCGGCACATCCTTCGAAGCGCCTGCCTTCTCGGCAGGGGCGGGGGCTGCTGGTGCCGAACCACTGGACAGCCCGCCAGCGAACGGGGCGATGTCGCAAACCCGTTGTTCGTTGCCGCAGACGGCCAAGGCCAGGGGAAACGACTTGCCCACTTCAACATGCTGGTGAAGCCGGGCCGAGGCGGTACCGCTGTAAAGAGCATTGCGGTCGACTCGTAGAGTCTTCATATATTCGCCATGCTCATTATCCACCTCCACCCCCGGTGACGGCTTCCACACGCTTGGAGGGGTGGGGCGCGGTGTCGTCAACGACGTGTCCTGCCCGCTCGGAGACACTGTGGGCTCCGGTCGAGGAGTATCGGTGCGAAACTCGTACGACATAGTGTCTAGAATTAGTATCAATCCTCCCAACAGCACGCCGAGCCATGCGGCGATTAGAGACAGCCGTGTGACGCCGCTTACGTCCTGCTCGGCTAGCTTCACCGCCGCCTCCTCGCGTTTGCCTGTCGAGCCACGGTAGACGTGGTCGTGGTGGGGTTCCATCCATCGTGCGGACCAGGTTCAACAACGATCGGAGCACCGATTTTTGCCCATCGTCAATTCCCAAGCTGACAGTGCGGGTTCGATTCCCGTCACCCGCTCCACGCACGGAAGCCCCGGTCAGGACCAATGGTCCGCCGGGGCTTCCGTGGTTCTAGGTCATGCTGAAACAGGGACGGGCCGTTAGCTCGCCTCGGCGGCCGGTCCGTCGCCCTCGGCGACCCGCTTGACCTTGTGCTGGCTCGGCTTGCGCCGGGCAGCCTTGACTGCCTTCTCGTCACCCGATCTCCGTCGGATGTCGTTGCTCACAAGCCGTGAACTGTAGTGAGATCATCCAACGCCAGGCGGTACCACGTGTCTCGGATGAAGGCGTGTAGATCGGGACCCCGGCATGTGTAGCGCAGGCGCTGTGCCTCCATCCCGTCTGGGAGGACGATCCGGCCCTGCCAACCTGCGGACTCGACGCCTTGGCGGCTGAGGCGAAGCGGCGTCACGAGGTCGTACTCCGGACCCCATCCGCCGATCAGCACGCCCTCTGCACCGTCCACCAGGAGGCAATTCGCTGATCGGTAGGGCGCGGGACCCAGGTCTCTCGGAACGTCGCCCGCGACAGAGATCAGGTGGAAGTCGGTGTACGGGCAGCAGTACGCGTCCTCCCCATGGACGTTGAGCGTGTAGCAGTCGAATATAGAGGGGAGGCCAGCGTTGACCGGGTAGAGCCAGTCGGGGACGAGTTCGCCCGTGAAGCGGGCGAGGCCGTGAGTCTGAGGGCCGCTTCCGGCCATTGCTTCATCGAAGTAGCCGACCCACATATCGCCCGAGGGCGTCGTCAGGAGTTCTTCGATGGCATCACCGAGGTGGCCGGCACGAACGAGGTGGCCCTCGCTGGTCCATATCTGCGCGTTGGGTGGGGCGTCCGGTCGGCTTCGGGCGGCTGCGAGTAGGAGCTGCCCGCCGGGCAGCGGCTGAACGAAGGACACCTTCAGGGGCGTCTCGACGGTCGCCGAGGTGACGATGGCGGTGCCACCTGCGTGGGACGTCACCTGCTTCCGCTCGGCGACTTGGCGGTGTGGCCAGACAGCGAAGGCCGTTCCATCCGATCCCACGCCGACCGCCTCGGGCTCGGACTGCCACTCGTAGAGATCCGTTGGCTTGAGATATCCATGGTGCTTGAGCGCCAGGACAGGAAGTTTCAGGACCTCCAACCGTCGCCTGAGGCTGGCTCGATTGCGCTCTGCATGGGTTTTCCTCATCGCTAGGCATCATCCGACACGAGGCAAGCCGTTTGAGGAAGCGGCGGCGCTCGGCGCCGCTTGACCGCCTGCCCGAACGCCGGCCCCGGCCCCGGCCCGGAAGGATCCGTCCGAGTAGCCGGAACCCCCCGCACGAGCGGTGAGGCACAACTATTTCTCCGGACGGTGCAACTCTCCGGACGGGTGGCTCCGTTCTACCTCCGTCACAGGGAGGCAGTCGAAGTGAAAGCCGAAGACGAGCAGTTGTTCCGCGAGTTCGTGACGTCAGAGATGGCGTCGCTGCGCAAGCTGGCGTACGTGACCTGCGGCGACTGGCACACGGCTGAGGACGCCGTGGCCAACGCGCTGATCAAGCTTTACCCCCGCTGGCGGAAGCTGGACCGGCCCGATCTCTACGCCAAGACCATGGTCTACCGGGCCGCGATCGACGAGACCCGTCGGTCCTGGCGGCGCGAGCGGTCGGCGGGCGACGCCATGCCGGAGGTCACGGTGGGCGACTCGGCCGGTGCGACCGACGAGCGGATGCGCCTGCGGGTAGCACTTCGCACCGTGCCGGCCCGGCAGCGGGCGGCGGTCGTGCTCCGGCACTACCTGGGTCTGAGTTTGGAGGACACCGCCGGCGTCCTCAACTGCACGGTGGGCACGGCCAAGAGCCAGGTCTCCCGCGGCTTGGCGAAGCTGCGCGAGTCACTGGCCGACGAACGCATCGATCTCAGCGGGAAGCCGATGGAGGAGTGGACCAATGCAGTTGCATGATCTGGTGGACGCCGTGACGGGCGACGAGCCGCCGATGGCCCGAACCGCCGACGACATCATCTTGGCGGGCCGGCGGGCCGAGCGGCGTCGTCGGGCCGGGCTTGCGTCGGCCGGCGCGGCCGGCCTCGTCGTGGTCGCGGTCGCGGGCGCGTTCCTGCTGCCGACCCTGGGTGCCGAGCAGGGCACGCCGGCCCCGGCCGGCGCGGCGTCGTCCAAGGCCGGCGCGGTCGAGTGGCCCGAGGCCGCGCCGTTCACCTTCACCTTCAAGGGGTACGACGCGGGCACGCTGCACGTGCAGGATCCGATCGTGGCGTCCACCGCGTACCAGATCGCCTCCGTCTACTCGGACGGCCACACCTCGAACGACAAGCCCATGACCAAGGACGAGGTCGAGGCTCAGGGCGACATCATCGAGCAGAAGAAGGAGGCCCTCGGGGCGAAGCCGAGCCTGTGGGCGTACCTGACCGTCTACCGACCGGGTGCCTTCAACCCCGCCGGGATCAAGGACGGCAGGAACGTCACCGTGGCCGGGCGCAAGGCCGTGCAGGCGACACTGCCGGTCGGCCTCGACGCCCAGAAGCGGCCGGACCGGGGCAACAAGCTGTTCGCCTGGGAGTACGCCGACAACGCGTGGGCGGCCGTCACGTCGTACTCCGGCGACGAGGCCACCCCGAGCTTCGAGGAGCTGGGCGGCCTGGTCGAGGGCCTGAAGCCCAGCCCGGCGACGCCGGCCCGGGTGCCGTTCACGGTGGGCTACGTTCCGGAAGGTTACGCGCCGCTGCAGATCGGCACGCATGCCATGCCGGGCCTCAGCGGCATCGCCACGGCCCGCGCCGGTGACTACGGCGGCGCGACGTACACCAAGCCGGCGGCGTCCATCTCGGGCCTGACCGCGCCGTACGACGCGGGCGAGGGCACCATCAAGGACGGGTTCCACATCTTCGTGACGCCGAGCACCAGCTCGAACCAGGATCCGGAGCCCGGCGCGACGAAGTGCTACAAGGTGTCCGACCGGCGCGCCGGAGGACGCGGAAGCGGCGGCTTCTGCAACATCTGGAGCGCCGACGGAAATGTCGTCCTCCAGGTCAGCACCGGTGGCCTCGGCAATCGGCTGCCGCAGTCCGAGCTGGAGAAGATCGCCAAGGGGATCAGGGTCGCCGACGTCATGGACGAGTCGAGCTGGACCCCTGCGGCGGACGCCCTCCGGCCGTAAAGATCAGCGCCGGGGACCACCGGCGGCGGCGTTGCGCGGTTCGGGCGACGCTCTACCTTCGGTCGGCTCCGGGCCGGGCACAAAATGATCTCGGGCACCTGCCGGCGGTTCCGGCAGGTGCCCGTGTCCGGCCGTCCCCGCAGACCCGGCAGTCTCGCTAACTCCTCGGCTCGTACGTCATGGCGACCGCCCCCGTCGAGAGTTCGAGCCGGTTCACGAGCTTCAGGTCGACGTGTTCCGACAGCCCCGCGAAGAGCGTCCGCCCGTGACCCACCAGCCTGGGGTGCACCACGAACTCGTACTCGTCGATCAGGCCCAGCTCGGCCAGCGCCATCGGCAGGGTGACGCCGCCGACGTAGATGCCCTTGCCCGGCTCCCGCTTGAGCCGCTCGACCTCCGTCGCCAGATCCCCGCGCAGCAGCTCCGCGTTCCAGTCGACCTGGTCCAGGGTGGTCGACACGACGTACTTCTTGGCGGCGTCGATGGTGTGGGCGAAGGGTGCCGTCCAGTCCGGCATGGCGCCCGGCCACGCCGGTGGCCGCCACGCCACCTCCATCAGCTCGTAGGTGACCCGCCCCAGCAGGAGAGCGTCGGCCCGCTGCAGAGTCGCCGTCGCGTGCCGATGCGTCTCCGCGCTGGCGGGGAGCGCCCGGTGATCGCAGCAACCGTCGAGGGAAACGTTGATCGAATAACGAAGAGGCCGCATCGCGCGACCGTACCGCCGACCCCCGACATCGGAGGGCCGTTACCGAAAGACATCGAATGAGCCCGGTCCGCGCGAGGTGCGACCGCCGGCACCCGATGAAGCATCCCGCGTGGGCGTTCGACGCGTGGCGATCGGTGAGGCGTTCGCTCGACCAGCGGGCGACGAACTAGAGGAACAGGCAGAACGGGTGGCCGGCCGGATCGAGGATGACCCGTACGTCGTCCTGGGGTTGGAAGTCCGCCACGGTGGCGCCGCAGGTCACCGCGTACGCCGAGGCCGCTTCGAGGTCGTCGACCTGGATGTCGAGGTGAAGCATCATCTGCGGGTCTCCGGGGCCGGCCGGCCAGACCGGCCGCACGTACGCCGACTCGGCCTGGAAGGCCAGGCCGGCGCCGCCGCCCGGCGGGCGCAGCTCGACCCAGTGCGGCTCGTCGTCGTGCCGCGACCAGCCGAGCAGGCGTTCGTAGAACGCGGCGAGCTCCTGGGCGTCGGGCGAGTCGAGCACGGTGCAGGAGAAGGTAAACCGGGGCCGTTCCGTCATACCGGCGACCGTACCCATTTTCCGTCTTTCCCGCGCACCCGTCACGGGTCGGTGGCGAGGCGGGCGTGCAGGTGCATGTCGTGCCAGCCGTCGGCGTGGAGCCCCTCGCCGCGCTTCGTACCCTCGGCGGTGAAGCCGGCCCGCCGCGCGACCCGGCAGGAGGCGGCGTTGGCCGTGGAATGGGTCAGCTCCACGCGGTGCAGGCCCAGGGTGCCGAACGCCCAGGCCGTCACCGCCGCCAGCGCCCGTGGGGCGACGCGCCGCCCGCGCGCGGCCGGCAGCACCCAGTACGACACCTCCGCGAGCCCGTCGGCGAGCACGAGCCGGCGAAGGCTCAACTGCCCGACCAGCTCACCGGCGTCGAGCACCGCCCACCCGGCCCCGGTCTCCGCCCGCCACCGGCCGGCCCAGCCGGCGATCCAGTCGCGCGCCTCGGCGTCGGTCATCGACCGGCAGTGCCACCGCCGGATCGCGGGATCGGCGTACGCGGAGACGACGGCCGGGCGGTCCGCCGGCTGCCAGGGCCGCAGCAGTACGCCGTCGGCGGCGAGCTCGGGCTGGGCGAGCTCCGCCAGCGTGCCCGCTGCAACGACGGGCGCGGCGAGGTAGGGCATTTGTCGACTGTAGAACGGCGGTGGCCGCCGCCGATGCCCTTGGCGCGCCGGTGATCAGCAGGCACCGTGCCGTCAGCGTCAGCGGACGAACGTGAAGAGCTTCGCGTCGGCGTCCAGCGGTTGCGGCGTCCCGGTGAAGCGGTGCGCGCCGACGGCGAAGAGCACCCCGTCCGGCGCGTGGAACGCCCGCTCCACGAAACCCGCGTCGCGCAGCCAGCCGCGTACCGCCGGGGTCAGGTCGGGGGCCCGCCGGGTCCGCGTCCAGATCACCGTGGCGTCGGCCGCGCAGAGCCGCGGCAGCGCGGCCACGGTCCGGCGTACGTCGGCGTCGGTGACGTTGCCGAGCACGCCGGCCAGCAGCACCAGGTCGGCGGGGACCGCCCCCGCGTACGCCGCCAGCCGGCCGGCGTCGGCCTGCCGGACGGTGACGCCGGTCAGCCCGGCGCGGGCGGCGGCGAAGCGGGCGGCGGCCACGTTGCCGGCGTCGTACTCGATCAGGGTGGCGCGGACCCGGTGCGCGTCGGGGCGCGCGGCGAGCGTGCCGATGAGGTCGTGGCCCTGGCCGGCGCAGGCGCTGACCACCGTCAGCGGCCCGTCGGGGCGGGCGTCCAGCCAGGCGGCGATCTCGCTGCGGACCAGGCGCAGGCGCCGGGACAGGGGCGAGTTCTCGTCGGCGTACGGCTCGTGCCACGCCTGCCAGTCGGTCGGGGTCACCACCCGCCGAGGATGCCACGGCGACGCGGGAACGCGGGATCCGTGCGGCTCGGGGAGACTGGCCGGATGCGGGTGGAGGACGAGATCCGGGCGATGGTGGCGGCGTTGCCGCCGGGCGACGAGCTGGAGGCCCGCCATCGGGCGGAATGCCTCGACTGGCTGGCCTCGACCGACGACATCTTCCGGCGGGCGAAGCCGCGTACGCCGTCGCCGCACCTGGTCGCGTACTTCCTGCTGCGCGACGACCACGACGGCGCGCTCCTGCTGGTCGACCACCGCAACGCGGGGATGTGGCTGCCCACCGGCGGGCACGTCGAGCCCGGCGAGCACCCCACCGACACGGTACGCCGCGAGGTGGTGGAGGAGCTGGGCGTGCCGGCGGTCTTCGCGCCCACCCACGGCGAGCGCCCGGCGTTCCTGACGGTGACCACGACGGTGGGCCGGCCCGAGGACCGGCACGTCGACGTGAGCCTCTGGTACGTGCTCAGCGGTCGCCGCGACCAGCCGCTCACGCCCGACCCGGCGGAGTTCCGCGAGGTCCGCTGGTGGACGCCGGACGAGGTACGGGCCGCCGCCGCAGGCACCGTCGAGCCGCACCTGACCCGGCTGCTGTCCCGGCTCTGAACCCATCCCCGGGCGGGGCAGGCCGTAGCCTGGCGGTCATGCGGATTGGCATCGTGATCCTGCCGGACCAGCGCTGGTCGGTGGCGCAGCGCCGCTGGCGGCAGGTGGAGGAGTGGGGCTTCGACCACGCCTGGACGTACGACCACCTGGGCTGGCGGGACCTGGTCGACGGGCCCTGGTTCGACTCGATGGCCACGCTGACCGCCGCCGCCACGGCGACCTCCCGCATCCGGCTCGGCACCCTGGTCGCCTCGCCCAACTTCCGGCACCCGGCGGCGTTCGCCCGGCAGGTCACCGCCCTCGACGACATCTCCGGCGGCCGGTTCCTGCTCGGCCTCGGCGCGGGCGGCATCGGCTTCGACTCGACCGTGCTCGGCGGGGAGACGCTGTCGCCGCGCCAGCGCGTCGACCGGCTCGCCGAGTTCGCCGAGCTGCTCGACCTGATCCTGCGCGACGACGGGACGACCTGGCGGGGCGAGTGGTTCGCCGCCGTGGACGCCCGGAGCAACCCGGGCTGCGTGCAGGCGCCCCGGGTGCCGTTCGTGATGGCCGCCAACGGCCCCCGCTCGATGCGGCTGGCGGCCCGGTTCGGGCAGGGCTGGGTGACGATCGGCGCGGGCGGTGACGACCTGGAGGGCTGGTGGGGCACCGTCGCCGACATCTCCGCCGGGATGGACCGCACGCTGGCCGAGGCCGGCCGCGACCCGGCCACCCTGGACCGTTACCTCTCCCTCGACTCCGCCCCGGTCTTCTCGCTGAGCAGCGCGGACTTCTTCGCCGAGCAGGTCGGGCGGGCCGCCGCGCTGGGCTTCACCGACGTGGTGACGCACTGGCCCCGGGCCAGCAGCTGGTACGCCGGTGACGAGGCGATCCTGGTCGACGTGGCCACCCGGCTGCTGCCCGAGCTGCAACGCCTGCCCGGCTCCTGAGCCGATCCGCCGCCCGCCGCCACCTACCCGCCGCCGCCTGCCTGCGTCACTGGAGGTGCCGGGGGCGCTACGGTGTCGACAGGTCGAGGCGGTGAGGAGCGGGGCGATGGCGGATCGGCGGGCGGTGCTCATCCCGGGGCGGGGCTACGACACCCGTGCGCCGCTGCTGGCGTACGTCGGGGAGGCCCTGCGGCGGATCGGCTTCGGCACCCACGAGATCAGCTGGCAGGTCCCGCCGGACCTGGGCCTGGACCGGGCGGCCCCCTGGGTGGCCGAGCAGGTCGCCCCGGCGCTGACCGAGCCGACGGACCTGCTGGTCGCCAAGTCCCTGGGCAGCTTCGCGGCCCCGATCGCCGCCCAGCGTGGGCTGGCGGCGGTCTGGCTGACCCCACTGCTGCACCGGGCCGACGTGGCGGAGCCGCTGGCGCGGGCGACGGCGCCGTTCCTGCTGGTCGGCGGGACCGCCGACGACGCCTGGGACGGCGCGGCGGCCCGCCGGCTCACCCCGCACGTGCTGGAGATCGACGGGGCCGACCATGGGTTGCTGGTGCCCGGCCCGCTGGCCCGCTCGGCCGAGGTGCTGGGCCGGGTCTGCACGGCCGTCGAGCGCTTCCTCGGCTGACCGGGCGCTGACCGGCCGGCGTCGGGCGGTGTAGTCGGCCGGCGGGCGGTGAGCCGGCGGGGCGGGGGTTCAGATGAGCTGCCCGGCGTAGCCGGCCGCCGCCAGGACCCGCTCGTCGCCGGTCGCCGCGTGGGCGTCGAGCACCGCGTCGGCCAGCTTCACCACGTGCGCGTCGCCGTGCCGGGCGGCGCGGTCGAAGACCTCGGCCGGGGTGCCGGGGGTCACCGCCGGGGGCGCGCTGCCGGCCGGGTCGGCGTACACGGCGGTCACCGCCGCCGTCGCGGACCAGGCCGCGGCGAGGCTCGCCGCCCAGAGGCCGGCGTCCCGCAGGTCGGGGTCCAGCGCCGGCAGGACGCGACTCACCGCCGTCGGCGCGGTCACCGCGTGCACCAGCATGACCGGCTCGGCGTGCCCGTACCGCAGGTAGTCCAGGCCGGCCCGGTGCGCCAGCTCAACGAGCCCCCGCTGCGCCTCGGCGGGGGTCCGCGCGGGCCGCAGCGCCGCCAGCGAGGCCGACCAGTCTGGTACGTCGGGCAGCCGCGCCAGCCGGTCGCGGATGCCGCCGGTGCGGTCGGCGATCCGGGGCAGCCCGGCCAGCGCGGCGGCCACCCCGAGCCGCCGGGCTGGCTCGTCGTCCCCGAGCTGCGCGGCGTCCCCGAGCTGCGCGGCGTCCCCGGTCTGCGCGGCGTCCCCGAGTTGCGCGGCGTCGCGGGTTCGCTCGGCGTCCCGGGTTCGCGGGTCGGTCGCGTCGACACCCGGCACCGGCTGCCAGCGGGCGGTCCAGTAGCCGAGCGCCTGGCCCAGCTCGGTGAGCCGGACCGGGCTGGCCTCGTCGGCGCGCAGCGCCCGCACGGCGTGCCCCATCCGGATGACGCCGTGGGTGGCACCGGCGGCGATGCCGGGCAGCAGGCGGGGCCACCAGGTGCCCAGGACCTCCCGCCAGGGGCGTTCGCGCAGTTCCCGGTCGAAGTGCGCCAGCCAGTCGCCGGAGCGTTTCGGGTCGCCGAGGGCGTCGCGCCAGTCGTCGATCGGTCGGAGACCGCGCGGCAGCTCGTCCAGGCGGCCCAGGTAGGCGTCCAGCCAGCGGTGCACCCGGTCTGCGTGCCCGTGCCGGATCAGCGCCTCGGCCGCCATCGGCCCGTGGTTGGAGAGCCAGCCCTCGTACTCGGGGCCGGTGCGGTGCAGTCGTCCGTACGCCTCGTTCAGAATCCCGTCGTCCATGCCTCGGATCGTCGAACATGAAGTTCGCTTCAGGTCAATAGGCGTGAACGTCGCGTCGACGGGCGGGGGTCAGTCGAGTCGGGCGGCGTCGAGCAGGGCGCGTACCCGCAGGTCGGCGGCGACGGCGGGCGGGCAGTCGGCGACCACGGCGGAGGTGCCGAGCACCTCGGCGCCCCGGGCGGCGCAGATCGCGTACAGGGCGTGGAGTTGGGCGCCGGTGGCCACCCAGTCGTCGACCACCAGCACCCGGTCGTCGGGGCCGAGGTGCCGGTCCCGTACGCCCAGCTCGACCCGGCGGCCCCGGAAGTCCGGCGGGCTCTGCGCCCAGGTCGTCGCCCCGGCCGGGACGCGCCCGTCCCCCGCCTTCTGGGCCGGCACGAAGCCCACGCCGAGCGCGGTCGCGGCGAGCGGGCCGAGCAGTACGCCGGTGACCGCCGGGGCGAGGACGACCGTCGGCCGGGCGGCCCGGAACGGCGCGGCCAGGGCCGGCCCGAGCGCGGCCAGGACCGCCGGGTCCCGCCACCAGCCGGAGACGTCGCTGACCAGGTGGGCGCTCTGCGGGCCGGGATCGACCCAGCGGAACAGCTCGACGAGTCGTTCGGTCAGCTCAGCGGGCATGTCACCCATCCTGGCGGGCCGTCGCCGGCCGGGCCGAGCGGGCCACCCGGCCTCGGATGATCGGCTACACGTATGCGGTTAAATCACCTCATATCACATGATCACGTTGACTTCGGAAGTGCTTCTCTCGTTACGGTCCGACGCGGTTCCTGCTCCCCGACGAAAGGACCGGCCCGTGGCTGGTAGGCACTCCCGCATCCGCATGTTCACCTCGCCGACCGGCATCGCGGCCACCGCCGCCGTCGGCGTCGCGCTCGCCGTCGGCGGGACCGTCGGCGCCGTCCAGCTCGCCTCCGGCGAGTCGGCCACCCCCCGCCCGACCGTCGCGGAGATCCCGGCGAGCGTCCCGGCCGCGCCCTCGACGCCGCCGAGCCCCAGCCTGTCGCCGAGCGCCGACCCGTCGCCCACGGCCACCGCCGAGCCGCAGGCGGGCCGGAGCCAGGCCGCCTCGCGGGGCAAGGCCCGCACCGCCGCCCCGAAGCCGGCGGCCACGACGAAGAAGCCGGCCGCCACGACGAAGAAGGCGGCCCCGACCAGCCAGGTGGTCGACAGCGGCTCCTGCGGCGCCTCCTTCTACGCCGACGGGCAGCTCACCGCCAACGGGGAGACCTTCGACCCCGACGCGCTGACCGCCGCCCACAAGACCCTGCCCTTCGGTACGAAGGTCCGGGTGACGAACCCGGGCAACGGTGAGTCGGTCACCGTCCGGATCAACGACCGGGGCCCCTTCATCGACGGGCGCTGCATCGACCTGTCCCGGGCCGCCTTCGCGGCCATCGCCTCGGTCGACGTCGGCGCGCTGACCGTGAAGTACGAGGTCCTGCGCTGATCCGTCGACCGAGGCGGCCCCGAGCGGGCCCGACGGTGCCGATCAGCCCGCTGGCGCGGCCCGGCCGGGCAGAACATCCTCGAACGACGGGCCAGGCGGATTCACCCGCCCAACTCCATCAGTCATGCTGTCCCTCGTACGCACCCATGCCTTTCAGTCGGGCCGAGGCCCGCTGAGCCCCGGATCCCGCGCCGGCCTCGGCGCGGCCCTCGCGCTGCTCGCGATCGTCTCCGCGGTGGAGTCGGCCGACGGCCGGCCGGCGCACTACATCGCGCTGATGGTCGCCGCGCCCTTCCTCGCCGCCGCGCTCGCCTCCTGGCGGGTCGTGCTCGGGGTGGGGGTCATGGCCACCGCCATCGGGTCCACCTTCGCCCTCATGGAGCCGGGAATGTCGCTGGTCACGGCGGTCAACGTGGCCGGCATCGCGCTGTCCACCGCGATCGCGGCGGTGGTGGCCGCCGTGCGGCAACGGCAGGCCGAGCAGATCGCCGAGCTCTCCAAGCTGGCGACGGTGGCCCAGCAGGCGGTGCTGCGCCCGCTCGGCCCGCAGGTGGGCACCCTGGCGGTGGCCGGGCGCTACATCTCCTCGACCGCGACCGCCGTCATCGGCGGCGACCTGTACGAGGCGATCGACACCCCGTACGGCGTCCGCATGATCATCGGCGACGTACGGGGCAAGGGGCTGGACGCCGTCCGGCTGGCCAGCATCGTGCTCGGCTCCTACCGGCACGTGGCGTACGAGCGGGCCGACCTGCGGGCCGTGGTGACCGACCTGGACCGGGCGGTGGCCCGCAACGTCGGCGACGAGGACTTCGTGACCGCCGCCCTGGTGGAGGAACGCGGCGGGACGTTGACCATCGTCAACTGCGGCCACCCGCCGCCGCTGCTGCTGCGCCGGGGCCGGGTGATCTCGCTGGATCCGCCCGCGCCGGCCCCGCCGTTGGGCTTCATGCCGGTGGTCCGGCCCCGGGTCGAGCGCCTGGAGCCCGGTGACCGGCTGCTGCTGTTCACCGACGGCCTGGGCGAGGCCCGCCGGGACGGCGAGTTCTTCCCGACCGCGGACCGGGCCTGGCGGCTGCTGGGCCACGGGACGGTCGGCGACGGGTTGGCCTCGCTGGAGACCGCCCTGGTCGAGTGGGTCCACGGCCGGCTCGACGACGACATCGCCCTGGTCCTGATGGAGTACGCCGGCCCGAGCAGCGTGGCGACCGCCCCGGTGCCGAGCTGGGAGGTCGGCGCCGCCGAGGCATGAGGGCCCGGCGGCCCGGCGACGGGCGGGACAGGTGAAGCTCCGGTGTGTAATTGCCGTCACTTCTGGCGTTGGGTTGTCCGTGGCTACCGGCGAGTAATACAGTCGGGGTTACTGATCGGTAACGCCTGTCCGGAAGCGGGGCCAGCAGCATGACCCACTACAAGAGCAACCTGCGGGATCTCGAGTTCAACCTGTTCGAGGTCTTCGGGGCGGACCGCACATTCGGTCAGGCACCGTTCTCGGATCTCGACGTCGACACGGCGCGCAGCATCCTCGCCGAGATGGACCGCCTCGCCCGCGAGGACCTGGCCGCCAGCTACACCGACAGCGACCGCAACCCGCCGGTCTTCGACCCGGCCACCCACACCGCCCCGCTGCCCGAGTCGTTCAAGAAGTCGTTCCGGGCCTACATGGACGCCGAGTTCTGGCGGCTGGACCTGCCCTCCGTGCTGGGCGGCACGAACGCCCCGCGCGCGTTCTGGTGGTCCCTCGGCGAGCTGGTCCTCGGCGCGAACGCTCCCGTCTGGATGTACGCCTCCGGCCCGTCCTTCGCGCACGTGCTGCACGTCGAGGGCAACGAGGAGCAGAGGAAGCTGGCCCGGCTCCTCGTCGACAAGCAGTGGGGCTCCACGATGGTGCTCACCGAGCCGGACGCCGGCTCGGACGTCGGCGCCGGCCGCACCCGCGCCGTGCCGCAGCCGGACGGCTCGTGGCACATCGAGGGCGTCAAGCGCTTCATCACCTCCGGCGAGCACGACCTGAGCGAGAACATCGTCCACTACGTGCTGGCCCGCCCGGTCGGCGTCGAGGGCGTCGGCGGCCCGGGCACCAAGGGCCTGTCGCTCTTCGTCGTCCCGAAGTACCACTTCGACTCCGAGACCGGCGAGCTGGGCGAGCGCAACGGCGTCTACGCCACCAACGTCGAGCACAAGATGGGCATCAAGGTCTCCAACACCTGCGAGATGACCTTCGGTGAGCACGGCGTGCCGGCGAAGGGCTGGCTGCTGGGCGACAAGCACGACGGCATCCGGCAGATGTTCATGATCATCGAGTACGCCCGGATGATGGTCGGCACCAAGGCCATCGCCACCCTCTCCACCGGCTACCTCAACGCCCTGGAGTACGCGAAGAACCGGGTGCAGGGCGCCGACCTGATCCAGCAGGCCGACAAGACCGCGCCCCGGGTCACCATCACCCACCACCCGGACGTGCGCCGCTCGCTGATGCTGCAGAAGTCGTACGCCGAGGGCCTGCGCGCCCTGGTCTGCTACACCGCCTCCTGGCAGGACCGGGTGACCCTGGCCGAGGCGGCCGGCGACGACGAGGCGACGAAGGTCGCCAAGCGGGTCAACGACCTGCTGCTGCCGCTGGTCAAGGGCGTCGGCTCCGAGCGGGCGTACGAGCTGCTCGGCCACGAGGCGCTGCAGACGTTCGGCGGCTCCGGCTTCCTCCAGGACTACCCCCTGGAGCAGTACGTCCGGGACGCCAAGATCGACACCCTCTACGAGGGCACCACCGCCATCCAGAGCCTCGACCTGATCTTCCGCAAGATCGTCCGGGACAAGGGCAAGGCCCTGCTGACGGTGGCCGGCGAGATCCAGGAGTTCATCACCTCCGAGGGCGGCAACGGCCAGCTCAAGCAGGAGCGGCAGGCGCTGGGCAAGGCGCTCGCCGAGGTCCAGAGCATGGTCGGCGTGCTGACCGGCTGGCTGGGCGAGGCGCAGTCCGGCGACACGCGGGCGCTGCACAAGGTCGGCCTGGCCAGCCGGCGCTTCCTGCTGGCGCTGGGTGACGTGGTCGTCGGCTGGCTGCTCCAGCGTCAGGCCGACGTCGCCCTGCGCGCCCTGGGCGGCGAGGTCTCCGCCGCCGACAAGGCGTTCTACACCGGCAAGGTGGCCGCGGCGAAGTTCTTCGCCCGCGAGGTGCTGCCGAGGATCGGCGCGGACCGGCGGATCATCGAGAACGTCGACCTGGACCTGATGGACCTCCCGGAGGAGGCCTTCTAGGGACATCCTGCGGCACCCGGCGGCCGGCGCGCGCGATGCTCGCCGGCCGCTGCGTGTCCGGGCCGGGTACGGCGTTCGCCGCCCTCGTGCCTCGCCATGTTCACCGACCCGTCCCGTGTCGTCCTGGCCGTCTCGTCTCACCCCGGCCGTTGCGTCCCGTCCCGCTCGTCCTGGCCGGGTCGTGGTCGCCGTCTCCCGTCGTCCTCGTATTCGCCGTCCCCGGCCGCCGTCGCCGTGGCGTCGCGGGCGGACGCTGCCGCTCTCGACGGCCTCGTCCCGGGTAGTTGCCGGTCCGGGCGGGTAACCGTGGGCCGGACGTCGTCAGTGAACGCCCAGAGCCACCGCACGTGGGGGTGCAGCGCAGATGGGCATTGGTAGTGGAATCTTCCTGATCGTCATCGGCTCGATCCTGACCTTCGCCATCCGGGCCAACGTCTGGTGGGTGGACCTGCGGGCGGTCGGCTGGGTGTTCATCCTGGCGGGCCTCGCCGTGCTGCTCACCACGCTCTGGTTCTGGCAGGACCGGCGCAAGCGGGCGCGCACCCTGATCGTGGAGGAGAACCGGCTGTCGCATCCGACCGCGATGATGCCGCCTCCGCCCGACCCGCCGCCGCCCACCGCACCGCCGTCCTGATCGAACCCGTACGTAGGGGCCTCCGGTCGCACCGGGGCCCCTGCGTACGCGTCCGACCGCCCTCCGCCGCCAGGCCGAGGGCGGTTCGCCGCTGCGTCAGCCCCGGGCACCGCCTGGCGGGCTCGGCCTCGGTCTGCCGGGCGGCTCAGGCTCGGGCGGTGTGCCGGGCGGTGACGTCGGCCTGCCGAAGCTCGGCCCACGGCAGGCGGGCGCGGTGCACGACCAGGCCGGTGGTGCGTAGCCCCTGCTGGTCGGCCCCCTGCGGGTCGAGCAGCGCCGAGAGCAGCGAGATGCCCGGGTTGTGGGCGACCAGCAGTACCGTCACCGCTTCCGGCGGGACCGACCGCACCAGCCCCAGCAGCCCTTTCGGCGTGGCCTCGTACGCGCCCGGCTCGTAACGCACCACCGGGCCGGCGGCGCTGGCCCGCTCCCCCGGTCCCGACCCGGCGGTGCCGGCGTGCTCGGCCGGGTTCGGAGCGGCGGTGCCGGCGTGCTCGGCCGGGTTCGGACCGGCGGTGCCGGTCGGTGCTGGGAGGCCGGTGCGCTCCGAGGGGTTGCTCAGGGCACGCTCCGAAGGGCCGCTCAGGGCGGTCGCGACGGCGAGCCAGGTCTGTCGGGTCCGCCGCGCCGTCGAGCAGAGCACCACGTCGGGCCGCAGGCCGTGCCGGGCCAACCAGGCACCGGCGGCGGCCGCGTCGGCGTGTCCACGGGCGGTCGGTCGCCGGTCGGCGTCTGGGCCGTCGTCCGGCGGTTCGGCCTTGGCGTGCCGTAACAGGACCAGCGTCCGTTCCGTGCCCAACGCATCCGTCATGGACCGAGCTTGCCTGATTGACGATCTAACCGCCTGGGTATGTCGATGTGTGCCGCAACCTCATCCATGGCCGCGGCGGGTAGAGCGCCAGCTAGTAGCCAAGGAGGCGACGAAATGGGCATCGGTGCCAGCATCTTCCTCATCGCGCTGGGCGCGATCTTCGCGTTCGCCATCGAGGCCGACACGGGGTGGTTGAACATCAGCGTCGTCGGCCTGGTGCTGATGCTCGCGGGGATCGTCAGCCTGCTCACCACCCTCTACTTCTGGAACCGGGGCCGCCGCACCGTGGTCGCCGCCCCGGTGCAGGGCAACCGCGTCGTGGCCGACCGGGTCGTGCCGGTGCAGGGCGATCCGGTCGTGCAGGAGTACCGCGAGGTGCGCCGCCCGGGCGGGACGGTCTGACCCGGCGAGCGAGCAGTAAAAGTCCGGCCCGGCACTCGGGCGGGACGCAGCGACTTTCGGGGGGCCCGCAGCGGCGCGGGCCCCCCGAAACATGTCGGCCCCGCCGTGGGCCGTACCGCTTGCCGGCCCTATGGAGCTGATGTCGTAGACGACTCAGCCGGGGCGATGTCGTAAACGACTCAGCTCCATAGCCTCCCGAGCAGGAGGTGCCGCCCCTGGTTCGTAGCGTCCCGAGCAGGAGGCGCCGACTCCTGTTCGCAGCGTCCCGAACAGGAGGGCCTGCCTCCGGTGCGGGCGGCCGGATTGCCCTTCCGCCGGTCGACAGGCGCGCGGGGTCAGGCGAACAGCGCGAAGTAGATCGCGATGTGGTGACAGGCGGCGGCCAGCAGGGTGCAGGCGTGGAAGAACTCGTGGTGGCCGAAGACCGTGGGCCACGGGTTGGGCCGGCGCAGCGCGTAGAAGATCGCGCCGACGCTGTAGATCGCGCCGCCGACGGCCAGCAGCACCAGCGCGGTGGTCCCACCCTCGTGCAGGATCTGCGGCAGCATCGCCACCGCCACCCAACCGAGCGCCAGGTAGAGCGGGGCGGAGACCCAGCGCGGAGCATGCGGCCAGATCAGTTTCACCGCCACGCCACCCAGCGCGCCGCCCCAGACCAGGGTCAGCATGACCGTCGCATGCTGGACACCCAGCAGCAGGACGCAGAACGGTGTGTAGGTGCCGGCGATGAACATGAAGATCATCGAGTGGTCCATCCGGCGCATGATCTGGTAGCCGCGCTCGGACCAGACCCGACGGTGGTAGAGCGCGCTGGTGCCGAAGAGCCCGCACACGGTCACGCTGTAGATCAGGCAACTCACCAGGGGCGCCCAGCCGGGCCGGCTGGCCGCGACGGCGCAGAGCACGACGCCACAGACCAGCGCGACGAAGAACGCGTAGGCATGTAGCCAGCCCCGCATCCGGGGCTTACCGATGTCGACCGGCTTGAGTCGAAGCGGTGCGGAGGTCGTCACGCCATAAGGTTACGGCACCGTAGGTTACTTTGAAGTAGAGACGATCTCGCGTGTCCCGCGAATTCGCCGCCACGCCCGCGCCGCCGCCCCCGCGCCGCCGCCGCCGCACCGCCGGCCGGCGAATCGGGAATCATGGCGGGATGCGGATTCGGCCCGTCGGCGCCCACGCCCTGCTGCTCGACTGCGACGACCCCGAGCAGGTGGAGGGCTGGCGTGCCGAGCTGTGGCACCGCCGGGCGGCCGGCGAACTGACCGCCGTGGAGATCGTCCCCGCCGCCCGCACGGTGCTGCTCGACGGGGTGCCCGACCCCGAACGGGCCGCCGCGCTCGTCGCCGGCTGGACGCCCCGCACCCCCGACCGGGCCGCGCCCGCCGCCGAGGTCGAGGTCCCTGTCGCGTACGACGGGGCGGACCTGGGCACCGTCGCCGAGCACTGGCAGGTGGCCGTCCCCGAGGTGGTCGACCGGCTCACCGGAACCGAGTTCCGGGTCGCCTTCTGCGGCTTCGCGCCCGGATTCGCGTACCTGACCGGGCTGCCGGCGCGGTGGGCGGTGCCCCGGCTGGCCACGCCCCGACCCCGGGTGCCGGCCGGCTCGGTCGCCCTCGCCGGCCCGTACGCCGGGATCTATCCCTCGGCGTCGCCCGGCGGCTGGCTGCTGGTCGGGCGCACCGAGCTGGCCCTGTTCGACGTGCACGCCGACCCGCCGGCCCGGCTCACCCCCGGCACCCGGGTCCGGCTGGCGGCGGCGTGACCGGGGGCATGGCACTGGCCGGGGGCGGCGTGACCGGGGGCATCGCACCGGCCGGGGGCGGCGTGCTGCGGGTGCTTCGGGCCGGGGCGCTCAGCACCGTGCAGGACCAGGGCCGGCCCGGCTGGGCGCACCTGGGCGTACCCCGGTCGGGGGCGCTCGACCCGGCGGCGCTGCGACTGGCCAACCGCCTGGTCGGCAACCCGGAGACCGCCGCCGGGCTGGAGGTCACCGTGACCGGCTGCGCGCTGCGGCTCAGCCGCGCCGGCACCGTCGCGATCACCGGCGCGGACGCCGACGTCCGGGTCGGCGACCGGCCCGGCGACGTCGGTCGGCCGCTGGCCGTGCCCGCCGGGGCGGTCGTCAGTCTCGGGCCGCCCCGGGCCGGGCTGCGCAACTGGCTCGCCGTGGCCGGCGGGATCGCCGTCGCGCCGGTGCTGGGCAGCCGCAGCACCGACACCCTCTCCGGGCTCGGGCCGCCCCCGCTGCGCGACGGCGACAGCCTGCCGCTCGGCGACCCGACCGGCGACCCCGCCCCCGTCGACTTCACCATCGGGCCGCCGGCCCCGACCGAGCTGCGGCTGCGGCTGCGCCCCGGCCCCCGCGACGACTGGTTCACCCCGGCCGCGCTCGGCCTGCTCCTCGGCACGGCGTACACGGTCAGTGCCGTGGGCGACCGGGTGGGCGCGCGACTGATCGGCGCGGCCCTGCCCCGCGCGGTCGCCGGTGAGCTACCCAGCGAGGGCGTGGTGCTCGGCGCGGTCCAGGTGCCCGCCGACGGCCAACCGCTGATCTTCCTGGCCGACCATCCCACCACCGGCGGGTACCCCGTCGTCGGGGTGGTGGACGACGTGACCGGGCTCGCGCAGGCCCGCCCAGGCACTACGGTCAGATTCCATGGACCTCAACGCTGACCTCGGCGAGGGATTCGGCATCTGGCGACTCGGCGACGACGACGCGCTGCTGGACCTGATCACCTCGGCCAACGTCGCCTGCGGCTTCCACGGCGGCGACCCGTCCACCATGCGCCGGGTCTGCACCGCCGCCGTCGAGCGCGGGGTGGCCGTCGGCGCCCAGGTCGGCTACCGCGACCTCGCCGGCTTCGGCCGCCGGCACATCGCGTACGGCTACGCCGAGCTACGCGACGAGACCGTCTACCAGCTCGGCGCGCTCGACGCGTTCTGCCGCCCGCTGCGCACCCGGGTGCGCTACCTCAAGCCGCACGGCGCGCTCTACCACGCGGCGGCGGCCGACGAGTCGCAGGCCGCCGCGCTGGTCGCCGCCGTCAAGGACTTCGACGACGAGTTGCCGCTGCTCTGCGCGCCCGGCTCGGTGCTCGCCCAGCTCGCCACCGGCGCGGGCCTGCGGGTCGTCGCCGAGGGCTTCGCCGACCGGGGTTACCTGCCCACCGGCGCGCTGGTGCCCCGCACGGCCGACGGCGCGCTCGTCACCGACCCGGAGCAGGTGGCCGCCCGCGCCGTCCGGATGGCCACCGAGCGGACCGTGGTCGCCGTCGACGGCACCGTCGTGCCCTGCCCGGTCGACTCGATCTGCCTGCACGGCGACACCCCCGGCGCGGCGGCGTCCGCCGCCCTGGTGCGGGCCGCGCTCACCGAGGCCGGGGTCACCCTGACCCCGTTCGCGTGACACGGACCTTGGACGCTTCGCGTCGCCGCTGAACACGAGACGTCCAAGGTCCGCCGGGCGTTCGGCCTTTAGGCGTCCAGGCCGCGCAGGATCAGCGGCAGCCGGGCGGCCCCGCCGTCGACCACCCGCACCGGCACCCCCCAGTCCTGCCGGGTCAGGTGGCAGGCCGCGTGCTCCACGTCGGCGTCGCAGGTGGCCGCCTGGGCGGTCACCTGGAGCACCCCGCCGGGCACCGAACCGTCGACCACCAGCCGGCGGGACAGCTCCGTGCCAGTGCCCGCCCCGTCAAGCAGCAGCTCCGGCGGGGACGCCGACACCACCAGCCGGGTCGACGGCCCGTACGTCTCGTCCAGCTTCTGCCCCGGCGCCGGCGTGAAGACGACGTCCAAAGTCACCTCGCCCGCCGCCACCTCCGTCGGCTTGCGCTCGGTGCGGTGCCGGGGGCCGTCGACGGTGCTCGCCCCGGCGGCCGAGAGCGCGCCCGGGGCCAGCCGGGTCAGCCGGTGCGCCGCCGACTCCACCACCAGCACCCCGCCGTCGGCGGTCAGCACCAGGTCGCTCGGCTCGGCCAGCCCGTCGGCGACCGTGCCGACCTGCCCCGTCTCGGGGTCGAAGCGGCGCACCGCCCCGTTGTACGTGTCGGCGACCAGCACCGAGCCGTCGGGCAGCGCGCAGACGCCCAGCGGGTGCTGCAACAACGCCCGCTCGGCCGGCCCGTCGACGTGCCCGAAGTCGAACAGCCCCTGCCCGACGGCGGTGCCCAGGACGCCGTTCTCGACGTACCGCAGGGCGCTGGTCTCGCTGTCGGCCACCCAGAGCCGGGCCCCGTCGGCCGAGACGGCCAGCCCGGACGGCTGGGCCAGCCACGCCTCGGCCAGCGGGCCGTCGCGCAGCGCCTCGACGGTGGTGCCGGCGTACATGCCGGCGGTGCGGCGGATCGGGTCGAACCACCAGAGCTGGTGGATGCCGGCCATGGCGACGATCACCCGGTCGTCGTACCAGGCCAGGTCCCAGGGGGAGGAGAGGTCCACCGAGAGCGAGTCGTGGGCGTGGTCGTCGACCGTGGAACGCCACTGCCGGCCGGTGCCGGCCACGGTGACCACCTCGCCGCTGCCCAGCCGTACGCCGCGCAGCAGGTGGTTGACGGTGTCCGCGACGACCAGGTCGTACCCGGCGACCTCGGCCACGTGCTCCGGCAGCCGGCAGAGCCCCTGCGGCTCGGAGAACGCGGCGGCCTCCGGCGGGCCGTCCGCCCGCCCCCGCTCACCCGAGCCGATCCGGCGCAGCACCGTCTCGCCGTCGGCGGCCAACTCGACCAGCGAGTGCCGGGCCGAGTCGGAGACCAGCAGGTTCCCGCCGTCGAGGGGCACGGCCTTGCCGGGAAAGCGCAGGGTCGTCGCCGGCTCGGCCGGCGGCACGTACGGGCCGTCGCCCCGGTGCAGCGTGCCCTTCGCCTCGTGGGTGGCGATCAGCTCGTCGATCAGCCGCACCAGCCCTTCGGCGTGCCCCTCGCCGGCCATGGTCGCCACCACGTACCCCTCGGGGTCGATCACCGCCAGGGTCGGCCAGGCGCGGGCGGCGTACTGCTGCCACATGTCCAGCTCGGGATCGTCCAGCACGGGGTGGTGCACGCCGTACCGCTCGACGGCGGCGGCCAGGGCGGCCGGGTCCTTCTCGTGCTCGAACTTCGGGGAGTGGACGCCGACGACGACCAGCACGTCGGCGTACTTCTCCTCCAGCGGGCGCAGCTCGTCGAGCACGTGCAGGCAGTTCACGCAGCAGAAGGTCCAGAAGTCGAGGACGGTGACCCGACCTCGGAGGTCGGTCAGACGGATGGCCTTGCCGCCCGTGTTCAGCCAGGCTCGACCCCGCAACTCCGGGGCACGTACGCGCGCGTTCATGCCCCCCATCGTGCCCCATCGGAGGCGCCACCCACCGGGCCGATCGGGTCGCCCAGGCTCGACAGCAGCGCATCGGCCCGCTCCACCCCCGCTGCGGCGATCTCCATCAGGATGGTGCGGGCCAGTCCGGCCTCCGTCCTCGCTTCCCCCGCCCGCCCCAGCGCCGCCAGGGCCGTGGCCGAGCCGAGCCGGGCCTCGGCCTCCTCCAGCGGGTTGGTGATGTCGAGAGCCACCGCCAGCGCCCCCTCGTGCGCCTCGACCGCGAGCTCCGGCCGGCCGGCGACCAGCTCCAGCCGCCCCAGGGAGTTGCCCACCGCAGCCTGTCCCAACCGCTCGCCCAGCGACCGGTAGAGCACCTGCGCCTCGGCGAGTCGGGCGCGGGCGTCGGTCAGCCGGCCGCCGACGACCAGCAGATCGCCGTACTCCTTCAGCACGCAGGCCCGCCCGAGGTCCTCGCCGATGTCGCCGTAGAGCTCCAGGGACCGGAGGAAGGCGGACTCGGCTTCCTCGTGGTTGCCCAGCTCGCGCAGCGCGGCCCCCGAGTCGATGAGGGTCTCGGCCTCCAGGGACCGGTCGGCCAGCCTCCGCGCCTGCTTCTCGGCCTCGGCGAGGTGTTCCAGGGCGGTCTCGTGCCGGCCCATCAGCCGTAGGGCACCGCCCAGCTTCGCCGTCGCCTGCGCCACGGTCAGCGGAAGGCCGAGCTCGCGGCCCAGGTCCCGCGCCCGCTGCAGAGCATCGATCGCCTCGTCGTAGCGGTCCATGAAGTACCAGGCGTTGCCGAGGTTCCGCAGCGTGTTCGCCAGCCCGGGCTCGTTGCCGAGCCGCTCGTACCAGGCGCGTGCCTCGCAGAGCAGCTCCACCGACTCCTCGTACCGGTCGAGCAGGTAGTGCAACGTGCCAAGGTCGAGAAGGGCGTGGGCCACGTGGTGCTCGGCGCCGGCGGCGCGAGCGAGGTCAAGTGCGGCTTCGTAGTCCGCGCGGGCTGCTTCGTACCGGCCCAGCAGCAGGTGCACCGTGCCCCGCTCGAGGCGGCAGCCCACGTGCTCCGGCAGGGCCGCCAGGGTCGCGAGGGCGTCGTCGTAGTCGCCGTGGTTGCGCTGCGCCATCGCCAGCTCCAACCCTGCCCGCTCGGCGTACCACGGCTCGCCGAGCGTCCCGGCCGCCGCGATCGCCCGTTGCTGGAGCCGGATCACCAGGTCCCAAGGGCCGGTCACCCTCAGGTGCGGGGACATCCCCACGGTCATCCGGACCAGTCGGTCGGGTCGATCTTCGAGCACATCCAGGCACGCGATGACATTGGCGCGGTCGGCGGCCAGCCAGCCGACGGCCTGCCGCCGGTCCTGGAACTGCGGCATGGCCCCGGCGAAGACCGGCGCCCTCGGCGAGGCGTCCGGAGAAGGTTCCAGGTAACGGTTCGCGGCCGTCGACACCTCCTCGTAGTAGTCGAGCAGAGCGTCGAGTGCCCGGTCCCGCTCGTCCGCGGGGACGTCCTGGTGCAGGCCGTGCAGGTAGTCGCGGACCAGGTCGTGCATCTCGAAGCGGCCGAAGACGTACTCGTCCAGGAGGTTGTCGGTGAGCAGTTCCTCCAGGCGCTCCACGCCTTCGTCGAGGGGCACCCCGCAGAGCGCGGCGGCGGCGTAGCCGTCGACGTCGGTGCCGGGGTGCAGGCCCAGCGTCCGGAAGAACCGCCGCAGCGGCTCGTCCAACGCCTCGAACGACAGGCCGAGCGCCGCGGCGACCTCCTGGTTGCGCACCCGCAGCACGGATAATCGCTGCCGGCGCTCGCCGAGCCGCCGGGCCAGCTCCGCCGCGGTGAGCGCCTGTCGGTTACGCATCTGGGCACCGACGAGGTAGATGGCCATCGGCAGGTAGCTGCAGAGCCGGACGACCTCGTCGACCGGACTGTCGGCGGGAAGCTCGCGCCCGACGACCCGGCGGAACATCTCCTCGGCCTGCTCCGGGGGGAGGACGTCGAGGGAGATCGTGGTCGCGTCGAGCTGGATCAGCCGGCGGCGACTGGTGACCAGAACGAGCGTGTGCGGCCCACCCGGCAGCAGCGGCGTGACCTGACCGGCGTCGCTGGCGTTGTCCAGCACCAGCAGGGCCCGCTGACCCGCCATCCGGGCCCGCCACAGGGCGGCACGCTCATCGAGCGTCGCCGGGATCAGGGCGGCGGGCACCCCCACGGCTCTGAGCAGGACGTCGAGCGCCTCGCCGGCACTCAGCGGCGACCGGCCCAGGGTGAAGCCGTGCAAATCCAGGAAGAGCCGACTGTCCGGGAAGTGCCGGGACAACTCCTGGGCGGCGTGATTGACGAAGGCGGTCTTGCCGACCCCGGCCTTGCCGTCCACGGCGTGGACAGCGATCACGGTGCCGGTCGAGCGAGCCCTCTCCACCGCTGCCCGGACCCGATCGAACTCCGCCGCGCGGCCGACGAAGGTGGGGACGTCCCGGCGGAGCTGGTTTGCCGGCGGCGCAACGAATGGCGGCTCCCCGACGTCCTGAAGGGTGCGCAGCGCCGAGTGCAGCGCCATGATGTCGGCCCGCCGCTCCCGGCGCTCGGCGGCGGAATGGTCGCTGCGGGGCAGACAACTGTCGAGCCACGCCTCGATGACCCGTTCGTCGGGCGGGACCTTCCACTTTCCGTTCTCGATGTTCGACACCGTCGGCACGCTGTACCCGATGACCTGCGCGATTTCGTCCTGGCGTAGGCCGGCGTCGCGTCGCAGCCGGGCGAGGCGGCGTCCCAGTTCCTTGCGTTCCGGTGCGGCCATCGAGGCTCCTCGGTGTTCTCGCGCGAAACTTTACTGTCGTGCCACCGGGCAACCGGCCCGTGACCAGGCATTACCGGGCCCGGGTCCGGGCGCGTTTCAGACTCTGCCCCTCGGCTGCCGATACCGCCGCATCCTCTTGCTGACGCGACCGGACAAGGTATCAGCGAGGAGCGAACATGGACGGGTCTGCCGCGAAACCATCGGTGTTGTCGCTGAACTGCGAGTGGTCGAAGGCGAAGGGCGGAGTTTCGGCGTTCAACCAGGCGCTGGTCGCCGCGTTCGCCGAGGCCGGCTGTCCGACCGCCTGCCTGGTGAAGTCGCCGACGCGCGAGGACGTCGAGGAGGCGAGCCGGCTCGGGGTGACGCTCATCGCGGCGGAGCAGACCCCTGCGGGGCCCGCCATGATGCTCGACTCGGCGGCGCTCCAGGCGTTCCGGCCCCGGCTGGTGATCGGACACGACCGGTTCACCGGGCCGGCGGCCTGGGTGCACGTGCGCCGCTACCACCCGGACGCGATGCTGGCCCACATCGTGCACACCGCGCCGGTGGAGCTCGAGAGGTTCAAGGGCGCGGCCGACGCCACCGCCAAGGCGGAGGAGCGTGAACGGGTGACGCGGCAGATCGCGATCGACGCCGACATCGTCGCCGCCGTCGGCCCCCGGCTGCGGCGATACACGGAGGACCTGCTGGAGGACGGCGTGAGCCAGCGCTCCGTGCTCCAGCTCGATCCCGGCCTGGGCCCGGTCGACGACCGTCGGCGGCTGGCCCCGCCGAAGCGGCAGGTGCTGGTGCTGGGCCGTACCGACGACGTCGAGCTGAAGGGCCTCGACCTCGCGGCCCGCGCGGTGGCCGCCCTTCCGGCGCATCGCGGCCACCCGGTCGGCCTGCTCGTTCGCGGAGCACCCCCCGCCGACTGCGACTCCCTGCACCGCACCCTCGTGGGCCTGTCCGGGCTCGCCCGGGAACGCCTCGACGTGCGGGCCTTCACCGCCCAGCGCAACGAGCTTCGCCGGGACCTCGCGCGGGCGGCCGTCTGCGTGATGCCCTCGCGGGTCGAGGGCTTCGGTCTGGTCGCCCTCGACGCCATCGCTGCGGGTACGCCCCTGCTGGCCAGCGCCAAGAGTGGGGTCGCGGAACTGCTGCGGGACCGTCTCGGACGATTCGCCGACCCCATGATCATTGATGTCGAGGACGACCCCGAGGTGGACGTGCGGGCCTGGCGTACGGCCATCGACCGGATCGTGACCGACCCGGAGGCGGCGTTCCGGTACGCCGACGAGGTGCGGCTGCGACTCGCCGGCGAGCTGACCTGGCGGCACACGGCGGCGACCCTGCTGGAGGAGGCGTCCGCGCTGCCGTACCGCCGACGCGACGAGGTTCGACGCCTGCTGCGCGGTCTGTGAAGAGGCCCGGTGTGGCACGTGCGGGGGTAGTGCCCGGAAGAGCGCCTGTGCTAGTCATGCGAATAGCCCTGAGACGAGGATGGTGCGATGCCCAGAGGTCGGCGTGGCGTTCTCGATCTCGCACCCGGCCCGGCCACGGACTTGGTCGTTCTGTTCCGCAGGCTCGCCCGGGCCGGGACGCTCAACAACACCTCGATCGCCGCGAAGGCCGGGCTGTCCCGCAGTTACGTCGGTGAACTCTTCAACGGCCGCAAGTCCCCGTCCCCCAGCACCGCGGCCAGACTCGCCACCGTCATGGGCGCGACCGCCGCCGAGGCGGGCCGGGCCCGCAGGCTGGCCGAGCAACTACAGGAACTGCAGCGGTACGAGCGGGGTCGGGAGGCCCCGGCACCGGGGTCCGGGCCGGCTGCGGATCTGTGGGACATCTGCGTCGCCTTCGTCCTCGCGCTCGACGACGCCCACAACGGGCTGCGTGATTGCGCGCGGGGCCGCCACACCGGGGAACTGGGCGAGGCCACGCACCTCGCCGTGCACAACTCCGGCCTGTACGCGCAGCGCGAGCGCCTGCTGATCTCCGGCAGCCCGGCCCTGGTCGCGGCGGGGGAGACGGTCTTCCTGGCACTCATCGAGATCCGCAGAGCGGTCGGGCGGGGCGCCGGCCTCGACACTGCGCAGTACCACGGGGCGTACCACCCGTTCGCCGAGGCGATGTGGAGTTTTAGAGGCGCGGTACGCGCGGAGTTCGGGCAGGCCGCCCTGTCGCCGCAATTGCTCGAGCGCCCGGGCCGGTCCGATCGTGACCAATGCGAACGTTGCGGGTCCTGACGGTTTCGGGCGTGCCGTACGTGGTTCGCTGAGGTTCGCCCAGCGAACCGCGCCTTCCCCGCATTCTGCCAGCGTGCGGTCCATTCGCGACGGAATGTTCACCCGATGACGCTGTCGTTTGCCTCCGCGCCGGTCCCGGCCTTTGATGGCGGCACAACCGCAACCTGAGCAGAGACCAAAGGTCGATGACATCGGCGCGCGGTAACGGCCTGCTCTCCACCCAGGCCACGACTCGACCGGAGAGCGACCCTCGGAGGGATGCATGGAAACAGCCTCGATCATCATCGTGCTCATCTGGTTCAGCGGCTTTGTCATCGGAATGATCGCCGTCCGACACCGCGCCGGCGTCGGCCAGGGCCGAATCAAGATCCTCGGCCGTGACGGATTCGGCTTCCTCTGGTTCTGGCGGATGTACTTCGCGCTCATGTTCTGGCCGGTGACGCTGGTCATCTGGTTGGCGAACGGACGCCCGGAACCACGCATCGTCTTCAACGAGCGGGCCGAGGAGCGCCGACGGTCGATGCAGAGCAACTGACCCGATTTCTGGGTCATATCCCATTCGCGCCACAGGAGGTAGTCATGTCGTGTGCATGTGTCAAGGCGGGCAAGTCGAAGTGCGCGTGGTGCAAGGAGGCTGAGGCGCACAAGATCCCGACCTCGCGCCACAACTGCCAGTGGGGCCGCTGCTCCTGAAGTGGCAGTTCCCGCGCAGGCCGGAGGTTCGGCCTGCGCACCACCCGCACGACGAGGGCGGGTCCACGGTCGACCGTGGACCCGCCCTCGTCGGTTCGCTACTTACCGGACGGCTTCAGGCAGAGCACCTTGTTCTGCACGTCACCGGGCAGGGAGATGTACGGCTGCGCCGGATCGGCGCACTTCTCCTTCGTGGCGACCTTCGAGACCACGGTGAAGGAACCGGCCTCGCCGCAGGTCGCCGCCGCCGCGCTGTCACCCGACCGCTTCACGCAGGAGCCCACCGCCGGATCGAACGCCGGGGTCTCGTCCGCGCCGACCTTCCCGAGCAGCATGAGCAGGCCGAGCGGGACTGCGAGGATCAGCACGGCCGCCACCAGCACGGCGGCCAGCACCCGCCCGTTGCGCACCTTGGGTGCCGGCGGCTCGGGCTTCTTCTCCTCGGCAGCCTCCGGCTTGAACGAGTCGAACCGGCCCTGGTCCGGGCCCGCGTCCCACGAGGAGGCGGACTGCTGCCCCTGCGGGAAGGCCTGATCGTCGAACGGGTTCGGTCCGTGGCCCTGCGCACCGACGCCACCGCCGGGGGCCGCCGGGCCGCCGAACTGGTCGCCGGGGCGGTCGGCATCGTGCGGCCGGACCCCGTTCACCGGGCGGTTGCTGGCCGGCGGATCCGTGAAGGACGGCATGCCGGGCGGGAACGCCGGCGGGAAGGCCGGCGGTGCCGAGACGGACGCCCCGGCGGCCGGGCCGTCGCCGTACCCGTGCTGCTGGGCGGGAGGGCCGAAGCCCTGCGGCCCCTGGTCGCCGAAGCCCTGCGGCGACCCGGGCTCACCGAACTGGTTCTGTGGGCCGCGCTCGCCGAACGGCCCCTGCGGACCCGGCTCGCCGAAGTGCCCCTGGGACCCGCGCTGGTCGAACTGGCCCTGCGACCCGCGCTCGTCGAACTGGCCCTGCGGGCCCGGCTGGTCGAAGTGGCCCTGCGGGCCGGGCTGGTCGAACTGGCCCTGCGGGCCGGGCTGGTCGAACTGGCCCTGGGGCCCGCGCTCGCCGAACTGGTTCGGCCGACCGGGGCCGTCGAAGTGGCCCTGGGGCTCGCGTTCGCCGAAGTGGCCCTGCGGGCCGGGATCGCCGAAGCGGGGCGGCGGGTTCTGGTCGGGGTGCAGGCCGTGCTCCTGCGCCGGCTCCGGCTCGTCGGCCGGCTCGGGGCGGGCGGGCCGGCCGTACACGCGGGGCTGCGGGGCGGGCGTGCCACCGGGCAGCAGGTCCTGGTCGGCGGGGGGCGTCACCCGGCTGTTCGTCGGGACGGAGGCGCTCGCCGACACGCCGGCCGCGGCCTCGCCGGCCGGTGGCAGGGCCACTGCGGAGCGAGCGGACGGGCCGCCCTCCGACGAGACCCGGGGGGAGGGAACGAGCGGAGCGGCCGGCGACTGCGGCTCCTCCGCGCGACCCCACCCGTTGTCGACACCCGCCGGCTCCCGCTCGTACGCGGGGGCCCCGCCCTCACGCCCGGCCGGCTCGACGGCCGACGCGGCGAACTGGGCCGGTGCCCCGAAGTCGCCCGGCCCGGAGGCGGCCAGGCTGGCACCGGGAACCCGGTGCTCCTGCGGCGGCAGCGGGACGGCGTTGGCCGGCGAGATCCCCGGCCCGGGGGTCGGGGAGTACAGCGGCCGGTCCTCGGATCGCTCGGGCTCCCAGGCGTTGCCGGCCGACGGGGCGTCGGCGGATCCCGCCTCGGCGGATCGTCCCCACGCCTCGCCCGGCGCCCACGGCTCGACCGCCGGCACGGCGGGCAGCTCCGGCACGGCGGGCTGCGCGGGGCGGTCGGCCCCGGGCCACTGCTGCTGGCTCTCCGCCGGGGTGCCCCACGGGTTCGGCCCGTCGGCGGTGGTGGCCCGCGCCGGCGGGACCGAGGTCGGCTCCGCCGCAGCCCAGTCCGGGACGGCCGCACGGTCCTGCTGCTGCGCGGGCGCCGCGCCCCAGGCGCCGGGCTGGTCCGGCCCGGCGCCGCCACCCCAGGCGTTCTGTCGGGGCTGGTCGTCGGGCTGGCCGTCGTTGGCGTTCCAGCCGGCGGAGCGGTGGGGGTCGTCGTGCTGCTGGTCGGTGGCGTTCCAG
>NZ_JBNCLB010000014.1:0-133126 GCF_049841815.1 Micromonospora sp. DT233 | reverse complement strand
GGCCGGGCCAGGGGTTGTGGTTCGGGTCGTCGCGGCCGGGCCAGGCGTCCTGCGCCGCGTCGGGCTGGGCCGGCGGGTCGGGCTGGGCCGGCGGGCTGGGCGGGGCCGGCGGGGTGGCCTGGCCGGGGACGGGGACGCGGGCGGCGCCCCGGGCGGCCGGCGCGGGCTGCTGGCCCCAGGCCGCCGGCGACTGCTCCGCCTGGCCGGCCCAGGCCGGCTGGGTCCCGGCGTCGGCCGGTGCCTGCTGCCCGGCGGGAGACCAGCCGGTTCCGGGCTGGTCGGGCTGGCCCCAGGAGGGCTGCTGCGACGCGCCGGCCGGCGGCCCCCACGGGTCGGGCCGGCCCGGCTCCGGCTGCTGGGCCGGGCTCTGGGCTCCCCACGCGGTGGTCGGCGCCTGGTCCTGCTCCGGTGCGGCGCCCCACGCGGCGGTGGCGGGCTGACCGGCCTGCGGCGCGGCTCCCCACGCGGTGGTCGGCGCCGGGCTGTTTCCCGGTGCGGCGCCCCACGCGGCGGTGGGGGGCTGGTCACCCTGGGCGGACCAGGCGGGAGCGGGCGGGTTCGGCCGGGTAGCGGGGGGCGGCGGTGCCCAGCCCAGGTCCGGGTTGGCGACGCCGTACGGCGCGGGTGCGCCGCTGCCCGGCGACACCTCGTCCGGCTCCTGGCCGGGGTGGTGCGGGCCCTCGGACGTCATCGGTGCGCCTCCTCCATCACATGTCGGCCGCCGATGCCGACGGTGCGTCGGCGTGGATGCCGCCGCCGGCGGTACCGGCCGTGGGGACTCCCCGGACCGTGTCCGGTGTGACCGTTCGCGGCATCCCGGGGAGCGCCGGCCGTCACTCCGCGTCGCCGGACGGTGTCGAGCAGCATCTATCGGCACGACGGGTCCGGTCGGGCGGTTGACGACCGAGCCCCACCGTACCGGGCGCTGCCGCGAGGCGGAATCCCGGTGTCAACGAGGTCGAAAATGCCGAAGACCCGTCCGGGGTGCCCGGGCGGGTCGGCGTGTTGGGGTGGTGCGGGCCTTCGTGTCGCGGAGGTGAGGAAGGCGAAGGGCGTCAGCTCATGTGACGCTGGGCGATGGCGATCAGCTCGTCCCGCACGGCGGGCGAGTTGGCGGAACGCAGCGCGTGGTCGATGGCGCGGGCCCGGCGGTTGGCGTCACGGCGGGTGCGGATTCGCTGGATCATGCTCATTTGGGTCTCTCCTCCTGGCTATTCGGTTGTCAGCCCCGGTGTCTGACTCCATTTAAGCGCAGCCAGGGAGAAAATTCCAACGATCCGTAGGTGAGGTGGAACACCGACCTAACGATCGTAGGTCAACTGGGTGTGGGGCAGGTGCTTTCGTCCCTGCAATGGCAACGGCCGGTGTGCCGGGCGTCAGCCCGTGCACACCGGCCGTTGCTGGTGTCGGAAACCGGTCAGGTCCAGGCGAGCAACGCCGCCTCCGGATCGGCGAGGAAGTCTCCGATGTCGCGGAGGAACTTCGACCCGAGCTCCCCGTCGACGATCCGGTGGTCGAACGAGAGGCCCAGCGTGGTCACCTGCCGCGGCTT
Source organism: Micromonospora sp. DT233 (assembly GCF_049841815.1). Lineage (NCBI taxonomy): Bacteria > Bacillati > Actinomycetota > Actinomycetes > Micromonosporales > Micromonosporaceae > Micromonospora > Micromonospora sp. DT233. The sequence goes on along the minus strand of NZ_JBNCLB010000014.1, from coordinate 131,574 downwards.
GACCTTGCCCTTGTGCACCCAGGGCAGCTCGCGTACCGCACCGAAGGCCAGGATCGCCGACTCGCCCGGCGGCAGGATCGGCGTGCCGGTGTCCACCCCGAATACCCCGACGTTCGTGATCGTCAGGGTGCCGCCGGACATGTCGGCCGGCGAGGTGCGACCGGCCTTCGCGGTCTGCACCAGATCGGTCAGCGCATCCGCGAGCTCGCGCAGCGACAGCCGGCCGGCGTCCTTGATGTTCGGCACGATCAGGCCGCGCCCGGTGGCCGCCGCGATGCCCAGGTTGACGTACTCCTTGACGACGATCTCGTCGTCGGCCCACGTCGAGTTGACCATCGGGTGCCGCTCGACGGCCAGGAGCACCGCCTTGGCCACCAGCAGCAGCGGCGAGACCCGCACGTCCCGCCACTCCCGCCGGCCGCGCAGCCGGTCCAGGGCCTTCATCGACCGGGTCACGTCGACGGTCAGGAACTCCGTCACGTGCGGGGCGGTGAACGCCGAGCGGGACATGTTCGCGGCGGTCAGCTTGCGTACCCCCTTGACGGGGATGCGCTGCTCGCGGTCCGTGCCGAAGCTCGCGGCCGTCCTGGCCGGGGCCGGCACCGCCGCAGGCTCCGCCGCCGCCGTCGCAGCCTCGCTCGCCGCCCGCTGCACGTCCTCGCGGGTGACCGAGCCCAGCGGGCCCGACCCGGTCAGCGTGGCGAGGTCGACGCCGAGGTCCTTGGCGAGCTTGCGCACCGGCGGCTTGGCCAGCACCGGCCCGCCGACCCGCCCGCCGACCCGCCCGTCGCCCGGCCCCGAGCCCGGCACGTCGGGCGCGGCCGGGGCCGCCGGGGCGACCCGAGCGGCCTGCGCCGGGACCTGCGCCGGGGCCGGGGCCGCCGGAGCCTGGACCGCCGGGGCCGCCGGGGCCGTGGCCTGCGTCGGGACGCCGGCCTTGCGCGGGCGGCGCTTCGCCGCCGTGGTACGCGGGCCGTAGCCGACCAACACGGCGGTGCGACCACCCGGGGCGGGCCCGCCGATCAGGCCCGGCTCGACCGCGCCCTCGCTCGGGGCCACCTCGACCGCCGCCAGCGACGCCGCCGACGGGGTGGGCAGGTCGGCCGAGGGGGTGCCCGTCGTCGACTCCTCGATCGGGCCCGCGCCCGGGTCGGTGTCGATCGCGATGATCGGCGTGCCGACCTCGATCGTGCTCCCCTCCGGGTGGAAGATCGACCGCACCTGGCCGGCCCACTTCGCCGGGATCTCGACGGCCGCCTTCGCCGTCTCCACCTCGACGATCGGCTGGTTCAGCTCGATCGTGTCGCCCACCTTGACCAGCCAGGCGAGGATCTCGCCCTCGGCCAGGCCCTCGCCCAGGTCGGGCAGGTTGAATTCCTTGATCCGCGACATGCCGCTCACCAGCCGAAGGTGCGGTCGACGGCGTCGAGCACCCGGTCGAGGTCGGGCAGGTACTCCTCCTCCACCCGGGACGCCGGGTAGGGGGTGTCGAAGCCGGTCACCCGCAGCACCGGGGCCTCCAGGGAGTAGAAGCACCGCTCGGTGATCCGGGCGGCGATCTCCGAGCCCAGGCCCAGGTTGCCCGGGGCCTCGTGCACGACCACGCACCGGCCGGTGCGTCGCACCGACTCGTACGCGGCGTCCAGGTCCAGGGGGGAGAGCGTGCGCAGGTCGACGACCTCCAGCTCCCGGCCGTCCTCGGCGGCGGCGATCGCCGCCTCCAGGCAGGTCCGGACCATCGGCCCGTACGCCAGCACGGTCGCGTCGGTGCCGGGCCGCACCACCCGGGCCGAGTGCAGCGGGTACGCCTGCGAGAGCGGGGCGTCCAGCTCGACCGGCCCCTTCTCCCAGTAGCGCCGCTTCGGCTCCAGGAAGACGATCGGGTCGTCCGAGGCGATGGCCTGCTGGATCATCCAGTACGCGTCCTGCGGGCTGGCGCAGCTCACCACCTTCAGGCCGGCGGTGTGCGCGAAGTACGCCTCCGGCGACTCGGAGTGGTGCTCGACCGCGCCGATGCCCCCGCCGAACGGGATCCGGATGACCATCGGGATGCGCAGCTTGCCCCGCGAGCGGTAGTGCATCTTCGCCACCTGCGACACGATCTGGTCGTACGCGGGGTAGACGAAGCCGTCGAACTGGATCTCGCAGACCGGGCGGAAGCCGCGGATGGCCAGGCCGACCGCGGTGCCGATGATGCCGGACTCGGCCAGCGGGGTGTCGATCACCCGCTGGTCGCCGAAGTCCTTCTGCAGCCCGTCGGTGATCCGGAAGACGCCGCCGAGCTTGCCGACGTCCTCGCCCATGATGATGACCTTGGGGTCGTCCTCCAAGGCCCGGCGCAGGCCGGTGTTGAGCGCCTTGCCGAGGGTCAGCGTCTCCGTGGCCATCAGTGGGCGCTCCCCTCGAAGGACTCCATGTAGCGGCTGAACTGCGCCCGCTGCTCGTCGAGCTCCGGGGACCCGTTGGGGTAGACGTGGTCGAACATCGTCACCGGCTCGGGATCGGGCATGGCCAGCACCCGCTCGCGCAGGTGCACCGACTCGGCGCGGGCCTGCTCGTCGACCTCGGCGAAGAAGCCGTCGTCGGCGATCTGCTGCCGGGTCAGGAACGCCCGCATCCGGGCGATCGGGTCCTTGGCCTGCCAGGCCTCGACCTCGCTGGCGATCCGGTACCGGGTCGGGTCGTCCGAGGTGGTGTGCGCCCCCATCCGGTAGGTGTACGCCTCGATCAGGCTGGGGCCCTGGCCGTGCCGCGCGCTGTCCAGCGCGTGCCGGGTCACCGCGTACGAGGCCAGCACGTCGTTGCCGTCGACCCGGACGCCGGGGAAGCCGAAGCCGCCCGCGCGCCGGTAGAGCGGCACGCGGGTCTGCCGCTCCAGCGGCTCGGAGATGGCGTACTGGTTGTTCTGGCAGAAGAACACCAGCGGGACGTTGAAGACGCTGGCCCACACGAACGACTCGTTGACGTCGCCCTGGCTGGTGGCGCCGTCGCCGAAGTAGGCGATCACCGCCTCGCCGTCGTCGCCGCCGGTCTTGCCGTCCATGGCGACGCCCATGGCGTACCCGGTCGCGTGCAGGGTCTGCGCCCCGATCACGATGGTGTACATGTTGAACTTGAACTCGTTCGGGTCCCAGCCGCCCTGGTCGACGCCCCGGAACAGGCCGAGCGGCATGATCGGGTCGATGCCCCGGCAGTAGAGGACGCCGTGCTCCCGGTAGGTCGGGAAGGCCATGTCCTGGCTGCGCAGCGCCCGCCCGGAGCCGACCTGCGCCGCCTCCTGGCCCAGCAGGCTGGCCCAGAGGCCCAGCTCGCCCTGCCGCTGCAACGCGGTCGCCTCTGCGTCGAGCTTGCGGACCAGCACGAGGTCGCGGTAGAACGCGCGGTACTCGTCGTCGGTGAAGTCGACGCGGTACTCCGTGCCGTCCGGGCCGATCGCGCTCTCGACGCGCTCGCCAGCGGGCGTGAGCAGCTGTACGAGTTCCGGGTCGCCGGCGGCCGACTTGGCGGCTCGCTTCGAGCGGGGTGCGGCCCGCCGGCCGCCCGTGGTGACCCCAGGGTCGCCCTTTGCCATCCGTCTCTCCCTGTCGTTCGTGCGGCGGCGCCGGGGTTGTCCCGTCCGCGCGGATCGTGCGCCGGCCCGGCTGGTGCCGAACTGGTCCTGGCGGCCGCGCCTAGCCCCGGTGGAGGTTGCCGCGCGGCGTGAGCCGGATCCGTGGGGACGAATCCGGCCCGGGAGCGCCGGCGCCAGCCGCGCCCGTCGCGGGGTGCGCGGGGGCCGCGGCGTGTTGCCGTCATGGTCCATATTCGCAGAGGAGGTGAGCGGGCCCACAGTACGCCCGCCCAGGTTCAGGGACTGGCCCTGGTCCGCCGGCCGCTCGGACGTCCGCTGTGGGCGATCCTCACCGGTTTGCGGGGGACGGACAAAGTGTGTGTCGACACGCCGTGGTGCCTGGTGGACTGTGGGTCACTGGTCCAAGCTAGTGGCGTCAGGCAATCCTTTCGTGGGGTTATGTCCTTTTGTGCCGATGGCTCTCCTGCCGGGCCGCGACCGACGACAACGAGGAGGAGGGCCCGTGTCCCAGCCAGATGAGGACCCGACCGTTCCGCTCCTCGGCCGGCACCGTGCGGGCGGCGGCTACCGCCCCGTCGTCGGCGCGCACCGCGCCCCCGGTGCCCGGGGCCCCGCCCGGGGCTACCTCTTCACCGTCGCGCTGCTCGCCGGCACCGCCTCGATGCCGATTCTGGCCGGAATCAGCGCCGGGTCCGCCACGGTGGGCGGCACGGCGCTGCCCGACGGCAGCACGCCGTTCATTCCCACCCCGTCCGTCGGCCCGGTGATCGTCCCGGCCCCGGCGGCCGGCCGGCCGGCGGCGCCCCCGTCCGCGCCCCCGGGCCCGACCGTGCTGCCGACGGCCCGGCCGTTGCCCCCCGCCGCGCCGCCGTCGGTCCCCGCACCGCCCGAACCCGCACCGCCCGGCCCGGACGCGGTACGCGACCCGCCGCCCCCGGCACCGACTCCCGCCGGCCCCCGACCGCCCACGTCGAGCCCCGAGCCGACGTCGTTGCCGCATCCGCGCCCGACGCCCCGCCCACGGCCCCGTCCGACGCCGGCACCGACCGGGCCGCGACCGTCGGCACCGCCCTCGGCCGAACCCACGGTGACGCAGTCCGTCCCGCCCGAGGAGCCGACCCCGTCGAACAGCGCCGATCCGACGACGAGCGCCGATCCGACGACGCGTCCTCCGGACGACGGCGGGCCGACGCCGAGCGCCGCGCCGCCCAGGGCCGCGCCGCCGAGGACGGGGCGCTGACCGGGCCGGGCCTGCCCGACGAGCGCTCGGCCCCGGTCACGCCGGCCGGGCCGGGTCTGCGGATCGCCCGGCTGGTCACCGAGCTGACCGCGCCCGCCGTCCTGGTGACCGTGCTGACCGTGGCGATCGGTTGGCACGGTGCCGGGGACGGCGTGCAGGGGCTGGCCTGGGGGCTGCTGGCCACCGTCTTCGTCAGCGGGATCCCGTTCGCGTACATCCTCGGTGGGGTGCGGCGCGGGCGGCTCACCGACCACCACGTCGGGGTGCGCGAGCAACGCCGGCTGCCGCTGCTGTTCGGGCTGGCGTCGGTGGCCGCCGGGTGGGCGCTGCTGGCGGCGTTCGACGCGCCTCGCCCGCTGCTGGCCCTGGTGGCCGCCGGGGCGGTCGGGCTGGTGGTGGCGGCGACGGTGAGCCACTGGTGGAAGATGTCGATCCACACGGCGGTGGCCGCCGGGGCGGTGGTGGTGCTGGTCCTCACCTTCGGTGCCCCGCTGCTGGTCGCCGTGCCGCTGCCCGCGCTGGCGGCCTGGTCCAGGGTGCGCCTGCGGGCCCACACGGTGCCGCAGGTCGTCGTGGGCGGCACCGTGGGCGGGCTGATCGCCGGCGTCGTCTACGCCGCGCTCGCCTGACCGGCCCGCCCCCGCCGATCCATCGGGGCAGGGCGTCGTCGGTCAGGCGCCGTCGTCGGCGAGCCGGTGCCGGTTCGCCTCGATCCAGGCGTCCAGGGCGACCGGGTCGTCCGGGTCCACCCCGTCGGCCATCAGCTGGGCCACCGCCGCCGTGGCCGGGCTGCGCCGCTCCCCGGTCGAGTAGAGCCGGGCGAACTCGGGCACCATCTCCTCGATCGCCGTGTCGGTCTGGGCCGCCGCCGCCTCCGGCAGCGCCTTGCGCCGGGCCGCGTACGCCGCCCAGCCGCGCAGCACCCGGGGGAGCATCGCGGCGTCGTCCATGTCGAGCACGGCCCGCCGGTGCACCCAGTCGAGCAGGAAGAGCTCGGCCACCGTGGGGCTCCACCGCAGCGCGTCGGCGTCGGGGAAGCTCGCGGCGTGGTCGAGCAGCAGGCTGAGGCAGAAGTGCAGCGAGGCCAGCCCGGCGTCGTCGGACGGGTCCAGGTCGAACCGGGCCGCCTCGGGGGAGGCCAGGAACGCCCGGACCAGGGCGGTCCGCTCGTCGCCGGAAAGCGGCGTGGCGTCGCGGGCCGGCCGCGCCGGTGGGGGCAGCAGCGCCAGGCGCGCGCCGGCCAGCGCGCGGTCGGTGGCCAGCGACCCCTCGGCGGGGAGCTCGCCCAGGTCGTCGGTGACCGCCAGGTGCCGGCGGACCTCGCCGTGCATCCGGGCCGGGTCCTCCTCCCGGAACCAGGTCAGCTCGTCACCGGCGACCATCTCCCGGACCTGGTCGACGATCCGCCCGGCGGGGCCGCCCACGAAGACGTCCTTGGCGATGCCGATGTTGTGGTCGATCAGGGCCACCAGCGCGTGCTCGGGGCCGCCGGCCGGGTCGTCGTAGGCGAAGGTGGCCAGGTAGGAGGTCTGATCGCCGTAGACGTCGCCGTAGCACCAGGTGCCGGTGAGGTGGACCCGGCCGAGCTGCTCGGTCCAGGCCGGGGCCTGGGCGCCGGGCAGGACCTTCGCCGCGCCCTCCGCCTCCGGCACCAGCGAGGCGAAGACGCAGCGGATGGTCTTGGCGGCCGCCGTGCGGCGGCGGGCGGTGGCGGCCAGGAAGCCGGCGACGAACTCCCGTACCGCCCCCTCCCGGTCGATCTCCGCGACCGCGTAGACGCTGCCGAGCAGCGCCGCGCCGAGCATCTCGGCATCGAGGGCGGTGTCGAGCCTGGTCACGTCGCGTGCGGCATGCAGCACCGCGTCGTAGGGGGTCTGAGGCGTGGCCATGCGTCGACCCTACGCCCGCGCGGGAGCCTCGGACAGTGAAGAACCGGGGCGGTCAGCGGCGGTCGGCGTCCCGCAACGCCTGCCTCGCCAGGGCGTAGCGGTCGAGCACCGCGCCGACCGGCGTGACCACGTACTCCCGGCCGACCGCGGCCACCTCGGCGGTGAGCCGTCGCTCGGCCCGGCGGCGGGCCCGGCGGGCGGACCACCGCACCACCGGGCGGCTCAGCGCCGTCAGCAGCAGCCCGGCGAGCAGGCCGCCGAGCAGCAGCACGGTGGGCAGCGGGGCCTCGCCGACCCGGGGGTAGCCCAGGGCGGGCAGGCCGAGGGCGCGCAGCGCGTAGCCCAGGGCCAGCCAGCCGAGGCCCGCCACGGCCGCGACCGTGACCAGCCACTGCACCGCGCCGACGAAGCGCCACCACAGCGGCCGACGGTCCAGGCCGAGGTCGGTGCCGGCCACGGCGCGGTCCAGGGCGTCCGGCAGGTCCACCAGGCGGGAACGGGCGGCGGAGGTCACGGCGGAGGCCCAGGGGGCCGGGAGGGTGGCCGCGGCGTCGTCGGCCACCGCCCGCACCGCCAGCCCCAGCGCCGCCCGCTGGGCGGCGGTCGGATCGGGTACGGAGGTGGCGGCGACCAGGCTCTCCGCCGGGTCGTCGGCCGCACCGCCGGTGGCCGGGCCGGGCAGGTGCAGCCGGCGCAGCGGGTCGGGGCGCAGCCGTCGCCAGAAGCGCACCAGCGGCCAGCCGGTGTCGGCCCCGGCCCGGTGCCGGTACGCCCCCTCGACCGCCTCGGCCACCGTCGGCACGCCGGCCGCCCCGGCCAGCGCCCTGGTCAGCGGCTCGACGCCGGCCCGGGCCGGGCCGCCGGTGGGCGGTTCCGTGGCGACCAGCTCGCCCAGCCCGGCGACGACCTCGTCGACGTCGCCGGCGAGGCGGCGCAGCGCGGCCTGCCGACCGGCGACCGTACGCTCCAGCGTGCCCCGCAGCTCGACGGTCCCGGCCGGGTCGACGGCGGTGGTGGCCAGCAGGGGGACGCCGTCCAGCCCGTCGGCGTCGAGCAGCCGGCGCAGGTCCTCCAGCACCCGGGGCAGCTCGGCCGGGGGGAGCTGGTCGGCCTGGTTGAGCACCACCAGCGTCACGTCGCGGTGCCGGCGGAACTCGCGCAGGTAGCTGTTGTGGATCATCCGGTCGGCGTACTTCTGCGGGTCGACGACCCAGACCACGAGGTCGACCAGGCCGAGCAGCCGGTCCACCTCCAGTTGGTGTGCGCGCTGCACCGAGTCGAAGTCGGGCAGGTCGAGCAGCACCAGACCGTGCAGGGCGGCCTCGTCGTCGGCGTCCAGCGCGCTCTCCCGCACGAAGCGGTGCCGGGGCAGCACGCCCACCCAGTCGAGCAGCCGGTTCGCCCCTTCGACCGGGCCCCAGACGCAGGCATGCGCCACCCCGGTGGTGGGGCGGCGCACCCCGACCGGGGAGAGGGTCAGCCGGGAGAGCGCGTTGAACAGGCTCGACTTGCCGCTGCCGGTGGCGCCGGCCAGGGCGACGACGGTGTGGTCACGGGAGAGCGTCAACCGGGTGCCGGCCCGCTCGACCAGCGTGTAGGCGGGCACCAGGGCGGTGGCGGGGAGGTGACCGTCGACCGCGTCGAGGAAGCGGCGGACCGCGTCCAGGCGGGCGACCAGGGCGTCCGCGTCGACGCGCTGACCGCTCCGGAGCGCCTCGCGTACCCGTCCCACGACGTTGCTCACCGGTCCTCGCCCTCGGGTGTGGCCTGCGGCAGGGGCGACGCGTCGGCCGCCCCGAGGTCGCTGCGCTGCCGGGCGTCGGCGACCCGGTCGGCCGCGGCCCGCAGCGCGTCGCCGGCGTCGGCCGCCGGCCGGGCCGCCGCCGTGCGGGAGAGGAACCGCGCGGCCTCGCCGTCGAGCAGCTCCCGGACCCGCGCCAGCAGGTCGGCCCGCGCCTGGTTGGCCAGCGTACGCACGGCCTGGTCGCCGAAGATCGCCTGGAGCACGGTCTGCGCGGCGACGGTGGTGCCGGCCCCGGCGGCCACCTCCAGCCCGGTCGGGATGAAGGCGGTCGAGGCGAAGACGGCGATCATCACGGCCAGCCCGGTGGCGTTGACCGCGTACGCGGCGGTGCGGGCGACGAAGCGCTTGTCGCCGCCCTCGACCCGGACCAGCTCCAGCACCCCGCGCTGCCAGTCGCGGACCAGCCGCTCGGCGCGGTCGGGGAAGCCCGCGCCGGGGTGGGCCAGCTCCGGGTCGAGCAGCGCCGCGCCGGCCGGGTGCGCCTTCCACCCGGTGTGCGCGTTCTCGGCCGCCTCGGCGGCCACCCCGCGCAGCAGCGTGACGAGCTGGGACTCGATGGCGTTGCGCAGCTCCGTGGCGGGCGCGGGCCGGCCGGTCACCGCCGCCACCACCCGGTCGCGCAGCCGGCCGATGCGCGCCTCCAGGGTGCGGAAGAACTCGCCGGTGCCGACGAACTCCTGCCAGCGGGCGAGCACCTCGCCGCGGAGCAGCCGGCCGTCCTTGAGCCCCTGCTCGACGACCCGTTCGGCCCCCCGGTAGGCGGCCAGGACCCGTTCGTCGAGGGCGTCGGCGGTGGCGGCCTGCTCGTCGGCGGCGTCGGCGAGCCCCGCCACCGCGGCGTGCAGGGCGGTGAGCGCGCCGTCCAGGGTCTGCCGGACGACGGCGGCCCGCGCCCCGGCGTCGGCGGCGAGCCGGCCGAACCAGTCGCTCAGCGGGGCGGTGACCTGCTCCGGCAGCAGCCCCTGGCCGTCGACCTGGGTCTCGGGGAGGACGAACAGCGGCGCCGCGCCGAGGCCCTGGGCGGCGAGCATCTCGGCCAGGTGGGCGGCGACCTCGTCGGCGGCGTCGGCCGGCACCCGGTCGAGGACCATGGCGATCACCACGCCCCGGGACCGGGCGGTGTGCAGCAGTTCCCAGGGGACGGCGTCGGCGTACCGGGCGGCGGTGGTGACGAAGAGCCAGAGGTCGGCGGCGGCGAGGAGCTGGCCGGCCAGCGCCCGGTTGGCGTCGACCACCGAGTCGATGTCGGGGGCGTCGAGGAAGGCCAGGCCGGCGGGGAGTGCGGGGGCGTTGACCAGTTGCAGGGTGCCCGGGTCCTCGCTCGGCTCGCTGGTGCGGGTGAGGCCGGGCAGCAGCTCGCCCTGGCGGAACCAGCCGGAGTCGGTCGGGTTGCAGACCAGCACCGGCGAGCGGGTGGTCGGCCGGAGCACCCCGGCGGCGCTGACCCGGGCCTGCACCAGGCTGTTGACCAGGGTCGACTTGCCGGCCCCGGTGGAGCCGCCGACGACCACGAGCAGGGGCGCGTCGAGCCGGGCCAGCCGGGGCAGCAGGTAGTCGTCGAGCTGGGCGCCGACGGCCGCGCCGACCTGGCGGGCGTCCTGCGCCGAGGGCAGGGCGAGCGGGAACCGGGCCGCCCCGATCGCGGCCCGCAGGTCGGTGAGCGCGGCGGGCAGGCCGTCGGCGGCGGGGCCGGGCGGCTGCTCCCCGGCGGCGGCCCCGCCGGTGCGGGCGGCGACGGCGGGCGAACCGGGTCGGGTGGCGGGATCGCCATGCGTCGTCACCGCTAAAGCGTGCCCGACCGATGCAACGGAAGACAACCGGGTCCCCGGCAACATGAAGTTGCGTCAGCTCGGCTCAACTCGACTTGACGATCGGCGCAGGCGTGGCACTATTGAGTCAAGTTCACTCAACTTGTGACTTGTGCAGGGCGGGCGCAGCCCGTCGCCTGCTCCGACGTAAGAAGCGAGGAAGCGAAGATGGCACGTGCGGTCGGTATCGACCTCGGTACGACGAACTCCTGCGTCAGCGTTCTCGAGGGCGGTGAGCCCACCGTCATCGCCAACGCCGAAGGCTCGCGGACGACCCCGTCGATCGTCGCGTTCGCCCGCAACGGCGAGGTGCTCGTCGGTGAGGTCGCCAAGCGTCAGGCGGTGACCAACCCGGACCGGACCATCCGCTCGGTCAAGCGGGAGATCGGCACCACCTGGACCGTCGACATCGACGGCAAGAAGTACACCCCGCAGGAGATCTCGGCCCGGACGCTGATGAAGCTCAAGCGGGACGCCGAGGCCTACCTGGGCGAGCAGATCACCGACGCGGTGATCACCGTCCCGGCCTACTTCAACGACGGCCAGCGCCAGTCGACCAAGGAGGCCGGCGAGATCGCCGGCTTCAACGTGCTGCGGATCGTCAACGAGCCGACCGCCGCCGCCCTGGCGTACGGGCTGGACAAGGGCTCCAAGGAGCAGACCGTCCTGGTCTTCGACCTCGGTGGCGGCACCTTCGACGTCTCCCTGCTGGAGCTCGCCGAGGGCGTGGTCGAGGTCAAGTCCACCAGCGGTGACAACCAGCTCGGTGGCGACGACTGGGACCAGCGCATCATCGACCACCTGGTGAAGACCTTCCGTGGCGAGCACGGCATCGACCTGGCCCAGGACAAGATGGCCCTGCAGCGCCTGCGCGAGGCGGCCGAGAAGGCCAAGATCGAGCTCTCGGCGGCCACCACCACCAACATCAACCTGCCCTACATCACCGCCGGCTCGGCCGGCCCGCTGCACCTGGACGTGACGCTCAGCCGCGCCGAGTTCCAGCGGATGACGCAGGACCTGCTGGACCGCTGCAAGGGCCCGTTCGAGCAGGCCGTCAAGGACGCCGGAATCCGCGTCTCCGACGTCGAGCACGTGATCCTCGTCGGCGGCTCGACCCGGATGCCGGCCGTCACCGACCTGGTCAAGCAGCTCACCGGCAAGGAGCCCAACAAGGGCGTCAACCCCGACGAGGTCGTCGCCGTCGGCGCCGCCCTGCAGGCCGGCGTGCTCAAGGGCGAGGTCAAGGACGTCCTGCTGCTCGACGTGACCCCGCTGAGCCTGGGCATCGAGACCAAGGGCGGCATCTTCACCAAGCTCATCGAGCGCAACACCACCATCCCGACCAAGCGCTCCGAGGTCTTCACCACGGCCGACGACAACCAGCCGTCGGTGCTGATCCAGGTCTTCCAGGGCGAGCGGGAGATCGCGGCCTACAACAAGAAGCTCGGCACCTTCGAGCTGACCGGCCTGCCGCCCGCGCCGCGCGGCGTGCCGCAGGTCGAGGTCACGTTCGACATCGACGCCAACGGCATCGTCAACGTGCACGCCAAGGACCTGGGCACCGGCAAGGAACAGAAGATGACGATCACCGGCGGCTCCTCGCTGCCGAAGGACGACATCGAGCGGATGCGCCGGGACGCCGAGGAGCACGCCGACGACGACAAGCGTCGCCGCGAGGAGGCCGAGACCCGCAACCTGGCCGAGGCCCTGCAGTGGCAGACCGAGAAGTTCCTCGCCGAGAGCGGCGACAAGCTGCCGGGCGAGAACCGGGACCAGATCAACGAGGCCCTCGGCGAGCTGCGTGGCGCGCTCGGCGGGCAGGACATCGAGAAGATCAAGTCGGCCCACGAGCGGCTCGCGCAGGTCTCCCAGCAGGCCGGTTCGCTGCTCTACTCGGCTCAGGCCGACCAGGGTGAGCAGCCGGGCGCGGCCGGGGCGGGTGCCGGGGCGACCGGTGGCCCGCAGGCCGGTGGCCCGCAGGCCGGTGGCGCCGACGACGTCGTCGACGCGGAGATCGTGGACGAGGACAAGGACAAGAAGTGACGATCCGCCTCGCACACGTACGCACAGCAGAGGGATGAGGTAACCGCATGACGGAGAAGCCACGAGCCGCCGACCCGGGTTCCACCGGGTCGACGCCGGGTGGCTCCGCGACCGCGGGGCAGGAGGCCGGCGAGAAGCCGCGGGTCGTCATCCGCGACAACCGCAAGGTCGACAAGTCGGAGGAGCCCGCCGCCGCCGACGCCGGGGCGGACGTCCCGGCCGAGGGGCTGGTGACCGACGCCGAGGTGGTGGTCGACGAGATCGAGGTCGAGGCCACCGCCGTGGACGGGCCGACGCCCGAGGGTCCGCCGGTGGTGGACGCCCCGGCCCAGCCCGTCGACGGCGGTGCCCCGGCCACCGGCGCTCCGCTCGGCGCGGAGCTGGAGGCGCTGCGGGGCGAGCTCGACGAGCGGACCCGGGATGTCCAGCGGGTGTCGGCGGAGTACGCCAACTACCGCAAGCGGGTGGACCGGGATCGCAACCTGGTCCAGGAGAAGGCCACCGGCACCGTGCTCGCCGCGCTGCTGCCGATCCTGGACGACCTGGACCGGGCCCGCGAGCACGGCGACCTGGTGGGCCCGTTCGGCTCGGTGGCCGAACAGCTCACCACCGCGCTGGGCAAGTTCGGCCTGACCGCCTTCGGCGAGCAGGGCGACCCGTTCGACCCGACCCGGCACGAGGCGGTGGCGCACCAGACCTCCGACGAGGTGACCGAGCCGACCTGCGTGCAGGTCATGCGTCGGGGCTATCAGCTCGGCGAGCGGCTGCTGCGGCCGGCCCTGGTCGCGGTCGCCGACCCGCAGTAGTGCCGACCCGAGTCGTCCCGCCCGCCCGCACCGGGTGGGCGGGACGACCGGGACAGATCCCGTGGAAGGGGGTGGACCGGTGAGTTCCAAGGACTGGATCGAGAAGGACTACTACGCCACGCTGGGCGTGCAGAAGTCCGCCTCCTCGGACGAGGTCAAGAAGTCGTACCGGAAGCTGGCTCGGGAGTCGCACCCGGACCACAACCCGGGCGACCCGCAGGCCGAGGAGCGCTTCAAGGCGGTCTCGGAGGCGTACGCGATCCTCGGCGACGAGGCCAAACGCCGCGAGTACGACGAGATGCGCTCGCTCTTCGGCTCGGGCGCGTTCCGGCGCAACGCCCGGGGCGCGGGCGGGCCGCCGTTCGACGCCTCCGACCTCTTCGGCGGCGGCGCCGCTGGCGGTGACCGTCGCTTCGGTGGCGGCGGCCCCGGCTTCCAGGACCTGTTCAGTTCGATCTTCTCGGGGGGCGGGGCGGCCGGTGGCCCGTCCCGGGCGCGGGGCCCGGCCAAGGGCCGGGACATCGAGACGGAGGTGGCGCTCGACTTCGGCGACGCGGTGCACGGGGTGACCCTCCCGTTGACCCTGCGCGCGCCCGGGGTCTGCGACACCTGCGACGGCAGCGGGGCGAAGCCCGGCACCCGTCCGGTGACCTGCCCGGTCTGCCACGGCGCCGGGGTGACCACCCGCAACCAGGGGTCGTTCAGCTTCTCCGAGCCGTGCCGCACCTGTCAGGGCGTCGGCACGGTCGTCGAGGAGAAGTGCCCGGAGTGCCACGGCACCGGCGGGGTCACCAAGACCCGCACGCTGAAGGTCCGCTTCCCCGCCGGGGTGGCCGACGGGCAGCGCATCCGGCTGGCCGGGCGCGGCGAGCCGGGCGAGCGCGGCGGCCCGGCCGGCGACCTGTTCGTGCACGTGAAGGTCCGGCCGGACGAGCTGTTCGGGCGTACCGGCGACGACCTGACGTTGACCGTGCCCATCACCTTCCCGGAGGCCGTGCTCGGCACGGACCTGCGGGTGCCCACGCTCGACGGCACGGTGACCCTGCGGGTGCCGCCGGGCACGCCGAGCGGCCGGGTGCTGCGGGCGCGGGGCAAGGGCGTGACGCGTCGCAACGGCCAGCCCGGCGACCTGCTGGTCACGCTGGACGTGGTGGTGCCGGCACGGGTGTCCGACGAGGCGCGGGCGGCGCTGGAGGCGTTCGCCGAGCAGTCCCCGCCGGCCGCCCGGGAACACCTCGACGCCAGGGTGCGTCGATTCAGTTGAGCCAGCTGGAGTGCGTGCGGAGGTGAGCGGGCATGTCGGTGGAGTTCATCGGCTCGGATGACCCTGCCTACGAGGCCAAGGTCCTGATGATCTCGGTGGCGGCGCGGATGGCGGGGATGCACCCCCAGACGCTGCGCCAGTACGACCGGCTCGGCCTGGTGCAGGCCGGGCGGGCGGCGGGCGGCGGTCGCCGCTACAGCGTCCGGGACGTGGTGCTGCTGCGCGAGGTGCAGCGGCTCAGCCAGGACGAGGGGGTCAACCTCGCCGGGGTCAAGCGGATCATCGGCCAGGAGCGCCTGCTCGAGCAGGCGCAGCAGCGGATCGCCCGGCTGGAGGCGGAGCTCGACGCCGCGTACCGCCGGGTGGCGGAGCTGGAGTCGCTGGCCCGCTTCCCCGGCCGCGACCTGGTGCCCACCAACCGCGCCTCCACGGCCCTGGTGGTCTGGCGGCCGCGCCGCGACCACTGACCCCACGGCCGGCCCGCTCGACGGCCCGGTCCGCTTCCGGGTATCCCGGCGCGGGCCGGGCCGGCTCCGTTAACCTGTGAATCAGGTGCCATCCGTGCAAAATGGACGGGGCGCATCGCTGGATCGACCGCGACGGCGAGGGGGAACCATGTCGGAACCGGCCAGGAAGATCGCGGAACAGGCGGAGGAACGGCTCGACCGGGTGGCGAAGTCGGCCCAAAGGAAGCTCGACACGATCAGCGCGGGCCAGTTCACCGACAAGATCAAGAAGGGGCGGTTCGCCGACCGCACCGACCACGACCACGACCACGACACCGACACCGACTCCGGCACCGCGCGGGGCGGCGAAACGGGACGTTAGCTCCCCGACCGACGCGCCCGGGGCCGAGCCGACCCGTTGGTCGACCCGGCCCCGAGCGGTGCAAGGCAGGCGTGCCGGCTCACTCGGTGCTGAGCAGCGGCCTGGCCCGCTGGCGGGCGGCCCGCCGCCGCAGCCACACCTTGAACCAGGCGAAGTCCGGCAGCCGGGCCAGCATCGGCCCGGTCACCACCGTGATCAGCACGTACGCCGTGGCGAGCGCCGCCAGCCTCGGCTCGACGCTGCCGGCGGCGACGGCGAGCCCGGCGATGACGATGGAGAACTCCCCGCGTGGCACCAACGCCAGACCCGCTCGCCACCGGCCCGGCTCGGCGATGCCGACCCGCCGCGCGGCCAGGTACCCGGTGAGCGTCTTCGTGGCCATCGTCACCACGGCCAGCCCGAGCGCCGGCAGCAGCACCGGCGGGATGTCCCGTGGGTCGGTGACCAGCCCGAAGAAGACGAAGAACACGGCGGCGAAGAGGTCCCGCAGCGGGGAGAGCATCTCGGTGGCGTGGTGCGCCACCGGCCCGGAGAGGGCGATGCCGACGAGGAACGCGCCGACCGCCGCCGACACCTGAAGCTTCGCCGCGATGCCGGCCACCAGCAGTGTCAGCCCGAGCACGCCCAGCAGCAGCGCCTCCGGGTCCTTCGCCGACAGGGCCGTCGAGATCAGGTGGCCGTACCGGATCGCCACCACGAGCACCAGCACGACGGTGCCCACCGCGACGGCGAGCGCGATGCCGCCGCCGAGCAGGCCGCTGCCGGCCAGCACCGCCGTGAGCAGCGGCAGGTAGAGGGCCATCGCCAGGTCCTCGATGACCAGCACCGAGAGGATCACCGGGGTCTCCCGGTTACCGAGCCGCCCCAGGTCGGCCAGCACCTTGGCGATCACGCCCGACGAGGAGACCCAGGTGATGCCGCCGAGCACCAGGGCGGCCACCCAGTCCCAGCCGAGCATGAAGGCGAACGCCGCGCCGGGCAGGGCGTTGAGCAGCCCGTCGATCAGGCCGGCCGGGGCCGCCGCGCGGAGGTTGCCGACCAGTTCGCCGGCCGAGTACTCCAGGCCCAGCATGACCAGCAGCAGGATCACGCCGATCTCCGCGCCGACGGCGAAGAACTCCTCGCTGGCGTTGAGCGGAAGCACCCCGCCGTGTCCGAAGAGGAGCCCGGCGAGCAGGTAGAGCGGGATGGGGGAGAGGCCGATCCGCCGCCCGAGCCGCCCCAGCAGCCCAAGCAGGAAGAGCAGCGCACCGACCTCGATGAGCAGCGTGGTGGTCTCGTGCATCCGCGGCTCAGCCGTCCGGATGGTTGTCGGCGAGAATGGCTGTGACCCCGTCGAGGCCCTGGCGGTTGCCGACCACGACCACCACGTCACCGGCCTCGAAGCGGAACGTCGGGTCCGGCGAGACGATCACCTCGCCTCGCCGCAGGACGGCGACGATGGAGGCGCTGGTCCGGGTACGAGCCTTGGTGTCGCCGAGCCGCTTGTTGACGTACTTCGAGCCGGCCGGAATGACGATCTGCTCGGTGAGCAGCCCGGCGGCCTGCTCGCGCAGCCCGGAGAGCTGCCCGAGCATCAGCGACGCGCCGAGGATGTCGGCCAGCGCCTCCGCCTCGTCGTCGGTCAGCGGTATGTCCGCCTGGCAGGAGTCGGGATCGTCCGGGTCGTACAGAACTAGGTCGCGGCGGCCATTGCGGTGGGAGACCACGCCTAGCCGGCGGCCGGATTCCGTCACCAGATCGTGACGCATACCGATCCCGGGTAAGGCAGTCTGTTCGACACGTACTCGCACGGCGGCAAGGGTACAGCCCTGCGGAGGAAGGTCAATGGCTGGTCAAGGGCTACGCACCGGGCTGACGCTGCTGCTCGTAGCGCTGCTCGCCGGCTGTTCCATCGGCGACGTCCGCCGCCGACCGCCGGATCGGACCACCGCGTCGCCCCGGCCGCCGCAGACCGGGCCGCCGCAGAGCGGACCGCCGTCGCATCAGGAGGGTGTCGAGGTACGCCACGTCCGGCTCACCGCGGGCCGGCGGTACGACCCGCCGATGATCGAGTTCGTCACCGCCGAACGCGGGTTTGCCCAGTTCAGCGGCTGCGCCGCCGCGTCGACGACGGAGCGGAGTTGCCCGGCGTTGCTCTACTCCACCGTCGACGGTGGGCGCACCTGGCGGCCGCTGCGGCACCCGCACCCCGACGCGGCGAACCCGCAGCTCTACGCCGTGCCGGGCACCCTGGCGCTCTTCGTCGACCCCCGCGACTGGTACACCTCCACCGACGGCGGAGTCACCTTCGCCCACTCCCTCGGGGATCGGGCCCCCGCCGCCTGGCGGGCCGCCCAGGGCCGCTTCCAGCTCGACGAGGCCACCGGCCGGGCGGTCCGCTGGCAGGGGCGACGCATGACGCCCCTGCCCGTCCAGCCGCCGGTGCCTGACCTGCACGGCCTCGTCGAGGCCCGCGGCCTGCTGGTGGCAGCCGGCCTCGACGGCGGCAAGCCGTACGCGGCGATCTCGCCCGACGGCGGGCGAAGCTGGCAGCGGACTGCGCTGCCGGCACCCGCGCTCGGGGCGTTGCAGCCGATGGTCGGGCCGGACGGCGAGGTGCGGCTCGTCGGCTGGCCACCGGACCGGACGGGCTTCCCCACCCTCTGGCGGTACCTGGACCGGTGGATCCCGCTGCCCGCCGAGGGGCATCCCGCGCGGGCGCTCTCGGTGGTGCCCCTGACCACCGGGCGGTTCGCCGTTAGCGGCCCGGCCGGCGTGGGCGTCGTCGCCGACGGCCGGTACGACCGGCTGGACTGGCCGCTCGGCCCCGAGCACTACCTGAGCCTGCTGGACGACGGCACGGTGGTGGGCCGCGCCCCCGCCGAGGTGCTGCTGGCCTCGGGCCCGGTCGGCGGCCGGCACTGGGTGCGGGTGGTGCTGGAAGCCACCTGAGCCGCCTGGTTCGCGGCCGGGTGTCGGCGGTTCGTGCGGTTGCGGCTGCTCGCGCAGGGTCGAGCGCGGCCGGATGGTGGGGTGGCTCGCGCGGCGTCGGGCGGGGCCTGTCTCTGTTTCGCCGCCTTTGGAGCTGAGTCGTTTGCGTCATCAACCCTGCGGGCTCAGGTGCAGGGTCAGCCCGACGAAGGACGAGAGCTGACGAGGTGACCTAAAGTTTCTCCGCCACGAATACGCCCACCCCTTCGAGCGTCTCGGTCAGCCCGGTCGCTCGGAGGATCATCATGGCCTTCCCGACCACAGTGTCCGACACGCCGTACTCCTTGCAGAGCTGTGACCGGCTCGGCAACTTTGCGCCGGGTGGCCACTCGCCTGATTCAATCTTGTTCCGTAGCTCGTCTGCGAGCACTTGGTACTGCTGCTTGGGCATACACACTCCCCGGATGGCATGCCCATTCGATCACGGCGCAACCTCCGACTTCAAGCAATCGGTGGTTGGTCGTTGGCCTACAACCGGTGGCAATTGTAGGTTGTGGTCGAACGCTCCCGGATGGCACTTGGGGCGCTCGACGGGGCGGGACGGCAATCCCCGGTTGACCGTCCCGACCTCCCCGGTTGGTCCTGTTCGCGCGGTTGGCGCTGTTGGCGACAGGGCCGGGCGGTCGGTCGGCCCCCGTCGACCGACCGCCCAATCCGGCCTGGCACAAGAGTCGTCGAGGAAAGGACAGCCTGTGGTGCGTGCACTTCTACGATTTCTGCTCAGCCGCCAGCCTGCCGGGCCGTACCCGGCAGCCCACCGGCCCGTCGGTGCTGCCGGGCTCGTCGGTTCAGGCCGGCTCGTCGGTGTTGCCCAGACCGTTCCGCCTGGTCCGCGCAACCGGCCGCCGGCCAGCGTCTACCGCCCGTGGTCGTACCCGCCGCTGCGGCCCTGGCAGGTGCGGAGCCGGACCTGCACGATGCGCCGGCGCGGCGCGGACCCGGCGGAGGTCACCGAGTTCCTCGACCGGGTCGCCACCGACCTGGCCGCTGCCTACGCCGCGCTGGCGCGCAGCCGCGAGGAGGTCGCTCGGATCGCGGCGGCGCTGCGGGAGCGGCAGTCCCGCCAGACGCCGGCCGCGCGCGACCTGGCCCGGCGGCCGTGAGCGGCCGGTATGTCATCCACCTGCCGGTGGTGGCGGCCGACCTGGCCCGCGCCAAGATCCTGGCCGGCACCGCCGTCCGGTCGCTGGCCATCGTCGCCCCCGTCGATCCCGGCGAGACCACCGTCTCCGCCGAGGACGACCAGGGGGTACGCCACCGCGTGTTCTGCGACCGGCGGCTCGACGGTGGGCGGCGCTGTGTGCTGCGGGCCGATCACGAGACGCCCTGCACCGCTCGCTTACTCCGCTGATCGGGTGCAGTAGTTGTCGCCAGGGCGACAAGAAGTGCACCCGAAGGGGTGCGGGTTGCCGGAACGGCGGCGGCTGCCGCCGCTCGGGAGTGAAGTGCGTGACTCAGGTCACAGCTGCAAGGTTGAGCGGAATAGACTCAACTCTGGTTGTGTCTGTCCCAGTGGACACGCCGATCACCGGGGGAGCCCATGAACACCGAACGTCTCACCACCAAGAGCCGCGAGAGCATCACCGGTGCCGTCGCGCTGGCCAACCAGCGCGGCCACGCCACCGTGGAGCCCTGGCACCTGCTGTTGTCGCTGCTGGACACCGAGGGGTCGACCGCCGCCGGCCTGCTGCGCGCCGCCGGGGCCGACCCCGTCGAGCTGCGCCGGGCCGCCCAGCGGGCGGTCGACGCCCTGCCGGCCGCCCGAGGCTCCAGCCTCGCCGAGCCCACCCTCGCCCGCGAGTTCGTCAACGCCATCGGCGCGGCCGAGCAGATCGCCCGGCCGCTGGGCGACGAGTACACCTCCACCGAGCACCTGCTGGCCGGCCTGGCCCGGGTCGGCGGCGCGGTCGCCGGCGCGCTGAAGTCGGCCGGTGCGACCGAGGAGACCCTGGTCGCGGCCTTCCCGACCGTCCGGGGCGGGGACCGCCGGGTGACCACCGCCGACCCCGAGCAGACCTACCAGGCGCTGAGCAAGTACGGCGTCGACCTGACCGCCAGCGCCCGGGACGGCAAGATCGACCCGGTGATCGGCCGGGACTCCGAGATCCGCCGGGTGATCCAGGTGCTGTCCCGGCGTACCAAGAACAACCCGGTGCTGATCGGCGAGCCCGGCGTCGGCAAGACCGCGATCGTCGAGGGCCTGGCCCAGCGGATCGTGGCCGGGGACGTGCCCGAGTCGCTGCGCGACAAGAAGCTGATCTCGCTGGACCTCGGCGCGATGGTCGCCGGCGCGCAGTACCGGGGGCAGTTCGAGGAGCGGTTGAAGTCGGTGCTGGAGGAGATCAAGAACTCCAACGGCCAGGTCATCACCTTCCTCGATGAGCTGCACACCGTCGTCGGCGCCGGCAAGGGCGAGGGCTCGATGGACGCCGGCAACATGCTCAAGCCGATGTTGGCCCGCGGCGAGCTGCGGATGGTCGGCGCGACCACCCTGGACGAGTACCGCGAGCACATCGAGAAGGACCCGGCGCTGGAGCGCCGCTTCCAGCCGGTGCTGGTCGGCGAGCCGACCATCACCGACACCATCGGCATCCTGCGCGGGCTCAAGGAGCGCTACGAGGTGCACCACGGCGTACGGATCACCGACGCCGCCCTGGTCGCCGCCGCCGCCCTCTCCGACCGCTACATCACCGAGCGGTTCCTGCCCGACAAGGCCATCGACCTGGTCGACGAGTCCGCGTCCCGGCTCCGGATGGAGATCGACTCCCGGCCGGTCGAGGTGGACGAGATCGAGCGGGCGGTGCGCCGCCTGGAGATCGAGGAGATGGCGCTGGCGAAGGAGCCCGACGCCGCCTCCGCCGAGCGGCTGGAGCGGCTGCGCAAGGAGCTGGCCGACAAGCGCGAGCAGCTCACCGCGCTGTCGGAGCGCTGGAAGCTGGAGAAGGACCACATCACCAAGCTCTCCACGGCCAAGGAGGAGTTGGAGCGCCTCGGCGGCGAGGCCGAGCGGGCCGAGCGCGACGGGGAGCTGGAGCGGGCCGCCGAGCTGCGCTACGGCCGCATCCCGGCGCTGAAGACCGACCTGGCCAAGGCCGAGGAGGAGCTGGCCCGGCTCCAGGCCGACGGCGCGATCCTCAAGGAGGAGGTCGGCGCGGACGACATCGCCGCCGTGGTCGCCTCCTGGACCGGCATCCCCGCCGGCCGCCTGCTGGAGGGCGAGACCGCCAAGCTGCTCCGGATGGAGGAGTCGCTGGCCGCCCGGGTGGTCGGCCAGGCCGAGGCGGTCGGCGCGGTCTCCGACGCGGTCCGCCGCGCCCGGGCCGGCGTCGCCGACCCGGACCGCCCGACCGGCAGCTTCCTCTTCCTCGGCCCGACCGGCGTCGGCAAGACCGAGCTGGCCAAGGCGCTCGCCGAGTTCCTCTTCGACGACGAGCGGGCCATGGTCCGCATCGACATGAGCGAGTACGGCGAGAAGCACTCCGTGGCCCGCCTGGTCGGTGCCCCGCCCGGCTACGTCGGCTACACCGAGGGCGGTCAGCTCACCGAGGCGGTGCGCCGCCGGCCGTACTCGGTGATCCTGCTCGACGAGGTGGAGAAGGCCCACCCGGACGTCTTCGACGTGCTGTTGCAGGTGCTCGACGACGGCCGGCTCACCGACGGCCAGGGGCGCACGGTGGACTTCCGCAACGCCATCCTGGTGCTCACCTCCAACCTCGGGTCGTCCGTGGTCGGCGACCTGACGCTGGCCGACGAGCAGCGCCGCGAGGGCGTCCTGGCGGTGGTCCGGTCGCACTTCAAGCCGGAGTTCCTCAACCGGCTCGACGACATCGTGGTCTTCGCCTCGCTCCTCGGCGACGACCTGCGGGCCATCGTCGACATCCAGTTTGAGCGCATGCGCCGCCGGCTGGCCGACCGCCGACTCGGGCTGGAGATCACCGAAGCGGCCCGGGGCTGGCTGGCCGAGCACGGCTACGACCCGATCTACGGCGCCCGCCCGCTGCGCCGCCTGGTGCAGACCGCCATCGGCGACCAGCTCGCGCGCGCGCTGCTCTCCGGCACGATCCGCGACGGTGACACGGTGAAGGTCGACCTGGCCGACGGCAAGGACGGCCTGACCGTCACCGCGAGCTGACGGGCGACCGCCGCCGCGCAGAGGTCAGGGTCGCGCAAAGGTCAGGGTCGCGCAAAGGTCAGGGTCGCGCAAAGGGTCAGGAAGGGCCCCTCGGATCGACGGGGCCCTTCCTGCCGAGGAAGGACAGGGATGCTCGGACGGGGCAACAGGAAACTCGACGGGGCGGTCACTGAGCTGGCGGAGGCCAACGCCCTGATCTTCGGGTTGAGCATGCTCGGGGCGTCGCCGCAGGCCGAGGCGTACTGGGAGGTCGAGCGGCAGCTCGACGCGCACCCGGAGCAGGCCCGCCGGAAGGTCGACCGGCTGCTGACGCACGGCTCGCCGGCCGGCCGGGCGTACGCGGCCACCCTGCTCGACCGCATCGACCCGGCGGCGGGCCGCGCGGCCTGGGCGGCGATGCGCGCCGATCCGACCGAGCTCGTCACGCAGACCGGCTGCGTGCGCCGCCGGACGACGCTGGGCGAGTACGCCGCCGGCGAGCTCGGCAAACGTTGATCAAATAGCCGGGTCGACGCCGACCGATCGGGGCTGCCGAATGCCCGGCCGCCGACCGTACGGTGCGGGCATGACCGCACCCGGGGCTGCCCCGATCCGCCCGCCCCGACCGACCTCGGTCACCGTCGCCTGCTGGCTCCAGATCGCCACCGTGCTGATCCTGCTCGGGCTGGTCGCCCTGGCCGCGTACGAGGCGGTGCGCTTCGACGGGGAGATCAGCCGCGCGGCCCGGCTGGTGCCGACGGCCGATCCCGCCGAGGTGCGCGACGAGCGGAGTGCCAACGTCTTCGGCACCCTCTTCGTGGGCGTGCCCGTCCTGCTGCTCGCCGGGTGGCTCGCCGGCACCGCGCTGCCGCTGCTGCGGGGGCGCAACGTCGCGCGCGTCCTGGTCTTCGTCTCCGGCGGCGGGCAACTGCTGCTCTGCCTGGCCCAGGCGTGCGGTGGCGCGCTGCTGTTCCCGCTCGTGCTCGTGCTCGGGCTCTCCGAGGGCATCGATCCCGAGGGCATCGATCCCGAGGGGATGGGCCCCGACGGGGAGCCCTTCCCCGAGGAAGGCTTCTGGCAGGAGTCGAAGTTCCTGGAGACCCTGTACGAGCGGCAGGACGCCCACGACGCGGTGATCTTCCCGGTGATCGGCCTCGGCGTGCTGACCGTGCTGCTGCTCAGCGCGGCCGTGGTGCTGCTGCTCGCCCTGCCGCCCGCGAACCGTTACTTCCGGCCCCGGCCGCAGCCCCCGGCCGGCCCGATGCCGTACGTCGGCTGGCCCAGCCCTCCGCTTCCGCCCGCCGGGCCGGTCGCGCCGGTGGGCGGCTGGCTCCCGCCGGGGTATGCGGTCCCGCCCGGGTACGTGATCTGCCCCGCCCCGGCCCTGCACCTGGCCCACCCCCCGACGCCACCCGGCCCGGCACCCGCGCCGCCCGTGTCGCCCAGCCCCGGGCCCACCGATTCGCCCGCCGCGCCGGGTAGCTGATCGTTTACTCAGCGAACAGCTGGTTTCCCCACGTGCACGGGGTTGTTACCGTCCTCGCCGACGCACCTGGGGAGGCGATCGCAGTGGACGGATCGGTGGCGTATCTGGTGACGACGGCTGGCTGCCTCGTCGCGGTGGCCGGAATCGTGGTCGCCGTGCTGGCCTGGCGGCGGTCGCGCAAGAAGACGGGGCATGCCGGCCCGACGGATCCGTTCCGCGACCGGGATGCCGACGCGCTGCGCGGCGACCCGCGCCGGCTCAGCCCCGGCGACATCGTCGAGATCCGTGGCACGTCGTACGCGGTGCGCGGCTCGGTGCTGCTCAAGGAGGGCACCTGGACCTGGTCGGAGCACCTGCTCGACGACGCCGCCGGCGGGCAGCTCTGGCTCTCCGTCGAGGAGGACCCGGACCTGGCGCTGGTGCTCTGGACGACCGACCCGGCGCTCACCCTCACCCCGGGCGCGCGGAGCATCGACCTCGACGGCCGCCGGTACACCAGCAAGGAGTCCGGGCACGCCCTGTTCACCTCCACCGGGACCACGGGCCTCGACCCGTCGGGCGCGATGCGCTACCACGACTACCGGGGACCGGGCGCCCTGCGGCTCTCCTTCGAGGCGTACGGCAACGCGGCCTGGGAGGTCGCCCGGGGCGACGAGCTGCACCGCGCCGAGGTCATGATCTATCCGCAGTCCGGCCCGGAGAAGGTGGGCTGAGGCGTGCTGGTCACCCTGGACGCTCCGTACGTCGACACCAGCGCCGCCGACCTCAGCCTCGCCCTCGGCGACGCGGAACGCCCCGCGCTGCACGTGCTCGACCTCGACCTGCCCGCCGGCGTGCGGCTGCGGCTGCGACTGCTCGGCGCGTCCCACCAGGTGCTGCTGCGCGCCCCCGGCGTCGAGCTGACCGAGACCGTGGCGTGCCTGCCCGGCCGCCCGCCGGAGCTGCCCGCCACCAGGCTGGACGAGGCGACCGGCTACCGGTTCACCGCCACGGTGCTGCGGCCGACCGGCACCGGGCTCGCCGACCGGGTCGCCGCGCTCCGCGCCGAGCTCGCCGGCGACCCGTACGCCCTGGTCGGGGTCTTCCCCGGCGACGTGGACGCGGTGACCGCCCTCGCCGTCCGGGCCGATCCGCCGGGCGGGACGGTCGCCTGGCGCACCTGGCACGCGTATCCCCAGACCAACGAGCTGGTCCTGACCGAGACGGTGGTGGCAACTGTGAGCGCGAGGAGTGAGCCGGTTCTGCGAGCCCCGCAGTCGCGAGCGGAGGGGGAGCTGTGAAGAAGTCGTACCGGACCTGGCTCGTGGCGGGCGCGGCGCTCGCCGTGGTCGGCGCGCTGATCGCCGCCGTCGCCATCTTCTCCGGCAACTTCTCCCCCCGTGGGTACGTGGAGGACAACTACAGCCGGGCGTCGAGCCGGGACATCGGCGACGACGCGATCGCGTACACCTCGCCGAAGTCGCCCAGCCAGGTCGCCAAGGAGGTGACCGACGCGTGGAAGCCGGCCGACGAGTACGTCGACGGCAGCGGCGTCTACCTGCGCTACGACGACGACTCGGTGGTGATCCTGCCGATCGCCGCCGGCTCGGTGATCCTGCTCGAACGGATGACCACCGCCCACGCCCGCTACCACTCGACCGTCGGGTCGTACTGGGGTTGGGGGCGCGGCAACACCGTCCGGGGCGGCGGCCCCGGTTCCGGCAAGTAGCCCGACGACCGACCCCTCGAACTGGAGCCCCCTGTGCAGAATCTCGTCATCGACCTACTGGTCACCCTCGCCTACGGCGTGGTCGGCGTCGTCCTGATGGGCGTCGGCTACGGGCTGGTCGACGTGATCA
This sequence comes from Micromonospora sp. DT233, assembly GCF_049841815.1. Lineage (NCBI taxonomy): Bacteria > Bacillati > Actinomycetota > Actinomycetes > Micromonosporales > Micromonosporaceae > Micromonospora > Micromonospora sp. DT233. Next base: position 105,913 of record NZ_JBNCLB010000014.1, on the reverse strand, counting down.
CCCCCGGCAAGCTGCACGAGCTGATCTGGACCGAGCGCAACCGCAACGCCGCGCTGCTGCTCTCCTCCAACCTGCTCGGCGTCGGCATCATCGTGGTCGCCGCCATCGTGGCCAGCGACGACGACTTCGTGCTGGGCCTGATCGGCGCGGCGGCGTACGGGATCGTCGGCCTGGTCATCATGGCCGTGGCCTTCCTGCTGCTCGACGCGCTGACCCCGGGCAAGCTCGGCGAGCTGCTGGTCGACCCGGAGCCGCACCCCGCCGTGTGGGTGTCGGCGGTGGTGCACCTGGCCACCGGCGCGGTCATCGCCGCCGCGATCAGCTGATGTTCACCCGCACCGCCGCCACCCCCGCCGACCCGGGCGACAAGCACCCGACGCCGCCGGAGAAGCCGCAGGCCAGTGCCTTCGCCGCCGGCCTGTTCATCTTTGCGCTCTGCGGCATCCCCTTCGGGCTCGGACTGGCCTTCGCCGACGAGTCCGGCACCGACGTGCCGCCGCCGACCGCCGAGGAGCGGGCCCAGACCGTGCCGCTGCTCGCCCAGGCCGCCGCCGGCCAGGGCATCTGCTATGGCTGGCGGCTGGAGCGAGATTTTGATTCCCTGGTCAATGTCGGCTCCAATTTCGGCGACGGGGTCGCCGTCAACAGCGCCGGCTGCACGCGCTGGGTGCAGGTCCGCGTTGTGATCGACTACGGCGTGGAGAGCCGCGACATCGCGTCAATTGCCGTGACCGGCTCGTCCGGCTTCCGATTCGCCGAGCTGCGCGCGATCGAGCGGGGCCTGGAGCGGTTCGGGCTGGACGAGGACGCCTTCCTCGACGAGCCCGGCTGGGCGATCTGCCGGGCCGCCGCGACGTTGCCGCTGCTGGCCGCCGAGGCCGGCCTGGCCCCGCCGGCCGCCCCGCCGAGCGCCGACCCGTCCGCCTCGGTGGCCCCGCTGCCCGGCGCCGGCAGCGACTTCTGGCGGGACCGCTGGGGCTGGCTGCTCGCCACCGCCGGGGTGCTGCTGGTCGCCGGGCTGCTGATCGCCGTCGGCCTCGTGCAGTGGCGTCGGCAGCGGGCGACGCCAGCCGGGCGTACCCAGGGCGCGGCGTGACCACCGACGTGTCGGCGGCGGCGGTCGACGGCGGGCCGACCGCCCGGCCGCGCCGCCGGTCGGCCCGCACGGCGGTGCTGGTCGCGGTCTTCGTCTGCGCCGCCTGCGGGTTGGTGTACGAGCTGGCGCTGGTCGCCCTCGGCAGCTATTTGATCGGCGACACGGTCGGCCAGGCGTCGATCGTGCTCGGCGTGATGGTCTTCGCGATGGGCATCGGCGCGCTCGCCGCCAAGCCGTTGCAGCCCCGCGCCGCCGCCGCGTTCGCGCTGGTCGAACTGGCCCTCGCCCTGCTCGGCGGGCTCTCGGTGCTCGGCCTCTACGCCGCGTTCGCCTGGCTGGACCTGTACGGCCCGGCGCTGGTCGGCACCGCGTTCGTGCTCGGCCTGCTCATCGGCGCGGAGATCCCGCTGCTGATGGTGATGCTGCAACGCATCCGGGAGCAGTCCGCCGGCAGCGCCGTGGCCGACCTCTTCGCCGCCGACTACGTGGGCGCGCTGCTCGGCGGGCTAGCCTTTCCGTTCCTGCTGATGCCGGTCTTCGGCCAGCTCAAGGGCGCGCTGGTGGTCGGTGCGGTGAACGCGGTGGCCGGCGTCGCGCTGGTCTGCACGGTGTTCCGCGCGGAGCTGGGTCGCCGGGCGCGGATCGCGGTCGGCGCGGGCTCCGTGGTGGTCGCCCTCTGCCTGGGCTACGCCTGGTTCACCGCCCACGACTTCGAGCTGACCGCCCGCCAGCAGCTCTACCGGGACCCGGTGGTGCACGCCGAGCGCAGCCGCTACCAGGAGATCGTGCTGACCCGCTCGGTGCGGGAGGCGGGCCGCACCGCCACCGACCTGCGGCTGTTCCTCAACGGCGACCTGCAGTTCAGCTCCGTCGACGAGTACCGCTACCACGAGGCGCTGGTGCACCCCGCACTCAACGGCCCGCGCGGCGAGGTGCTGGTGCTCGGTGCCGGGGACGGGCTCGCGGTCCGGGAGATCCTGCGCTACCCCGACGTGCGCCGGGTGACCGTGGTCGACCTCGACCCGGCGGTGGTGGCGCTGGCCCGCCGCGAGCCGCAACTGCGTGAACTCAACGGCGACGCGTTCGCCGACCCCCGGGTGCGGGTGGTCAACGCCGACGCGTTCGGCTGGCTGCGCGGCACCGCCGAGCGTTTCGACGTGGTGGTGGCCGACCTGCCGGACCCGGACGAGACGGCCACCGCCAAGCTCTACACCGTCGAGTTCTACGCCCTGGTCCGGTCGGTGCTCGCCGGGGACGGGCGGCTGGTGGTGCAGTCCGGCTCGCCGTACTTCGCGCCCCGGTCGTACTGGTCGATCGAGGCGTCGGTGCGGGAGGCCGGCTTCGCCACCGTGCCGTACCACGTCGACGTGCCCAGCTTCGGCGACTGGGGGTTCCTGCTGGCCGCGCCCGGGGCCACCCCGCCGGCGTTGGCGCTGCCCGCCGCCGCACCCCCGCTGCGCTTCCTGAGCGCGGGGACGCTGGCGTCGGCGGGGAACTTCCCCGCCGACCGGCCCCGGCTCGACGTCCCCGCCTCCACCCTGCTGCGACCCCGGGTCCTGGAGTACGCCCGCGCGGAGTGGCGCGGCTACTGACGGACCGACGGGCACCGGCGGTGGTCCGTTCGCTGGGCGACCCGGTCGCTCGGCGCATGGCGTGTCGGCGCGTTGTGCGTCCTTCGAGGTGCCGGCCTGGACCGCACTGGTTACGGTGTGAGCCCCAGCCCAGGAAGGGAGCATCGTGGTCGACCCGCACAGCCCCCCACCGGCCCGGACACGTCCGGCCGTCGTCACCGTCTCCAGTTACCTACTGATGCTCGTCGCCCTGATCCAGGTGATCCAGCTGATCTTGACGTTGGTCACCTTCGGCGCCACCCGCGACGTACTGCGCGACGCGTACGCCGGCACCAGCCTCGAGTCGACGACGGACTTCACCCTCGCGGTGGGCGTCGGCAGCTCCATCTTCGTGCTGCTCTTCGCGCTCGGCCTGGTGGCGCTGGCCTTTTTCAACAACCAGGGCCGCAACGGCGCCCGGATCACCACCTGGGTGCTGGGCGGCCTGATGGCCTGCTGCTCCGGCAGCAGCCTGCTGTTGAACAGCGTCGGCGGCGGGCTCGCCGACACGGGCGGAAGCACCAACGACGGGCCCAGCCCGGAGGAGCTCACCCGCCGGCTGGAGGCGGAACTGCCCTCCTGGCTGACCCCGGTCAGCAACACGCTGGGGGTCATCGCGGTGCTCGCCCTGTTGGCGGCGCTGATCCTGCTGGCCCTGCCGGCGGCGAACGCCTTCTTCCGCAAGCCGCAGCAGGCCTGGGAGCCCCCGGTGCCGGGTGCCGCCTACCCGGCGTACCCCCAGGCACCCGACCAGTCCTACGGTGCCGGCCAGTACGGCCAGCCCGGCCAGCCCGGTCAGCACGGCCAGCCCGGCCAGTACGGCCAGCCCGGCCAGTACGGCCAGCCCGGTCAGTCGTCCGCGCCGCACGCGGCTCCCGGCTCGACCTCCCCGGATCAGCCGTACCCGTACCCGGGCCAGCCGGCCCCGGGATCGTCGTACGACCCGCCGGGTCCGGCCGGGCCGGGGCAGTCGGCCGACCCCGGGCCGTCGCCCAGCGGCGGCAGCGGTCACAGCGGCGGAGACAGCGGCGGCAGCGGTCACAGCGGCGGCGGCGACTCCGGGGGCGGCTCCTCGTCGTCGGACTCGGGCTCGTCCTCCTCAAGCTGACCCCACCCCCGCGCGGGACGCGCCGGACAACGGGGACACCGACGATCCCTCCGAGTAGGTTCCACACGGACGCCTACCGGAGGGATCTGTCGTGTCGTACCCCGAGCAGGTGCCGGCCCGCCGCCCCGTGGCGGTGCGGCTGGCGGCCTCGATGCTGGTGCTGATGGCGGTCGGCGCGTTGGCCTACGCGATCGCCGCGCTGGTCACCCTGGGCGGCACCGTCGACCGGTTCCGGGCGGCGGCGGCCGACACCACCGCCGGCGCCGGGGCGGTCGACGGCCTGGTCACGGTGCTCCGGCTGACGGTGGGGCTGTCGGCGGCGCTGACCGTGCTGGTCGGCGTCGTGCTCGTCGGGCTGGCGTTCGGCCTGTTGGCCGGTCGCGGCGGGGCCCGGACGGCGACGTGGGTGGTCGCCGGCCTGGGGTCGGTCGTCGGCTGCTGCGGGCTCGCGACGCTGGCCGGCCAGCGGGCCGTGCCGCTGCGGGGCGACGCGAACGACCGGGCCACCACCGAGCTGCTCGGCCTGGTCGGCGACGCCTACCCGTCCTGGTGGCTTCCGGTCAACGCGGCCCTTTCCGTCGGCCAGGTCCTCGGTTACCTTGTGGTAACCGCGCTGCTGGCGCTGCCGGCCGCCAATGCGTGGTTCGGTCGGCGCCGTCGCGCGTCAACTCCGGTCGGTCCCCCGCCGGCCATGCCCCCGTACCCGCCCCGATGAGGACCCCGTGACCGCAGGGCAGGCCCCCGCCGCGCGCCGCGCGCTGGTCACCGGCGCGACCGCCGGTATCGGGGCCGAGTTCGCCCGCCGGTTGGCCGCCGAGGGCTGGGCCCTCGTGCTGGTGGCCCGCGACGCCGACCGGCTGGCGGCGGTCGCCGCCGAGCTGACCGGCCGGCACGGCCACCCGGTCGAGGTGGTCGCGGCGGACCTCTCCACCGACGAGGGCTGCCTCGCCGTGGAACGCCGGCTCACCGAGGGCACCCCGGTCGAGCTGCTGGTGAACAACGCGGGGACCAGCCTCAACCAGACCTTCCTGCGCTCCAGCGTCGCCGACGAGTCCCGCCTGTTGCGGCTGAACGTGCACGCCGTGCTGAGGCTGACCCTCGCCGCGATCGGGCCGATGACCGACCGGGGGCACGGGGCAGTGATAAATGTCTCTTCGATCGCGGGCTTCGGCCCGGTGATGCCCGGGTCGACGTACCCGGCGAGCAAGGCGTGGGTCACCGCGTTCAGCGAGTCCGTCGACCTCACCACCAGGCCCCGGGGAGTGCAGGTCATGGCCCTGTGCCCCGGCTACACCCGCACCGGCGCGCACGAGCGGCTCGGCATCGACATGTCGGCGATGCCCCGCGCGATGTGGCTGGAAGTCGAGCAGGTCGTCGGGGAAGGGCTGCGTGACCTGCGGAAAGGTCGCACAGTGAGCGTGCCGTCACGGCGCTACCGGCTGGCCGCCGCCGCCCTGCGGCACGCGCCCCGGAGCCTGCTGCGCCGATTCGGCCGAGACACCCGCGGACGCGATCGGCAAACTCCCGGCTGACCTGCGAGCCAGCGCCCGCCCCGGAGCCCGCAGGAGGTTCCGCCGGGCCCGGTGCCGCGAAGACGATCGCACAGAGTAGCTGAACATCGCCAACCATCGTCGCCCTCAGGGCTGATCCCGGGTGGGGCGCGCACACGGCACCCAGACTTGCGCAGTACCCTCTATCGCCATGGGGGCCCATGACGACCTGCGTAAATTCATCACTGACCTGGCTGTTGTCCAGGGGCGGGTGGTGCTTTCCTCGGGCCAGGAGGCGGACTGGTACGTCGATCTGCGACGTGTCACGCTCCATCACCAGGCTGCACCTCTGGTGGGTCAGGTGCTGCTCGACCTGACCTCCGACTGGGAGTACGACGCGGTGGGCGGCCTGACCCTGGGCGCCGACCCGATCGCCCTCTCCATGCTGCACGCCGCGTCGGCGACGGATCGCCCCCTCGACGCTTTCGTCGTTCGCAAAACGGGTAAGGCTCATGGCCTGCAACGTCGGATCGAGGGGCCTGACGTTGCAGGGCGACGGGTGCTGGCGGTCGAGGACACGTCCACGACCGGTGGCAGCGTGCTGACCGCGGTGGAGGCACTGCGCGAGGTCGGAGCCGAAGTGGTGGGTGTGGCGGTTATTGTTGATCGTGGCGCCGGCGACGCGGTGCGAGCCGCCGGATTGCCGTATCGGACGGCCTATACGTTGGCTGACCTCGGCCTTGTGGCCTAAAAGTTTACCGATTCGGATCTGCTGATATGCAGCCGGATCGATGCTGCTGGTGGAAGGATGGAATTCGTGGGAACTGCTTTGGCTGAAATGACCATGCCTCAGATCTCGCCGCTTGCCGGCGAGCCGATCGAACGTGCCGACGCCGAGCGGCTTGCGGGGGTCCTCAAGGCCCTCGCAGACCCCGCCCGGCTTCGGCTGCTCAGCCTGATCCAGTCGGCGCCCGAGGGCGAGGCGTGCGTGTGCGACCTGACCGCACCGCTCGGCCTCTCCCAGCCGACGGTCAGTCACCACCTGCGTATCCTCACCGAGGCCGGCTTGCTGGAGCGGGAGAAGCGCGGTGTCTGGGCGTACTACCGGCTGGTGCCGTCCGCGATCGCGACGATCGCGGATCTGCTCACGCCGCCGCGTAAGCGGGCCACGAAGAAGGCTCGCTGACGAGGTTCTCTTCCGGGCCGTCCCGTTCTCGGGCCGGCATCGGGTGGCGTGTCAGGGGTGGCGCCACCACCGGACGGTGATCCGTGCCCGGGTTACCGGCAGAGCCTTGTCGCTTCGTCCGCCGTCGATTCGTCGCGGCCTTTTCCGATGGCCGGTCCCGCAGCGCGGGGCCGGCCATCGGCGCGCGTTCCGCCGGCCCTCCGCCGGTCGTCGGGCCATGGCCTCCGCCGGACCGTGTCGCGACGGAGGCCACCGGCACCCGGCGTCGCCTATTGACCCTCGCCCGACTCCGGGCGCCGTCCACCGTAGGTCGTCGGCGGGTACTGCTGCGAGGGGTACTGCGCCGGCGGATCCTGCTCCTCGTACGGCGGCACCCCGTACAGCGGCGGCGACATCTGCGGCGCCTCCTGCTGCGGGGTACCCGGCGTGAAGGTCGCCTGCTGCAGCGGCGCTCCCTGGTCCCTGTAAAGCGGCTCGCCGTACTCCTGCGTCGGGTCGTGGTGCTGCCGAATCGGCTTGCCGTACTGCTGGGTCGGCTCGTCGTCGTGGTGGCGGTGGTGGTCGACGGCCTCCCGGAGGGCCTCCACCGCGCCGACGGCGCTGGCCGCCGCGACCACGGTCATCGTCTCGCCCCGCTTGCGGGCCCGCCGGTCGCGCAGGAACTCGAAGAAGATCGGCAGCACCGAGATCACGATGATCAGCGCGACCACCGGCAGGATGTACCGGTCGATCTTGTCGCCGATCGCGGCGTAGATCCGGTCGGCCAGCAGGTACCCGATCAGCAGGATGCCGTCCACCCAGAGGATCGCCCCGACGATGTTCCAGAGCAGGAACTGCTTGGCCGGCATACCGAGGACCCCGGCCACCGGGTTGAGGAACGTGCGGACGATCGGGATGAACCGGGCCAGCACCACGGCCTTGGCCGGGCCGAACTTCTGGAAGTAGTACTCCGCCTTCTCCACGTACTCCCGCTTGAACAACCGGGAGTTGGGGCGGTCGAACATCCGCCGGCCGTACCGCGCACCGAGCCAGTGCCCGAGCTGGGCGCCGACGATCGCGCAGATCGGCCCGCCGATCAGGAGCCCGGCCAGGGAGACCCGGGTGCCGTCGCCGAAGATCGCGTCCGCGACCGGCGACGCGGCGACGCCCGCCAGGAACAGCAGCGAGTCACCCGGGAAGAAGAAGCCGACGAGCAGGCCCGTCTCGGCGAACAGGATCACCCAGACGCCGACCAACCCGAAGGTGTGGATCAGATCCTTCGGGTCGAGCGGGTTCAGGGCGACGGTCTCGGCGACCGCTCGTGCCTTCTCTGCTGTGTCCACGGCCACAGAGGCTACCGAACCCCGCAGGACACGCCCACCCAGCACCGCCCCCGCCGGCCAGGCGGTGCCGGGGGGCGGCTGCGGGCCGGCCCGTCGGCACCGACGGGCCGGCGCGGCGGGGCCGTCAGAGGCGGGGGTCGACCGGCTCGGACTCGCAAGCCAGGATCGCGAAGACCAACTCGTGCCGCCGCCACAGTGGGGCGTCGCCCGCCAGCGCGTCCAGGGCGGCCAGGCCGAGCGCGTGCTCGCGCAGGGCCAGCCCCCGCTTGCGGCCCAACGACCGGCGGCGCAGCGCGGCGAGCTGCACCGGCGCGGTGTACCCCGGGCCGTAGATGATCCGCAGGTACTCCCGGCCCCGGCACTTGATCCCCGGCTGTAGCAGCGACCCCCGCGCCGACCGGGCGGCCAGCCCGGCGTACGGCTTGACCACCATGCCCTCCCCGCCCTCGGCGGTCAGCGCCAACCACCAGTCGGTCGCGGCGGCCTCGGCCGAGGCGTCGGCCAGGTCGACGACCCGCCGCCGGGTGAGCGTGAAGAACTCCGGGTCGGCGGCGCAGAGCCGGTCGGCCAGGTCGAGGTGCCAGCCGTGGTCCCGCTCGGCGTGGCTGGCCCCCGCCGAGGCGAGCACCGCGAACGGGGCGAGGGTCATCCCGCGCAGCCCGTCGGTCGGCCCCACGTACGCCCGGTAGGCCGCCGAGTACGCCGTCACCTCCGCCAGCCGGTCGGCCATCCGCTCCCGCAGCGCAGCCACCGGCAGGCCCCGCCCGACCGCCGCGTCCAGGGTGGCCAGCACCGCCGGCAGGGCGGCCCGGCCGGCCGCGCCGACGCTCGCGTACTGCTCCCGGATCAGCCCGCCGGCCTTCGCCGACCAGGGCAGCAGCTCGCAGTCCAGCAGCAGCCAGTCGGTGTCCAGCTCCGCCCAGAGCCCCGCCGTGGTCACCGCCGCCCGCACCCGGTCCAGCAGCTCGCCGTCGAGCGGTGGGCCGAAGAACGGCCGACCGGTGCGGGTGTGCACCACCCCGCCGCCCGGCCCGAACGGGCCGCCGTCCGGGTCGCGGCAGACCAGCACCACCGCCCGCGAACCCATGTGCTTCTCCTCGCAGACCACCCGCTCCACGCCCGCCGACCGGAAGTCGGCGAACGCCTGCGCCGGGTGCTCCAGGAACCCCTCGACCGTGGCCGTCGAGCAGGGCGCCATGGTCGGCGGCAGCCAGGCCAGCCGGTGCGGGTCGACCGCGAAGCGGCTCATCACCTCCAACGCGGCGGCCGCGTTCTCCGCCGGCACCGTCAGCGTCCCGTACGCGTGCTCGACGTGCCGGCGGCCGGTGACGTCGCGCAGGTCCAGCACCGTGTCGGGGCGGGCCGGTGCGGGCTCGACCAGCGGGCGCACCGGCTCGTACCACTGGCGCAGCGCGTCGACGGCGACCAGCTCCCGCTCCGGGTAGCGCAGCGCGGTCAGCTTGCCGCCGAAGACGCAGCCGGTGTCGACGCAGAGGGTGTTGTTCACCCACTCCGGCACCGGGGTCGGCGTGTGCCCGTACACGACCATGGCCGAGCCCCGGTATTCGCGCGCCCACGGGTAGCGCACCGGCAGGCCGTACTCGTCGGTCTCGCCGGTGCTCTCCCCGTAGAGCGCGAACGACCGGACCCGGCCCGACGCGCGGCCCTGGTAGGCCTCCTTGAGCCCGGCGTGCGCCACCACCAGCCGGCCGCCGTCGAGGACGTAGTGGCTGACCAGGCCGTCGATGAACGCGGCGGTCTGGGCGACGAACTCCGCCGGCTCCGCCTCCAGCTGGGCCATCGTCTCGGCCAGCCCGTGGGTCAGCCGCACGTCCCGGCCGCGCAGCTTGCGCAGCAGCTTCTGCTCGTGGTTGCCCGGCACGCAGATCGCGTGGCCGGCCGCCACCATGCCCATCACCAGGCGCAGCACCCCGGGGGAGTCCGGGCCGCGGTCCACCAGGTCACCCACGAAGACGGCGGTACGCCCCGCCGGGTGCGCCGCGTCCACCGGGCGGCCCGCGTCGTCGTGGCGCAGCAGGTAGCCCAGCCGCAGCAGCAGCGCCTCCAGCTCGGCGCGGCAGCCGTGGACGTCGCCGACGATGTCGAACGGCCCGGTCAGCTCCCGCCGGTCGTTGAAGAGCTTCTCGTAGCGGATCTGCGCCGCGTCGATCTCCTCGACGCCGCGCAGCACGTGCACCTTGCGGAAGCCCTCCTGGGCCAACTGCCCGTACGACCGGCGCAGGTCCCGCTGCATCCGGGCCAGCACCGGCCGGCCGAAGCTGCGGTCGGCGCGGCCCTGCGTGCGCTCCCAGGCCAGCGGCTCCGGCACGTCCAGCACGATCGCCACCGGCAGCACGTCGTGCTCCCGGGCCACCCGGACCAGCCCGGCGCGGGCATGCGACTGGAGGTTCGTGGCGTCCACGACGGTGAGCCGGCCGCGCCGCAGCCGGATGCCGGCGACGTGGTGCAGCGCGTCGAAGGCGTCGGCCGACGCCGACTGGTCGTTCTCGTCGTCGGCGACCAGCGTCCGGAACGCGTCGGAGGAGAGCACCTGGCTCGGGGCGAAGTGCCGCCGGGCGAAGGTCGACTTGCCGGAGCCGGAGACGCCGACCAGCGCCACCAGGGCCAGCTCGGGAATGTCGATCACCGGGTCTCCGCCTTCGTCGCCGTCGTCTTCGCGGTCCGCGCTGCCTCGCCGGTCCGCGCTGCCTCGCCGGCCCTTGCCGGCCCGCCGGCCTTCGCCGGCTCGGCGGTGCGGAAGACGGCGAGCTGGGTGGGCGGGCCGACCTGCGGGTCGTCGTCGCCGATCCCGTCGATCGTCGCCGTGTAGCCGTGCGCGGCGGCGACCCGCCCGACCCAGGCGGCGAACTCTGCGCGGGTCCACTCGAAGCGGTGGTCCGGGTGCCGGAACCGGCCCGCGCCCAACCCCTCGTAGCGGACGTTGTGCTCGGCGTTCGGCGTGGTCACCAGCACCGTGGTTGGGCGGGCGTGGCCGAACACGGCGTCCTCCAGCGCCGGCAGGCGCGGCGGGTCAACGTGCTCGATGACCTCCATCAGCACCGCCGCGTCGTACCCGCGCAGCCGGTCGTCCCGGTAGGTCAGCGCGGACTGCCACAGCCGGATCCGGTCCCGCTGCCGCTCCGGCAGCCGGTCCAGCCGCAGCCGGCGCTCGGCCATCGCCAGTGCCCGCACGGAGACGTCGGTCCCGACGACCTCCGTGTAGCGGCGGTCGCCGACCAGGGCGGCCAGCAGCGCGCCGGGGCCGCAGCCCAGATCCAGCACCCGGCTCGCCCCGCTGGCGGCCAGGGCGGCGAGCACCGCCTCCCGGCGGCGTACGGCCAGCGACGGTGAGCGGGGCGGCTCCTCGCCGTCGGCCTCGACCACGCTGTCGACGGGCGGCTCCTCGGCCAGCCGCTCCTCGGCGAGGCGGGCCAGCGCCTCCCCGGCCAGGGCGCGACGGTGGGCCAGGTAGCGGCGGGTGATGGTGGAGCGCTCCGGGTGGGCGGCCAGCCACCCCGCACCGGCCCGGAGCAGCTTGTCGATCTCGTCCGGGGCCACCCAGTAGTGCTTGGCGTCGTCGAGCACGGGCAGCAGCACGTACAGGTGGTTGAGGGCGTCGGCGAGCCGCAGCGCGCCGGTCAGCGTCAGGTCCACGTACCGGCTGTCGCCCCACTGCGGGTACGCCTCGTCGAGCGGGATCGGGGTGGCCGTCACCGCCCAGCCCAGCGGGGCGAACATCCGCTCGGCCAGCTCGGCCCCGCCCCGGCAGCGCAGCACCGGCACCCGCACCTCCAGCGGGATGGCGGCGGCGGCCAGCTCGGGCCGGTCCCGGGACTCGCCGCGCAGGGCAGAGCGGAACACCTTGGCCAGCGCGGAGGAGAGCAGGCTCGACGCGGCGTACGGCCGGTCGTTGACGTACTGCCCGAGGGTGAAGCCCTCCGGGGCGCTCTGCTGGCCGCGCCCCCGGCCCTGGCCGCGCCCGCCGGCCAGCTTCAGCGGATCCACGTCGACCAGCAGGGCGGCGGTGCAGCGCCCCTCGTCGGCCTCGGGGTAGAGCACGTGCGCGGCACCGACGGGCAGCTCGAAGGTGTGCACCCGGTCGGGGTGCTTGACCAGCAGGTACCCGAGGTCGGTCGCCGGCCGGTGGGTGGTGGTCAGGGTGAGCAGCACGCGCCCATGCTGTCAGGGCTCTCGATCTTGCGTCGTCCCCTTTTCCGGCCTTTCCGGGCCGCCGGTACGGCGGCGTCGCTGGTCATCGCGCCGAAACGGCGTCGCCCCGCCGACCCGGGGTGGGTCGGCGGGGCGACGGGTGTCGCGGGTGGATCAGGCGACGACGGTGATCAGGCGACGAAGTGGGTCTTGCGCCGCCGGGCCAGCAGGTAGCCGCCGATGCCGGCCACCAGGAGCAGGCCGCCGATGCCGGCGATCAGGCCGGTCGGGGTGCCGGTGATCGGCAGCGAGCCGCCGCCGCCCTGCCCGCCGTCGCCGCCGTCGCTGCCGGCCGGGTTGACCACGAGCCAGGTCTTGTCGTTGGCCGGCTTGATGTCGTCGTCGAAGCTGCCGCCGGCGGGGCACTCGCACTCCGCGTTGACCCGCACCAGGCCCCGTGCGTTCGGGACGACCTTGTCGATGCGCAGCCGGAAGTCCTTGGTGTAGGTCTCGCCGGCCACCAGGAGCATGCCCGAGGCGCACAGGTACTTGCGGGTGCTGCCCTGGCGCAACCAGCAGTCGTCGGGGGTCTCGACGGCGCTGGTGCCGGGCGGCAGCTCGACGTCCAGGTGGGTGGCGGCCTCGTTGTCGCCGTTGACGCGGTCGAGCGTCGCCGGGCCGTTGTTGCGGAAGCCGACGGTGGCGGTGACGACCGCGCCGGCCTTGCCCTGCACCGTGTCGCCGACCGCCGCCAGGTCGACGCCGTTCTTGCCGTTGACCTTGATGCTCCACCCGGTGTAGTTGTTGCTCGGGTCGACGTCGGTCTGGGCGGCGTCCACCGCCTGCTTCGGGGCCTTGCCCAGCATCAGCTTCGGCCCCTTACCGGGGACCGCCGAGTCCGCCTTGGCGATCTTGCTCTGCTGCCGGTTCTCGAAGTCCTCGACCGTCATCCAGAGCGCGTTGCCGCTCTGGTTGGTCGGCGCGTAGGTGTCCTTACGGAAGTAGAAGTCCAGCGTGGCGGTGCGCCCCTCGCCGACCGGCAGCTTGTCGTCGAACTGGCACCAGATCGGCTGGTCGTCGACGTACCGGCAGTTGCTGAACTGCTCCTCGGTCCGCATCGCGTGGCGGAGCTCGAAGACCGCGACGAAGCCGTCGACCGTCGTCTGGCCGACGTTGAACACGGTCAGCGGCAGCTTGAACTTCCCGCCCGGCTTGGAGGCCGGCAGGGTGGTGTGCGGCCCGCCGGCCAGATCGATGCCCTCGTCGATCCGGATCTTTGCGGTGGTGGTGGCGGTCACGCCGCCGGCCGCCCGGAGGCTGATCCGCACGTCGCCGGAGTCGCCGAGCTTCGCCTTGGCGGTGGGGACGACGGCCACCGAGCCGGGGTGCGGCTCGTAGAGGCGGTCGACAGGAAATTCGCGCGCGTCCGTGCAGACCAGCACGCCCTGCTCCGGAGCGGTGCAGTCGGCGCTCCCCGCGTCCTTGAGCGTGACCTTGTCGGCGATCGAGCCGTATTCGTACCGCACCTCGATGTCGCGGAGCACGGTCGGCTCGTCGGTCCGCAGCTCCACGTTGACGGAGACGCCGGAGGAGCCCGGAGGAACGAAAGCGTCCGGAAGGCGGATCTCGATACCGGGCGCGGCGAGGGCCGGGGTGGCGGCGGTGGCGACGAACGCGGCGGCCACGCCGATCCCCGCCAGCCAGCGCGAGGTCGAGTGCTTCAGCATCAAGGAATTCCTCCTGTGGGGGGTCAGGCGACGAAGTGGGTCCGGCGCCGCCGGGCCAGCAGGTAGCCGCCGAGGCCGGCCACCAGCAGCAGGCCGCCGATGCCGGCGACCAGGCCGGTCGGGGTGCCGGTGATCGGCAGCGAGCCACCGCCGCCCTGCCCGCCGTCGACCGGGTTGGCCACGAGCCAGGTCTTGTCGTTGGCCGGCTTGTAGTCGTCGTGGAAACCGCCGCCGCTGGGGCACTCGCACTCCGCGTTGACCCGCACGAGGCCCTTGGCGTTCGGGATGACCTTTTCGATGCGCAGCCGGAACTCCATCGGGTAGGTCTCGCCGGCCACCAGGAGCATGCCCGACCCGCACAGGTACTTGCGGGTGCCCCGGCGCAACCCGCAGTTGTCGGGTTTCTCGACCACAGCGGTGCCCGGCGGCAGCTCGACGTCCACGTACGTGGCGGCCTCGTTGTCGCCGTTGACGCGGTCGAGCGTCGCCGGGCCGTTGTTGCGGAAGCCGACGGTGGCGGTGACGACCGTGCCGGCCTTGCCCTGCACCGTGTCGCCGATCGCCTCCAGGTCGACGCCGTTCTCGCTGTTGACCTTGATGCTCCACGAGGTGTAGTTGTTGCCCGGCTTGGCGTCGGTCTGGCCGGCCCGCACCGTCTCTTTCGACACCGCACGGAGGGTCAGCTTCGGCCCGTCGCCGACGGTGGCCGCCCGCGCTCGGGCCTTCGCCCCCCGCTCGCTGTTCTCGAAGTCCTCGGTCGTCATGAAGTGGGTGTGGCCCCATTGAGTGGTCGGCACCGCCGTGTCGTCGCGGACGTAGAGCTTCAGCGTGGCGGTGCGACCCTCGCCGGCCGGCAGTTTCTCGTCGAACTGGCACCAGACCGGCTGTTCCTCGACGTACCGGCAGTTGCTGAACTGCTCCTTGGCGCGGAGCGCGGGGCGGAGAGTGAAGACCGTGAAGAAGCCGTCGACGGTCTTCTCGCCGACGTTGGAGACGGTCAACGGCACCGCGAACTTTCCGCCCGGCCTCACGGTCGGCAGGGTCATGCCCGGCCCGCCAACCAGATCGACGCCCTCGGAGATCCGGAACCTGGAGGTGGTGGTGGCGGTCAGCCCGCCGTCCGCCCGGACGCTGATCTGCACCTCGCCGGAGTCGCCGACCTTGGCCTTGGCGGTGGGGGCGGCCTGCACGGTGCCGTAGAAATCCTCAAAGGTCTCGCCGACGGAGTAGCTGGCCCGCTCGCAGAGCAGGACGTCCTGCTCCGGGACGCTGCAGGCGACGCTCGTCGCGGTCTTGATTGTGACCTTGCCGGCCAGGGCGCGGTAGTCGTAGCGCACCTGCAGGTTGCGGAGCTGAGCCGGCCGGTCGGCCCTCAGCTTGACGTTGAGGGAGACTCCGTCGGAGCCCGGGGCCAGGGAGACGTCCTGGAGCTGGACTTCGATCTTGGACGCTGGCGCGGCGAGTGCCGGGGTGGCGGTGGCGGCGAACGCGGCGATCACGCCGATCCCCGCCAGCCAGCGCGAGGCCGAGTGCTTCAGCATCAAGGAGTTCCTCCTGTGGGGGTCAGGTGGCGCCCGGTGATTTTAGGCCTCCCGTGAGTCATTCGGTCGTCCTTGTCGGAGGTCCGACGACCGAATGAACCGATCGGTGGCCACTTCTGCCGCAACGTTCCGCCGGCCCGGTCCCGTCATCAGGGCAGGAGACCGGGAGGTGCAGTGACGTACGAGGAGTTCGCCGATTCGCGGCTGACCGCCCTGCTGCGGTACGCGGTCATGCTGACCGGCGACCCGCACCAGGCGCAGGATCTGGTGCAGGAAACCATGGTCCGGGCCCAGCTGAACTGGCGTCGGGTGGCGCGGGCCGACTCGCCGGAGCGGTACGTGCGCCGGATGCTCACCAACCAGTACGTCGACTGGCGACGCGGCTCGTGGGTGCGCCGGGTGCTGCTGCGCGCCGAACCGGAGGACGTCGTTGCGGTCTCCGTCGACCATGCGCAGGCCGCCGTGGACCGCGACCAGGTCTGGACCTGGCTGGCCCGGCTGCCGCGCCGACAGCGCGCCACCCTGGTGCTGCGCTACTACGAGGACCTGCCCGACGCGGAGATCGCCGAGATCCTCGGCTGCGCGGTCGGCACCGTCCGTTCGTCCATCTCCCGCGCCCTGGCGACCCTCCGGGCCGAATACGTGGAGGCCTGACCATGATCGAGGAAGACCTGCGTGCCGCGTTCGCCCGGCACGAGCCGCTGACCCCGGCGACCGGCCCGCTGCGGGCGGCGATCGACCGGACCGCCACCACCGTCCGTCGCCGTCGACGGCGGCGTACCGCGATCGGCGCGGCGTGCCTGGTCCTGCTGACGGTCGCCGGGTTCGGTTCGGTCCGGCTCGTAGACTCGGTGCGGGACCCCCGGCCGGCGCACCTCCTGGCCACCCCGCCCGGCGGCGCGCCCGCCGGGGCGATGAACGTGCTGCTGCTCGGCGTGGACCTCGGCAGCGGCCCGGAGCCGCCGAGGGCCGACTCGGTGCTGCTGGTGCACGTGCCGGCCGACCGCAGCCGGCTCTACCTGCTCTCCATCCCGCGCGACCTGGAGGCGGCCGTTCCGGGCCACGGCCTGGACAAGATCAGCGCCGTCTTCTCCTTCGGCAGCCACCGGGAGGGGCGAAGGCCCGATCTCGGCGCGGGCTACCACCTCACCTCCCAGGCCGTCGCCGGGCTGACCGGCGTACGCGTCGACGCGGGCGCCGTGTTGACCTATCCCGTGCTGCGGAAGGTCACCGATTCGGTGGGCGGGGTGGAGCTCTGCCTGCCGAGCGAGGTGTACTCGATGCACACCGGCCGGACGTACCGGGCCGGCTGTCAGCACCTCGGCGGGGCCGCCGCCGTGGACCTGCTCCGGCAGCGGTACCGACTTGCCGACGGCGCCCGGGATCGGGACCGCAACGCCCAACGATTCGCCGCCGCCCTGCTGCGCCGGGTCGACGAGCGGGGCGTGCTGCACGATCCGGTGCGGCTGTCCCGGCTGGCCGCCGAGATCGGCCCGGACCTCACCCTCGCCTCGGCCGGTGGCTCGCTACATGAATGGTTGGCACTCGTGCCCCAGTTGAAGTCCACCGAGGTGGTGGGCGTCAACCTGCCGGTCGTGCCGGCCGACGGGCAGGACTACAACTTCGACCCGGACCCGGCCGCCGCCCCGGAACTGCTCGCCGCGCTGCGGGCGGACCGTCTCGGGGCGTGGGTCGCGGCGCACCCCGACCGGGTCACCGGCCTGCGGTGAGGGGTGGACGCCCGACCCGGTCACCGGCCTGCGGTGACGCCGGCGGCGACGGGTGGGCGTCCGGCCCGGCCCGTCGCCGCCGACCGGCGGTCGCCGTCGATCGGCCTCAGCGGTAGTCGTCCTCGTCGGGGGCGACCACCCGGGCCTGCTCCATGGCGTCCCAGTCGTCGACCTCCAGGCCCCGGCTCGGCTCCGCCTCACCGTCGGCCGGATCGGTCGAGGTGGCCTGTTCCACTGCATCGGCCGAGGGCGTCTCCGGATCCCGCTCCTCGGCGCCGAGGTTGTCGCTCGGGGCGAAGTCCTCGTCGGGCTGACCCATCGTCCCTCCCTGATTACGGTGGAAAGCTATCCATACCGTACGGGCTGGCGAGGTTCCGCGCTCGGAGGCGGGGAGCAAGGCCCGGGCTCGCTGGTGGCGAGACGACTCGCCGGCGGCTCGCGGCCCGGCAAGCTGGGAGGAGCGCGAGTCGGCGCAATCGCCCCTGGCAGCCGGGGCGGCGGTGCCAGGATGGGACCGTGGGCTTCCTGATCCGGCTGGCGATAACGGCCGTCGCGTTGTGGGTCACCACCCTGATCGTGCCCGGTGTCGAGGTGAACGGCCGCGACGGCGTCGACACCGCGGTGACCCTGGTGGTCGTGGCGTTGATCTTCGGCGTGGTCAACGCCGTGCTCAAGCCGCTGATCAGGGGGGTGGGCTGCGTCTTCTACCTGTTGACCCTGGGCCTGTTCGCGCTGGTGGTCAACGCGCTGCTGTTCCTGCTGACCGACTGGATCGCCGGCCTGTTCGACCTGTCGTTCGAGGTGGACGGCTTCTGGGCGGCCTTCTGGGGCGCGATCGTGATGGCGGTGGTGACCTGGCTGATCAGCGTCGTCGTGCCGAACCGGCTGGACGAGCGGTGAGAGCGGCGGCGGTAGGTGCGCAGACGCCGCCCTCGTCGGCCGTCCCAAGGGTCGGTTGCGGCGGCGCTCGCCTGCTGCGGGATACTTCCGGCGGAGGACAGCGCGGTCCGGCTCACCCCACGACGGGGCCAGCCAGCCCCACGAAGGGCCCGGCGCACCCCACGGAAGACAGCGGCCAGCACGGCCGAGAGCGGTAAGTAAGGAGCGTTTCGAGATGCCCATCGCTTCCCCCGAGGCCTACGCGGAGATGCTGGACCGCGCCAAGGCGGGCCGGTACGCGTACCCCGCCATCAATGTGACCTCCTCCCAGACGCTGAACGCGGCGCTGAAGGGCTTCGCCGACGCCGAGAGCGACGGCATCATCCAGGTCTCCACCGGCGGCGCGGAGTACCTCTCCGGCCCCTCGGTGAAGGACATGGTCACCGGCGCGGTGGCGTTCGCCGCCTACGCCCACGAGGTCGCCAAGAAGTATTCGGTCAACGTGGCCCTGCACACCGACCACTGCCCGAAGGACAAGCTGGACAAGTTCGTCCGGCCCCTCATGCAGATCTCCAAGGAGCGGGTGGACGCCGGCCAGGCGCCGCTGTTCCAGTCGCACATGTGGGACGGCTCGGCCGTGCCGGTGGCGGAGAACCTCACGATCGCCTCCGAGCTGCTGGACCGGGCCGCCGAGGCCAAGATCGTCCTGGAGATCGAGGTCGGCGTCGTCGGTGGCGAGGAGGACGGCGTCGAGAACGCCATCAACGACAAGCTCTACACCACCGTCGAGGACGGGCTGGCCATGGTCGAGGCCCTCGGCCTGGGCGAGAAGGGCCGCTACATGGCGGCGCTGACCTTCGGCAACGTGCACGGCGTCTACAAGCCGGGCAACGTCAAGCTGCGCCCGGAGATCCTCAACCAGATCCAGCAGGCCGTCGGCGCCAAGTACGGCAAGGACAAGCCGCTCAGCCTGGTCTTCCACGGCGGCTCCGGCTCGCTGCTGGAGGAGATCCGCGAGGCTCTTGACTACGGCGTGGTGAAGATGAACATCGACACCGACACCCAGTACGCCTTCACCCGCCCGGTCGCCGAGCACATGTTCCGCAACTTCGACGGCGTGCTGAAGATCGACGGCGAGGTCGGCAACAAGAAGCAGTACGACCCGCGCGCCTGGGGCAAGCTGGCCGAGGCCGGGCTCTCCGCCCGGGTCGTCGAGGCCTGCGAGCACCTGCGCTCCACCGGCACCCGGATGAAGTAACCCGGACGCTGCGCACGACAGGGCCCCTTGTCCTCGCCGCCCCGGCGACGACAGGGGGCCCTCTGTCAGGAACCGGACCCGCGCTAGCCGGCGGTCAGCACCCGGACCGCCTCCCGCACGTCATCGGTCAGGTGGATGCTCGCGGAGAGGTCGCCGAACGGCGAGGCGGCCAGCAGCGGGCGCAGCAGCGCCTCGACCGGCAGCTCGGTCGTCCAGTACGCGCGGTCCAGGAAGACGTACGCGCCGCTGGCCCCGTCCGTGCCGTAGTAGGTCTTCGTCGCCGCCTGGAAGACCTCCTGCACCGTGCCGGCCCGTCCCGGTGCGAAGACGATGCCGCCCCGGGCCAGCCGCAGGATGGTGTCCTCCCGGATGGCGTTCGAGAAGTACTTGGCGATCCGCCCGGCGAAGAGGTTCGCCGGCTCGTGGCCGTACAACCAGGTGGGGATGGCCAGCCCGCCGGCGCGCGCCCAGGCCAGGTCGTCGCCGCGCTGCGCGGGCACCACCGGCGGCGCCCCGAACCGGCGGCGGACCTCAAGCGCGGTGGCCGTGTAGCGCTCGTGGTCGGTGAAGTCCGGCGCGGTGGCCAGCAGGTCGATCGCCTCGGTCAGCTCCTCCGCCGGCCGGGTCGACAGGTACGCGCCCAGGTTGGCCGCCTCCATCACGCCGGGGCCACCGCCGGTCACCACCAGCCGGTCGGCCCGCGCCAGCTCCCAGCCCAGCACCGCCGCCATCCGGTACGACGCGCTGCCCCGGCGCACCGCGTGCCCGCCCATCACGCCCACCACCGACTGCGGGCCGCGGGCGGCCAGCCAGGCGCGGGTGGCGTCGACCAGCGCGTTGTCCACGCCGTGGTCGTGCAGGCGTTGGCCGAGCGCCTCCTTGACGTCCGGCAGCGCGCCGCCGTGCGCCCGGAAGTGCGCGTACACCCGGGTGTCGTACATGCCCGCGAAGCCGCCCTCGGCGAAGCCGGCGGCCAGGTCGTCGGGGGTGTAGAGGTGCGCCGGCTGGGTCGGGTACGGCAGCCCGGAGAAGGGCGGCACCACGTTCGCGCCGCGTCGCACCAGGTCCGCGCCCACCTCGCGGGAGGCGAAGCGGCAGCCCACGAAGAGCGTGCCGGTCACCTCCGTCGCGGTGAGGTCGGGCACCGGGTCGACGTCGAGGCGCAGACCCTGGACGGTCAGCCCGGCCAGGGTGCCGGTGGTCAACCGCTGCTCGAAGGCGCTGCGGGTCTCGATTTCGGTGACATCGGTGTCGTGCGGGGAGATGACGTCCGCAGGAGGTGGGGTTGGCACCGGCTCATCGTGCCCACCGGGGGCAACCCGCCAAACCCGCACGCCGACGGGCGCGGACGTGCTCCCCGCGACAGCAGCCCGTCCGGGGCGGCGCGCACGACAGGAGCCCGGTGGCGCGGCCACCGGGCTCCTGCACAACCGGTTCCTGGGGAGGCTCCGGACCAATAGTTGTAGTGCAACAGGCCGACCGGCGGCATTGGCCGCAGGTGTCGCCCGCGTTGCCGCGGGCGTGACCGACGCCTCAACCGTTCGGTTAGCCGGGTTCGCCGACCCCCTCGCGCGACGCCGAGCGAAGCGGGTTGAATGGGACGATGCAGAACCTGTTGCCTGAGCCGCCGGCCACCCTACTGTCCGCGCACGACGAGGCCGACGCGGTGCTCGCCGCCGCGACCGAGGCCGGCACCGATGAGGCGTACGCCGAGGTCGCGGCCCGTTTCCCGACCTACAGCGCCGGCTGGGGCGCGCTCGCGGCCCGCGCCCTGGCGGCCGGTCAGGTCGTCCCGGCGTACGCGTACGCGCGGACCGGCTACCACCGGGGCCTCGACCAGTTGCGCCGCAGCGGCTGGAAGGGGCACGGCCCGGTGCCCTGGTCGCACGCGCCCAACCAGGGCTTCCTGCGCTGCCTGTACGTGCTCTCCCGGGCCGCCGGCGAGATCGGCGAGGCGGACGAGGCGGCGCGCTGCGCCCAGTTCCTGCGCGACTGCGACCCGGCGGCCGGTGACGCGCTGGCCAGCGACTGATTCGCCCCGGCTGCACGGCGGCGGCCGGCCCGACACCCGTCGGTCCGGCCGCCGCGCCGTCCGGCGTCGTACCGCTCGGACGTTCAGCGCACTCTCTCGCTCAGAGCCTCGCCGCTCAGAGCCCCTCGGCCACCGATGCGGCGATCTTCAGCCAGGCGTCCCGGGTGGCCGAGGAGAGCCCGCCGTACCGGATCGGCTCGCCGGTGTCGATCAACCGCTCGTACGGGGCCAGCAGCACCGCCCGGGTCCGGGCCGCGAAGTGCTCCTGGATGGCCGGCAGGTCGATCTCCTTGCGGGACGGCGGCATGGAGACCACCGTCACCGCCTGCCGGACCAGCCGGTGCCGGCCGCTCTGCTCCAGGTGGTCGAGCATCCGCGCGGCCGTCTCCGCCGAGTCGTTCCGGGCCGACATGGTGACCACGAGTTGGTCGGTGGCGTCCATCGCCGCCTGCCAGTTCTGCGCCCGGACGTTGTTGCCGGTGTCCACGAAGATCAGCTTGTAGAACCGGCTGACCACCTCCCGGATCTCGGCGAACGCCGAGGCGGTGAGCATCTCGCCGCCGGTCGCCGACTCGTCCGAGGCGAGCACGTCGAACATGCCCTCGCCCTGGGAGCGGACGTACTGCGACAGGTCGCCCACCCGCCCGTGGGCACCCTGGAACTGGCCGAGGTCGCGCAGCATGTCGCGCACGGTGCGGGAGTGGAAGTCCTGCTGGGCGCGCATGCCCAGGGTGCCCTGGGTCTCGTTGTTGTCCCAGGCCAGGACGTACCCGCCGCGCTTCTGACCGAAGGTCATGGCGAGCAGCAGGATCGCCACCGTCTTCCCCGCGCCGCCCTTCGGGTTGACCACGGTCACCTGACGCAGCCCGCCGAAGTTGCGGCGCACCATCTCGATGTCGCGGCGCAACTCCTGCTCGTGCCGCCCCGGCGGGAGCCTGAGCAGCCCGGTCTTGTTCACCACCGCCCGCACGCCCATCGTCGCCACCGGGTCGGCCGGGCGCACCTGTCGGCGGCGGGCGAAGTCCTCCGCGGTCGGCGCGGTCCCGAAGTCGGACGCCCAACCCGCATCCGGGTACGCGGGCGGCACCCGGTTCCCCCCGTCCGCCTCCGGGAACGGCGGTGGCGTCGCCGGAGCCGTCGGCTGCCCAGCGGGCGGCGACCAGGACTGGTACCAGCCCGGCTGCGCCGTGTCGGCGGACCCGGTGCCGGGCTGCCCCGGCCCGGGTTGGGCCGATGTCTGCGGGGCCGGCCCCGGTGGCATCAACCCTGGTGGGGTCGGGCCCGGTGGCATCGGCCCTGGTGGGGTCGGCCAGGTCGGGTCCGGAGCCCTCGCCGGGGTGGGGTGCGGCGCCGGCGCCCATCCCGGCGACTGCCCGGCTGCCTGCGGCTCGGCCGCCGGGGCGTACGGGCCGCCCATCGCAGGTGCGGGCGCGTAGGGGCCGGCCGCCGGAGGGCCGGGGGCGTACGGATCAGTCGGCGTGCCGCCGGTGGCCGGTGGGTAGGGGGTTGCTGGCGACGGCCCGGGTGGGGTCGACACCGGCGGGAACGGCCCCGAGGGGCGTGCCGCGTTGCCTGCGGGAACGGAGGCGGTGCCCCGGCCGGTGACGAACTCCGGGCCGCCAGTCGTGGTGTCGCCAACCCGGCTCTCCGCCCCGCTTCCCGCCCCGCTCCCCGCCGGCTGCGGGGGCGGCTCCGGCACGGTCGCGCCGGGACGTCTCGGTGGCAGGGCCCACGGGGAATCAACCGGGCGCGGCCCGCCGCTCCACTCCGGCGCCGTTCCGCTTCGCTCGCCGGTGCCGGTGCCGGTGCCGGTGCCGGTGCCGGTGCCGGTGCCGGTGTTGGTGTTGGTGCTTGTGCCGCCTGCGCCGGCCTCCTGCCCTGCCGTCGTTCCGTCTCGGGCGGCCTGGTGCCGGGCGGCCTGGTCCGGGGCGGTCTCCTCCGGGACGGCCTGGTCCGGGGCGATCTGGTTCCGGGCGGCCTGCTCCGGCTCGTGCGGTGCCCCGCCGTCGCCCGCCTTCGAGGCCGATGAGCCGTGGTTCGGCCGCGCGGCCGAGGAGCCGTCGCCCGCAGGCGCGCCGACCGGCCTGTCACCGCTGCCAGCAGCGCCCGTCGCCGGCCCGCCGTCTCCCGTCGGGTCGACCCCCACGGTCGGCCCGGCGGTGGTGCCCGTTCCGGCGGTGGTGCTCGTTCCGGCCGTGGTGCTCGGACCGACAGTCAGGGGCGGAACGGTCCCCTCAGTCGGAACGGTCCCCTCGGTCGGAGTAGTAGCTGCGGTCGGCTCGCTCGGGCCGGTCACCGCAGTCGGGCCGGTCGTCGCGCCCAGGCCGGTAACCGCAGTCGGGCTGGTCGCCGCGCTCGGGCCGGTTGCCGTGTTCGGCCCGGTCGTCCGAGCTGCTGCCGGGTCGGCCACCGGTGGCGCTGCTGGCGGCTGCGGAGGTACCACCGGGTGCGGCGGCGCGACCGTCGGCGGCGCGACCGTCGGCGGCCCCGGGTGCGGCGCGGCCGGCCCGCCGTCCGGGGGCGGCGCTGCCCAGCCGGCCCCCGACGCCACCGGCGCCCACGAGTTCGCCGCCCACGAGTTGGCCTGGTTCGCCCAACCCTCCGGCTGGTTCGCCCAGCCGTCCGTCTGTTCCACCCGCGAAGCCGGTCGATTCACCCGCGTGTCGGGTTCCGGCGCGCTCCGGCCGTGCCCCGGGCCGTCGTGCCGCCCGACCGCAGCGGGGTAGCCGCCCTGCCAACCAGGCCCGGGGTGCCCGCTGGTGGCGGGGTAGGCGTCGTGCGCCGGCGGCCCGGGGTGCCCGCTGGCGGCCGGGTAGGCGTCGGGCCGGCCGGGATCGGGATAGCCACTGGTGGCGGGATAACCGCTGGTGGCGGGGTACGCGCTGGTGGCGGGGTAGGCGTCGGGCGCTGCGGAATCGGGGTGCCCGCTGGCCGGACCGTCTGCGGGTGGGTAGGTGTGCGCCGGGGTCGGCGTGGCGGTCAGGGACGGGTAGGCGCTCTGCGCGGCGGCGGTCCCCGGCGGCGAAAGGTCCGGTGGAAGGTCCGGCGGAAGGGCTGTCGGCTGGTGGGGCACGTGCCCGGCCCAACCAGGGCCGGGGTCGGCCGGCCCGGCATCGGTCCGCTCCGGCGGCCAGAGCGGTTCGATGTCCCGCTCCGGAGCAGGCTGCTGGCCGGGCACGTGGACCCGGTCGGCGTTGTCGTCCACGACGGTTCCTCCCCCATAGCTATGCCGAGGATAGGCCCCGAGGTCGAGTCGGCGATCATTGCCGCCGATCTCCGCCGGCCACGGCCATCGCCTCCGGAGGCGCTTCCCCGGACGCTTCCCGCGAGCCGGCACACCATCCGTCGCGCTGGCCGTACCCGGCCGGGCCGTGCCCGGCGCGGTGTCCCGTACCCCGAGAATCGGGGTCGTACCCGAAGGATGTGGGGCAGCGGGGGCGGCTGGGCCGGCGGCGTCAGACGGCCCAGACCGCCCAGGCGCCCGGCTCGGTCCACCAGGACCGCTTCCGGCTCAACTCTCCCTCGACCCCGTCGTCGAGATACGGCACCCGCTCGTCGCGCGGGACGACGGCCACCGCGCGCCCCCGCGCCCGGCGTACCTCGATGCGTACCCGCTTCCTGCCCAACGCCGAACGGGTCACCACGGGAACGGCCACCGCCACCTCGACCAGGCCGTCCGTCGGGTCGGCGGCGGTGAGCAGCGGCAGCCCGTCGAGCTGGGCGTACCCGGAGCTGTTGCCGATGGCGCAGGCCAACAGGGGGTCGTCGCCCGCCGAGAGCACGGCGTCGTCGACCTCCACCCGGCCCCGCCAAGGTAGCGGCCGGCCGGCGTCGTCGGCGGCCCCGAGCAGCGCGCCGTCCAGCGTCACCGAGCCGCCGTCGTTGCGCAGCAGGTCGAGCCGGCGCGGGGTGCCGTCCAGGATCGCGGCGGCCACGGCCGCCGGGTCGCGCGGCAGCCCGAGCTGCGCGGCGAGGTCACGCTGCCCGCCAGTGCGGGCCGGGTCGAGCGGGAGTACGCCCACCGGCGGCAGGTCCGGCACCGTCCGGTTGGCGGGCAGGTCGGCGGGACGACGGCTGGGCGGTGGGGCGTACCGGCGCACGAGGCGGCGCACGACGGCGCGCAACTGGCCGTCGCTGGCCGTGGCGACGACCAGCCGGGTCTTCGAGTCGGGGTCGGGCCAGGTCAGGCCGTCGGGGCGGGGCGGGGCGTCGAGCCGGGCCAGCACCTCGTCGATCTCCGCGTCCGAATGGGCGGTGACCAGCTCCACCCGGGCACCCCGGGCGGTCAGCGTGTCCGCGCAGGTCAGCACCGGCACCCGGGGAGTCGCACAGCGTTCCTCGGCCCGGCCGGGGCCCGTCTCGGCGGCACCCTGCCCAGGGGCCTTCTCGGCCGCGCCCCCGCAGCAGGCGTCGCCGCTGCCGCAGCCCCCGCCGGGGGCGTCCCGCCCCGAACCGAGGGTGAGCAGCACCACGTCGTACACGAAGAGCCTCCTGCCTCTCGACGAACCCCTGCCGGCACCGCCGTGAACTCTTGTTAGCCTGACACCCCGGGCTCGCCGACCGGTCGCCACCTGGCACCCGAGCCTTCTGGAGGCGAAAAGATGCCAGCGATCGTGCTCATCGGCGCTCAGTGGGGCGACGAGGGCAAGGGCAAGGTTACCGACCTGCTCGGTGAGCGGGTCGACTACGTCGTGCGCTACTCCGGCGGCAACAACGCCGGCCACACCGTGATCACCCCGGACGGGCAGAAGTACGCGCTGCACCTGATGCCGTCCGGCGCGCTCTCGCCGAGCGCAATGATCATCATTGGCAACGGGGTGGTGGTCGATCCGAAGGTGCTGCTGACCGAGATCGACGGCCTCGCCGAGCGCGGGGTCGACGTATCCCGGCTGCGGATCTCCGGTGACGCGCACCTGATCATGCCGCACCACCGGGCGCTGGACCGGGTGGTCGAGCGGTACCTGGGCAGCTCGCGGATCGGCACCACCGGCCGGGGCATCGGCCCCGCCTACGGCGACAAGGTCGCCCGGATGGGCATCCGGCTGCAGGACCTGCTCGACCCGGGCATCCTGCGCAAGAAGCTGGAGCTCGCGCTGCGCGAGAAGAACCAGATCATGTTCAAGGTGTACAACCGCAAGGCGATCGACGTCGACGCGACCGTCGAGGAGTACCTGGGCTACGCCGAGCGGCTCAAGCCGTACATCGCCGAGACCCGGGTGATGCTCTGGGACGCCCTGGACCGGGGTGAGACGGTGCTGCTGGAGGGCGCCCAGGCCACCATGCTCGACATGGACCACGGCACGTACCCCTTCGTGACCTCGTCGAACCCGACGGCGGGCGGGGCATGCGTGGGCGCGGGCATCCCGCCGACCGCGATCAACAAGGTCATCGCGGTGAGCAAGGCGTACACCACCCGGGTCGGCTCCGGCCCGTTCCCCACCGAGCTCTTCGACGAAAATGGCCAGCACCTGCGCAAGGTCGGCCACGAGTACGGCACGACGACCGGCCGGGAGCGCCGGTGCGGCTGGTTCGACGCCGTCGTCGCCCGCTACTCCTGCCGCCTCAACGGGGTCACGGACCTGGTGATCACCAAGCTGGACGTGCTGACCGGCCTGCCGAAGGTGCCGCTCTGCGTCGGATACGAGATCAACGGCAAGCGCTTTGCCGACATGCCGATGACCCAGACCGAGTTCCACCACGCCACCCCGATCTACGAAGAGCACGACGGCTGGCACGAGGACATCACGAAGGCGAGAACCGAGGCGGACCTCCCGGAAAACGCGAGACGCTACATCGCCCGCATCGAAGAACTCTGCGGCACCCGAGTAAGCCTGGTAGGCGTAGGCCCCGGCCGCGAGGAAAACGTAACCCGCCACCCCCTCTCCCCCTAACCCCCACCCCCCACCCCCCACCCCCCACCCCCCACCCCCCCCGTCCCGTCCCGTTGATCAAGAGGTTTGCGTCAATCTCGATCTCCAAATTGACGCAAACCTCTTGATCAACGCGTTGGGCTTCCCGGTTGTCCACAGGGTTGTCCACAGGGGTCGAGAGGGGGTGTGTCGGCGGGGCAGGGTGGAGCGGTGATGCCTTTGGAACTTGTTCAGCGGGTTGCTGCCGGGCAGGACGGGATGATCACCACTGCTCAGGCGGTGGCGGCCGGTCTGACCCGCGACGAGGTCCGGCAGCTTTGGCGCTCGGGCCGTTGGATGCGGCTGGGGCGCGGTTGTTTCGCCCCGGTACGGGAACTACGCGAGCCGTTCGCCACTCGAGCCCGCATCCGAGCGGCCGTGACCAGCCTCGGACCGGGAGCGTTCGCCGTCCTCGACAGCGCACTCGTTCTGCACGGCATCGACGGCCTGCGCCGAAGTTCCGCCATCCACGTCTCGGTGCCGGTGGATCGTCCCCGGCCGCAGCGGCACCGCGATCCCTCGCTGGTGGTTCACCAACTGACCGTGGCTGCCGCTGACATCGTCCGGGTGGCCGGCATCCCCACCACCTCGCCGCTGCGTACCGTCTCCGACGTCATCCTCCGCCAGGACCGTTTTCCCGCCGTCTCTTTGCTCGACTCGGCGCTCAACCGTGGGCTCGTCACGCCGGAGGAGATGGCGCTGGTGCCGATGCTGATCCGGGGGCGTCGGGGTGCCGTGGCCGCCCGGGGGCACCTCGGCGAGGCGGACGGCCGGGCGCAGTCGCCCCTGGAGACGCGGGCCCGGCTCCGGTGCATCGACGGTGGGGTGCCTCCCGACGTGCTGCAACTGGAGGTCCGCGACGAGGACGGGTACCTCCTCGGCGTCGGTGACCTGGGCTGGCGCGCGGCGCGGCTGATCGCCGAGGCCGACGGCAGCGGCCCGCACGGCACGCCCGAAGCGATCTTCGCCGACCGCCGCCGGCAGAACCGCCTGATCAACGCAGGCTGGCGAGTCCTCCGCTTCACCTGGGCCGACACCCTGCACCCCGACTACATCCCCTGGACCGTCCGCCAAGCAATGACCACCCACCCCTGACCCACCCCACCCCTGACCCACCCACCCCACCCACCCCACCCCACCCCACCCCACCCCACCCACCCCACCCACCCACCCACCCCACCCACCCACCCGCCCCACGTCGAGCCCCGCGTTGATCAAGAGGTTTGCGTCAGATGGGAGATCGAACTTGACACAAACCTCTTGATCAACCTGTTGGAGGGTGGGCGCAGTGGGGGCGCAGGGGGGGCGGTGGGGGTGGGTAGAGTGCCTCGGCGTGCGCGTACTTCTTTTGGGTGGTGGGGGGCGGGAGCATGCGCTCGCGCTCGGGCTTGCCGCAGATTCGTCCGTCGAGGCACTGATCGCTGCGCCCGGGAATCCGGGGATCGGCGGGGTGGCCGAGCTGTGTCAGGTCGACCTCACCGATCCGGCGGGGGTTGCCGGGCTGGCCGTGGAGGCCGGGGTCGACCTGGTGGTGATCGGGCCGGAGGGGCCGCTGGTCGCCGGGGTGGCCGACGCCGTGCGGGCGAAGGGCATTGCCGTGTTCGGGCCGTCCGCCGAGGCCGCCCGGCTGGAGGGGTCGAAGACGTTCGCCAAGGACGTGATGACCGCCGCTGGCGTGCCGACCGCGCGGGCGTTCACCTGCACGGATCCCGAAGACACCGCGAAGGCGCTGGACGAGTTCGGCCCGCCGTACGTGGTGAAGAACGACGGGCTCGCCGCCGGCAAGGGCGTCGTGGTGACCGACGACCGGGCCGCTGCGCTGGCGCACGCCGCCGAGTGCGGGCGGGTCGTCGTCGAGGAGTACCTGGCCGGCCCCGAGGTCTCCCTCTTCGTGGTCACCGACGGGGAGGCGGCGGTGCCGCTGCTGCCGGCGCAGGACTTCAAGCGGGTCGGCGACGGCGACGCCGGCCCGAACACCGGCGGGATGGGGGCGTACGCGCCGCTGCCCTGGGCCCCGCCCGGCCTGGTCGACGAGGTGATGGCCGACGTCGTCCACCCGACCCTGGCCGAGCTGCGCCGCCGGGGCACCCCGTTCGCGGGCCTGCTCTACGTGGGGCTGGCGATCACCGCCACCGGCCCCCGGGTGATCGAGTTCAACGCCCGCTTCGGCGACCCGGAGACCCAGGTCGTCCTGGCCCTGTTGGAGACGCCGTTGGCGGGCCTGCTGCACGCAGCCGCCACCGGCACGCTTGCCGCGCACCCGCCGCTGCGCTGGCGCGACGGGGCGGCGGTGACCGTGGTGGTGGCCGCCGAGAACTACCCGGGGACCCCGCGCACCGGCGACGTGATCACCGGCGCGGAGCGGCCGGGGGTGATCCACGCCGGCACCGCCCGCCGGGCCACCGACGGCGCGTTGCTCTCCACCGGCGGCCGGGTCCTCTGCGGTACGGCCACCGGCCCCACTCTGGCCGCCGCGCGCGACGCCGCGTACGAGCTGGTGCGTGGCATCGGCCTCGCCGGCTCGCACCACCGCACCGACATCGCGGCGGCGGCGGTCGAGGGCCAAATCACCATTCCCGACTGACGGAGGGTCAGCAGCCGATTCCCGACCGCCACTTCACCTTCTTCGCCTTCATCGGGACATGGAATGGCCACCCGCCGGAGGTGTAGCAATCGGTGCCGGTATACGTGTTCCCCAAGTATTCGAAAATCGATGACTGGGGTCTCGGTGGGGCCGCTCTCCGGGTGTTGCGTGCCGGACCAGCCGCAGAACGACCCCTCCGGGCAGTTGCCCGGCGGCGAGTTTCACTCGGGTGCGTGAGCGGCTGCCGCCGGGGCGGCGGTGGTGGCCAGCACGCCGGCGACGGAAGCGGCGAGGGCGAGGGCTTTCATCAGCACGGTGACCTACCAAGGAATGTGTTGTTACGCATTCCTGATTGGCGCAGGGCTCCAGGCGCGCCCGGAGCCCTGCTGTCTCGCACCTG
This sequence comes from Micromonospora sp. DT233, assembly GCF_049841815.1. NCBI lineage: Bacteria > Bacillati > Actinomycetota > Actinomycetes > Micromonosporales > Micromonosporaceae > Micromonospora > Micromonospora sp. DT233. Next base: position 75,892 of record NZ_JBNCLB010000014.1, on the reverse strand, counting down.
GCCGGCCGCTGCGGCGGTCGAGGGCCGGATCACGATTCCCGACTAACGAGGGTCACAGTCCTCCCAGACCACCTTCGACACCGTGAAGGGAATGTAGAACCAATTCTCGCCGGGGGTAACGCACACCGTGCCGCTCCACCGGTCAAGGTGGTTCCAGCTGACCTTCGCTTTGCGCGAGGTGTAGTTGTAGTACTGGTACACCATGACGTTGCCGGTCCAGTCGGTGTTGGTCTTCAGGGTCGGAGTCTCCGTAGGGCCCCCCTCCGGGTGTTCCGTGCTGGGCCAGCCACAGAGGTAGCCCGGTGTGCAGTTTCCGGGCCCCCAGTACCTCCAGTCCGGGGTGTGTGAGGTTGTTGCCGCCGAGGCGGCAGGGGCGGTGACCAGCACGCCTGCGACGGACGCGGCGATGGCGATGGATTTCAGCAGCACGATTACCCGCCTCTAGATATTAACGAATGTGGATGTTCACGTTAACATCGAGGTAACTGAACGGTCAAGCAATTGGAGTGCTCCCGCCAGACCCGCTACCGGGGATTCATGGTCCGCCCCGGCGGCCGGTGGGCTCGGCGGCCGGGGCGGTCGGCGGGTGCGGGTCAGGCCATGCCGAGCGCGGCGGTGATGACGGCCTGGGCGGTGCGGCTCAACTCCTCGCCCTTGGCGTTCGTCGCGGTGATCGAGTACTCGACCCGGAAGCGGCCGTCCCGGGTCGAGGCCACGGCGGCCAGGTAGCCGTACCGGGAGCCGGTCTTGGCCCAGAGGATCTCGCCGTTCGGCAGCGGCATCGCGGTGAGTCCGGCGCTGTATCGGGCCGGCCCGCCCTCGACGTCGTCCACCTGCGGGAGGGTGAACATCTCGGTGAGCTGCGGCTGCGGCACCACCCGGCCGGCGAAGAGCGCCGTGATGAAGGTGTCCAGGTCGGTGAGGCTGGAGATGACGTTTCCGGCGGCGGGGGTGAAGGTCTGGCTCCAGGTGGTCGCGTCCACCAGCTCGGTCATCCCGTCCCGGACCACGGCCTGGTAGCCGTGCGCGTGCGGGCCCCGGATGCGCGGGTCGTCACCGGGCGCGTACGTGTCGCGCAGACCGAGCGGCCGGGCGATCCGCCGGTCCAGCTCCGCGGCGTACGAGTGTCCGGTGACCTTTTCGATCAGCAGGCCGGCGACGATGTAGCCCATGTTGGTGTAGTGCTGCTTCCTCCCGGGGTCGAACTCGCGGGGGTTGGCCAGTCCGAGGCGGACGATCCACTCCGGGGTCCAGCGGTCGTACCGGTGGGCGAGCTGCCACTCGATGCCGTCGGGCAGGGTGGGGCTGGGGATGCCGTTGGTGTGGTTGAGTAGCTGGCGGACGGTCACGGCCGGGTAGTCGGCGGGGAGCAGGCCGGGCAGGTACCTCTGCACGGGCCGGTCGAGGTCGACCCGGCCCTCGGCGGCGAGTTGGAGCACCAGCGCGGCGGTGAAGACCTTGGTGGCGCTGCCCACCCGGAACCGCGCGTGCGGCGGCACCGGGGCCTGGGTGCGCAGGTCGCGCACGCCGCTGGTGCCCGTCCAGCAGCCCTGTGGCGTGGTGATCCGGACCTGGGCGCTGGTCGCGTCGGAGTTGGGCAGCCCGGCGATCGCCTGCCGGAGGGGAGCGGGGTAGAGGGTGCCGGGTAGGCAGGCCGCCCGGTCCCGGTCGGCCCCGGCGGGGCCGGCGGTGGCCGGGCCGGGGGCGGTGAGGGTGAGCAGGATGCCGAGCCCGGCACCGACGAGGGCCGTACGGCGATTCATGAGCTTCATGTTCTGGAGCCTGCCCGCCCAGCGGGGGCGGGGCATCGGGGAGAGTCCCTCGTTCCACCCGGATTGTCCGGTCGGGGACAGACCGAGAAACCGTCGCCGGGGGCAGCGCATTCCGTGCCGCTCCACTGCCCGTTGACGAAGGTCGCGCTGATCTTCGCATAAATGGATGTTCCCGATAACACGAGGTAACTGGACGGTCAAGCAAATGGAGGGTGGTCCGGCGCTCGGGCTCCGGTCAGCCGAGGCGGTCGCGCAGCTCCCGGGTGAGCACCTTGCCGGTGGCGTTGCGCGGCAGGTCGTCCACGAAGTGGACGTCGCGGGGGACGGAGAACCGGGCCAGGTGGTGCCGGACGTGTTCGCGGACGGCCTCCGGGTCCAGGGTCTCGCCGGGATGCAGGGCGAGGAACGCGACGAGCCGCTGGCCGTACTCCGGGTCCGGCGCGCCGAGCACGGCCGCCTCCCGCACCTCGGGCAGCCGGGCCAGCAGCTCCTCCACCTCGGACGGGAAGACGTTCTCGCCGCCGGAGACGATCATGTCGTCGGCCCGCCCGTCGACGAAGAGCAGCCCGTCGTCGTCGAGCCGGCCGAGGTCCCCGGTGTCGAGCAGCCCGTCGCGGATCTCCCGGCCGGTGCCGGAGGTGTAGCCCTCGAAGAGCATCTCGTTGCCCACGAAGATCCGGCCGACCTGACCGGTGGGCACCGGCGCGCCCGAGTCGTCGAGGATCCGCAGCCGGGTGCCGTGCGGCGGGCGGCCGGCGGTGGTGGGGGCCCGGCGCAGGTCGGCGGGGCCGGCGATGGAGGCCCAGGAGACCTCGGTGGAGCCGTACAGGTTGTAGAGGACGTCGCCGTAGGTGTCCATGAAGCGCAGGGCCAGCCCGCCGGGGAGCGCCGACCCGCTGACCGCGACCACCCGCAGCGGCGGTCTCGGCTGCGGCGGGGGGACCTCCATCAGCCGCTGCACCATCACCGGCACGGCGAACATGGCGTCGCAGCGCTGCGCCACCAGCGCCGCCAGCGTCGCGGCCGGGTCGAAGCGGCGGTGCAGCACGATGGTGGCGCGCAGGGCGAAGCAGACCTGGAGGGCGGCGTACCCCCAGGTGTGGAAGAGCGGCGCGGCGATCAGCACGGTCTGCCGGGTGCGCAGCGGGATGCGGCCGATGATGGAGACCAGCGGGCCGAAGCCGCTGGGGGTGGGGCGGCGGGCGCCCTTGGGGGTGCCGGTGGTGCCGGAAGTGAGCACGATGGTCCGGCCGTCGCGCGCCGGCGGCCGCAGGTCACCGGGGGGTGCAGCGGCGATCAGCTCCGCCAGCCGGGTCTCGTCGACCCGCGCCACGTCGGCGGGGAGGCCGGTGGCCCGCTCGGCGAACTCGGCGTCGTGCACCAGCACCCGCAGCCCCTGCTCCTGCGCGACGGCGGCGAGCTGCGCGGCGGAGAGCCCGGTGTTGACCAGCACCGCGTCGGCGCCGAGCAGGGTGGTGGCGACCATCGCCTCGATCAGCCCGTGGTGGTTGCGGCAGAGCAGCCCGACCCGGTCGCCGGCCGCGACGCCGAGCGCGTCGCGCAGCGCCTTCGCCAGCAGTTCCGCCCGGTCGAGCAGCTGCCGGTACGTCAGGGTCTCGCCCCGCTCGTCGACCAGGGCGGTGCGCTCCGGGTCCCGGTTGGCGGCCTGGCGCAGCTCGCCGGCCAGGCCCCAGCCCCACCTGCGCAGCGCGTTGAGCTGCGCGGCGATCCGGACGGGCGGGCCGGGCGTGAGCAGGCCGCGCCGGACGAGCGTGGCGGCGGTGAAGGGCAGATCCATGTCGCAGGGTCTCCTTCGGCGGTGGGTGAGAGGGCCCCCTTCGCCGGGGACCCTTCGCCGGGTGTGTCCTGTGCTGGTGTGCGTGCGTGTCGGTGTCGCCGGGGCAGCGCGCGCGAACCGAGAGCGGCGCGGGCGGTACGGTCCGGCGACGCGCCGGCACCCGAACGGGGGATGGGTGCCGGCGCGTCGGGCCGGGATCAGCGGATCTGCATCCCGGAGATGGCTCGGGAGATCACCAGTCGCTGGATCTCGGACGTGCCCTCGAAGATGGTGTAGATCTTGGCGTCGCGGTACCACCGCTCGACCGGGTGGTCCCGCAGGAAGCCGGCCCCGCCGAGCAGTTGGACGGCCTTCTCGGTGACCGAGACGGCGACCTCGCCGGCCTTGAGCTTGGACATCGAGCCCTCACCGGCGGTGAACGGGCGGTTGTTGCGCCCCATCCAGGAGGCCCGCCAGACCAGCAGCCGGGCGGCGTCGATCTCCATCTTCATGTCGGCGAGCGCGAACGCGACCGCCTGGTTCTCGATGATCGGCCGGCCGAACTGGACCCGGCCCTTGGCGTAGTCGAGGGAGTACTCGTAGGCGGCCCGCGCCACGCCGAGCGCCTGCGCGCCGACGGTGGGGCGGGAGAGCTCGAAGGTGCGCATCGCGGCCTGGCCCGAGGCCCGCTGGCCGGAGCGGGCCCGGTCGAGCCGTTCCAGCAGGGCCTCGCGCTCGCCGAGCAGGCAGCGCCCCGGCACCCGGACGTCGTCGAGGAAGACGTCCGCCGTGTGCGAGGCGCGCAGCCCCAGCTTGCGCAGCTTCCGGGTGGCGGTCAGCCCGGGGGTGCCCGGCGGTACGACGAACGCGGCCTGGCCGCGCGAGCCGAGCGTCGGGTCGACGGAGGCGGTGACGACGTGCACCCCGGCGATGCCGCCGTTGGTGGCGTACGCCTTCTGGCCGTTGAGCACCCACTCGTCGGTGGCCTCGTCGTAGACGGCGCGGGTGCGCATCGACCCGACGTCGGAGCCGGCCTCCGGCTCGGTGGTGCAGAACGCCGCCACGGCGGGGGAGTCGACGTCGCCGAAGCACTGCGGGACCCACTCGACGAGCTGGTCGGGGGTGCCGGTGCCGTAGATCGCGGCGACCGCCAGGGAGGTGCCGAAGATGCCCAGGCCGATGCCGGCGTCGCCCCAGAAGAGCTCTTCGCTGGCGATGGGCAGGGAGAGGCCGGTGGGGTCGGCCCAGCAGGTGGCGAGGAACTCGAAGCCGTACAGGCCGACCTTCGCCGCCTCCTGGATGATGGGCCAGGGGGTTTCTTCGCGTTCGTCCCACTCGGCGGCGGCCGGGCGCACGACCTCGGCGGCGAAGCCGTGCACCCAGTCCCGCAGGTCCCGCTGCTCTTCGTTCAGGTCGAGGGAGAACTCGGCCATGGCGTCAGGCCTTGGGGATGTTGAACAGGTTGGCGATGTTGGCGGCCAGGCCCAGGTCACCCTTTGCCTTCAGCTTGCCGGTCATGAACATCATCACCGGGTTCGCGCCGCCGGAGACGATCTTCAGGAACTCGACCGGGCCCATGGTGAGGCTCAGCTTCGGGTCGTGCTGCGGCGGGTCGTTGACCACGCAGGTGCCGTCGGCGATGACGACCTCGTAGGTGTCGGTGCCGCCGTCGGGGCGACCGGTGATGTTCCAGTGGATCACCGCGTTGGTGGAGCCGGCCCGGTCGGCGCGGAACATCGACGGCATCCGGCTGAACACCTCGCCGAGGACCTTGCCGCGCACGTCGCTGGACATCACCTCGGCGATCTTGCTGTCCGGGGTGGACTTGACCAGCTGGGCGAACTCCTTCGGGCCGTAGTTGGCGAAGTTCGCCGGGTCGAAGTCAGTCATGACGATGAACCTCTCGGTGCAGCGGATTTAGGTTACTCAAGCGTAACCTTACGCACGAGTAGGTATGCTCGCAAGGTGTCCAGCAGCCCCACCTTCAAGCGCCTGCCCCGGGCCGTGCGCGAGCAGCAGATGCTCGACGCGGCCGTCCGGGTCTTCTCCCGTCGCGGCTTCCACGCCGCCAGCATGGACGAGATCGCCGAGGACGCCGGGATCTCGAAACCCATGGTCTACGCGTACCTCGGCACCAAGGAGGAGCTCTTCGTCGCCTGCCTGCACCGGGAGGGCACCCGGATGATGGAGGCCATCGCCGGTGCCGCCGCCCCCGATCTCGACGCCGACGAGCGGCTCTGGCGGGGGCTGCGGGCGTTCTTCGGCTTCGTCGGGGCGCATCGGGACGGCTGGGCGGTGCTCTACCGGCAGGCCCGGGGCTCCCAGCCGTTCGCCGGTGACCTCGCCACCATGCGGGGCCGGTTGGTCGAGGTGGTCGCCGGAATGCTCGACCACGCGCTGCGCGCCCGAGGGCGCGAGGTCAGCGACATGGACCTGGAGGTCGTCGCGTACGCCCTGGTGGGCGCGAGCGAGTCGCTGGCCGACTGGCTCGCCGACCACCCGGAGGCCGACCCGGAGAAGACCGCCACCCGGATGATGAACGTCGCCTGGGTCGGTGCCGACCAGCTCCTGCGCGGCGTCACCTGGCACCCCGGCCCGTAGCCGCCGCCCTCGTCGTCCGGCCCGCAGCGCCCAGCGCCCGGCCCGCAGTGGTGCCGCGGCGGCTCAGCGATGGGTGCGGCGGCGCAGCCAGCCGACGGTCTCCATCAGCGCGGTGACCGCGACCGCCAGCCCCACGCCCGCCAGCAGCCCGGCGACGGGATTGCGTTCGAAGGCCAGCCCGCCGAAGTAGCCGAGCAGGCCGCAGTAGACCGCCCAGGAGGCGGTGGCCAGGGCGTCGAAGAGCAGGAACGAGCGCAGCGGGTACCGCACGGCCCCCATCGTCAGGGTCACCGCCGTGCGGCCGCCGGGCAGGTAGCGGGCGGTGACGAGGATGAGCCCGCCGCGCCGCCCCACCGCCCGGCGGGCCCAGTCCGTGCCGGTGCGCCGGCGGCTGCCCGCCGGCAGCCGGGTCAGCCGCTGCGCCCCGCCGCCCCTGCCGATGGCGTACGACAGGTGGTCACCGGCCAGCGCGCCCAGCGCCGCCACCGCGATCACCGCGGCCAGGTCGGGCTGCCCGCCCACCGCGAAGACCCCGGCGGTGACCACGACCGTCTCGCCGGGGACCACCGGGAAGACGGCGTCCGCCGAGGTGACCAGGAAGATCACCAGGTAGACCCACGGCGAGGTGATCGTGTGGTGGAGCAGGTCGAGCACCGACTGCATGCCCCCATGCTCGGCCGCCGCGACGCGCGGGAGGGGCTGTTCCTAGACAACGGCCGCGGACGCGACGCCCTTTCGGACGGCCTTGCCCTCGGCGGTGGGCGAGCGGGAAGTGAGCACCACCGGGGCGCCCAGCGCCTCCTGCACGGCCGAGGGCCAGTCGGCCGGCGGGGCGTCGTCGTAGACCGGGCGGACGGCCAGCAGCCGGGCGGTGAGCGCGGCCTGCCGGTCCAGGTCACCGGGCGGGCCGGGGGTCAGCCGTTCGACGGTGTCGTAGCGGCGGCAGATCCGCAGGCCGGAGCCGGCCAGGTCGAGGTGGGTCAGGGCGAGGCCGTCGACCCCGCCGGCCGCCGCCAGGGCGTACCGGTGGGCGACCGCGTCGAAGTGGCCGAACCGGAACCGCCCCTGCCACGGGTTCGTCGCGTTGTGCGGGTCGGCCAGCGGCAGCGCCGGGTCGTGCGTGACCAGCGGCCCCGGGCCGTGCCGGGTGGTGGCGATGCGCAGCACCCCGAGCCGCTGCGCCGCGCCGGCCTGGCCCGCCTCCGCGAGCAGGCCCTCGGCGTTGGCGAACGTGGTGGTGCTCCACGTCGTGTACGGGTGGAAGCCATGCCACTCGTCGAGCAGCACCCCCTGCGCCCCCTCGAAGACGCAGGTCCCGGCGCACAGCACCCCGGCCAGGTACGTGCGGTCGACGATCGCCACCCGCTCGCCGAACGCGGTGAACGCGGGCAGGCAGTCGGCGACCGGCGGGGCGTCCAGCGGGCCGAGCTCGGCGGTCAGCCGCTCGCGCAGCTCGGTGAGGCGGCGGCGCAGCACCGCCGGGGTGCGGCAGTCGGCCACCCGCGGTGCGGAGTCGGGGTGGGCGAGCCCGTACGCGACGGCCTCGCCCACCCCCAGCCCGCAGGAGCCGTGCCGGTCGGCCCCCCGGGCCAGCTCCCGGGCCCGATTGGCGGCCCGGTGGTAGGGGGTGGCCAGCAGCGCCTCCCCGTCGACCGTGAGCCGGTCGAGCGCGTCGGGCACCCCCACCGACGTGAGGTGGTCGGCCTCGGCGGCCAGCGCCAGCGGGTCCACCACCACGTGCCGCGCCAGGTGGGTCCGCACCCCGGGGCGGAACGTCCCCGCCCCGAACTGGGCGAACGTGTGGTGTCGCCCGTCGCGCAGGACGACGTTGTGCGCCGCCTGCGCGCCCCCGTTGAAGCGGACCACCGTGTGGACGGGCCGGGTCGCGCAGAGCCAGTCCACGACGGTGCCCTTGCCGGCGTCGCCGTAGCCGAGGTCGACCACCATCACGTGCGTCACAGCCGGGTGACCCCCCGGCCGCCGCCACCGATGGCGGGCAGCGTCGACGCGGCCGGCAGCGTGCCGACCCGGGCCCGCGCCGGGTCGAGCGGGGCCAGCGCCCGGGAGACCGTGCCGGTGGCCGTCGAGCCGGCCCGCTTCAGGTCCGCGAGCCCCTGGTCCAGGTCGACGGCCTGCTCGCCGAGGCCGATGGTGAGCGCGATGGTCTCGGAGACGGCGTCCACGTCGTCCAGCACGACCGCGTTCTGCCCGAGCAGGTCCCGCCAGAAGTCCAACACCTTGGTGTTGCGGGCGTAGTGGCTGCCGGTGGGGAGCAGGTAGTACAGGTCCCAGCGGCGGGTCACCTCGTCGACGATCTGCCGCAGCGACACCTCCTCGCTCAGCTCCTCGCCGGTCCACTGGCTGACCTGCTGCCGGTCCACCCGGGGGTAGGCCAGTTCGTCACCGATGATGAACAGGTAGCCGCGTCGGCCGCGCTTGGCCCAGCAGTCGGTGACGGTGCGCCGGGCCAGGTAGTACATGGCCAGCTCGTAGGACTCCATCATCTGACCGCCGCCGCCGCCCTCCAGCACGATCCGGCCGAGGTCGTCGTCCATCCGGTTGTCGGACTCGAACTGCCCCACCTGCAACGGCACCCGGTCGCAGGTGGCGTCGCCGATCGCGCCGAACATGATCTGCGGGTCGCGGGCGTACCCCTGGCGCAGCAGCAGCCCGAGCAGCTGCGGCAGCTTGGCCTGCAGGGTGCGGGGGACCTTCCCCATCGAGCCGGTCACGTCGAAGAGCACCGAGATGGCCGTCGACTGCGGGTGCTCGGCCGAGTCGCGGCTCTCCCGGACCGCGCCGCGCGGGTCGAGCGCGGGGTGCACCTGGCGGGCCCCGCTGTCGCTGTAGGCGAACGCGCTCTTGCCGGTGCTCCGGCGGTACCGGTCGGCGGCGTCGTACACGTCGGTGGACCACATTCCACTGCCCATGGCAGCCTCCTTAGGGGGTGAGGGTGAAGGGTCGGAAGGTGCGCGGCCCGTAGAGCCGCTCCAGCACCTCGTCCAGCTCGGCCAGCAGCCGCCAGGCGTCGTCGGGCCGGGAGCTCAGGGCCGGCAGGCGGCAGCCGTCGGCGAAGGCGCGCAGCTCGCGCGGGGCCCGGTCGCCCATCAGCCAGCGCATGCAGCCGGCGGCCATCGCCAGGTCGGTGCCGGGCCCGCAGGGGCGCTTCGCGGCGACCTCCGCCGGGTACCACTGCTCCTGGCCGGGCACCAGCGCCGGGATCGTGCCGTCGCCGACGACCGAGAAGCACCAGTCCACGAGCACCACGCCGTGCCCGTCGGGCTCGATCAGCACGTGCCGGGGCAGCACCGCGCCGTGCACCACGCCGGCCCGGTGGGCCAGGCCGAGGGCGACCAGCAGCCGCCGCCACATCCAGGCCGCGTCGCGGGCGTCCACCCCATCCGGGTACGCCCGGCGCACCTCGTGCAGGTCGTGCAGTCCGGGCGCGGTGGCCAGCACGACGATCCGCCGCTCCGCGCCGGTGCCGGCCTCCCGGTGCCGGAAGGCGTCGACCAGCCGGGGCACGTAGGGCAGGTAGCGCGGGTCGCCGCGGTCGGCGATGGTGCGCAGGGCGTGCTCCTCGCGGGCCATCAGGTCGTTGTCGGCGGGGTCGCGGGGCAGCTTGAGCAGCCGGTCCGCGCCCACGTCGTAGAGGTCGGCGAGGTCGCCGGCATGCGCCAGCGCGCCGAGCCGGTACGCCCCGAGCGGGAACCCGCCGTCGGCGTCCGCCCGGCCGGCCCGCCACCGGGTGGTGACCCGCACGAACGCGTCGGTGGCCGCGGCGCGTACCGCCTCGTCGAGCGCGCCCAGCCGGTCGGGGTGCAGGGCCGCGACCAGCTCGCGGTAGCGGTGGGCGGGCGCGTCGGAGCCGAAGAGGTCGGCGTCGGTGCGGGCCGCCGCGACCAGCCGGAGGGCCTCGTCGGTGTTCATCGCACCGTCTCCTCCCGGGCGGGGCGCAGCAGCGCCGGGTGCAGCAGCCGGGCGTCGCCGGCGCGGTAGAGCTTGGCGCGGGGGCCGCCCCGGGCGCCGCCGCGCTCGGTGCTGGCCCCGGTGCTCTCCACGAAGCCCGGCACGGAGAGCACCTTGCGGTGGAAGTTGCCGGGGTGCAGGGGGTGCCCCCAGACCGTCTCGTAGACGGCGCGCAGCTCGGTGATGGTGAACTCGTCGGCGAGGAAGCGGGTGGCCAGCGGCGTGTACTCCAGCTTGGAGCGGGCCCGCTCGAGGCCGTCGTCGATGATCCGGGCGTGGTCGAAGGCGAGCTGCCGGCTGGGCAGCGCGGTCACCGGCAGCCAGATCGCGTCGTCGGCGTCGCTGCCGGCGGCCGGGTCGGGCAGGTCGGGGGCGAACGCGAGGTGCGCCACGGAGACGATGCGCATTCGGGGGTCCCGGTCGGGGCTGCCGTAGCTGCCGAGCTGCTCCAGGTGGATCCGGCCCAGCCGCGCGCCGCCGAGCTCGGTCTCCTCGGCCAGCTCCCGGCGGGCGCCGGTGGCGAGGTCCTCGTCGGTGTGGACGAAGCCGCCGGGCAGCGCCCAGTAGCCCTCGAACGGCGGTGCGCCCCGGCGCACGAGCAGCAGGTGCAGCGCGCCGTCGCGGATGGTCAGGGCGACCACGTCGACGGTGACGGCCACGGCCGGGTAGTCGCGGGGGTCGTAGGCGGCGAGGTACTGCTGCTCGTTCACGGCATCTCTCTCACTCTGAGAAAAACTCTATGTGAGAACAACTTAGCGTATGCGGGGGCCGCCGCCAACCCCCGACTTCGTCAGTGCGCGGCACCCACCAGGTGCGGACGGCCCGTCCGCGCGTCGTGCAGGGCGAACTCCCAGCCACCGTCGCCGGCCGTGGCGCTCAGCGCCACCGTCGTCGGCAGCGGCACCGGCAGCTTGAAGGCCACCTCCACGGTGTACGCCTCCGGTAGCCGGCCCTCCAGCGCGGCCAGGCAGCGGGCCTTGCTCCACATGCCGTGCGCGATCGGGCGCGGGAAGCCGAACAGCCGCGCCCCGAGCCGCGAGGTGTGGATCGGGTTGCGGTCGCCGGAGACCTGCGCGTACGCCACGCCCACCCGAGGGTCCACCCGCCAGTGCGCGGTGGCCGCCGGCGGCGCGGGCCGCTCGCCCCGGTCGCGGCGCTCGCCGCCGCCGGCCGAGCGCTCCCTGCCCAGGTACGTCGACACGCCCCGCCACACCTCCTCCCCGTCGACCGAGCCGACCAGCACCACGTCGACCTGCCGGCCCCGCTCGTGCGGGCGCAGGTGCTCCGCGTACGCGGAGAAGTCCAGCGTCTCGCCGGCGGAGATCGGCCGGTGCGCGGTGATCCGGTTGGCCACGTGCACCAACCCGACCAGCGGCATCGGGAAGTCCGGCGCGGTCATCAGCCGCAGCGCCAGCGGGAAGCCCAGCACGTGCGGGTACGTCACCGGCAGCCGGTCGGTCAGCCGGAACCCGCAGACCCGGTCGTAGGCGGCCAGGTGCGCCCGGTCGACGGTGACCCCGGCGGCGGTCAGCTCGACCTGCGGCAGGGTGTCGCCGCGCCGGCCGCCCACCCCGGGCAGGGCCCCGAGCAGGGCCCGCCGGTAGAGCGGGCCGGCCTGCGGCAGCCGGGGCAGCGCCACCACCCGCCGGCCGTCGCCGTTCCCGGCGTGGTCGGCGTCGCCGTTCCCGGCGTGGTCGGGGTGGCCGTCCCCGGCGTGGGCGGGGTGCCCCTGGCCCGTGGCGGCGTGGCCGGGCTGCCCTGCCCGGCCAGGGCCGGCGTCGTCCGGCTCTCCGCGGCGGCCCGTCTCGGCGGCGCCGGCGGCCCGGGCGGCGGCCAGCTCCTGCGGGGAGATGACGTCGGTCGGCCCCTCGATCAGCTCGTGCACCGACAGGTCGTCGGCGTGGTCGTCAGCCCTGGCCATCACGCCCCCAGCAGGCTCTGGCCGCAGACCCGGACGACGTTGCCGCTGACCGCGCCGCTGGCCGGCCAGGCGAGCCAGCCGATCGTCTCGGCCACGTCGACCGGCTGGCCGCCCTGGGCCATGCTGTTCATCCGGCGACCCGCCTCCCGGATCACCAGCGGGATGCGGGCGGTCATCCGGGTCTCGATGAATCCGGGGGCGACCGCGTTGATGCTGATCCCGCGCTCGCGCAGCACCGGGGCCAGGGAGTGCACCAGGCCGATCACGCCGGCCTTGGAGGTGGCGTAGTTGGTCTGGCCCCGGTTGCCGGCGATCCCGGCGATCGAGGAGACCGAGACGATCCGCCCGCCGGCCGGAATCAGCCCCCGCTCCAGCAGCACGTCGTTGATCCGCTCCTGGCTGGAGAGGTTCACGTCGAGCACCGAGTTCCACCGGTCGGCGTCCATCCGGCCGAGGGTCTTGTCCCGGGTGATGCCGGCGTTGTGCACCACCACGTCGACGTGCCCGTGCCGGTCGGCCAGGTGGTCGGCGAGCCGGGTCGGCGCGTCCGGGGCGGTCAGGTCGAGCTGCACGGCGGTGCCGCCGATCTCGTTGGCCACGGCGGCCAACTCGTCGCCGGCGGCCGGGACGTCCAGCGCGACGACCCGGGCCCCGTCGCGGGCCAGCACCCGGGCCAGGGCCGCGCCGATGCCCCGGGCCGCGCCGGTGACCAGGACGACCTGGCCGTCCAGCGGGCGGTTCCAGTCGGCCGGCGGCTCGGCGGCGCCGGCACCGACCCGGACCACCTGCGCCGAGACGTACGCGGAGCGGCCGGAGAGCAGGAAGCGCAGGGTGGACTCCAGCCCGGTGGTGGTGCCGGCGTCCCCGTTCGCGGTGACGTAGACGAGCTGGGCGGTGATGCCCCGGCCGAACTCCTTGCCGATGCTGCGGGTCAGCCCCTCGAGGGCCCGCTGGGCCGTCGCCTCGCGCGGGGCGTCGCACTCCTCCGGCGGGGTGCCGAGGACGATCACCCGCCCGCTGGGCAGCACCGACCGGGCCTGCGGGTGGAAGAAGTCGTAGAGCTGGCGCAGGCCGGTGGAGTCGGTGATGCCGGTGGCGTCGTACACCAGGGCGGCGTGCCGCCGTGCGGTGCCGGTGGCGGCCGGGTCGGTGGTCGCGGCCGGGTCGGCCAGCTCGACCCCGGCGGCGGTCAGGATCCTGGTGGTCGGCTCGGCGAGCCGGCCCCCGGTCGCCGCGCCGAGCAGGACCGGCCCGGGGAGCAGCGGGTCGCCGGGCGTGTGCCGGCGCAGTCGTGGCGGGTCGGGCAGGCCCAGGCGCTTGACCAGCGCCCGGCCCGCCCCCGATCGGACGAAGCTCGCGTACCTGTCGGTCATAGGCGTAGCCTACTGGCCAGTAGGTTGTGGGCAAGTCCTGAATTGGAGGCGGCAACGTGCAGAGCATCCGGCGAGTGGCGGTCATCGGCGGCAACCGCATCCCCTTCGCCCGGTCCAACTCCCGGTACGCCGACGCGTCCAACGCCGACCTGCTCGGCGCGGCGCTCGACGGCCTGGTGGCCCGGTTCGGGCTGGCCGGCCAGCGGGTCGGCGAGGTGGTCGCGGGCGCGGTGCTGAAGCACTCGAAGGACTTCAACCTCACCCGCGAGGTGGTCCTCGGCTCCCGCCTCGACCCGCACACCCCGGCGTACGACATCCAGCAGGCCTGCGGCACCGGCCTGGAGGCGGTGATCCTGGTCGCCAACAAGATCGCCCTCGGTCAGCTCGACGTCGGCATCGCCGGCGGCGTGGACACCACCTCCGACGCCCCGCTGGCGATCAACGAGGAGATGCGCCGCACCCTGCTGCGGCTCAACTCCGCCCGCACCCTCGGCGAGCGGCTGAAGATCGCCGCGAAGCTGCGCCCCACGCAGCCGTTCCGCCCGGAGATCCCGCGTAACGCCGAGCCGCGCACCGGGCTCTCGATGGGCGAGCACGCCGCCCGCACCGCGCTGCGCTGGAACGTCGACCGGCAGTCCCAGGACGAGCTGGCACTCCGCTCCCACCAGCGGCTCGCCGCCGCGTACGAGCGGGGCTTCTTCGACGACCTGATGACGCCGTACCTGGGGCTGACCCGGGACCAGAACCTCCGCCCGGAGAGCAGCCTGGAGAAGCTCGGCTCGCTCAAGCCGGTCTTCGGGACCAGGGGCCCGGACGCCGAGCGGGCCACCATGACCGCCGGCAACTCGTCCCCGCTCACCGACGGCGCCTCCACGGTGCTGCTGGCCAGCGAGGAGTGGGCGCGCGAGCACCAGCTGCCGGTGCTGGCCTGGTTCAGCTGGTCCGCCACGGCCGCCGTCGACTTCGTGCACGGCGACGAGGGGCTGCTGATGGCCCCCGCGTACGCCGTGCCGAGGATGCTGGCCCAGGCCGGACTGACGTTGCAGGACTTCGACCACTACGAGATCCACGAGGCCTTCGCCTCGCAGGTGCTGGCCACCCTGGCCGCCTGGGAGTCGCCGGAGTTCTGCAAGGAGCGGCTGGGCCTGGACGCCCCGCTGGGCGCGATCGACCGGGAGAAGCTCAACGTCAACGGCTCGTCGCTGGCGGCCGGGCACCCGTTCGCCGCGACCGGCGGCCGGATCGTGGCCACCCTGGCCAAGCTGCTGGCGGAGAAGGGCTCCGGGCGCGGCCTGATCTCGATCTGCGCCGCGGGCGGCCAGGGCGTGACGGCGATCCTGGAGCGCTGACCGATCGGGCTTCGGTAACGCCGACGGAGCGGGCCGGCGGGGGCGCGGCGGCCCTCGCCGGCCCGGCGGCCAGCGGCTGCGTGATCGGCCCGGCGGGCAGCGGTTACTTGATCGTGCCGGCCGGGGCGATCCACCGCACGGGCTGGCCCGTGACGGCGGCGACCTGGTCGAAGTCGCGGTCGTAGTGCAGCAGGCAGAGGCCGTGATATTCGGCGGTGGCCGCGAGCAGCAGATCGACGGTGCCGGCCGACCGGTGGGCACCCCGTTCGGTGAGCTCCTGCTGGATCTCGGCGGCCCGCTCGTAGCTCCGGTCCGGCATGGCCACCCAACTGAACGCGGCCCGCAGCTGCTCGCCGAGCCACGCCCGGTCGGCGACCGACCGCGCGGTGTAGAGGAATTCCAGCTCGACCAGGGGGCAGACGGCGAGCAGCCCGGCGGTGACGGACGGCTCCCAGCGCGACCGCAGGGCCGGGTCCCGGAGCAGGCGCACCAGCGCGCTGGTGTCGAGCAGGTAGTCGGCGAGCCTCACGACCGCTAGCTGTCCTTGTCGAGCAGCTCGTCGAAGTCCCCGGCCTGCGCCCGCGCGCCCAGCTCGGCGAGCGCGCGGGCGCGGCGCAGGCGGGCGGCCCCCTCGCGCAGCGCCACGTTCACCGTCTCCTTCTTCGTCCGGGTGCCGAAGGCCTTGGCCGCGTCGGCCAGGGCCTCGTCGTCGACGTCCACGAGAATCTTGGTCACGGCCCCCCCTATATACGAATGACCCGCAGAGTATATCCGAGGTGGGCTGGCGGGGAGGGTGCTTCGGCGTCCGGGAGAATGAGGCACGTGACGACGATCCCGAACGTGCTCGCCCACCGCTACGCCTCGCCCGAGCTGGTCGCCCTCTGGTCGCCGGAGGAGAAGGTCCGGATGGAGCGCCGGCTCTGGCTCGCCGTGCTGCGGGCCCAGCGGGACCTCGGCGTGCCCGTCCCCGACGGGGTGGTCGAGGCGTACGAGCGGGTGCTCGACGACGTCGACCTGGCGTCGATCGCCGCCCGGGAACGGATCACCCGGCACGACGTGAAGGCCCGGATCGAGGAGTTCAGCGCGCTCGCCGGGCACGAGCACGTGCACAAGGGCATGACCTCGCGGGACCTCACCGAGAACGTCGAGCAGCTCCAGGTCCGCGCCTCGCTGGAGCTGGTCCGCGACCGGGTGGTGGCCACCCTGGCCCGGCTGGCCCGGCTCGCCCAGGAGCACGCGCCGCTGGTGCTGACCGGCCGCTCGCACAACGTCGCCGCGCAGGCCACCACGCTGGGCAAGCGCTTCGCGTCGGCCGCCGAGGAGCTACTGATCGCGTACGAGCGGCTCGACGACCTGATCGCCCGGTACCCGCTGCGCGGGATCAAGGGCCCGGTCGGCACCGCGGCCGACCAGCTCGACCTCTTCGACGGCGACGCCGACAAGGTCGCCGAGCTGGAGCACCGGGTCGCCACGCACCTTGGCTTCGCCCGGGTGCTCGACAGCGTCGGCCAGGTCTATCCCCGCTCGCTCGACTTCGACGTGCTCGCCGCGCTGGCCCAGGTCGCCGCCGCGCCGTCGTCGCTGGCCACCACGATCCGGCTGATGGTCGGCCAGGAGCTGGCCACCGAGGGCTTCAAGCCGGGGCAGGTCGGCTCCAGCGCCATGCCGCACAAGATGAACACCCGCTCCAGCGAGCGGGTCAACGGCTTCGCGGTGATCATCCGGGGGTACCTGTCGATGGTCGGCGAGCTGGCCGGCGACCAGTGGAACGAGGGGGACGTCTCCTGCTCGGTGGTCCGCCGGGTCGCCCTGCCGGACGCGTTCTTCGCCGCCGACGGGCTGTTCCAGACGTTCCTCACCGTCCTGGACGAGTTCGGGGCGTACCCGGCGGTGATCAACCGGGAGTTGGAGCGGTTCCTGCCCTTCCTGGCCACCACGAAGATCCTGGTCGGGGCGGTCCGCCGGGGCGTCGGCCGGGAGGCCGCGCACGAGGCGATCAAGGAGCACGCGGTCGCCGTGGCGCTGGCCATGCGCGAGCGGGGCGCCCCGGAGAACGACCTCTTCGACCGCCTGGCCGCCGACGAACGCCTAAACCTCTCCCGCACCGACATCGACGCCCTAGTCGCGGACCGCAACGCCTTCACCGGCGCGGCAAGCGCCCAGATAAACGCGGTAACGACCCGAATCGCCAAGCTGGTCACCACCCACCCCGACGCGGCCACCTACACCCCCCCACCCATCCTCTGACGCCAGCCGCCTCAAGGCCCAACCCCGGCCCTAACCCCGGCCTTAGTGCGTTGATCAAGAGGTTTGCGTCAAGTTCGATCTTCAGCTTGACGCAAACCTCTTGATCAACCGCGAAGGACGGGGTGGGGTGGGGCCGGGGTGGGGTGGGGTGGGGTTAGGTCTTGCGGGTGGGGGTTTCGGCGGCCGAGGCCAGGTTTGGGGCGCTGGCCGGTTCGGCGATGCCGCCGGGGGCCTCGGCGATGGCGGGGTCGCTGGCCGTTTCGGCGGCGATCAGGGGCTGGTCGGGGGGCATGACGTCGGGGGTCGTGGCGGCCACGATCACCGCGGTGCCGTAGGCGCAGATCTCCATCCACATCTCGCCGCAGTCCCGGCTGTCGAAGCGCATGCCGATCACGGCGTTCGCGCCGAGCCGGCGGGCCTCCTCGCCGAGGCGGGCCACCGAGTCCGTACGCCAGCGGGTCAGGTTGTCCGGCGCCATCGGGTCGTACGCGCCGCCGCGCAGGTTCTTGACCCCCTCTCGGTACGGGTTGCGGGTCCGGGCCATCGAGGACACCACCTCGCCGAGGATCTGGCGGATCTCGTAGCCGGGCAGTTGATCCGTCGTCACGACCAGCACCCTTCGATGCTGTCCTATCGGCGGGGGCCGGTGCGTCGGCCGTGCTCGGCCGACCGGATGCTGCAAAAGGAGTCGGCGCGGACGACCGGCGTGTCGCCGGCCATCCGCGCCGAGCACGGCGTCAACCACCCGGCGCGGGCCGGACGGGCCGTCAGGGGGTGGGACCGTCAGACACCGGCCACCGAGGTGATCCAGGACCGGTTGTACGCGACGCTGCCGTAGTTCTGGATGCTCGACCCGTCGGCGGTGGAGGCGACGCCGACCTGCTGGCCGTTGTAGAACTCCGGCCCGCCGGAGTCGCCGCGCCAGGCGTTGCCGTTGATCCGGGTGCTGCGGATCGCCTGGCCGCCGTACGCGTCGGTGACGCTGGTGCTGGTCACCCGGACGCTGGCGGTCTTGAGCTGGCTGGCGGCCGAGCAGCCGCTGTAGCAGGTCATGCCCCAGCCGTAGATCGTGTTGGTGGAGCCGACCGGCGGGTTGCTGCGGGCCAGCGTCACGGTGGAGGTGCTGACCGCGCTGGAGAGCCGCAGCAGGGCCAGGTCGTTGCGGGTCTGCGAGGAGCTCACGGTGCGGGTGGTGCCGCCCGAGGCGTAGTAGACGCTGCCGATCCGCACCGACATGGTGCCGCTGACGCAGTGCCGGGCGGTGAGCACCCACTGCGCGGCGATGACGCTGCCGGAGCAGGTGAACGAGCCGTTGCTGAACACGGCGGCGGCCCACGGGGCGGAGGAGACGGTGCCGCCGCCGATGATCGGCTGGGGGCCGGCCGGCGCGGCGACGGCGCCGGTGCTGGCGCCGAGGACGCCGACGAGGGCGGTGCCGACCACGGCGAGCATGGAACGGATACGCATGGGGACGCACTCTCCTTGGCTCCGACCCGGGGTCGCCGGGTCGCGCCGGCGGGATGGACCGCCCGCCGGAGCTCATCGACTCTTGACGATGGATACTAGGGGTGGTCGGTTCTGTCGACAAGCATTCGATCGAGGTCGGGTGATGTAACAATTCGGCGTCCGTGAGCGTGGCGAATCACCTGCTCCCGGACGTTCCGCAGGGGATCGGTCACGATATGACCGCCCATCCCACCGTTATGTTGATCACCGCCCGAACTGTCCCCGGCCGGTGCGGCTGGGGCCGTATCTGCCAGGTAGGCTGGCTCCGCTCGCCCGTTGTGGGTCGGCACCCAACTGCGTACACAGTCAGGAGTGCCCAGTGCCTCGCGTCGTCGTCGACGTCATGCTCAAGCCCGAGATCCTCGATCCTCAGGGCCAGGCCGTCGCAAACGCGCTGCCCCGGCTCGGCGTCAGCGACGTCGCCGCCGTCCGGATCGGCAGGCGGATCGAGATCGAGTTCACCGGTGAACCGGACCTGGACCAGGCCCGGGAGATCGCCGACAAGCTGCTCGCCAACCCGGTCATCGAGGACTACACCGTCCGCCTGGCCGAAGCCGACGAGATCGTGGACTCCCGCCGGTGACCGCCCGCGTCGGTGTGGTGACGTTCCCCGGCTCGCTCGACGACGGGGACGCGGCGCGGGCCGTGCGGCTCGCCGGCGGGGAGCCGGTCCGGCTCTGGCACGGCGACGCGGACCTGCGCGGGGTCGACGCCGTCGTCCTGCCCGGCGGGTTCTCCTACGGCGACTACCTGCGCTGCGGCGCCATCGCCCGGTTCGCCCCGGTGATGGAGACCCTGGTGGACGCCGCCCGGGGCGGCCTGCCCGTGCTCGGCATCTGCAACGGCTTCCAGATCCTCTGCGAGGCGCACCTGCTGCCCGGCGCGCTCACCCGCAACCAGCACCTGCACTTCCGCAACCGCGACCAGGTGCTGCGCATCGAGGCGGCCGGCACGGCCTGGACGAACACGTTCCAGCCCGGCCAGGAGGTGCTGATCCCGGTCAAGAACGGCGAGGGCTGCTACGTCGCCGACGCCGCGACGCTGGACGAGCTCGAGGCCGAAGGCCGGGTCGTCGCCCGCTACGTCGGCGGCAACCCCAACGGATCGCAGCGCGACATCGCCGCGATCACCAACCCCGCCGGCAACGTGGTCGGCATCATGCCGCACCCCGAGCACGCGGTGGAGGCGCTCACCGGCCCCTCCCTGGACGGCCTCGGCTTCTTCACCTCGGTGCTCAAGCACCTGGTGGGGGCCCCGGCGTGACCGTGCGCGGCATCATCGGTCGGCTCAGGCGCCCCTGCGGCGGCAAGCGCAGCGAGGAGAGGTCATGACCACCCACCCGGACCCGGCGCTACGGCAGACCCGGGGCGGCTTTCCGGCCATCCCCGCAGAGCCGTACGCGGCTCCCGTGGCGGCGCAGCCCGGCCCGGTCGAACCGGCCCGGCCCGTCGCCCCGGCCCGTCAGCCGGCCCCGCCCCGGCCCGCCCCGACCGACGACTGGGCACACGGCCTGGACACCGTGCCGCGCGCCACGGAGACCCCCGACGAGCTCCAGCCGTACGCGGAGCTGGGCCTGCGTGACGACGAGTACGACCGGATCCGGCACATCCTCGGCCGCCGCCCCACCCAGGCCGAGCTGGCCATGTACTCGATCATGTGGAGCGAGCACTGCTCCTACAAGTCGAGCAAGGTGCACCTGCGCCAGTTCGGCGAGAAGGCCCCGCCGAGCGACCGGCTGCTCGCCGGCATCGGCGAGAACGCGGGCGTGGTGCAGGTCTCCGACGAGCTGGCGGTGACCTTCAAGGTCGAGTCGCACAACCACCCGAGCTTCGTCGAGCCGTACCAGGGCGCGGCGACCGGCGTCGGCGGCATCGTCCGCGACATCCTCGCCATGGGCGCCCGCCCGGTGGCCGTGATGGACCCGCTGCGCTTCGGTGCCGCCGACCACCCCGACACCGCCCGGGTGCTCCCCGGCGTGGTGGCCGGCGTCGGCGGCTACGGCAACTGCCTCGGCCTGCCCAACATCGGCGGCGAGGTCGTCTTCGACCCCTGCTACCAGGGCAACCCGCTGGTCAACGCGCTCTGCCTCGGCGTGCTGCCCGTCGACCGGCTGCAGAAGAAGGAAGCCACCGGCCCCGGCAACGTCGTGGTGCTGATGGGCGCCCGGACCGGCCGCGACGGCATCGGCGGCGTGTCGGTGCTGGCCAGCGCCACCTTCGACGAGGGCAGCGAGAAGCGCCGCCCGTCGGTGCAGGTCGGCGACCCGTTCATGGAGAAGCTGCTCATCGAGGCGTGCCTGGAGCTGTACGAGGCCGAGCTGGTCGTCGGCATCCAGGACCTCGGCGGCGCGGGGCTGACCTGCGCGCTCACCGAGACCGCCGCGTCGGCCGGCACCGGCATGCGGGTCTGGCTGGAGCGGGTGCCGCTGCGCGAGCCCTCGATGGAGCCGCAGGAGATCCTGGCCAGCGAGTCCCAGGAGCGGATGCTGCTGGTCGTCGCCCCCGAGAAGCTGGAGGCGGTGCTCAAGACCGCCGAGAAGTGGGGCGTCTGGGCCACCGCGATCGGCGAGGTCACCGCGCCCTCGGCGGACGGCCGGCCGGGCCGGCTGGTCATCACCTGGCGCGACCAGCTCGTGGTGGACGTCCCGCCGGGCTCGCTGGTCGACGACGGCCCGGTCTACGCCCGGCCGATGCGGGAGCCGGCCGACCTGATCCTGATCCAGGCCGACCGGGCCGAGACGCTGCCCCGGCCGACGAACCCGGAGGCGCTGCGGGAGACCGTGCTGCGCATGATCGCCTCGCCGAACCTGGCCGACAAGACCTGGGTCACCGAGCAGTACGACCGCTACGTGCTGGGCAACACCGTGCTCGCCCAGCCGGAGGACGCCGGCGTCATCCGCATCGACGAGCGCACCGGCCTGGGCGTCGCCCTGTCGCTGGACGGCAACGGCCGCTACGCCCGCCTCGACCCGTACAACGGGACGAAGCTGGCGCTGGCCGAGGCGTACCGGAACGTGGCCGCGACCGGCGCGAAGCCGATCGCCGTGACCAACTGCCTCAACTTCGGCTCGCCGGAGGACCCGGGCGTGATGTGGCAGTTCGCCGAGGCCGTGCGCGGCCTGGCGGACGGCTGCCTGGAGCTGGGCATCCCGGTGACCGGCGGCAACGTCAGCTTCTACAACCAGACCGGCGCGGCGGCCATCCACCCGACCCCGGTGGTCGGCGTGCTCGGGGTGCTGGACGACGTCGCTGACCGGGTGCCGATGGGCTTCGTCCCGCGCGCCGCAGGCGATCACGACCAGCTCTTCCTGCTCGGCGAGACGCACGTGGAGCTCTCCGGCTCGGAGTGGGCCTGGGTGACCCACCAGCACCTCGGCGGCATCCCGCCGCAGGTGGACCTGGGCCGGGAGCGGCAGCTCGCCGAGCTGCTGGCCGAGGCCGCCCGGGTCGGGCACGTCAGCGCCGCCCACGACCTCTCCGACGGCGGGCTGGCGCAGAGCCTCGTCGAGTCCTGCCTGCGGCGCGGCGTCGGCGCGCAGATCGCGGTGCCGGAGCAGTTCACCGGCGGCTCGATGCCGTTTGTCTTCCTGTTCAGCGAGTCGGCCGGGCGGGTCCTGGTCGCGGTGCCGCGCGGCCACGAGAAGGCGTTCACCGCGCTCTGCGCCGAGCGCGGGGTCCCGTGGGAGCTCATCGGGGTCACCGACCAGGCCGGCGGCGCCCTCGAGGTGCGCGGCCAGTTCCGGATCGGCCTGGACGAGCTGCGCGCCACGCACGGCGCGACGCTGCCCCGGCTCTTCGGCGGCACCGAAGTTGCTGGTGCCGAGGTTGCCGGTGCTGCCGGCCTCGGCTCCGCCGAGGCGACCGGCTCGGCGGAGCCCGCCGGTGCGGTGGGCGACGAGGCGGAGCAGATCGCCGCGCCGCCGGCCGATGCGGGGCACGCCCGCGCCGCCGAGCCGGCCGAGGCCCCCGCCTCCCAGCCGGACGCGGATGTCCCGGGCGACGCGTCCGTGACCGGTCCGCAGGCCGAGACGGAGCGGGCCGACGGGGCGACCGGCCCGGCGGCCCCCGGCGACGGCGGGCCCCACCAGCGCTGAGCAGGTGACCCCGGTCGTCCTCGCCCAACCCGGTTCCGGTGCCCGGTTCCGGCGAGGGCTGGCCGGGGCGGCGAGGCGCTTGCCTCGTTGGCCAGCACCCCGGGCGTGCCGGTGAGGGCTGGCCGGGGCGGCGTTGGCGCTTGCCGCGTTGGCCAGGACTTCGGGCGTGCCGGCCACCGTGCGCGGCTGCGTCTTCGGCCGGGACATGGCCGAGCGCGGCTTCGCCGGTGACGTGACGGGGTCGCCGTGGAAGTGGCCGTGTCGGCGGTCGTACCGGTGCTGCGCCGAGCCGTCCTCTCCGCCGCCTGATTCCAGGCCCCCGGCCTCGGCGTGCGGCCGGCCTCGGCGGCCCCTGGTGACGGCGGGCCGGGCCAGCGCTGAGTGGGTGACCTTTGGGGTCTTCGTCCACCCCGGCCACGGTGCCCGGTGCGACCGCGCCGGCCGGAGCCACGCCGGCGGGACGACCTGTGTCGCCAACCAGGGAACCGTCAGTTCTTTGCCGGCGCGGTCAGGAACGATTCATTCACCCTTGGGAAAACGGGGCGGGATTGGAGTCCCTGAATGAAAGAGCGCGCGTGGGAGTTGCATTCACGGCCAACAGTATTGTGTGATGGGCCAGAATTGCGAGACAGTGTCCCTTGTTCCAAGGGCACTGATGCGACGCCGGCTCGTGGAGGTCGTCCTGTCGTGCCGATCAGCGTCGGCTGAGCGACCGGCCTGCAATATCGGGCCGAGGCGGCGAGGCCCCCGGGCTGCAACCCGGGGGTCGCCTTGACCGACGCCGCCCGTGACATGTCCCAGGCAAGGACCGATTACAGGAGGAACGACGTCAGGTGACTACGGTAACGAGAGGAACCGGGCAACACCAGCCCGGAGAGCCGGTCAGCACGGAGAACGCTCTGATCGGCGCGCTTGTGCTGGTCGTGGTCATGTCCATCGGGGCGGTGCTCTGGATCGCCCTCGCGTACGGCCAGAGCATCGACACGATCGGTCAGGCGGCGATCACCGCGATCGGCGGGGTGGCGGTCGCCTCGATCAGTGCCATCACGGTGGTGCTGCGGAGGAGACCGGCCAGGAGGCGCACGTAGTCGTGCGCGTTGGACCGATTTGGAGACCGTGGACACTCCACGTTCACCGGTGACGTGAACTTCCGAGAATCCGGGTGTGGCTGCGCCGCTTGGTCCGCGCACCGGTTTGGTCGGAGGTGGTGGCGGTGCGGGAGGGGCGATCGCCGAAAGACGAGGAGAGCGGTCGCCCAGCCGGGCAGCCGCTCTCCTCGTTCGAATGCGGGGCGAAGTCGCCCGCGCCGGTCAGTCGTTGTCCAGCCAGTCCAGCCGCCGACCGGTGCGATCCTGTTGCTGCGGCGGCGGGCCGTCCGGCCGGCCCCGCTCCGCCGGGGGCTGGTCACCGTAGTAGCCGCCGCCCGGCTGCTGGTCGTAGCCGGCCGGCTGGTCGTAGCCGGCGCGCTGCGGGGCGGCCTCCTGGCCGTACCCGCCGGGCTGACCGTAGCCGCCGGGCTGACCGCCGTAGCCCTCGGCACCGTAGCCGCCGCGCTGGTCGTAGCCGCCGTACCCGCCCTGCTGGCCGGCCTCGTAGCCGCCCTGTTGGCCGTAGCCGCCGCCCTGCTGGCCGGCACCGTACCCGCCTTGTTGGCCGTAGCCGCCGCCCTGTTGGCCGGCCTCGTACCCGCCTTGTTGGCCGTAGCCGCCGCCGGCGGGCTCGCCGCCCTGGGCGCCGTACTGCGCCGGCTCGGGCTGGCCGTAGCCGTGCCCCTGGTCGGCCTGGTAGGTGCTGGTCGGGTAGGGGTCGGCCGGCGGGGTGTAGGAGGAGGTGCCCTCGCCGGTGTACCGCCCGGTCGGCTCGTCGTAGCGTTCGCCGTAACCGCCGCCGCCCTGGCCCTGGGCCGGGTAACCGGCCGCGCCGCCCGCCGCGCCGTAGTCACGGCTGCCGTATCCGCCGCCGGACGCCGGGGCGTCGGCGCCGTAGCCGCCAGTGCTGCCGTAGCCCGCGCCGGAGGCCGGTGCCGCGCCGTAGCCGCCGTCGGCCGGTGCGCCGCCGTAACCACCGGCGGCCGGCGCTGCGCCGTACCCGCCGCTGGGGGAGGCGCCGCCGTACCCGCCGCCGGAGGCCGGGGCGTCGGCGCCGTAGCCGCCCGCCCCGCCGCTGCCGTACCCCGCGCCGGAGGCGGGGGCGCTGCCGTAGCCGCCGGCCGCGCCGTAGCCGCCCTGGGTCTCGGAGCCGTAGCCGCCGCTCGCACCCCAGCCGCCGGTGCCGTAGGGCTCCGGCGGGGCGCCGTACGGGTCCGGCGGGACGTCGTCGACGACCGGTCGGTGCATCATCGTGGGCGCGTCGCTGAGCGAGGCGCCGCCGACCATCGTCGGGTCGGGGCCGGCACCCACCCGGTCGACCACCCTGGTCCGGTCGTCCGCGCCGGCGAAGGCACCCCGGGCGGCGGGCACCGCGGCGGCACCCCCGGGCGGGGCGTCGTCGGGGTCGTCGCCGTTCTCCCGACGCTTCATCCAGAGCAGCACGAACGTGCCCACGCCGATGGCCACGAAGAGGCCGCCGAGCAGGATGAGCAGCCAGGAACCGAAGCCGCCGGAGTCCTCGTCCTCGGCGGCGGCGTTCTCCGGTGCGGCCGGTGCGGCCTCGGTGGGCTCCTCGGCGGTCTCCTCGAGCGGCCCCTCGGTGGGCTCCGGTTCCTTGGTGGCCGACGGCGTGGGGCTCGGGGTCGTCTCGACCCGGATCGCCAGGATGATCCGCTGCCCGCTCACGCTCTGCCCGGCCGAGGCGGTGAAGAACTTGGTGGCCCGGACCTCGCCCTGGATCGCGCCGAGGTCGATCCGGCCCGGCGCGATCGGCCTCGACGTGCTGCCGGAGAAGCGCCAGTTGCCGCTGTCGTTGCTGGTGGTCTCGTAGCGGTGCCCGGCGCTGTCCTGGAGCATGACGACGGCGTTCGGCACGGACTGGCCGTTGGCGCTCGCCACCACCTTGCCGGAGACGGACTTGACGGTCTGCACCTGCGGCTTGGTCGGCTCCGGCTCGGCCTTGCCGCGGACGGTGATCCGGAGGGGGGCGGAGGCGGCAGCGCCGCCCTCCGGCGCGATGCCGACCGAGGCGGTGACGCCGCTGGCGTCGGGCGCGTTGTCGCCGGCCCGGATCTTCAAGGGTTGGATCCGCGGGCCACCGGTGAACTTGATCGGGCCGCAGCCGTCGGCGCAGCTCACCCCGGCGGGCAGGCCGCTGAGGCTGATGGTGGCGGCCGCGTCCTCCTCACCCTCGCCGGGCGTCACGCGGACCACCACGGTGGCGTCGCTGCCGGCGTTCAGGCTGATCGAGCCAGGGACGACGGTGATCTCGGCCGCCAGTGCGGGTGTGGCGGGGACGGCCAGCAGTGCGCCGAATGCCACCGCCACGACCACACCGGCCCGCTGCTTCCAGGCACGTCGGTGTGCTGACACGTCCACCGCCTTCCGGGCTACTTCCCTGGCCGCGGGGCACCGGGCCGGGGATGATCACGGTTCGAATACGCCGACGGCAACTATGCCTTGTCTGACCGGATCGGCGCGACCCAGGGGCAGTGGCGAAAGCGTCGGACGCGAGTCGTATCGTCCCGTTGTGTCCTCTCCGCACAGCAATTCACCGGCCGTCGCCGTCGCCCTGGCCGCGCTCGACGAGGGCCGTACGCCCGAACGGCCGGTGTTCCGGGAGGCGGTCCGTGCCCTGTTGACCGCCTTGGTGGAGCGTGCACCCGGCCGATCGGTGGAGGTGCGGGTCCCACCTTACGGTGCAGTTCAGTGCATTCTCGGTCCCCGACACACCCGGGGCACCCCGCCGAACGTGGTCGAGCTGGACCCGGCGACCTGGTTGGAGTTGGCCACGGGGCGGCGAAGCTGGTCGGAGGCCGTGGCCGAAGGGCGCGTGCGGGTCAGCGGGGCGCGGGCGGACCTCTCCGCGTACCTGCCGCTCCAGGCGGGTGGGTAGTCCGGCGCGCTGATCACGCAGAGGGAGCGATTCGTGACTTTATGTGTCGACATGGATTCGCGTACACTGTCAGCCGACGACAGTGGTCCCCGGCCGAGGAAACGCGGATCCGCCCCCGAGATCCCGCCCGGCCAGTCCAGACCAGCATGAGGGAGCGGTAGGTGCCCCGAGGCGACGGCCGGCTGAGCCACGACCTTGACCCCCAACGACCCGGCCCACAGGACGCCTGCGGCGTCTTCGGCGTCTGGGCGCCGGGGGAAGAGGTCGCCAATCTGACCTATTTCGGGCTCTACGCCCTGCAACACCGTGGCCAGGAGGCCGCCGGGATCGCCGTCAGCGACGGCTCGGGCGTGGTGGTCTACAAGGACCTCGGCCTGGTGGCCCAGGTCTTCGACGAGCCCACCCTGGCCAGCCTGCGGGGGCACGTGGCGATCGGTCACGCGCGCTACTCGACCACCGGCGGCTCGACCTGGGAGAACGCCCAGCCGACCATCCGCTCCACCACCAGCGGCACCACGATCGCGCTGGCCCACAACGGCAACCTGGTCAACACCGCCGAGTTGCAGCGCGAGGTGGCCGAGCGGGGCCTGGTCGCCGACGGCTCCACCAACGACACCTCGCTGGTGACGATGCTGCTGGCCAGCCGCCCCGACCTCTCGGTCGAGGCCGCCGCGCTGGAGGTGCTGCCCCAGTTGCGCGGCGCGTTCAGCTTCGTCTTCATGGACGAGTCGACGCTCTACGCGGCCCGCGACCCGCACGGTGTGCGGCCGCTGGTGCTGGGTCGGCTGGAGCGGGGCTGGGTGGTGGCCAGCGAGACCGCCGCGCTGGACATCGTCGGCGCGAGCGTCGTGCGCGAGGTGGAGCCGGGCGAGCTGATCGCGATCGACGAGAACGGCCTGCGTTCGGCCCGGTTCGCCGCGCCGGAGCCGAAGGGCTGCCTCTTCGAGTACGTCTACATCGCCCGCCCGGACGCGACCATCGCCGGGCGCAACGTGCACTCCGCCCGGGTGCAGATCGGCCGCCAGCTCGCCAAGGAGCACCCGGTCGAGGCCGACCTGGTCATCCCGGTGCCGGAGTCCGGCACCCCGGCCGCCATCGGCTACGCCGAGGAGTCCGGCATCACCTACGGTGCCGGGCTGATGAAGAACCCGTACGTCGGGCGCACCTTCATCCAGCCGTCGCAGACCCTGCGTCAGCTCGGCATCCGGCTCAAGCTCAACCCGCTGCGGGAGAACGTGCGGGGCAAGCGGCTGGTCGTCGTGGACGACTCGATCGTGCGCGGGAACACCCAGCGGGCGATCGTGCGGATGCTGCGCGAGGCCGGTGCCCTGGAGGTCCACGTCCGGATCTCCTCCCCGCCGGTCAACTGGCCGTGCTTCTACGGCATCGACTTCGCCACCCGGGCGGAGCTGCTGGCCAACGGGCTCGACAACGAGGGCATCCGGCGCTCCATCGGCGCCGACACCCTGGGCTACGTCTCGTTGGCCGGTCTGATCGCCGCGACCGAGCAGCCGAAGACCCGGCTCTGCCGGGCCTGCTTCGACGGGGAATACCCGATCGACCTGCCGGCCGGCAACCTCATCGGCAAGCACCTTCTCGAAGGAGTGGGACGCCGGGTCGCCGATGCCCCGGACGTCCTCGGCCACAACGCCGCACCGCTTGTCGCCACTTCGGGCGGCGCGACCGCACACCGCCCGTAGCACCGCCCGACGCGGGCGGACCGGTCACCGCCGGACCCCGCGAGAACCACAAAGGGGAGAACCGTGACGCACGTGTCCGAGCGCAGCGGCACAGAGAGCAGCCCGACCGGCGGCGGCGACCGCCAGCCCTGGACGGCCGGCGGCAACCGCCCGGCGCGCAAACGCTCGGCCTCGTACGCTGACGCCGGCGTCTCGATCGAGGCGGGCGACCGCGCGGTCGAGCTGCTCAAGTCCAAGGTGAAGCAGACCCGCCGCCCGGAGGTCATGGGCGACCTGGGCGGCTTCGCCGGCCTCTTCCGGCTGGACACGAAGAAGTACAAGAACCCGATCCTGGCGTCCTCCACCGACGGGGTGGGCACCAAGCTGGTGATCGCCCAGCAGCTCGACATCCACGACACCATCGGCATCGACCTGGTCGCCATGGTCGTCGACGACCTGGTGGCCTGCGGCGCGGAGCCGCTCTTCCTGCTCGACTACATCGCCTGCGGCCAGGTCGTGCCGGACAAGGTCGCCGAGATCGGCGCCGGCATCGCCGACGGCTGCCGGTACGCCGGCTGCGCGCTGCTGGGCGGCGAGACGGCCGAGCACCCGGGCGTGCTGCGCCCGGACGAGTACGACGTCTCCGCCACCGGTGTCGGCGTGGTCGAGGAGAGCGACATCCTCACCCCGGACCGGGTGGAGATCGGTGACGTGGTCATCGCGATGCGCTCCTCTGGCCTGCACTCCAACGGATACTCGCTGGTGCGGCACGTGCTGCTGGGCGCGGGCCGGATGCGGCTGGACGTGGTGCTCGACGACTTCGGCCGGCAGCGCACCCTGGGCGAGGAGCTGCTCACCCCGACCAAGATCTACGCGCAGGACTGCCTCAAGCTGATCGCCGAGGCCGAGGTGCGCTCGATCGCCCACGTCACCGGCGGCGGCATCCCGGGCAACCTGGTCCGCATCCTGCCGGAGCACGTCGACGCGGTGGTCGACCGCTCGACCTGGAAGCCGCAGCCGATCTTCGACCTGATCCAGTCCAAGGGCCGGATCGAGGACGCCGAGATGGAGTCGACCTTCAACATGGGCGTCGGCATGTTCGCGATCGTCTCCGCCGAGGACGCCGACCGGGCGTTGGCCACCCTGACCGGCCGGGGCGTGGACGCCTGGCCGGCCGGCGAGATCATCGAGGGCACCGGCAAGGTCCAGATGGTGGGTCAGCACACCCGGGGCTGATCACCCAGCGCTGATCATCCGAACACCTGATCGGGGGTTCACCCGAGCGGCCGTCGCCGCCTAGCCTGAAGGGCACCCATCGGGCCAGGGAGGAGGGTGATGGCTGCTCGGGACCGGCCGGCGAGCGGGATGCGGGGTCTGGCCCCGGTCCCGTCGTACGTGGTGATGCAGCCGACCACCCTGTGCAACCTCGACTGCGCGTACTGCTACCTCCCGCACCGCTCGGCCGACCGGCGGATGCCGCTCGCGGTGGCCGAGGCGGTCGCCGCGTCGGTCAACCCGTGGGCGGCGGCCGGCCGGTTCTCCGTGGTGTGGCACGGCGGGGAGCCGCTGGCGGCGGGCCGGGAGCACCTGGCCGCGCTGCTCGCCCCGTTCGGCCCGCAGGTCGAGCACCACGTGCAGACCAACGCGACCCTGCTCGACGACGACTGGTGCCGGTTCCTCGCCGAGCGCCGGGTGCGGGTCAGCGTCAGCGTGGACGGCCCGCGCGGGCGCAACGGCGACCGGGTGACCCGGGCGGGCCGCCCGGCGTACGACCGGATCGTGCGCGGGATCGACGCGCTGCGCCGGCACGGCCTGCCATTCTCGGCGCTGGCGGTGGTCGGTGACCCCGCCCCGGGCCGGGCCGCCGAGCTGTACGACTACTTCCTCGGGCTGGGCTGCGACGTGCTGGGCGTCAACATCGAGGAGACCGAGGGGGTCAACACCCGCAGCAACGCCCACGACGCGGCGACGGTGCGGGCGTTCTGGGCCGAGCTGGTGGCCGCGTGGCGGCGCGACCCGCGCATCCACCTGCGCGAGGTGGAGTGGTCGCTGCGGTACACGGCGGCGGTGCTCGACGGCACCGCCGACGGCCTGCTGCCCCGCCACCTCGACCCGATCCCCACGGTGGCCTACGACGGGTCGGTGATCGTGCTCAGCCCGGAGCTGGCGGGCTTCACCGACGCCCGGTACGGCGACTTCAGCAGCGGCAACGTGCTGACCGCGCCGTTGGCCGAGATCCTCGCCGGGGCACCGCGCACGACGCCGTGGGTGGGCGAGTTCCTGGCCGGCGTGGAGGCGTGCCGGGTGTCCTGCCCGTACTTCGGCTTCTGCGGGGGAGGGCACGCCGCCAACCGCTACTTCGAGCTGGGCCGGTTCGACGGCACGGAGACCGAGCACTGCCGCAACAGCAAGATCCGCCTACTGGAGGGAGTGTTGGACCATGCCCGAGATCACCGGACACCGGCAGTCTGAGCGCAGCGGGAGAGTCACCGGCGACCCGGTCGGCGACCGGGTGCGGGACACCGCCACCGGCCTGGCCGAGCTGCTGCAGGAGGCGGCGGACGCGCGTCGGCTCCGGTCGGAGGCGGCGGGGGGCGAGGGGGCCAGCGCCGTCTGCGCCTGGAACCACTTCGAGAACATCCCGACGTTCTACAACTGGAACAACCGCCCGCGCTGAGGGTACGCCTCCGAGATCAAGGACCTGCCGATCGGCCGGCTGGGTGCCCGGCGAGGCAGATCCTTGATCATCGGTTGGCAGCCGGCTCCGGGACGTACGCACACGCGAGCACGCGGACTACCGCGTGCTCGGTTGTTCCCGGAGGTCAACGGGTTGGACGGGCCCAGGTATCCGGGTCGTCGTCCGTGTGGTCCTCGTCGTCGTCGTCGACATACTCTTTGTAGTCGTCGTCGAAGTCGTTGTTCGACTTACCAGCACCCGCCAGTTCGCGCTGCAAGGCGGTGAGGTCGGTGTTCGGGGTGTTGTACTTCAACTCCCGGGCCACCTTCGTCTGCTTGGCCTTAGCACGGCCGCGCCCCATGGCTCGACCCCCTCGCACAGAATTCGGGGCAGCCCAAAGGCGGTCCCCGATGACGTCAGGCATCTCTCGTGGGTCTTACGGTACATGGGGATGCCGGCCTTCGACACCTCGGGTTACCGCAGGCCGCCTCTGCGCGTCGCAGTCGCCCCGCACGTGGGCGATTCCGCCGCCGTAAGGGGCGTGCGCCGAGCCGCCCGTGACGCGGGCCGGACCGGCCGGCGGAGACCGGCCCCGTCGGCGTCGGTGTCGGTTGTCCGCCTTAGCCGCCGGATGTCCCGTCCGAGGCGATATCGCCCCCGGGCGGGGCGCATCAGCGCAGGTGGATGCTGCGCAGCCGGCCGATCTCGGTCATCCGGCGCTCGGCGAGCCGATCGGCGGCCACCGCCGGGGGGACGCCCTCCTCGTCGGCCAACCCCAGGATCTGCCGGGTGGTGTCGTAGATCCGGGTGGCCCGCAGCTTGGCCCGGTCGAAGTTGAAGCCCTCGATCTCGTCGGCGACCTGGATCACGCCGCCCGCGTTGACCACGTAGTCGGGGGCGTAGAGGATGCCCCGGTCGGCGAGGAGCTTGTCGATCCCCGGGTGGGCGAGCTGGTTGTTGGCCCCACCGGCGACCACCTTCGCCCGCAGCGCCGGCACCGTGTCGTCGTCGAGGGCACCGCCCAGCGCGCACGGGGCGTACACGTCGATGTCGGCGGCGACCAGCGTGGCCGTGTCGTCGACCAGCTCGACCTGCGGGTGGTGGGCGCGGGCCCACTCCCGCGCCCGCGGGTCGACGTCGGTCGCCACCACCTCGGCGCGGTCGTCGAGCAGGTGCCGGGTCAGGTGCTTGCCGACCTTGCCCAGCCCGGCGATCCCGACCCGCCGGCCGCGCAGCGTCGGCGCGCCCCAGACGTGCTCGGCGGCGGCGCGCATGCCCTGGAAGACGCCCCAGGCGGTGAGGACCGAGGAGTCCCCGGCGCCGCCGTGCTCGACGCTGCGGCCGGTGACGTAGCGCGTCTCGCGGGCGATCACGTCCATGTCGGCGACGGTGGTGCCGACGTCGCAGGCGGTGTAGTAGCGCCCGTTGAGCGACTCGACGAACCGCCCGTACGCGCGCAGCAGCGCCTCGCTGCGCAGCCGCTGCGGGTCGCCCCAGATGACCGCCTTGCCGCCGCCCAGGTCCAACCCGGCCAGGGCGTTCTTGTACGCCATGCCGCGCGCCAGGTCGAGCACGTCGGCCAGCGCCGCCGCCTCGTCGGGGTACGGGTAGAACCGGGTGCCGCCGAGCGCGGGACCCAGCGCGGTGGAGTGGATCGCGATGATCGCGCGGAGGCCGCTCTGCGCGTCCTGGCAGAACACGACCTGTTCGTGACCCGCGGCCGATGGGCCGTCGGTGCTGGCGAATACGCCCATTGCTGGCTCCCGTGTCGGTGTGCGTCCGGTGGGACGCGGCCCCTGTGGCACCGGCGGGGTGTTGCCGGTGGGGTCGAGCCTAGTGTCGGCCGTTCCGTACTGTCGCCGACGTCACTTTCCGGTGCGGACGTTCGGTGCCTGAGCAGCGGCATCGGCCGGGCGATCGGGGGCGCTGCCCGCGTCCGGCTTCGATGCTCGTGGGAGGATCGCGCAGTGCCGTCGCTCTTTGCTTCGTACCTGCGGGTGTACGAGCCGCTGACCGCCTTCGACCGAGACCGTCAGTCCTACTGGCGGCGCTACGCCGCCGAGGGGCGTGCCGTGGCCCCCTCAGAGGGGCCGGGGCGGCAGCGCACGGCGGTCATCGAGGCGCTGGGCGCGGGCTGGACCAGGCTGCCCGACCTGCCCGAGGAGGCGTACGTCCTGGAGACCGAGGACACCCTGCTGGTCTGCCCGTGGAACCTGCGGATCCGGGTGGCCGAGGCGGCGTTGAGCGCCCGCGAGGGGGTGCCGGCGGTGCTGGCGGACGCGTTCGTCCCACCGATCCTGGCCGGCCAGGCCAAGGCGGTGGTGGAGGACTGGCGCAGCGGGGCGCGGGTGCTGGAGCACGGCGTCCCCCGGGTGCACGAGCAGATCGCCACCTGGGGCGTGCCGCTGCGCTGGTTCGTGCTGTTCGACGCCGAGGAGCGGGACCTGGTGGCCGAGGCGGAGCGGCGCTCGCTGCGCTACCGCACGGAGATCTCCAAGGCGCGTCGCCGGTCGTCGCGGGCGCTGTCGGTGTTGCGCAAGACCGTCGGCGAGGCGCCGATCACGGAGGCGGTGGAGGAGGCCGCCCGGTGGCTGGAGGAGTTCCACCCCCGTTCGATGGTGGAGCTGGACTACGGCGGTCTGGTCCAGTTGCTCTCCGCCGAGACGCTCGCCTCGGACGACTCCCCGGCGCTCGTCGCGGCCGGGCTGGCCGGGCTCGCCAAGGGCGAGGCGGAGGAGGCTTCGACGGCGTACGACACGCTGGTGGCCCGCTGGCGGGCGATCCAGCTGCTGGAGCGTTCCAACTAGGCGTGACCTGGTGGAAGTTCCACCTCGGCGGGCCGGGGGGAGCGCTCCCAGTCGGAAGGCGGGTCGTAGTTGGAGCATCACGACCAGTGAATATGAGTCCGAATAAGATGGGTTCTGACGCGTATTAGTCGTATATATCGGGCATGGTTCATCCGTCCGTCTAGGGACCTTCGGCCGTTCGGCCCATGTCGGACATCGGGGACTAGCCGGACCATGGGAGGCGCGTCGGCCGGCGGGACCCCGGCCGATGTCTATACCTGTGGAGGAGTGACCGATATGGCATCGCGAACGCACGAACCGGAGCCGCTGCTCACACCGGCCGAGGTGGCGTCGATGTTCCGTGTCGACCCGAAGACGGTGACCCGGTGGGCGAAGGCTGGCAAGCTCAGCGCCATCCGGACCCTGGGGGGGCACCGCCGATACCGTGAGTCGGAGGTTCGCGCCCTGTTGCAGGGGCAGATCCCCCAGCAGCGCCAGGGGGACTGAGCAACCCCCGCTACCACCAACAGTTCTCCGCCAGGGGCGGCAGGCCGACGGCCTGCCGCCCCTGGCGCGTCCGGCCTTAGCCCCGCCCCGACGACCCCAGCCACCGCAAACGCCCGTGGCGACCCAAGGTGATCAGGACGCCATGGACCCTACGACGCCCGTTCGACGTCCATGGCGTCCTGACCACCGGGAGCTGGGCCGGGCTCAGGCGGAGAACGTGATCCGGATGCCCGCCCGCGCCGCCTCGCCCCGCCGCAGCCGGCTGCCCAGCAGGCTCAGCCGGCCCAGCAGGCCGTACTTCTTCTTCAACAGCTCGCAGATGTGGCGGGTCTCCGCCGGGTCGCAGATCCGGGCGTGACCGGGGACCGCCTCGCCGTGCGGCCGGCCCCGCATGTCGCACGGGGCGACCGTCACCTCGCCGCTGCGCCGGATCCGCTTCACCTTGCCCGACTCGGCGGCGGTCCAGACTCCCAACGCGTCGCCGTCCCGGACGGCCCACACCGGGGTGGCCACCGCCCGCCCGTCCTTGCGAAACGTCGTCACGAGAACGTACTTCTCCGCGCCGAGGCGGTCCAGGGTGGTCACGCCCTCAAGAATACGACCGCGCGGGCCGACGCCGCCGGGGCTAGCGTGGAGCCCGTGACCGGGCAACCAAAGATCGGCGACGTCTTCGGCGAGCTGCTGCGCGACGCGCTCGCCGTGCAGACCGGCATCGGCCCCCGCCCGCTGGCCGGCGGCCGGCTGCCCCGACCCGTCATCGAGATCATCGAGCGCGACGACGGCCTGATCAACGGCGCCCCCGCCGCCCACTACCTCGCCGGCCCGGAGCAGTGGGAGCCGTACGACCACCGGGCGGTGGAGCGGGTGCGCGGCGAGACGCTCGACATCGGCGTCGGCGGCGGGCGGATCGCGCTGCTGCTCCAGGAGCGCGGGGTGGCGGTGACCGGGCTGGACACCTCGCTCGGGGCGCTGCGGGTGTGCCGCCGACGCGGGGTCGGTGACCTGGTGCACGGCACGGTCGAGCAGCACGTCGCCGACGGCCGGCGGTACGACACCTTTCTACTGCTCGGCAACAACCTGGGGCTGATCGAGGGCCGGGACCGGGCCCCGGCGTTCCTCGCCGCGCTCGCCGCGCTCGCCCGGCCCGGCGCGCAGGTCATCGCGCACGGCACCGACCCGTACGGCACCACCGACCCGGTGCAGACCGGCTACCACGAGCGCAACCGGCGGCGCGGCCGGTTCGGCGGCCAGCTCCGGCTGCGGCTGCGCTACCGGGAACTGGGCACCGAGTGGTTCGACTACCTGTTCTGCTCGGTGGCGGAGCTGGCCGAGCTGGTCCGGGGGACCCCGTGGCGGCTGACCGACGTGGACGACCGGGACGCCCCGTACTACCTGGCGACCCTGACCCTGGCCGACTAGACCGACCCCGCGCCACGCCGGCTCTCCCGCCGCCCGCCGCCCGCTCCTGCGCGCCCGGTGGCCGGGACGCGGCCGGCCGGCCCCCGGGCGCCAGCAGGGCCCCTGTGCTGCCGCCGGTGGCGACCACAGGGGCCCTTACTGCTGCCTCAGACCTGGACGGTCGGGGTGTGCTGCTCGGGCGGGAGGCCGCCGTCGCCGTCGACCACCTCGTCCGGGGTGCCGTCCTCGTCGAGGTCGACCATGGTGATGTCCACCTTGCCGTCGCCGGTGGTGTCGAACTGGAACAGGTCGGCCCGGCCGTCGCCGTCGGTGTCGACCACCCAGACGTCGGCCTTGCCGTCGTTGTTGGTGTCCGCGCGGAGCAGATCGACCCGCTCCTCGCCGCGGGTCTCCACGGTGGCCGCGTTCTCCACACTCTCCGGTGCCTGGCTCATGTCCGGTCCTTCCCTCGGTTGACGCCGTCTGTACCCGATCCGCCGCTCCCCCACGCCTGCCGACGTGATCGATGCTGCATAGGGTCGCAGCCAAGGGCCAGCGAAGCGGGCGGCCCGGCGCGGCGGGGACCCCGCGCGCCGCCGCCCGCGGCGAGGAGAAGTGATGAGTCGTTTTGTCGTCGTCGGGGCGGGCACGATGGGCCTCGGCATCGCCTACGTGGCGGCCGGCGCGGGATACCGCGTCGAGCTCGTCGAGGTCGACCCCGACCGGGCGGCCGCCGCCGGGGCGCGGCTGGGCGAGCTGTGGGAACGGGCGGTGGGGCGGGGCAGGCTCACCGCCCACGAGGCGAGCGCGAACCGGGAGCGGGTGCGGCTGCTCGCCTCCCTCGCCGAGGCCGCGCCCGAGCCCGACGTGGTGGTGGAGGCCGTGCCGGAGCGGCTCGACCTCAAGCGTGCGGTGCTGCGGGAGGCCGCCGCGCTGCGCCCCGCGCTGCTGGGCAGCAACACCTCCAGCATCGCCATCGGTGAGCTGGCCGCCGGGCTGGACCGGCCCGAACGCTTCGTCGGGCTGCACTTCTTCAACCCGGTCTGGGCCATGGCGCTGCTGGAGGTGGTGGTCGGCCCGGCCACCGCGCCGGAGACCACCGCGGCGGCCGTCGCGCTCGCCGGCCGGCTGGGCAAGGACCCCGTCGTCGTACGCGACCTGCCCGGCTTCGCCACCTCCCGGCTCGGGGTGACCCTGGGCCTGGAGGCCATCCGGATGGTCGCCGACGGGGTGGCCGAACCCGCCGACATCGACAAGGCCATGGTGCTGGGCTACCGGCACCCGGTGGGCCCTTTGGAGCTGACCGACCTGGTCGGGCTGGACGTCCGGCTGGACATCGCCCGCACCCTGCAAGCCGCGTACGGGGACCGCTTCGCGCCGCCGCCGCTGCTGGAGGAGATGGTCGCGCAGGGGCGCCTGGGCAAGAAGTCCGGGCAGGGCTTCTACCGCTGGGAAGCAGGCGAGAAGCGGTGAGCGGGCTGCGCATCGAGGAACGCCCCGACCGGCTGGTGGTGACGCTGGACCGGCCGGAGAAGCGCAACGCCATCGACGCCGACCTGATCGGCGAGCTGCACGCCGTCTGCGCCGAGCTGGAGGCGCGGCCCCGGCTGCTGCTGCTCACCGGCGGCACCGAGGGGATCTTCGCCGGTGGGGCCGACATCGGCCAGCTCCGCGAGCGGGGCCGGCTCGACGCGCTCGCCGCGATCAACAGCGCCGCCTTCGCCCGGCTCCGGGCGCTGCCGATGCCCACCGTGGCTGCCGTGGACGGCCCGGCGTTGGGCGGCGGCGCCGAGCTGGCGTACGCGTGCGACCTGCGGGTCTGCACGGCCCGCGCGGTCTTCGGCCAGCCGGAGGTGCGGCTGGGCATCCTGGCCGGCGCCGGCGCGACCCACCGGCTCCCGGCGCTGATCGGCGAGGCCCGCGCCAAGGAGCTGCTCTTCACCGGCCGCCGGGTCGACGCGGAGGAGGCGCTGCGGATCGGCCTGGTGAACCGGGTCGTCGCCGAGCCGGCGGAGCTGCTGCCCACCGCGCACGGGCTGCTCGACGAGATGGCCAGGGGGTCGGCCCTGGCGCTGCGGCTGACCAAGCTGGCCGTGGACGCGCCGCCGGCCGCCCACCCGCAACTCGACCTGGTCAGCCAGGCGGTGCTCTTCGAGGACGAGGAGAAGCGGCGGCGGATGACCGAGTTCCTGGAACGCCGCCGGCCCCGCTGACGCCGGCCCGGTGCCCGACGCCCCGCCCCTCGTCTTCTCAGGGGCGGGGCGTCGGGTGGGGGCTCAGTGCTGGATCTGCACCCCGGCGTCGGCGAGCGCCCGGATCACCTGGGCGGACTCGGCGAAGCCGATGATCAGCACGGCTTCCGCGCCGAAGTCCTTGACCTCCCGGGCGCCGGTGCGGAAGTCCAGCGGCGGGGCGCCCGGGTCCGCCGGCGGGTCGTAGGTCAGCAGCTTCACCCGGTCGCTGCCGACCCCGGCCCGGTCCAGCTCGGCGCGGACCGTCTCCTGCAGACCCTCGCCGTAGGAGTCCTTCCGGGCGACCAGCACGATCCGGTGCGGGCCGTCGCGCAGGATCACGTCGGCCAGCGCCCGACCCTGCAGGCTGTCCGGCGGGGCGGTACGGAAGTAGAGCCCCCGGTCGTCCATCGAGGTCAGCCCGGCGTCGGTGTTGGACGGCGAGAAGAGCACCCGGCCGGCGGCCACCACGTCCGGCAGCACGGCGCGGGAGATGCCCGAGCCGCCGGCACCGATGATGACGGGTACGCCGTCCTTGACGTGCTCGGCGACGGTGGCCTTGGCGACGGCCGGGTTGGTGCCGTCGTCGCCGTCGCGCCAGCGGACCGGCTCGCCGAGCACCCCGCCCACGGCGTTGATCTCCTTGATCGCCAGCGCGACCCCGGCGGCCAGCGGCGGGTACGCCAGCGCCAGGTCGCCCGTGCGGGGCAGCAGCCCACCGAGCACCAGCGGGGCACCGGCCGTCCCGCCGCGCTTCGCGCGCGGCCGGGGCGGGTTCCTGGTGCTGGCCGCCGACTCGTCACCCGCGCCGACGAACTCGGTCTTGCCGTCGTCGAGCTTCTGCGGCCCGAAGGTCAGGGTGGCGTAGCTGGCCGTGGCCGGCTCCCCGGCGTCGGTGAACCCGGCCCGGTTGAGGGAGATACCCCGGTACTCGATGTCCCGGCCCTCGCGGGCCAACTTCAGGCAGTCCGCCACCTTCTCGCAGCGCTGGCCGTTGTTGGTGACGCCGACGATCTGCTTGGCGATCTCCGCCGGCTCGGTGCTGCCGGCCAACTGCGTGGCCAGGGCGCTGATCACCACCGCGTCGTACGACTCGGCGGAGTAGAGGTAGTCGCCCAGCTTCGGGTCGACGACCCGGAGCCGGTTCTTGAAGGAGTCCGGCAGCGGCGTGGACGGGACCGTGCCCTTCATGCCGTCGACGAGGTCGGCGCGTTCCTTCAACTCGGCGATGTAGGCGTTGGTCATGTTGCCGTCGGAGCCGTAGAGGCGGACCCGGGGGGTGGTGGTCGCCTCCTCGGACTTGTCGGGGCCGCAGCCGGCACCGGCGAGGAGCAGCGCCCCGCAGGCCACCAGGGCGGCGGCGCGCGAGCCGGGTGATACGAGCATGGGTCGTCCTTCCTCCGACGAAGGTCCGCTGCGCACCTTAGCGTGCCGAGCTGGGCTGCGGGGCCGTGGACGCCGGTCAATCGCCTGCTCGGCCCGTCCGGGTGCCGGTGCTGATCGGGCGGCTGCTGTCAGGTGGTCACGGGTTGACCACCCGTCGTACAGTTCGCCGCGTGACGGACGTACCGCAACAGACAGTCGACGACGCGACCTCCGTGCTCCACTGGGCCCTCGACGGCGACGGCGAGGCGGTGGTGGGCGCCTTCGACAAAGTCGTCGACCGCTCCGGCCTCGCCGGCGCGTACGGCGTGGCCTGGTGTCTGGCGGCCACGATGGTCGGGGACGTCTCCGCCGCCACCGGCGCGGCGCTGGACTTCCCCGGCATCGACGAGGCCGGCTACGACACCCGGTGGGTGGCCCGCTTCGTCAGCGCGTACGCCAACGCCGACGCCGACACCGGGGAGGCGCTCTTCGGTGCGGCGGTCGCCGACGGCCTGCTCCCCGACTGCCTGCTCACCCTGGCCGGCTCGACGGTGGCCACCCTGCGCAGCCGGGCCGGCTGACGCCCCGGCGGCCCGTCCGGGCCCGAAGCTCGCGCGGGTGGCGCCGGGGCGCGCTCGACTCAGAACGCGTGGTACGCGGTCAGCGGCTCGTACTCGTAGCGCAGGTTGGAGAAGCGGACCCGGAACCGTGCCCCGTCCCGGACGTTGGTGGCCACCGTGATCCATCCCGACTTCGCCGGCAGGTAGGTCCAGTAGTTGCAGGCGTTGGTCTTGTCGACGAACACCACGCAGGCCTGGGTGCCGAAGCTGCTGGCGTTGCGGACGTTGATGTCCCCGCAGCGGCTGCTGGCCCGGTAGGTGCCGGCCTCACCGCCCCAACCCCCGGTCTGGAAGTACGAGCGGACGGCGCCGCCGTAGCAGGTGGCGTCGGTGCCGAAGAGGTTGACGCCGATCTCCTGCGCGGCGGGGGCGGCCTGCTGCGGGGCGGGGGCGGCCTGGGCGGGCACGGCGAGGGCGAGCACCGACACCGCCGTGGCCGTGGTGGTGGACAGCAGGCGGACGACCGGGGACGACATGGGGTGCCTCCAACTGTTGACGTGACCGTCCGCGTGGGGACGGCTGACCGACCGCGACGATGATACGGGTCGATTCCGCCCGGCGTCGGCCCGTAGCCCGCCCCCCGCCGCCCGCCGGGCGTCGGCCCGAGCGCCGTCGGCGGGGTGTGGTAGCTCTGGTGACATGTCGGAGGCCATGCTCGCCAAGGTGCGCAAACTGCTGGCGCAGGCGGAGGACCCCGCCTGCACGCCCCAGGAGTCGGCGGCCTTCACCGCCAAGGCCACCGAGCTGATCGCCCGCTACGGCGTGGACCGGGCGCTGCTGGCGGCCCGCGACCCGGCCACCGACCCGGTCGGCGACCGGGTGGTCGAGGTCGTCGCCCCGTACGCCCGGGACAAGGCCGGCCTGCTCGCGGCCGTCGCCGACCCGATGCGGTGCCGCTGCGTGCGCCGCCGGCAGGGCAGCGGCTTCGCGATGCACCTCTTCGGCTTCGCCAGCGACCTGGAACGCGTCGACCTGCTCTTCACCTCCCTGCTGGTGCAGGCGGCGCACGGGCTGGCCGGCGCGGCCGTCCCGGCGCACGACCACCCGGCCGCGTTCCGGCGGTCCTGGCTGGCCGGCTTCGCCCAGGTGGTCGGCGCCCGGCTGGCGCAGGCGGAGGCCGGCGCGGTCGCCGAGGCCGCCGGGGCGGGCGCGCCCTCGGTCGCGCTGGTGCTGGTGGACCGCTCGGACCGGGTCCAGCGCCGGGTCGCCGAGGTGTACCCACGGCTTCGCTCGGCCGCGCCCCGGCGGCTCGCCGGCTCCGGCTTCGGCTCGGGTGCCGCGGCGGGCCGCCGCGCCGACCTGGGCACCCGTGGTTTGCATCCCGCCGCCGGGCAGCCCCGACCACTCGACCGCTGATGGTCGGGCCCCGCGCGTCGTCTGCGGCACATCGGTGCGCTTCGGCATTGTCGCACTGCACAATACGACGACGCGTGTCCATGGGTCGTACTGAATTGTCGCGTCGAGTGTCTGGTGGAGAGGCGATATGGAATTTGCGTTGCCGGACGGCCGGGTTCTGAGCTGGGCGGAGTACGGCGATCCGGCCGGGCCGCCGGTGGTGTTCCTGCACGGCACGCCGGGCTCTCGGCTCAGCCGCCCGGACAACGCGGCGTTGGCGGGCGTCCGCCTGATCACCGTGGACCGGCCCGGGTACGGTCGGTCCACGCCTGTCCGACGGCCGACGCTCCTCGGCGTCGCTGACGACGTCGGTTCGCTGATGAGTTTTCTGCGGCTCGAGCGCTT
This sequence comes from Micromonospora sp. DT233, assembly GCF_049841815.1. Lineage (NCBI taxonomy): Bacteria > Bacillati > Actinomycetota > Actinomycetes > Micromonosporales > Micromonosporaceae > Micromonospora > Micromonospora sp. DT233. Next base: position 34,297 of record NZ_JBNCLB010000014.1, on the reverse strand, counting down.
CGGTCTGGTCGGGTTCTCCGGTGGTGCGCCGTACGCCGTGGCCTGTGGGGCCCGGTTCCCGCATCGACTGACCGGGGTGGTCGCCGCAGGCTTCACCGGCCCGTATCGAGAACTGGGCACGGTGCGTGGCTGGCAGCGGTTTCAGGCGGGCGCCCTGCGGACCGTTCCGGGGCTCGGGCGCCGCTACGTGACCCGCGCCGCCGCATGGTTCGCCGAGGATCCGCTCAAGCAGCACCGGCAACTGTTGGCCGCCGGCCAGGACCCCTGGATGCGGCCCTACGAGGAGGCGAACCGCGAAGGTGCCCGCCAAGGGGCGGCCGGGCTGGCCGGCGACTGGCTCGCCACCGACCTCCGCCCATGGGGGTTCCGCCTGCGTGACGTGCCCTGCCGCGTCCTCATCTGGGCCGGTCGACACGACCCCGGCCGAGCCGTTCCCGACGCACCGCTGATCGCTGCACGGCTGCCCAACGCCAAGATTCGCATCAGCGAGGACGCAGCCCACACACCATCGCCGGCCCACTGGCAAGCAATGCTGACGTGGGTGACGAGCGGCTGATAACCGGCGCTGCCCAGGTGGCCGCGGAACCGGGTAGAACAGTCGCGAGTACCCACCCGGCAGCAGGGGCTGTGCACGTGGTCGCGGTGTGGCGCTGCGTTCCCGGTCAGCGGTGTGGTCAGGGGCGGGTGACCGTGGTCAGGTAGCGCGAGAGCAGCTCGTGCCAGCCCGCCGTGAGCGCGTGCCGGTATCCCTCGGCGGCCGCGCCGTGCCGGTCGAAGTGCCGGTGCTCGACCTCGACCCGGGTCTGATCCGTGCCCTCGGGGACGAAGCTCACCTCCACCTCGCTGGCGCGGGCGGGATCGGGGACCGGCACCCGGTCCGGGCCGATCTGCCAGACGAACGTCAGGTGCCGGGGCGGTTCCCAGGTGAGCACCCGGCCCCAGTCGATGCGGAAGCCGTACGGGCCGATCTCGTAGAGCATGCCGTCGGTGCGGGGCTCGATGCCCAGCTCGGCCAGCGCCCTCGGCCCGGACCAGGTGTATTCCGGCACCCACCAGTCGGTGAGCGAGCCGGTGAAGACCGCGAAGGCCCGCTCGGCGGGGGTGGGAACGAGGAGACTGCTGCGGAGCGAATACCGCTCGACGTGCTGCCGGATTCCTGTCGGACCAGCCGTTTCCTGTCCCATAGGCCCGGACCATACCGGCTGATGCCTTGAAGTGCAGCTCCGTCCACGACCGCTTTACGGCCCACAACGCCCGAATACCGGACAGTAAGGGCCCCTCGGCCCGGTTCGTCGTGCTCGCTATGCCAGTCGGGCAAGAACACCGGAACCGAGCACGATCCCGGCGCCGATCAGCATGAGCACGACCGGCACGATCCAGTGTCCGCGCCGTTGGCCACCGTCAGTCCCATGACGGACACCACGCCGGAGGCCACCGTCGGAGCGGCCGGCTCCTCGTCGCCCCGGCTGCGGATCGTTCCCACCAGTCCCCACGCCCCGAGGCCGAACGGGACCAGGCTTAGCAAACCCAACCATCGGTCGGGGATGAGGGGCAGTCCGAGGGCAGCCAGGGCGGAGGCGGTCACCAGGGTTGCGACGCCGGCGTACTGGCCGGCCCAGATCTGCCACGGCTGCGGCCGGCCCGCCGCTCGAGCGGGCCACGGATTGTCGGCCGAAACGCACGAACCGCTCCTCACCCAAATCAAGGGTTGGGAGCGGCACGTGAAGTAGTTAGCAGTCAACAAGATGACGCACAGCTTCCTGCGCCTTCTTGTAATCCTCTCTCCTACTGGGCGGCAGCCCTTCGTCTATTGCGACTTGGAGAGCATTCGCGACGTCCTCAACCAAGGAGTGAAGAATCTCGCCATGCTTGGTTCCTGCCGGAATGCTCCACTCGCGCTCAAAAGTGAGTCGGTTGAAGTCGGCCACGCCAAAAGCTGCATAGCGCCGCCTGGGCGACTGATAGACAATCCCGTCCAGAAGGCCAGGACCCTCATCGCCCCCAAGGGAATCTTCGTCGCCGTCTGATAGAGGAACGTACAGCCAGAGAGATATATCGCCGGTATAGCCAAGCACGCGCCAGAATAGATGGGCTTGCCCGCCCGTTCTAAACACGCCCAGTGTAGGTACACCGTTGTACCGGTCGAAGATCTCGACCTTCTCAACCGAAGTGACCGGCGCCCATGCCAGGTTGCCCAACATTGGGAGAACGGACTTACTCACGAGTATCACCTCCCGTGCAGTCAGTGAAGCACTTGTCGAAGCTCTCCGCCATACCGTCATCCCACTCGGCAGGTCCGTGTGGTCCAGACGGTGGGAACACTGAGACATGAAGGGGATTGCCTCGGGTGGGTGAGTGGATGACCTCGAAGCCGGCCTGACGCAGCGCGCCAGCGCTGGTGTACCGAGCCTTAGCCCAAGGTGGCGCAGCCTTGGTGACCAGGAGTGCGACTGCCATCTTGGTCTGCCGACCGATGATCAAAGACATCTCCGTCTCACCTCTGCTTACCCGCAGCCGGTTGCGAAAATCCTCGCCATCCTCTCCGTACTGAGTCAGCTCTACGTCGTCCCGTAGTTCCTGGACCTCGGCTGCGCTGCCTTTACCGGGCACTCGGGTCCACCTTCAGTAACTTCATCGATCAGGGGTTGCATGAAGTTACCAACGGCACACCAAAGGTAGTGTCAGAAATCTGACAGTCAGCGTGTCTGGATGCCTCGATCATCGTTGACAAGATCAAGTGCTAGCCTAACCCCCATTTCGGCTATAACAAGGCAATCCGGGCAAGGGTGGTGCGCGTCAGAGTTGTGCCCGCTATGCTCTGCGCCGCATCGCCCGGTGCCCCGCGCCGAAATCGACCACCTTCGCACCGTCGTTGTGAGTCGGGTCGGCTTGTTTGCTTGTGGCAGGGGTGCGCTGAGGGATCGGTGCGATTGACCTCAGAAGGGCCGAATAAATCGCAAGCTCGTCTGCTCCTTGGGCATAGGGGCGAGAGCCGTAGCGACGCGACAATAGGGTCCATAGCAGCTTAGGTGATCCTTGTCCCACCGAAACTGGTTCCTGTCGCCGCCATCCCTTTGCGGGCAAATGCGCGAATAGGGAGTTCTTCCGCGTGTCGCCAATGCCTTCCACAGCATGGCCACGCATGATTAGGGCCTGGATGGAGGCGCCCCGAGTCGCCTTCAGTCGTGCGTAATCGTCAGTGACAACCTGTCCGACGTGCTGGACTGTGCGCGGTCGAGGGGCGCCAGCAGGGCGGTGGCGAAAATGTTGCTCTCATCCTCGGGTTGGCTTTGGGTTGTTCTTGACCGGAACGTGTGCAGAACCAATTGCCCGAGTTCGTGAGCAAGGGTGAAGCGGTCGCGGTCACCCTGGTGGCCTGGGAAAGCCGATCAGTGTAGAGGCTCCGAGGTCACCCTAGTAGGAGACTCCGAAGTGCCCGACAGCTGCCTGCTCGTCTCCATCGAGGTCTGGGAGGACCATGCGAACCTCGCTCACTCTGATCGGATCGGCCCCAGGGCAGCGTCGCGTACCGCAGCAGCGCGGGAGTGCCAGAGCTACCACTAGGCGACAAGTGGGCGAGCGGCATGCAGTGGGCGTGCAACAAGCGGTGTTGATCCGGGGTCAAGGGCGGTCAACCCTGGGCCAGCGGCGATCGAAGTGGCCTGACGGAAACAGCAAGATCCCCACCTGCGTCTCCGCTGGTGGGGATCTCTGTAGCCCGGCGAAAGGCTATGTGGCCAGGGGCGGGGTCGAACCGCCGACCTTCCGATTTTCAGTCGGACGCTCGTACCAACTGAGCTACCTGGCCGTGCCGCTCGGGTCATGGTACCCAAGAGGCGGGGTGACCGCCGGTAGGGGACCTGCTCCGATACGCAGAACGCCGCGCATCGTACGCGCGGCGTCAGCGCTGCGGTCCTGACGGGACTTGAACCCGCGACCTCCGCCTTGACAGGGCGGCGAGCACTCCAACTGCTCCACAGGACCTAGCTGGTGTTACTGGTGTTGCTCCGGCTTGCGCCGGTCGTGCCCCCAACGGGATTCGAACCCGTGCTACCGCCTTGAAAGGGCGGCGTCCTGGGCCGCTAGACGATGAGGGCGGCCCCGCCATCATTGCACACTCGCAACTTCTGCGGACTTGCTCCCATCCGGCCCCGCCGGAGGCTTCAAAAGCATACGTGACGGCCGGCCCGCCGAACAAATCGGTATGGCAGTGAGCGGGCCGGCCGGTAAAGCCGCAGGTCAGGGGCGGTCTAGGTGAGCCGGACGAGGCCGTAGTGCCGCTTCAGGGCACCGATCAGGTGGGCGCAGGCGGCGATCGTGGCGGCCCGGTTCCCGCCGCCGTCGTGCAGCAGCACGACCGCGCCGGGCCGAACCGCGCCGTTCACCCGGCGCTTGATCGTCGTGCTGGTCGGTTTGTCCCAGTCCTGCGGATCGACGCGCCAGTGCAGCGACTGCATGCCGAGTTGTTTGCTCACCGCCACGACCCGCGCGCTCCACCGCCCGCCCGGCTGCCGGTAGAACGGCACCTTGGCGCCCGGCGCGGCCGCCTGGATGGCCCGGTTGGTCCGGGTCAGGTCCGCCCGGATCTCGGCGGTCGACCGCCGGGCGAGGTCCATGTCGTGCCGCCAGCTGTGGTTGCAGAGCTGGTGTCCCTCCCGCACGATGCGCGCCACCAGCTCCGGGTACTCCCGAGCCCGGGTGCCGACCACGCAGAAGGTGGCCTTCGCCTTGGCCCGGCGCAGCTGGTCGAGGATCTTCGGCGTCCAGACCGGGTCGGGCCCGTCGTCGAAGGTCAGCGCCACCGCCCGGACGCCGGTGCTGCGGCGCAGCCCCTCCGGGAGCTTGTGGGGCAGCGGCCGTAGCGGTGCCGGGGTGATCTTGGTGGGCTTCGGCGCGACGCTCGGTTTGGGGGGTGGGGGACTCGGCTTCGGTGACGGCGGTGCCGAGGCATGCGGGGAGGGGGCGGCGGCCTTCGACGGGCCGTCGCTCTTGCGTTCCCCGCAGGCACCGAGGAACAGGATCAGGGTCATGCCGAACGCCAGGACGGCGCGTGCACTCATCGTCGCTCCGTGAGGCCGGGTACGTGGGCCACCCGACGCTAGTGGAAGCGACGCACTGATCGCACACCGGTCAGTCTATTGTCGACTGTTGCAGAGAGTGACGTACCGCCAGGATGAGCGAGACCGCCTCGGTCAGGTCGAGCGGGCGGACCACGCCCGCGGGCAGCGAGTCGGCCAGCCAGCCGGGGCCGGCGCCCAGCACGAGCAACGGCCGGCGCGGGCTGGCCAGCAGGGCGGTGAGCTGCCCCGGGTCGGCAGTCGCCCGGGTGTGCGACCAGACCACCACGGCAGCCGGGCCGGTGCGGTTGACCGCCTCCACCAGCGCCGCCACCGGCACCCGGGCACCGAGCATCCGGTACGCCACGCCGGCCTCGGCCAGCGCTGCGGCCAACGCCTCCAGGGGAAGGGTGTGCTGCTCCTCGTCGGCGCAGGAGAGCAGGATCCGGGCCGGTCCGTCGGGCGCGTGGGCCCGCGCGGTGGCGGCGAACGCCTCCGACACGCACCGTGACATGAGGTGTTCCACCTCGACCAGAGCGGCCGTGGCGGCGTGCCGCTCGCCGATGCCCACGAGCACCGGCCGCAACAGCCCGTCCCAGGTGGCCACGACGCCCTCGGCGGCCAGGGCGCGGGCGATGGTCGTACCGATGGCCACCGAGTCCAGCCGCATCGCGGCCCGCGCCAGCCCGCGCGCCGCCGGGCCGGCGCGGCCGACCGCGATGGTCTGACCGCCGCCGTCGCGGGCGGCGACCGGACGGGCCGTGTCTAGCACGCCGACGGGCGGCCGGCCGGGCGTCGTCGGGGCGGGCGACTGCCGGGCCCAGCGGGCCGCCTCGGCCGGCGTCACCCCCTCGGCGGTCAGCCGACGCATGATCTCCAGGCGGGCCAGGTCGGCCGGGGTGTACCGCCGGTGGTGGCCCGGGACGTGCTGGCTGGGGCCGAGCCCGTAGCGCTGGTGCCAGGTGCGCAGCGTGGTGACCGCGACGCCCAGTCGGCGCGCCACGGCCCCCGCGCTCAGCGCCTCATCGGCCACCCGACCGCTCCGACGCGTCGTCCGCCGGGGAGCCGGCCGGGGCCGCGCTGGGGCCGGGAGCGTCCGCCGTCGGCCCGGACGGGTGCAGCAGGCGGTTCACCACCCCACCCAGCCAGGGCGCGTACGCGCGGGGGTCGGCGTCCAGGTCGGCCGCCACGGCGACCGGGTCGGCCCAGCGCAGCTCGGCCACCTCGTCCGGAGCGGGGTGCAGGGGGGTGTCGGGCGGGACGTCCGCGCGCAGCACGTGGTCGTACTCGTACTCGACCCGGCCCGTGGAGGGGTCCTCGGCGTAGTAGACGTACACCCCGACCTCGGTGAGGTCGACGGGCCCGGCGCCCAGCTCCTCGCCGAGGCGTCGGTTGGCGGCCTCGACCAGCGACTCGCCCGGCGCGGGGTGGCCGCAGCACGAGTTGGCCCAGCGCAGCGGGAAGCGGGTCTTGCAGGCGGCCCGGCGTTGCAGCAGCACCCGGCCGTCCGGGTCGACCAGCAGCACCGAGAAGGCGCGGTGCAGCCGGCCCGGCGGCTGGTGGGCGGCAGCGACCGTGATCTCGCCGTGCGCCCGCCCGTCGTCGTCGACCAGCTCGACCAGGTGGTCCTCCCGGGCACTCATCGGAACTCGCCTTCGTTCGCGACTGCGGGACTCCGCTTCGCTGCGTTCCTCGCGCTCACTGGTCACCCCCCGTGACGCGGGCGGCGGCCAGCTTGCCGGAGATCAGGACCATCGGCACGCCGACGCCCGGCTGGGTGCCGGAGCCGACGAAGACCACGTTGTCCAGGCCGCGGTGCAGGTTCGAGGGGCGGAACGGGCCGGTCTGGAAGAGGCTGTGCGCCGCCGCGAACGGGGTGCCGGCCGCCATGCCCTGCTCGGCCCACTCCGCGGGGGTGACCGAGCGTAGGACCTCGATGCCGTCGCCGAACCCGACGTACCCGCGCTCGGTCAGCGTGTCGATCAGCTGGTCGGTGTAGCGGCGGGTCAGGTCGCCGCGCCAGTCGAAGGGGGCCCGTTCGAGGTTGGGCACCGGGGCGAGCACGTAGTAGGTGTGCCGGCCGGCCGGGGCCACCGACGGGTCGGTGCGGCTGGGGTTGGTGACCAGCAGTGACGGGTCGGTCATCAGCTCCCCCCGCCGGATCACCTCGTCGAACGTGCCCTTCCAGGACCGTCCGAAGTGGATGTTGTGGTGGGCGATCTTCCCATAGCCCTGCCGCGAGCCGACGTGCAGCACCACGCAGGACGGGGAGTAGGTGAGCCGGCGCTGCCGGGTCGGTGGGAGCAGGTCGCGGTAGGCGACCGGGAGGTCGGGATTGAGCACCACCACGTCGGCCGGGACGAACTCGCCGTCGGCGGTGACCACGCCGGTGGCCCGGCCGTTGGCGGTCTCGACGCGGGTCACGGTGGTGCCGTAGCGGATCTGCACGCCGTGCTTCTCCGCCGCGCCGGCCATCCCCCGGGAGACCGCGTGGATGCCGCCGCGCGGGAAGTAGACCCCGGCCACCGAGTCGAGGTACGCGATGACCGCGTAGATCGCCAGGGCGTCGTGCGGCGCGAGCCCGGCGTACATGGCCTGGAAGGAGAAGATCCGCTGGGTGCGCGGGTCCCGGAAGAACTGGTTGATCTTCGTCTGGAGCCGGCGGAACGCGCCGCCCGCCAGCAGCCGCAGCAGGTTGCCGGTGAGCAGGTCGGTGGGCGCGTCGAGGTTGCGCTCGATGAAGTCGGTGCGCTCCAGCCGCCACAGCTCGCGGGCGTACTCGACGAAGCGCAGGTAGCCGTCGGCCTCCCGGGGGCCGCAGACCGAGGCGATCTCGGCGGCCATCCGGGTGGTGTCGGTGAGCACGTCCAGCGTCGAGCCGTCCGGGTAGTACGCCCGGTACGCCGGGTCCAGCGGCATCAGCTCCACCCAGTCGGCCAGCTCCTCGCCCACCGCGCCGAGCGCCTCGGCGATCAGGTCGGGCATGGTGAGCACGGTCGGGCCGGTGTCGAACTCGTACCCGTCGACGCCGAGCCGCCCGGCCCGGCCGCCGGGCACCGCCTCCCGTTCGAGCACCGTCACCTGCCGGCCGCTGCCGGCCAGGTGCAGCGCGCAGGCCAGCCCGCCGAGCCCGGCACCGACGACCAGCACCCGGTCGGTACGTCCCGTCACGGTTCGCACTCCGACCACCTCCTTCGAAACGTCGCTCATCATGCCCGTCGGTCGGTGGCGGCGGTGGCGAGGCCCGTCAGTGCGGTGCGCGCGGTCTCGTCAACCGGCGCGGTGTCGAGCGCCGCGAGCCCCTCGGCGACCCGCTCGGCGATCATCGCCTCGACGCGGGCGACCGCGCCGGTGTCGGCGACCAGCTCGGCCAGCCGGGCCACCTCCCGGGCGTCGGTGACCGTGCCGGCCCGCTCCAGGGCCCGCCGCTGCGCCCCGGTGGCGAGCTGCCGGGCCAGCATCAGCAGCGCGGTCGGCTTGCCGGTGCGCAGGTCGTCGCCGGCCGGCTTGCCGGTGGTCGCCGGGTCGCCGTAGACGCCGAGCAGATCGTCGCGGAGCTGGAACGCCTCGCCGACGGCCAACCCGTAGCGGGTGTACGCGGCGGCCAGCGGCGCCTCGGCGTCGGCGCCGGCCAGGCACGCGCCGAAGAGCAGCGGTCGCGCGACGGTGTAGCTGGCGGTCTTGTACCGGGCGACCCGCAGGGCCCGGCCCACCGACCAGTTCGCCGCGTCGTGCTCACCCAGCACGTCGAGGTACTGCCCGGCGATCGTCTCGATCCGCATCCGGTCGTAGCAGCGCCGCACGTCGAGCAGCCGGGTCGCCGGCACGGCGGCCTGGGCCATCAGCCGGTCTGCCCAGACCATGCAGAGGTCGCCGACGAGCACGGCCACCGCCTCGCCGAACCGGTCGGGGTCGCCGGTGTGACCGGCGGCGACGTGCCGGGCGGCGGCGGCCCGGTGCGCGGTCGGCCGGCCGCGCCGGGTGTCGGAGGCGTCCATCACGTCGTCGTGCACCAGCGCGAACGTGTGCAGCAGCTCCAGGGCCGCCAGGGCCGGCAGCACGCGCGGCAGCGGCTCGTCGCCGCCGACGCCCCGCCACCCCCAGTACGCGAAGGTCGGGCGGACCCGTTTGCCGCCGGCGAGCACGCAGTCGCGCGCCGTCGCGGCGAAGCCGCCCATCGCCGGATCGATCTCGGCCAGCGTGGCGACCTCGGCGGACAGGAAGGCCGAGAGGGTGTCGTCGATCCCGCCGAGCAGGTCCCGGGTGAAGGCGGCCAGCACGCCGCGGACCGGATCGTCGGTCGCTCCCGGCTGCGCCGGTGCGACGCGGAGTGCATTACCCGCCGCTGCGTCGTTGGCCATGTGGGCGAGCGTACCCTAGGGTTACGAGTTGCGTCGATTGATGCGTCGATTTGAGGAGGGGCCCGGTGGACGTCGACCTCACCGCTGCCTACGAACGCTGCCGTGAGCTGCACAAACACCACGGCCGCACCTACTATCTCGCCACCCGGCTGCTCCCCGCTTGGAAACGGCGACACGTGCACGCCCTGTACGGATTCACCCGGTACGCCGACGAGATCGTCGACCGCACCGAGGACCTGCCGCCCGCCGAGCGGGCCGCCCGGCTCGACGACTGGTCGTCCCGCTTCCTGGCCGGGCTGCACGGTGCGTCGGTCGACGACCCGCTGCTGCCCGCGGTGCTGCACACCATCGCCGTCTTCGACCTCGACCGGGCGGACTTTGCGTCGTTTCTGCGCAGCATGGCGATGGACCTGACCGTCACCGCCTACCCCACCTACGAGGACCTGCTCGACTACATGGAGGGCTCGGCGGCCGTCATCGGCACCATGATGCTGCCCATCCTCGGCAGCTCCGACCCGGCCGCCGCCCGGGAGCCGGCCCGCCAACTCGGCCTCGCCTTCCAGCTCACCAACTTCATCCGGGACGTGGCCGAGGACCTGGCGCGCGGCCGGACGTACCTGCCCGACGAGGACCTGGCCAAGTTCGACGTCACCCGTCAGGACCTGCTCGCCGCCGCCGCGCGCCGCCGCTCCACCCCGAAGATCCGCGAGCTGATCGAGTACGAGGTCAGCCGCGCCCAGGCCCACTACGCCGCCGCCGCGCCGGGCGTCACCCTGCTCAGGCCCGCCTCGCAGGCCTGCATGCGGACCGCGTACGCCCTCTACGGCGGCATCCTCGACGAGGTGGCCGCCCAGGGCTACGACGTCTTCGTCCGGCGGGCCCAGGTGCCCCAGCGGCGGCGGATGGCGGTGGCGGGCCGGGCCCTGCTCACCCGGGCGGGCGTCCCGGTCGTCGTCCCCGGCCCGAAGGGGAGGCGCCCTCGCTGATCTCGCGCCCGGCGTCGGACTCGTCACCGCCGCCCGGTTTGGGGCCGCTCCTGCCGGGAAGTCGTACGGCGTGCGGGAACTCATGACGAAACTCGAACAGGCGTCGGGGCTGGACCGGGTCGGCGACCGGTTGCAACGCGCCGTGCTCTCCACCATCCGCCCGCGACGGGTCCGTGACCTGCTGCACGGCGTCTTCCTCGGGCACCCGTTGCACCCGGCGATGGTGCAGGTGCCGGTCGGGGCCTGGATCAGCGCCGCCGTGCTGGACCTGATGCCCGGCCAGCGCCGGGCGGCCACCACGCTGGTCGGGGTCGGCACCGTCGCCGCCCTCCCGGCGGCCGTCGCCGGGCTCAACGACTGGGCCGCCCTGTCCCGGGACCAGCGCCGCGTCGGCCTGGTGCACGCCGCCTCGAACACGGTGGGCCTGGCGCTCTACGCGGGCTCGCTGGCGGCCCGGTTGCGCGGGCGGCACGGGACCGGGCGCGCGCTGGCGTACCTGGGGCTGACCGCGGCGAGCGCGGGGGCGTACCTCGGCGGGCACCTGGCCTACAAGCAGGGCGCGCAGGTCAACCAGAGCATCTCCGAGCTGCACCGGATCAGCGACGGCTGGCACCCGCTGGCGGACCTGGCCACGCTGCCGCAGCGGAAGCTGATCACCCGGGAGGTCGACGACGACGTCTCGGTGATCCTCTACCGGCACGGCGACGAGGTCACCGTGATGCTGGAGCGCTGCCCGCACCAGAGCGGCCCGCTCAGCGAGGGCGAGGTCAGCGAGATCGACGGGCACGCCTGCGTGGTCTGTCCGTGGCACGGCAGCGCGTTCCGGCTCAACGGCGGCGAGGTCGTGCAGGGCCCGTCCGCGAACGATCAGCAGATCCTGCCGACCCGGATCGTCGACGGGGTGTTGCAGACCCGGCTGCCCTGAGCCGGCGGTTGTCGTCCGGCTCAGGGCGGCGCGACCGGCTCGGGGCCGGCGGCGGTCAGTCCCGGCGGTGCCGGCCGGAGATCAGCGACCGCCCGCCGCCGGGCCGGGCCGCGACGGGTCGGCGACGCAGCCCGAGGAGCGCGCCGATCTGCGCCCCGACGATGCTGGCCACGGCCAGCACCGCCGAGACCGCGAGCGGCCGGTTCACCTGGTCGTCGTCACCGGCGCGGGCGGCGCCGGCGGCCATCGCCGGCTGCTGCCCGGTGGTCGGCTGACCGACCTGCTGGCTGCGGGACGACTGCTGGCTGGCCGACGGTGCCGGGGCCGGGCGGGTGACCTGCGGCGCGGGCGGGGTCGCCGCCGGGGGCGGGGGCGTCTCGGCGGCCGGCGGCTTGGCCGGGGCGGCCGGCGGCCTGGGAGCGGCCGGGGCGTCGGGGGAGGGCGTGCCGGGCATGGCCACCAGTCGGCCGGTGGCGTGCCGGCGGGCGCCGTCGTCGTCGGCGCCCCCGGGGAGCCGGATGAGCTGCCCCGGGTGGATGCGGTCGGGGTCGGGCAACCGGTTCAGCTTCGCCACGTCCTGGTACCGGTCGAAGTCGTCCAGGTAGCGCTCGGCGACCTCGCCCAGGTAGTCGCCCTTCGCCACCCGGTACACCGCCGGGTCGTCCTCCTGCGGCAGGTTGGCCGCCCTGGTGACCATCGTCGTCGGCTGCGCGCCGTTCGGCAGCGCCACGGTGACCGGACGCGCGGCCGGGGCCGCGACGGCGGCGGCCGGTTGGGCCAGGCTCGGGTACGGGCCGGCCAGCACCGTCGCCGCGCTGGCGGCGGCCGGGCTCGCCGCGATGATCAGGGCCACCGACCCGACCAGCGCCGCCGCGGCCCGCTGCTGCCGGCTGATCCCGGGCAGCCGGGGCGCCGGCCGACGCAGCGTCTGCGCGCCGAGCTCCACCAGCACCGAGAAGGCGAAGGTGGCCCAGCCGAACCAGCCGACCAGGGCCAGCGCCCGCAGGAAGAGCTGCCCGTCGTCCCGGCTGGTCAGGGCGGTGCCGATCTCGGCGAAGGTGGGTATGTGGTCGGGCAGCGGGTTGCCGGCGAACGCGATCAGCGCCACCGGCCCCCCGACCAGCACCGCGATCAGCACGACCAGCGCGCCTAATCCGGTGAGGACCTGTCCGGTCCGTCGTGCGGCGGAGCGGCCCGGTGCGGCCATGGGTGCCTTCCCTTCCTACGGGCCCTCGGTGAGGGCCCGCGCGGTGGCCTCACCGGAGACGGTGACGGTGTTGCCGAAGCCGAAGAAGCCGAGCAGGTACCGCTCGTAGGTGACCGTGACGCGCACCCGGACGAGGGTCTCCCCGCCGACGACCGGGAACTCGACGGAGGAATCCGTCGCCCCGGCGGCGGCGAGGTAGCTGCGCACGGCGGCCGTGGCCGCCGCCTGGTCGATCACCTTGGGGCCGCCCTCGATGGCGGTGGCCCGGTCGATGGACTGGCCACCGGTGCGGGCCGCCTCGGCAGCCAGGTTGTCGGCCCGTTGCAGGGACCGCAGCTGGCCGGCGCCGTCGAAGGCCAGCCCGATGATCACGAGTACGCCGATCATGCCGGCCGCCAGGAAGAGACTGACCCGGCCGTCGTCGCGTGTCCGGGTGCCCGGCCACGCCGTGGTCTGGACCGGGCGGCGACGCGCGCCCGGCACCGGACCGGCCGCCGACACCGGGCGGGCCGTCACGACCGGCTCCGGTAGCGGTCCAGCGGGGAGGTGAAGCTGGCCGAGATCGTCCGGGTGGCCGGCATCGCCGGCAACAGCGACAGCTCGATGTCGGTGAAGGAGACCGTGCACTCCACCCGCACCGTCACGGCGGCGGCCTCGCCGAGATCGCCCGTGAACGCCTCGTCGAAGCTGGCCGCCGCCCCGCCGACCGTGCCGCTGAACGTCAGCGCCGGCGGGGTGGCGCAGTGCGCCCGCTGCCAGTCGAGCTGGCTGCGGGCGGCGGTCAGTGCCTGCGTCCGGGCCGTGCCGGCGTCGCGGGAGATGGAGGCGGCGCGGGCCGCGTCGTGCGCCGCCGACTCGACCGCCTCCTGGGCGATGGCGGTCCGCCCGGCCACCCCGGCCAGCACGATCAGCGCGATGAACGCCGGGGCGAGCACGGCCACCTCGATGGCCACCGAGCCCCGTTCCACCCCTGCCGGCCCCGCGCCGGCCCCGCGTACGCGGGGCTGGTCCCGCACGGCGCCGGCCGGCGGGCCGTTGCGGAGTCGTCGGCGGCGCACGGCGTCCCGAACCGTCCGCAGGAACCGGGGGCGTCGGTCGCCGCCCGGCGGGTGGTGCCCGCGCATGCCGCTCACCCCGTCGTCCAGCGTTCGACCGTGCCGTGGGCGGTCTGCCGCACGGGGAAGCTGACCAGCGGGATGACCGACAGGGAGGTGCCGGTCACCGTGCAGACCACCTCGGTGGCGTCGGCCACGCACTGCGGCCCCGGGCTGTCCCAGCCGACCAGCCAGTCGCCCGCCGCGGTGAGGAAGGCGACCGCCCGCGCCTCCCCGGCCCCGTCCGGGGCCTGGTGGACGCGCTGGGCGTTGACCGCGCTCTGGGCGGCGTTCAGCGCCGTGGCGCGGGCCACGAACCAGACGGCGGCCTGGATCGAGGCGAAGAGCAGCACCAGGATCGCCGGCATCACCACGGCCAGCTCCACCGGGTTCGCGCCCCGGTCGCCCGCCGGCCACCGGCCGACCCGGCCGAGCTGACCGAGTCGGCCGAGCCGGCTGAGTCGGCCGAGCTGCCCGAGTCGGCGGCCGAACCAGCCCCGCGCCGGGGTCGGCGCCCGCCGCTTCCGGGCCTCGTCGCGCGGTCGCCGCCGGGCCGCGCCGGCCGGCCGCCGTACGCCGTCGTGGCGCCGGCCCGTCCCGCGCAGGGTGGCGGGCCGGTCGGCGGGTGCCGATCGGCTCCGGTTCGCCTGCGCCGGGCGGGGCGCCACTACGGCGAGCTGTGGCTGGGGATGGCGTTCATCCAGTCGTTGGCCTTGGTCAGGGCGATGGCGGTGACCGCCATCGCGACCGCGACCAGGCCGAAGATGATCACAGCGGTCGGCACCGGGCTGTCGCCGCGCTCGCCGTCGCGGCGCAACTCGGCCAGTCGCCTCGTCAACGCTACGTGCAGATAGGCGATGAGGTGCATGACGTGCTCCTTGTGGATCGGAGAGGGGATTCATAACCGGGCGAGGAACGGATAGACGGCGAAGCCGAGCAACACGAAGACCAGCAGCGAACCGGGGATGTCCAGCCGGCTGGTGACCGCCTCGGCGCGGGCCAGGTTGTCGGTGCGGATCTGGTCGCGCAGCGAGTCCGCCCGGCTGCGCAGGGTCTCGTGCACCTGCGCGCCCTCGCTGCCCGAGGCGCGCATGATCGCCCCGACGTCACCCAGCTCCGGAATGCCGATCTTGTCGGCCAGCTCCCGCAGCTCGTCCCAGGGCGAGTGCATCTGCATCTGGGCGATCCGCAGCGCCTCCCGGATCCGGTCGAAGACCCAGCCGTCGCAGACCGTCGCGGCCCGCTCCAGGGCCTGCACCGGGCCGTGCGCGGCGGAGAGCTGCAACGCCACCAGGTCCAGGTAGGTGCAGACCGCCTGGCGGAACTCGTCGCGGGCGGCGTCCGCGCGGGTCAGCACGTTGCGGTGGGCGACCAGCGCGGCGGCCGCCGCCATCACCAGGCTGCCCAGCAGCGGCACCGCCACCGGCACGGAGATTCCGCCGAGGAAGAGGATCGCGCCGACCACGGTCGGGGTGGCCAGCCCGATCAGCGCGGAGAGCAGCAGGGAGAGGGCGTACTGCTCGGGGGTGCGGCCGAGCAGGGCGAGCTGCTGGTGCGGCGGGCGCAGCCAGCGGGCGAACCCGCCGATCCACTCCGGGCCCGACCCGCCGCCCGGCACGGCCCGGCCGGTGCCCGCCGGCTGGTGCAGCCGGCGCAGGGCGGGGCCGAGCGCCGGGGCGGCCGGCAGCGCCTCCCGGAGCACCAGGAACAGCCCCAGACCCACCGCCGCGCCGCCGCAGACGGCGAGGGTGAGCTGCCAGTTGAGGATCATCGGGGCCCCCTCGCGGGCCCGTTGCGCGCGCTCATCCGATCGCCCCCGTCGGCTCGGGGGCGGGCAGGAAGCGCGCCGGCCGGGGCGGCTGGCTCAGGGCTCGCACCCAGACCAGCAGCCCGACGAACGCCGCGCCGAGCACGGCCATCACGAGCTGCCCCACCGGCGTGCCGTACGGGCGGATGTACTCGGTGTTGACCAGCCCGTACGCCAGCGTCACCAGGGTCATCCCGGTGAGGAACCGGACCGCGAAGCGCGGCTGGGTCCGTTTGGCCTCGATCTCCCGGCGGGTGGCCACCTCGGCCCCGGCGGCCGCTGCGATCGCGCCCAGCACGTCGCCGAGCCGCTCGCCCCGGTCGCTCAGGTGCAGGATCAGCGCCGCCACCACCTGGTCGCAGACCGGGTCGCCGATCTCGTCGGCGAACGCCAGCAGGGCCGACCGGGCCTGCCAACCGGCCTGGAGCCGGGCGGCCAGCAGCCGTACCTCCTCGGCGATCTGCTCCGGGGCGGTCGCGATGGTGCCCTGGATGGCCTGCTGGAGGCCCTGGCCGGTGGAGGAGACGTCCTTGAGCCGGCGGGTCCACTCCCCGACGGCCTCGATGCGGGCGATGGCCCGCTGCTCGGCCCGGCCGACCCCGAACAGCCACGGCGTGCCGGGCACCGCCACGGCGACCAGCAGGCCGACCACCGGCAGCCCGGTGAGCAGGAACGCCACCGCCCCGGCGAAGACCGCGCAGCCGAGCAGCACCTGGTGGTTGCGCTGCTCGCGGGCGCTGGTGCCGGCGCCGAGCCAGAGCCGGCGCAGCCCCCGGCCGGCGCCGACGCCCGGCGCCGGGCCCCGGGGCCGGGTGGTGCCGACCAACGCCACCACGGCCAGCACCAGGCCCGCCACGCAGGCCGCGCCGGAGACCACGGCGACGAGTTCGATGTTGGCCGTCACCGGGCCACCTGCCGCGCGCCGAGCCGGGTGTGCCGGGGCCGTTGCCAGGCCCCGGCGCGGGCCTCGATCCACCGGCCCAGCAGGCGGGCGTCGTACCCCACCCGGAGCAACTGGTCGCGGACGCGTTCCGGCAGGTGACGGGGGATGGCCCGGCCGTCCGGCCCCGGGCCGAAGACGGTGGTGGTGACGATCCGGCCGGCCTCACCGACCCCGATCACCTCCTCCACGTGGGAGACGAAGCGGTACTTGCGGCCGCCGATCGCGGTCTCGTCCTCGACGGTGACGTAGACGATCAGGTCGAGGGCGTTGCCGGCCATCCGGCGGGCCTGGTCCACCGTCATCTCCCGGCCGTGGGAGAGGGCCAGCTCGACGATCCGCTCGCCCACCCCGCCGGGGCTGCGGGCGTGGATGGTGCACATCGAACCCCGGCTGGTCGTCATCGCCTGGAGCATCGGCACGATCTCCCGGGACCGCACCTCGCCGACGATGATCCGCAGCACCCCCATCCGCAGCGACACCGGGATCAGGTCGGCGATGCTCACCTCGCCGGCCGGGCGGCCGTCGAGCCCGCGCTCGCCGTGGCCCTCCCGGGCCTCGAAGCTCATCACCGCCCGGTGCTTCTGCCCCCGGCGGGCGGGCAGCAGCTCGCGGCTCTCCTCCAGCAGCACGTACGGCTCGTCGGCCGGGATCTCGTCCATCAGCGCCCGGATGACGGTGGTCTTCCCCGCGCCGGCCAGCCCGGCGACCATGATGTTCAGCCCGGCCCGCATGGACGCCCGCAGGAAGTCGCGCAGCAGCGGGTCGATCATCTCGTCCAGGTCGGGGCGGGCACCGGCGAGGTCGTCGAGGCTCACCTCGAGGGTGTTGTGCTTGCGGATCACCGCGTACGGGCGGTGGCTGACCAGGAACACGGCGGCCAGTCGGCTGCCGTCGGGCAGTTGCAGGTCCAGGGTGGGCTTCGAGGTGGAGAGGGAACGCTCGGTCGCCCCCGCCCGGCGGGCCGCCGCCTGCAGGATCTCCACCAGCTCGTCGTCGCTGTCGGCGATCGGGTCGGCCCAGTCGACCCCGCCGCCGTGCCGGGTGATGCGCACCTGGTCGCAGCCGAGGATGTGCACCTCCTCGATGGTGTCGTCGACCAGCAGCGTCTGGAGCCGCCCCAGGCCGACCAGCTCGGCGGTGACGTGTTCGAGCAGCATCCGCTCCTCGCCGGCCGGCATCGGGGTGCCGGCCCGGCGGATCGCGTCGGCGTACTCGGCGACCACCGCGACGGCGAGCCGGGCCCGCTCCACGTCCTCGGCCTCGGCGTCGAACTCCCGGCCGCGCTGCCAGAGCGTGAGCCGCTCGGTCAGCTCCCGGCGCAGCTCCCGCACCACGGCGAAGTCGATCCGGGGCTTCGGCGGGGCAGCGGCGGGCTCCGCCGCCGGGGCGTCGGGCGGCGGGGCGACACCGGCCGGGGGTGGGTAGTCGCCGGCCGGCGGTGGGGCGACGCGGGCCGGCGGCGGCGCACCACCCGCCGGCGGTGCCGCCGGGTGCGGGCGCGGTCGCCCGTTCGGCGGCAGCGGCGGGGCGATGGAGGTCGCGTTCGGCTGCCGGGGTGCCCGGGGGTCGTGGGAGACCGGCTCAAACCGCATCCGGCACCCCCCGGTTCACCGGCCAGGCCAGCCGGGCGCGGCGGTGTTCCAGCAGCGCCCGCACGGGTGCCTCCAGGCCGGCGGCCGCGCGCATGAGCGGCCGCCCGGCCCGCACGGTCCCGCCGAGGGTCAGCACCTGCGCGGTACGCGGATCGTCGGGCAGCCGGGCGATCACCGGCAGCCCCAACGCCTTGCTGATCTCGCCGGGGCGGTGACCGTCGCCGACCGGCAGCAGGTGCAGGGTGCCCGGCGGCACCCGATGGTCGGTGAAGTCCCGCTGGATCGCACCGATCATGGATCGGGCGGCGGAGAGGTCGGGCAGCCGCGCGCGGGTGACCACGAGGACCACCGCGGCGGCCCGCAGGATCGGCCACGGCGGCCCGGCCACCTGGAGCCGCCCGCAGTCGACGAGCACGTCGTACGAGGGCTTGCCGCGTTCCAGGTCGACGAAGAAGTCGGCGAACCGTCGCCAGAGCGGGGTGACGCTGCCGGCCTGCGCCGGATCCACCACGCCGGGCAGCAGCAGCCGCTCCCGGCGGGGCGCGTCCAGGTCCACCAGCTGCGACCAGAACGTCGAGTCCATGCTGCCGTCGCGCAGCTCGCCGACGGCGAGCTCGCCGATGCCCCGGGGGCCGTCCAGCGCCCCGCCGAGGTAGCCGGCGAGGACCGACCCGCCGGACGGGTCGCACTCGGCGAGCACCAGCCGGCGGTGCCAGCTCAGGGCGCAGGCCAGCGCGGCGGTGGTCACGCCGGGCGAACCCTTGGCCGAGACCAGGGCGACGATGGCCATGCTCAGGCCGCCTTGGTCAGCACGACCGCGATCCGATCCTGGGCGGCCAGCGCCACCACGGCCGGAACGTCCCGGGCGGTGAGCGCCACGTAGAGCACGACGCTGCTGGTGCTCGGGGTGGACGTGTCGATGACGGTGGCCTCGAAGCGGGTGCTGCCGGAGCTCTGCCCGTTGGCGTTGCGGCTGGGGGTGCTGACCAGCAGCACCCGGTCGCCGGGGTGCAGCCGCTTCGCCGGCACCTGACCCGGGTCGAGGTCGAGCGAGAGCTGCTGCTGACCGGGGCCGAGCAGCGGGTCGTCGGTGAGCTGGGCGGGGGTGAGCAGGGTGCCCGGGGCCAGCGAGACGGCCGCCCGCCGGCCCACGACCTCGTCGAGCTGCGTCGCCGGCACCGGCCGCAGCCCCTGCCCGCCGGCCACCTGCACGGTGATCAGGTCGTCGGCGCTGAGGGTGCGGCCCACCTCCACCGGCCGGGCGACCGCCAGGTAGGTGCCGGTGGCCCGGACGGAGGTGACCGCGAACGCCGCGCCGAGGCCGCCGAGGGCGATCAGCAGCACCGCGAGGCCGAGCAGCCCGGGGCGGACCCGGCGCTGCCGGAGCACCTTGGGCGGGGCGATGGGGGCGTCCACCGGGCCCATGTCGTTGCGCGTCGCGAGGCTCACCGGGTTACCACCTGAAGTTCGTCGATTTCGATCTGCACGGTCCCGCTGGTCCGGGTCTGGGGGATGTCGCCGCTCTCGCCCCCGCCTTCCCAGTGCACGTTCCAGAAGGTGGTGGCGCTGACCCGGTACGTGCCGGACTTGGGGTAGCCGTCGGGGTAGCCGCAGTCCGGGGAGGGCTGACCGGCGTGCCGGCCGCCGGCCGCGTACGGGGTGCCGGGGCCGGCGCAGCTGACCTTGTCGCCGTTGCCCATGGTCCAGACGATCTCGTTCACCTTCGCGGTGATGGTCACCGTCAGGCCCCGGTCCGAGGCGGAGGCCTTCAGCGGGCCGAAGTAGCCCTCCCCCGGGCTGGCCCACATCCAGACGGGCAGGCCGACCAGGCCGGGGCCCTTGCTCTTGCGCGGGGCCACCGAGGCCCGGGGCGGCAGCAGCGAGATCGAGGCGAGCGCCCGCCGGGCCAGTTCCTCCGGGTCGGGCGGCGTGCCGAAGCCGGGCGGCGCGGCGTCCAACAGCTCGGGCTGCTGGCTGCCCAGGTCGCCGTGGCAGGTGACCAGGTACCACTGCTTGCCCTCGGGGGTGCCTTCGCGCTGCGGCTCCTCCAGCTTGTAGTAGCAGCCGTTGCCGTTGTTGAACCAGCCGAGGACGTCGTCGTAGCAGGGCAGGACCTTGCCCTCCCACTGGCACTTGCCGGCCGGCGCGTCACCGCCCCCGCCGCCGTCGTCTCCGCCGTCCCCACCGCCGGGGTTGCCGCCGCCGCCCGGGGTGCCCGGGTCGTCGTCCCAGATGTTGCAGTCGTTCTGGCCGATGGGGCACTCGACCCCGCCCTCCCGGGCCGCCGCCGCGACGCCCGTGGTGGGCGGGCCGGCCGCGACCACGAGCACGAGGGCCAGGCCGACCCCGGCCATCAGCCGTACGCCGCGGGTCAGCACGGCTGGTCCTCGTGCGCGACGGCGACGCTGATCAGCCAGCGGTCCTTCGGGTACCGGGTGGCCGTCGCCGTGGCCAGGTGGCGTCCGCCGCCGGAGCCGGGGACCACCTTCTTGGTCTTCGTGTAGACCAGCCGGTAGCCGCTGGCGTCCACGCAGTCCTGGATCTCCACGGTCGCCGGGACGCCGTCCAGGCTCACGGAGGTGACGGTGGGATCGGAGACGAGCTTTCCGGTACGCATGGCACCGTGCTCCTTCGCGTCGCGAATTGCCAGTCGAACCCGGGTGAGCAGGGGATCTGCCAGGAACCGGGTCAGCTCCGGGTGGTGCGGATCGCCGCGCCGACTCGCCGTCCGGGACGCCGCGAGATATCCGGCATAGGCGGTGAGTGCCGCTTTACGGGCGGCCTGCTCCTCGACCGCCGAATGCGTGGGAGCCGCCTTCCGGGTCGCCGGCAGGGGTTCCGTGGTGGGCGTGGGTTGCGTCCCGCAGGCGGTGACCAGGCCGGTCGTCAGGGCCGCGACCAGGAGGATCGTCCTTCGGCCGGGGTGCCGTGTACGCAACGCCGCGCCTCCCTGCTGGCGGCCCGGGTGGGCGGCGTCGACCGCCACCGGGCTTACGGCGACGCGGCCGTCCGACGTCCTCCGGGTCCCACCTCGCGCCACCGCGGTATGTGCCTTCGCTGATCTTCGTAAAGCCGTGAACCAATGTCCTCGTGCTGCCGCCGACGCCTTTGCCGGGGTTGTGTCCTACCCAAGGGGCGAGCATAAGCTGACACCTGCCGATGCGACAGGGGCAATTTGCGCTAATACTCTCGGTGATGGGGGGCGGTGCCGGGAATGGTGGGTGGGAAAGCCGGTCTGCACGGGCGGGCATTCCGCTCCGGGTGTATGGTGCCGGCCGCCACCTCGACCGTCAGGTGCGCCGTCGGCGTGGAACTCGTCGTCCGTTCGGTCGGCGCACCGGCCCGATCCGGGGCGTTCGGCCCGAAACACCAGCCCCGGGCGGCGGTCGCCGGGGCCCGTGGGCCGGCCGACCCGCAGGGTGCGCGGCCGGGGCGGGGGCGGGCCCGCCCGGGGTCCGATTCCGCGCCATCCGCTACACCGGGGTCAGGTGAGCGTGACTCACAGTGTCCGCGCCGACCCCGTGGCCGCCCCGTCCCGCAGGACCGGGCATGACCGTCGACCGCCCCCGCCCGGCCACCGCCGGGCCGCGTCGGCGGGGGTGGGCGCGGCTGTCGGCCGTGCTGGCCGTCGCCCCGGTGCTCCGCCTCGCCGTCGCCCGGTACGCCGTACCGGCGGGGGAGCCGGACCGCACGGGCTGCCCGGCCTGCGGCGCGGCGCTGGCGCTCGACCGGCCCTGGCCGGCGCTCGGCCCGGCGGCGCGCTGCCCGGCCTGCCGGTCACGGATCGGCGCCCCGCCCGGCGCGGTCGAGGCCGCCGTGCTCGCGGCGCTCGCGGCGCTGGTCGTCGTGGGCGGCTCCCCGGCCGAGCTGGCGGCCCTGGCCTGGTGGCTCGGCTGGGCGGTGCCGCTGGTCTTCGTCGACGCCGCCGTGCACCGGCTGCCCGACCGGCTCACCTGGCCGGCCGCCGCCGGCCTCGCGGCGCTGCTCGGGGTCGCGGCGCTGACCGGGGCGGGCCCGGCACCGTGGCTGCGGGCGGCGGTCGCCGGGGTGGGCCTGGCGCTCTGCTTCGCCACCACCACCCTGCTGCTCGGGCGGCGCGGCTTCGGCCTCGGCGACGCCAAGCTGGCGCTCGGTGCGGGGGCGCTGCTCGGCTGGTACGGCTGGCCGGTCCTCGTGCTCGGGATGTTCGTGACGTTCACGCTCTCCGCGCTGACCAGCCTGGCGCTGCTGCTGGCCGGGCGGGTGCGCTGGTCCGGTCACCTGCCGTTCGGCCCGTTCCTGGCGCTCGGCACGGTCGCCACCCTGCTCCTCACCGCCCACTGAACCCGCTGAGCGGGCCGGCCACTGAACCCGCTGAGCGAGCCGGTCAGCGGCCCCGGCGGGCGGTGTCGGGGACCGGGTGGTCGACCCGGCGGTCCCGGCGGCGACGCAGCACCTGCGCGACCGGGCGGGCCAGCAGCGGGGCGACGACGGCCACTACCAGCGCGCCGAGGAGGAAGCCGGCGATCACGTCGTGCGGGTAGTGCACCCCGACGAAGGTGCGGGAGAACGCCGACAGGGCGCCGACGGGGATCGCGAACCAGGCGAGCCGGGGGGAGAGCAGCAGGACGGCCACGGCCAGCGCGCCCGCGATCGTCGAGTGGTTGCTCGGGAAGGACCAGTCGCCGACGGGCGGGCACTGCTCGGCGATGATCACCAGCTCGGTGGGGACGCGGCAGGGCCGGTCCTGGTCCACCACCGTCTTGAGCAGCTCGCTCCCGCCGTACGCGAGGACGACCGCGAACGGGGCGGTCAGCGCGAGCGCCAGGTTGCGCGGCCCGGCACCGAGCTTCGGCAGGGCCGCGGCCACCAGGAGGAGCCCGAGCAGGATGATCGACCACTCGGTGAAGTGCCCCGCGAACCACTGCACCGATTCCGGTGTGTCGTCGGCGAAGTCGACGATGTCGCGGTACAAATCAACGCTGACCTGCGGCGCGTCTGACAAAATGCCCTGAATCACAATTCACCTTATCAACTGTCCGCGCCCCGATCACCGCCGGTCATCCGATCCACGACCGCCTCCAGCGCCTCGAAGGCGTACGCCCAGTTGTGGCACTTGAAGCTGCGCAGCCCGTCGATCGGGGTGCGACAGTCCACGCAGTACACGCCGGGGATCGCGGCCGGCACCTCCGTGTTGACGTACCGGCGCTCGCCGAGCATGACCCGCGCGATCATCGCCGGGTCGTGCACGCCGTGCAGCGCCGACGAGACGATGTCCAGCCAGGTCACCCGCCGGGCGCACTTCGGGCAGTCCGGCTCGTCGCCGCTGACCCACAGCGGCGCGCCGATGCTGCCCGCCGGCATTCCGAGCAGCTTCTCGATCCGGCGTACGTCGTGGTCGGACGTCACCCAGCGATGCCGGCCGGGCAGCGCGGCCGGGGAGTCGTACACGGCGCGGAACAGGACCGGATCCACCTCGACGGTCTTGCGTTGACGGGTCATCGCGCCCTCCTCGCACCTGGTGGCACCGGCCGGGCCGGCACCCCACCGTCGCCCCGGTCGGGCGGCGGTCACAACCGGATCAACGACACGGCGGGTGAGTCGGGGATCGCGCAGGGTGCTAGACATTCAGGGCCCCAGCAGACCGTCCCCGTGGAGGCACCCGTGACCAGTGAGCAGACCCCGACCGCGTCGGCCGCGACCGCGCCGGCCGACCCCGCGCCGGCCGCGACCGCGCCGGCCGACCCGGGAAGCGACGAGAACAGGCCGAACGTCGCCCGGATGTACGACTACTACCTGGGTGGTTCGCACAACTTCGGCGCGGACCGGGCCGCCGCCCGGCAGGTGCTGGAGATCTTCCCGGACACCGGCGTCGCCGCCCAGACCAACCGCGCGTTCCTGCGCCGGGCCGTCCGCTACGCCGCCGAGCAGGGGGTACGTCAGTTCATCGACATCGGCGCGGGGCTGCCCACCCAGGGCAGCGTGCACGAGATCGTGCAGGCGGTCGCCCCCGAGTCGCGCGTCGTCTACGTCGACTACGACGAGGTCGCCGTCGCGTACGCCCGGCGGTTGCTCGGCGACGCGGCCCGCACGGTCGTGGTCCGCGGTGACCTGCGCCGCCCCGACGAACTGCTGGCCCACCCCGACGTGACCGCGTCGATCGATCTCACCCAGCCGGTGGCCGTGCTGCTGGTGGCGGTGCTGCACTTCGTGCCCGACGCCGACGACCCGTACGCGGCGGTCGCCCGGCTGCGCGACGCCACCGCCCCCGGCAGCCAGCTGCTGCTGTCCCACCTGACGCTCGACGGCGCCCCGCCGATGCCCGCCCAGCAGGGCCGGGCGGTCTACCAGCGCAGCAGCGCCCCGCTGACGCCACGTACCCGCGCGGAGATCCTGCGCTTCTTCGACGGGTACGACCTGGCCGAGCCGGGCCTGGCCTGGCTGGCCGACTGGCGGCCCGACGGCGAGCCCCGCGACCGGGTGTCGCACGGCTTCGGCGGGGTCGGGGTGCGGCGCTGACCGGTGCGGGTGCCGATGGGGTCCGGTCCCCCGGACCCCGTCGGTCAGCGCTACGGCAGGTCGCGCGGGCAGGTCGTCCGGCTCCAGGTGGAGTACGAGGTGCGCACGCCCCACTGGAAGTCTTCCAGGCAGTTGCCGTACACGTGCATGCCGACCTGGACGGTCTTGCTGGCGTCGGAGTAGTAGACGAAGGTGATGCTCTCGTTGTCGTTCGGGTACGGCAGGGCCATGGCCGGGCTGGCCACCACCGCCGTCGTGCCCGCAACGGTCAGGAGCGTGGCCAGGACGGCATTGCGCACGAACCTCTTCAACTCAGGGCCTCTCGATCGAGCGGTCTGGATACGCGAATGATAGTCGCATGTGGACGGGCGGGAGTGAACCAACAAAGATGACCGATCCGGACGACGCCGCCCGGCTGGCCGAGTCGCTCTCCGCGCGCCTCGCCGCCCTGACCTTCGTCGACCTCACCACCGAGCGGCTGACCGAGCTGCTCATCGAGACCATCGCCGACTGGGCCACGGCGCGGGGCTGGCGGGTCTACCGGCGGGCGGCCAGCGTGGTGCCGCTGCCCCCGCCGATGGCCGGGCAGCAGTCCGTCATCGACGTCGCCTGCGCCCGCCCCGCCGCGCCACCCGTGGTGATCGAGATCGACCACACCGACCGGCGACGCACCGTCGACAAGCTCCTCGCCGAGGCCGAGGCCGGGCGGGTGCCGATCTGGGTCCGATGGGGCGTGCGCGGCTTCGTCACCCCACCCGAGCCGATCCGGATGGTCACCCTCACCGTCACCGCACGGCGCGGCGCGGCGGGCGTACGCCTGCACACCCGCCAACCGGCGCGGCAGCTCCCGCCGCCGGAGCACCGCGCCGCCCCGGTCGCCGCCGCCCCACCGGACTCCCTCTTCGACCCCGCCGCCGAAGCCGACGCACCCCCCACCGCCCCCCAATAAGCGAAAATCCGGCCCGCCCGCGCCGAATCTTGGCCGCTTCCCCCCGGCCGGCGGGGAAGTCGTTCGCGGACGCTATGGAGCTGATGTCGCAAACGAATCACCCGAGGGAAGGGCTGGGCGATGTCGTGAACGAATCAGCTCCATAGCGTCCGGAACAGGAGGCACCTGCCGCCCTTGGCGCGGGTGACCGGGCCAAGAACCAAGCGGACGATGTCCCGCCTCGGCTAGGCCGGCCTGATCCGCGGGGCACGACCAGTGGAGCTGCGGGGGAATCGAGTGCGGGTCGCGCCGGGAGTCACCAGCGCAGCGGCAGGGTGTCGATCAGGTCGGTGAGCTGGTCGGCCAAGATCTCGTGGTCGTGCAGCGACGGGTGCCAGTGGCAGCCGAGCAGGTCCCACCCGCTGGTGTCCTGGTGCCAGAACCGGAGCCGGTCGTCGCCGGCCTGCGTACGCTCCCCGACGACCTGCCGGACGCTGTCGACGAACGCGGCGTTGCCCATGTCGCTGGCGCTGACCACGATGACCGTACGGCTGCCGTAGCGGGCCCGCAGCTTGTCGAGGAAGCCGTGGTAGGCGGCCCGGTACGCGGTCGCCAGGCTCTCCGGCGTCCACTCCTCGCCGGGGTTGACGGCGGTGGAGAAGTCGTTGATGCCGAGGCCGACCACCACGAGCTGCGGACGCCAGGTGGGCGGTCGACGCCAGACGTCACCGGCCTCGCTGAGCAGGGCCCGGTCGTAGAAGGTGCGGTAGTTGACGCCGGGGTCGCTGCCGTTGTAGTTGCGCACCATGCCCCGGCCGGAGTACGCGTTGATCTGGTAGTCGGCGTGCAGCCGGCGCGCGGTGGCGGCGCCGAAGCTGCGGTCGGCGTTGGTGGTGCGGTTGACCTCGTCGCCGGTGCAGTCGCGGGTGGTCGACTCGTTGCCGTACCCGGCGGTGTGCGAGTCCCCGATGAACTCGATCTGCCGCCGCCGGGGCGCGGGGGCGGGCAGGATCCGGCCGCCCGGCGCGGCCACGAAGCCGCCGAAGGAGCTGGTCGCCCAGGGGCTCTCGGAGCGCTTGACCAGCCGGACCCGGTGCGCCCCGGCGGGCAGGCCGTGCACCCAGTGGGTGATCCGGCCCGGCGTCACCAGGGTCTGCACGGTCCGGCCGTCGATCTGGACGTCGTAGTCGGCGGCGGAGTCGTCGAGCACCATGCCGACCCCGGTGCCGAGGAACCGGCCCTCGAAGTAGACGCCCGGCCAGCTGTAGCGCAGAGCGTCCGGGGCGACGCTGACCCGACCGGCGGTGTGCGCCGAGAAGAAGGGGTGCGCCGGGGACGACCGGGGGGCCGCGCCGGCCGCGCCGGCGGCGTCGGGGAGCAGCGCGGCGGCCAGCACCGCCGCCACCACCGCTGTCACGCGTACGGAGCGCACCGCCCACCCCCTAAAGAAATCACCTTCGTCGATGCAATCGTCCGACTGTAGCGAGCACCGTGCAACGGCACAACACCGAGCCGCGCGGTGGCGGGGTGTGAGGCGCGGTACGCGGGGTAGGGCTAGAACAAGACCATTACGTCCCGGCCGTGGGCCGGGACCGTGGTGGTCGAGCGCTCAGGTGCCCCGACCCGCCGGCCCGCCCGGCTGACAAGGACTTCTGCGATGGTGCAGCCGACAATGGATCCCGCCGAGGCGTTCAGCGAACTCGGCCGGATCAGACTCGACCAGTCCAGCCTCGACGAGATGTTGGGCCGGGTGGCCGAACTGGCCAGCCAGACCGTCCCCGGCAGCCGGGACGTCTCGGTCACCATGATCCGGGGGCGGGCGGGGACGACGGTGGCCTACACCAGCGAGCTGGCCCGTGGGCTCGACGAGTGGCAGTACGAGCACCAGCGCGGGCCGTGCCTGGACGCCTCCGCCAGCGGCGACAGCGTCTCGGTGCCGGACACGACGGCCGAGCGGCGCTGGCCGATCTGGGCGGGGCGGGCCCACGCCGCCGGGGTCGGCAGCTCGCTGTCGATCGGGCTGCCCATCCAGGAGGCGGTGGTGGGTGCCCTCAACGTCTACGGCAGCGACCCGCACGCCTTCGACCCGGCCGCGATCGCCCTCGCGGAGCGCTTCGCCGCGTACGCCGCCGTGGCCCTGGCCAATGCCCACCTCTACGACAGCGCGACCACCCTGGCGGAGCAGATGCAGGAGGCGATGCGCAGCCGGGCGGTGATCGAACAGGCCAAGGGGATCATCATGGGGGAGCGGCGCTGCTCGCCGGAGGAGGCGTTCGCGCTGATGTCGAAGGTCAGCCAGGACAGCAACCGCAAGGTCCGGGATGTCGCCGAGACCCTGGTGGCGCGGGCGATGAAGAAGGTCCGCCGATGACCGCATCGACCACGGGTGAGCTGACGGCCGCCCTGCTCGGCCTCGCCGAGCTGCCCGACGACTCGGCCGCCCTGCCCGGCCGGCTGACCACGATCGTCCGGCTCTGCCCGAGCCTGGTGGGCCCGGTCGACTTCGCCTCCGTGACCGTGTTCGCCGAGGACGGCCGCCGCACCCAGGCCGCCAGCGGCGAGACGGCCGAGGCGGTCGACCGGGCCCAGTACGCCGACGATGCCGGCCCCTGCCTGGCCGCCCTGGAGACCGGCTCGACGGTCGGCGTACCCGATGTGGCCGGCGCGGTGGTCTGGCCCGGCTTCCGCGACGTGGCCTGGAGCCACGGCGTGCGGGCGTCGCTCTCCATTCCGCTCTTCGCCGGCAGCGGGAACCTGGTCGGGGCCCTGAACCTCTATGCCCGCGACGCCGACGCCATGCGGCCCCTGATCCACCGGGTCGAGTCCCTGTACGGGGAGGCGGACGAGTCGCCCGCGCCGCTGCCCCGGCTGGACGCCGGCAGTGAGCAGCTGCTCGCCGGCCTCGCCGGTGCGCTGCACCGCCGCGACCTCATCCAACGGGCCCTCGGGCTGCTGATGGACCGGGAGCAGATCCCCGCCGACCGGGCCTACCGGCGGCTGGTCGAGGCGAACGTGCCGGACACGCCGCTGACCGAGACCGCCGCCGCCGTCCTGCGCCACCACCACGCCTGACACCCCGCCGGTACGGCGACGGGCGCCCACGCTTTCGCGTGGGCGGCCGGTCGACGGGACAGTCCGTCAGGCGAGCGGCTTGCCGCCGGTGACGCCGAGCACCTCACCGGTGACGTAGCTGGACTCCTGGGAGGCGAAGAAGACGAACGCCGGGGCGAGCTCGGCCGGCTGCCCGGCGCGGCCCATCGGGACGTCCTTGCCGAACGACTCGACCTTCTCCTCGGCCATGGTGGCGGGGATCAGCGGCGTCCAGATCGGCCCCGGGGCGACCGCGTTGACGCGGATGCCCTGCTCCGCCAGGCCCTGCGCGAGGCCCTTCGTGAAGGCGATGATGCCCGCCTTCGTGGTGGCGTAGTCGAGCAGGTCGGGGGAGGGCTGGTAACCCTGGATCGAGGCGGTGTTGATGATCGTGGAGCCGGGCCGCAGGTGCGGCACCGCCGCCTTCGACAGCCAGAACATCGCGTACAGATTGGTCTTGAGGACCCGGTCGAACTGCTCGGTGGTGATGTCGACGATGCCACCCGGCTGCGACATCTGGTACGCCGCGTTGTTGACCAGGATGTCCAGGCCGCCGAGCTCGCTCACCGCGCGCGAGATGATCTCGCCGCAGTGCGCCTCGTCGCGGATGTCGCCGGGCACGGTCACCGCCCGGCGGCCGGCCTTCTCGACCAGCCGCGCGGTCTCCCGGGCGTCGTCCTCCTCCTCCGGCAGGTACGCGATCAGCACGTCCGCGCCCTCCCGGGCGAAGGCGATGGCGACCGCCCGCCCGATGCCCGAGTCACCACCGGTGATCACCGCCCGCTTGCCGGTCAGCCGGCCGGTGCCCTGGTAGCTCTCCTCGCCGTGATCCGGCTCGTCGGGCATCGCCGCGGTGGTGCCGGGTGCCGACTGCTGGCCGCCGGTCTGCTCCTCCGGCCCCCGGTACTGCTCCTTCGGGTCCTGTTCCTGGTACTGGTTGCCGCTCACGGCACTGTCCTTTCCTTCCTGGGTCTTCCGTGGGCCGCCGGTGGCGGGGTCAGCTCTCGGAGGGTTTGCGCATCGCGTCGCGGACGCGGTCGATGACCGCGAGCGCGGGCCCGGCCGCGAGGTTGCCCTTGGCCGTCTGGGCGCTGGGGTGCGGCCGGGTCGGTGCGGTGGCCTCGGCCGCCCTTACGGCCGTGGCGAGGGCCCGCAGCCGGTCCGCCGGCACGTGCTGGCGAAGCAGCGGGAACTCGTAGCGTTCCTCGTAGCGGGCGTGGGTGAGCACGGCGTCGCGGAGCAGGATGATGCCGGTGTCGAAGCCGTCGGCGTCCACGCCACCGGCGATGAGGGTCTGCAGGGTCTCCTTGGCCTGGCGCTCCTCGGCGAGCCGCTCGTCGACCATGGCGTCCCCGCCGCCACCGGGCAGGTCCCGGGCCAGCGGGTGGACCACCTCCTCCTCGGCCGTCTCGTGCACGGCGAGCAGCTTGACCAGGTCGTCGAAGGCATCCCGCCGCACCTCGCCGGTGCCGCCGATGACCAGCAGGAAGAGCTGCTCGATCCGGGCGTGCTGCTCCAGCAGCAGGTCGACCACGTCCAGTTCGGGGCCCGGGGTGGCCGGGGTCGCGATCTCAGGCATGGGTGCCTCCCTGGGCGCGCAGCGTCTCCACCGGGTGCGGGCCCTCGGTCTCGATGCGGTACTCGTCGCCGAAGCGCTCCCGGTGCATGTCGATGACCTGCTCGCTCGGCGGCTGCTGGCCGTCGTGCAACTGCTGCTGCATCCACTCGAAGCGCTCGTGGGCGTCGCGGACGTAGCCCTCGCCGAGCTTGGTCAGGTCGATCTGGGTGGCCAGCAGGTGCCGCAGGTACTCCTTGTTGGGCTCGAAGGTCAGCGGCTCGGGCAGCCCGGCGCTGCCCACGATCTCCTCGGGCTCCCGGCCGTCGTGGCGACGCAGCAGGTCGACGGCCTGCTGCAGGTGGCCCAGCTCCATCTGCAGGTGCAGCTCCCAGACCGCCTTGACGCGCGGGTCGCTCTCCTGCTGCAGGAACGAGTAGTAGAGCCAGCATTCGTTGTACTCGTGGGTCAGCAGCCGCTCCCACCACGTCTCACCCGGGTCGACCAGCGACTCGTAGTGGGTGACGTGCTCCTGCTCGATCAGACTGATCTCCTGGTAGAGCTGGCGGGCGATCGGCTCCATGTACTGCGGGCCGACGTTCATGTAGTAGAACATCACCTGCTGCTCGGCGGAGAGAATCGTCAAAGCGTGCAGCTTCGACCGGGGGTCGACGCTGTTGCGGTCGTACGGGGTGCGGATCTCGTCGAACGGGTGCCGGTGCTCCTGCACCGTCGGGCGGCCCGGCATCACCTCGGTCAGCCCGTCGACGATCTTCTCGGCCTTGCGCCGTTCCACCATCTCGTAGAGGTTGGCGTAGCGGTAGAGGTGGTCGAAGTCCTCCAGCACGCCGAACTCGTACGCCTGCTTCAGGTACGGGTCGGGCTCGTGCCGGGCCACCCAGGCGGTCAGGTCCACCGCGACCTGCTCGTAGCCCAGGGTCGTCTCCAGGACGCTGGCCTGGCCCGGCAGCATCCAGTTCACCACCCGCTGCTGCTGGCTCTCCACGTAGTTCACGTACGCCAACTGCCGGCGGACCTCCTGGTCGGGGCAGTTGCGCACGAACTGGTGCTGGAAGTTGATCGCCTCGACCTCGATGCCGTTCATCGTGATGATCCGGCACCGCGTGTACGGGTCCACGGCCTCCGGGTCGATCGGCTCGACGTTCAGTTCCCGCCAGTTACGGATCTGGTCCTGCAGGGCGATGCCCTTGTGTTCCAACGGATTGAACACGGCTGCTCCAGTTCGGCTCGGGGGATGGTCAGGCCCTACCCGAGGGCTCGGGAGAAGGACACGCGCGTCGCGATCTCTTGGCCCGGCACGAAGGAAGCCAAGCGCACGGACCAGCGCCGCGGCCATGGCCCCGAACCGTGGGGGATGGACCTTCGCGGGCGCTTGTCTTGACCCGTTCAACTCCCTACCCGCGGTCCGGGGCCCTACACCTACCGCCCGTCGGCTTATTTCCGCGCCGGTTCAACGGTCTGGTTACTTCCGCGCCGGGGCCGGCGTCGCCTCGGCGAGCCGGGACCAGAACCCGGCGAGGGTGGCGGCCCCGGCCAGCAGCACCTCCACGGCGACGCTCTCGTCGCTGTCGTGCCAGCGGTCCTCGGGCAGGCCGGTGCCGAAGAAGAGCACCGGCGCGTCGAGCTTGCGGGCCAGCAGCTCGGCGGGGCCGCCACCGGCGTTGCCCATCCGCCCCACCGGGCGGCCGAACCCGTCGCGCATCGCCGCGTCGAGCACGGCGACCGCCGGGTGCTCCGGCGGGGTCCGGTACGGCTCCTGAGCGGTCTCCTCCGAGACCGTCAGCTGGTATTCCACCCGGTCGCCGATGGTGTCGGCGACCCACTTGCGCAGCTGCGCCGCGACGCCGGCGATCCGCTGCCCCGGCACCGTCCGGATGCTCAGGCTGGCGGAGGCCACGGCGGGCACCGCCGCGCGGGAGGCGCCGGTCAGGTCACCGGCGGCGACGGTCAGCACCTCGACGGCGGGGCGGGCCCAGAGCCGTTCGAGCACCGTGAAGCCCTCCTCCCCGCCGACGCTGCGGGTCTCCGAGCGGGCCAGCCAGTCCTCGTCGCTGTACGGCAGCGCGGCGAGCTCGGGCCGGAAGCGCTCCGACGGCTCGGTCACGTCGTCGTAGAAGCCGGGCAGGGTGACCCGGCCCTTGTCGTCGTGCAACGCGGCGATCAGCCTGCTCAGCTCGACGACCGGGTTCGGCGCCGGCCCGGAGACCGCGCCGCTGTGCACGTCGCGCAGCGGCCCGTACACCTCGATCTGGGCGCTGATCATGCCGCGCACGCCCAGGCAGAGGGCCGGGTGCTCGCGGTGCCAGAGCAGCGTGTCGGAGAAGAGCACCAGGTCCGCCGTGGGTCGGTGCTCGTCGAGCAGTTCCGACAGCTGCGGCGAGCCGGCCTCCTCCTCGCCCTCGACGAGCAGCTTGATGTTGACCGCCGGGGCGCTGCGCCCCGTCGCCGCCAGGTGCGCCCGGATGCCCCACAGGTGCGCCAGTACCTGGCCCTTGGCGTCGGAGGTGCCCCGGCCGTAGACCCGCCCGCCGCGCTCCGCCGGCTCGAACGGCGGGGTCTCCTCCCACTGCTCGTCCTTGGCCGCCCGGACGTCGTGATGGCTGTAGATCAACACGGTGGGCGCGTCGGGGGCTTCGCACCACTGCGCGTACACGGCGGGTGCCCCCTCCCGGTTCCAGACCTGCACCTCCGGGAACCCCAGGTCACGCAGCTGGCCGGCCAGCCAGTTGGCCGACCGGAGCACCTCCACCGCGCGCTCCGGCAGCCCCGCGACCGACCGGATCCGCACCCAGCCGATGAGCTCGGCGATCAGGTCGCGGCGGTGCGCGTCGAGGTAGGCGTGGATGTCGGACGTCACGCGAGCCTCCGCTGGGTCTCGATGCTCGGTGCGGGGCGCGGGGGGCAGAACGCCGTGCCCGCCGCCCACCCGGTCGTACTCCGACCGCCGTCGAGCGCCGGCGCGACCGCGCGGAGGACGCCGTCGGATGTGCGAAGTGCACCTTCGGGCGCGCGGAGGGCGCCGTCGGGATCGAAGAGGCCCAGGACGCCGGTCGCGGCGAGGATGTACGTCACACAGGGTGCCGGGTCGGGCAGGCGGAAGTCGGCCTCCGCGCGGGCGACGGCGTCCTGGGCCCGCAGCAGCGCGCTCACCCCGTGCGCGCCGAAGAACGTCACCGCGGAGAGGTCGACCGCGATCGTCGGCGTCGGCGGATGGCAGGCGAACTCCACCATCTCGGTGAGCAGGTGGGCGTTGCTCATGTCGATCTCGCCCGAGACGGTGATCAGGGTGGTGGCTTGGTCGCAGGTCAAGGCCAGCGACATGATCGGCTCAGTGGGCCAGGCGTAGTCGCCGTCGAGGGGTCGGCGGCTCTTGTGAGTGCGGGAAATCCCATCGGTCGACATGGCACCTCCACTCCTGGGACTGGCCCGTCTACCACGGCGTGAGCTGCGGCGAAGACGGGCACTGGAGGGCACATGGCTTGACCCGGAGTCACCCCTACCCTAGCCGAACCGGCCGTACACCCTCCGCGAACGCGCTCCGCGAACGCGCTCGGCGGGCCCTGGGAACAAGGTGAGTCAGGGGCTGTCGGCTTTCACTTTTCGGGGTATCGAACTCGGAGTGCCGCTTCGAGACCTATGTGGCCGGCGGCTTCGCCGCCGCAGCGCCGAGCGCCCGGCAACCGGGCCCTGCCGCTCTGCCAGGATGAGGCCCGGGAACGAACTGGCGGCGTTTCGGGCCGAGGCCCGGAAGAGAGGCGGCACCGTCCACCTCGCGTCGATCGACCTCGCCGCGATTCCCCGCAGCGAAGAGCCGCCCACCCCGACCAGCCCACTCGGACCCGTAGCAGTTCGGGTCCCGACTCCCGCTCTTCTGATCCGTAGATAGCGCCCCAATCAGAAGAGCTCAATGCCATGGTCAGGACGATCGTCGTAGTCCGATTACCGACGTTTTAAAGATTCCTATGCTTGTCAAGTCCCGAGTCTCATTTGTTAGGACCTCGACCGATATGCCCTTCGCCGTCGCCCTGTCGGTCGGCTGGAGTGGCGCCGGTCCCGGCGCGTCAGACGAGAATGTCGTGGGTGTGGCCTAACCGCAGCTGGGTGACGCGGTGTTCGCCGCCGCAGACGGGTCTGATCAGCCGTGGGTTCGCCGTTCTGAGGTTCCCCCGGTTTGCCGGAGGGTTGTTTACCTGGCGCCGGTTGGCTCAGGTTGAACGATAGCTGTCTCGGTCT